>CAZZKG010000040.1:0-34118 GCA_964654825.1 uncultured Gemmatimonadota bacterium | reverse complement strand
TTTTTCGAGAAGCTATTCCATGGAATCATATCCGAGTAGTACGGGACTTAACCACAGGCTACTCTTATGTGGAGGGAGAACATACTTCTGTGTATATCGATCCGGGTAGTGGACTGATCGTCAGAGCTGGGATATGTCTCAACCTGAATATTACGATGATCTTGCAGGCCTCTCGGTGTCCTGTTTCCTTTCAGACATTGAACCGGAAGAGAATCTCGTCTCCGTCCTGGACGATGTAGCACCTGCCTTCCATCCTCACCAGCCCCTTTTTTCTGGCTTCGGCCTCCGAGCCGCAGCGTCTGAGATCGTCGTAGGCAACTACCTGGGCACGGATAAAACCGCGTTCGAAATCGGCGTGGATCGCTCCGGCCGCCTGTTGTGCCGTGCTGCCTCGCCTGATCGTCCAGGCCCTGGTTTCGTCCTCTCCGGTCGTCAGAAACGAGATCATGCCCAGCAACTCGTATGATTTCGTAATCATGCGGTCGAACGCCGCGCCTTTCAGGCCAAGCTCATCCATAAAGACCTGCCGGTCCTCCTCGGGAAGCTGCAGGAGCTCCATCTGTATTTTACCGCAGATCACCACTATGTCCGCGTTCTCGTGTCCCGCAAGGTCGCAGTATTGTTCGGTGATTTCATCCATCTGGGGGATGTCGTCCTCACCGACATTGATGATGAAGAGGATCGGCTTGGCCGAGAGGAAACGGAATCCCCGGATCAGTTTACGGTCACTGGGGGTAAGCTCCACCATCCGCAGCGGCACTTCTTCTTCCAGGTGTACCTTGATCTCTCTCAGCAGATCGTATTCACTGCGGAGTGTGTCGCCTTCCTTGGATTTGGCCTGGCGGCCGATCTTCTTGAGCCTTTTCTCGACAGCGAGGAGATCGGCGAAGATCAACTCTTCACCGAGAAGACGAACGTCCCGCCGGATGTCGACAGATCCCCCGGGATGAATGCTGTTCGAATCCTCGAACGCCCGTACTACATGTGCCAGCGTGTCACAGTCACGCAGTACCGCGGGTATCTCGTCTTCGATACCGGTCTCTTTTTCGCCGGAGAAGCCGGCGACATCCAGATACTCGATCTCGGCATACGTTTTCTTCTTCGACCTGTTCAGTTCTGAGAGCCAGTCGACACGGGCATCCGGTACGAGCACGCGTCCGAGGTTAACCTGGCCCTTCTGTGTAGGATAACCGCCGACCTCGATATCCCCCCGGGTGACGGAGTTGAATATTGTCGTTTTGCCTGAGAGTCCTATGCCTATAAGTCCAATTTTCATGGTTGTAGATAATAAATCAATTCCGGCGGGAATGGAAGCATTATTAAGAAGCATTGTTTAATATACTTAACCTTCCGGTGAGTGGAATGGTTCACTCGTCGAATGATATAAGCTCCCGATGGAGAGGAACGTGGATATGGAATAGGTGATCAGCCTCGGTCATCCCCCTTGACTCTTTCCCCCGAGAGTAATATTGAATAAGCATCATCAATCCCGGTAGTAACAGTGAGAGTCGGGGTTTCTCTGAGCTGGAGAGCAGACCATGAACCTGCGGACGTCTCGGGGGTAGGAAAGAGGGAATATGGCGCATCTTCTCGAATCTACCATCCGCATCAGCCGCGCTCACGGGTTCGGCACATGAACCGGAGACAGTACAGAATACTCTTCCGGTTCTCCCTCCTCGTATCTCTCGGTGTCCATCTCATCGTGTTTATCGTTATCAGCCTGCCCGTTGACTGGTTCGGAGGTGAGGTTGTACCGGACGAGGAACCCGTACTGTTGGTATTTCCTTTTCTGAGTCGGGAGCAGGCTCCTGCATCTATCAGGAAGGAGGTCGTCAATCTCGTCGACGTGGTAGACGTGCTCGAAAGGGTCGGGCCTCTCACACTGAGGGAAACGAGGTCCATCACCATCCCCCGTACTCTCAATCCGGTGGACTTACCGTCACGGATTTTTCTCGACTGGTACGATGTGTTCGACCTCTCCCATGTCAGGATCCTGCCACCTTATACCTATTCACGGTTCTTGTGGCAGCTCCCGGAACGCGGCGGGCCCGTGTACTCATTCGAGGATCTCATCCGCCAGGCTTTTCTGGATTCTCTGATGGCGAGGAAGAAAAAAGAGGAGCTGCTCGTTAATACCGGTCTCGGAGAGTTCGGAGTCACACCCGGGACGCTGCACCTCGGGCCGATAAAGATCCCTATACCGTTCAGGTCATTTTCTTCCATGGAGTCACGGGTAGCAGAGAGGCAGTACGAGGAAATAAAGAGTCACCATGATGATGTCCGAATGGACGATGACGATCTCGCCAACCAGCGGGAGAGGATACTCGAGTGGAAAAAGAGGCAAAAAGGAGTAGATTGAGAATGGAACGATGGAGGAGAGCATGCTGCCCGACGAAAAAATTGCAGTGGTGATCCCCGCACGGTATGGTTCGATGCGGTTTCCCGGCAAGGTTCTGGCCAGGATCAGCGGGAAGTGCATGATCCAGCATGTGTGGGAAAGCGCGATGAAGGCCCGCAACGTTGGACGCGTGATTATAGCAACCGATGATGAGAGGATCATCCGGGAGATCGAACGGTTCGGCGGCGAGAGTGTTTTAACCGGTAAGGACATCGCTAGCGGCACCGACAGGGTGGCAGTGGTCGCACAGAATATCGATGCTGAGATTATCATCAACGTTCAGAGTGATGAACCCCTTCTGGAACCCGAAACCATAGAGAATCTCGCTCTTTTTTTTAGAGGAGAGAAAAGAGCCGACATCGGGACCGTCGTAAGACCGGTGAGAGATCCTACAGAACTCACCGATCCCAATGTGGTGAAGGCCGTTCTGAACACTGATCGAAAGGTACTTTACTTCTCCCGCTCACTGATTCCCCACCACCCGGATCCCGTGAGTCTCTCGACTGATGATCTCCACCGGTTTCGCTTCTATGCCCACGTCGGCATCTATGCATACCGGCGGCAGGCGCTCTTCCGATTGGCCTCTCTTTCACGCTCCGATCTCGAGGTTCGCGAGTCTCTCGAACAGCTCAGGGCTCTCGAGAATGGGCTCGAAATCTACGCCGTCGAGCGGGATATTTGTTCTGTCGGTGTCGATCATCCTTCCAAGATACCCATCGTGGAGGAGCTTCTCGCGAAAAAACGCGGAAAATCGGACGGAAATTAAGGTGGAAAAATACCCGGTTTTATGTTATTATAAAAGTGGAAGACGGAGTCGGAGAGTGTTTTTCAGTCATTTTTTGTTTACACACGCACCGGAAAGGGGATAGCTCATGAGTTCTGGGGTGGGAGGTACTGACCTTTCAGACGTTCCCATGAAGTACGTTTTCATAACCGGCGGGGTGGTCTCATCTCTGGGCAAGGGAATTGCCTCGGCCTCTCTCGGTATGCTCCTCAAAGCACGCGGTGTCCGGGTCACGATTCTCAAGTTCGATCCATATCTCAATGTCGATCCCGGCACCCTGTCCCCGTTTCAGCATGGAGAGGTTTTCGTAACGGATGACCGGACCGAGACCGACCTGGATCTGGGACATTACGAGCGCTTCATCGATATTTCGATGGGCCAGGCCAACAACTGGACCGCCGGGAGGATATACAATTCGGTTCTCATGAAGGAGCGCCGCGGTGATTATCTCGGGGCGACTCTGCAGGTTATTCCTCACGTTACGAACGAACTGAAATATGCAATCACCGACCTTGCCGATAAATCCCGGGTCGACTGTGTCATTACCGAGATCGGCGGGACGGTTGGTGACATCGAGAGCCTCCCGTTTCTCGAGGCCATCCGTCAAATGCGGCTTGATAAGGGCAGATCGAATACACTCTTCATCCATCTCACTCTGGTCCCATTCATCAAATGCGCAGGAGAACTCAAGACAAAACCCACCCAGCACAGCGTCAAATCTCTGAGAGAAATCGGTATTCAACCGGATATCCTGCTGTGCCGGACTGAAGGGCCCCTCACCGAAGCCTCGAAGCAGAAGATAGGTCTTTTCTGTAACATCGAGTCGGAAGCGGTGATCGAAGCCAGGGATGTCAATTCTGTCTATAAAGTTCCTATTGCATTTCACCAGGAAGGGCTCGATGATCTCGCGGTGCAACTTCTCCAGCTCGAACTCGATCCTCCCGACCTGGAAGAGTGGCGCAATATCGTGGATCGGATAGACAATCCGGCTTCGGAGGTTGATATCGCAATCTGCGGCAAGTATACCACACTCCATGATTCCTACAAGTCAATCCTCGAGGCGTTCTGTCACGCTGGTATTGCGAACGATGTCAAGGTAAATATTCACTGGGTGGACTCGGAAACCATCGACGAGAAAAGTGCAGCTTCCAAACTTGCCGGGTACTCCGGTATACTCATTCCCGGCGGTTTCGGGCACAGGGGGGTCGAAGGGATGATCCGGGCAGTGAAGTATGTAAGAGAAAATGACACACCATTTTTTGGTATCTGCCTGGGTCTCCAGTGCGCCGTGATCGAATTCGCGAGGAATGTCTGTAACCTGGAGAAAGCAAACAGTTCAGAATTCGATGAAAAGTCACCCCATCCGGTCATCCACCTCATGCCGGATCAAAACGGTATTGAGAACAAGGGTGGGACCATGCGTCTCGGTGCCTATCCGTGCCTCATTTCAGATAATACGCTTGCGAGGGTTGCTTACGGTGTATCCGAGATCTCCGAGAGACACCGGCACCGGTATGAAGTGAACAATGATTACAGGGATATCCTCAGTAAAAACAATCTCGTGATAGCCGGTACATCTCCGGACGGCAGACTTGTTGAGATGATTGAACTCGAAGATCATCCCTGGTTCGTTGGGTGCCAGTTCCATCCCGAACTGAAATCGAGGCCCACCAATCCCCATCCACTGTTCAGAGATTTTATCAAAGCCGCGAAGAAATATGCCCGACAAACCAGGTCGACCTCTTTTTCGAAACGGAAAAGTCTGGTAATGGAGTAGATGGCTGCATATTTCGAAGGGCGTCCCGTTTTGCGAGGCAGATTCGAGGGAGTCCGGATGTGGGAATAACTGTTGGTAGATACGAGTTGGGCGGTCCTGATGGGTTTTTCCTGATAGCAGGGCCCTGTGTCATCGAGGATGCCTCCCTTACAAAAAGGATTGCCGAAAAACTTACCCGGCTGGGCAGCGAGTTTGGTGTGCCGATTATATTCAAGGCATCGTATAAAAAAGCGAACAGATCTTCTGTCGACGCATACACCGGCCCGGGCTTGAAAAACGGCCTGAGGATCCTGCAGGAAGTCGGACGAGAGTTTGATCTCCCCGTCACCTCGGATGTTCACTGTACGAACGACATCGAGGCCGCGTGCGAGGTGCTCGACCTCATCCAGGTACCGGCGTTTCTTTCACGACAGACCGAACTGATTCTGAATGTGGCGGCGACGGGAAAACCTCTCAACATCAAAAAAGGCCAGTTCATGTCCCCCCGGGAGATGTTTCTCGCAGCCGAGAAAGCCAGCAGCACGGGAAACCGGAACATTCTGCTGACTGAGCGAGGGACATTTTTCGGATACGGGGATCTTGTCGTAGACATGCGTGGTCTCATAGAGATGAAAGGGACCGGTTTCCCGGTCGTCTATGATGCTACCCATTCAATACAGAAACCCGCAGGGCTTGGCCGAAGTTCGGGAGGCAACAGGAGCCTCATCGCTCCTCTCATGCGGTCTGCAGTTGCCGCCGGTGTCGATGGGGTGTTTTTCGAAACCCACCCGGACCCTGATCAGGCACTCTGCGATGGGCCATCTATGCTGCCCCTCGATTCTGCCCGCGATCTGATCAGTCAGGCACTGCGGATACGAGAAATGTGTCGCGAGAACTCATCCTGAGAAGATGGACAGGCGACTTGAAATAAAAATGATCGTCACTGACGTTGATGGTATTTTGACCGACGGCGGCATCTATATAGATCATAGAGGCAACAAACTCCGGCGTTTCTCCGCCCTTGACGGTATCGCTTTCGTTATGGCTCACAGCGTCGGGCTCATCACCGCCATCGTATCAGGGAACGATTCCCCCGAAGTGGTCAAAAGAGCGGAAGATCTGGGGATTCACGAAGTTCACCTCGGTGTCCGAGACAAGCTGGAAGTCGTGGAGAGAATAACAAAAGCGCACGATTTTTCCATGGGGAAAATCTGTTACATAGGTGATGATCTTCAGGACCTCGCTGTCATGAAAGCCGCAGGATATGCCGTCACGGTCCCCGCAGCCCCCGTTGAACTGCGCTCTGCCGCTGATTACGTGTCCAGTCGGTCCGGCGGGTTTGGAGCATTCAGAGAAGTCGTCGACCACATTCTTCGAAATATGGGGCTTTATGAAGCCTCGAAGGAGCATCTGATCGGCTGATCGGGGGGTATAAAAATTGCGGAAGATTATGAAAGATGGAACATTAACGAACCTCGATCTCATCGAAAAAGCAAAGACGGTAATACGAACCGAGGCCCGTGCTGTGAGTACTCTGGTCGACAGGATCGGGGACGATTTTCTGAAAGCTGTAGAAATGCTCTACGCATCCCGGGGGAGAGTAATCGTGTCGGGACTCGGGAAATCGGGGTATGTTGCCAGAAAAATTGCCGCCACTCTGGCAAGCACGGGAACTCCGGCAATATATTTACATCCGGTTGAAGGTGTCCACGGCGACCTCGGTGTCGCAACGAAGGGGGACACGGTCATCGCCGTCTCCAAAAGCGGCGAAATGGACGAGCTCCCTCATCTGCTCAAGATATTCAAGAGGTTGGAGGTCGGTGTGATCGCCCTCACAGGTTCACTGAAATCCACATTGGCTCAGAGTGCAGACGTCGTCCTGGATGTGAGTGTTGAAGAAGAGGCCTGTCCTCACAACCTTGCCCCGACTGCGAGTACCACGGCTTCCCTTGCAATGGGTGACGCTCTCGCTATCTCACTGCTGTTGAAACGTGGATTCGGGCCCGAGGATTTTGCGCTCATCCATCCCGGGGGTGCCCTCGGGAGGAGACTCATTCTGAAGGTCGAGGATGTCATGATGATGGGCGATGATGTTCCCTGGGTTTCTCTCGACGCCACGATGAAAGATGCGGTGATCGAAATGACGGCGAAGAGAGGCATCACCAGCGTCATCGACAGAGAACACCACGTCGTGGGTGTGATCACCAATGGTGATCTCATGAGACTCATCGAGAAAACGGAACTCATCTTCGATATCCCGGTCGTCGATGTCATGAACAGAAATCCAAAGATCATTTCAAAAGATGAACTTGCAGCTGTCGCGGTCAAGATGATGGAAGAACACGGTATCATCTCCATGCCTGTAGTCGATGAACATGGCAGGCTCAAGGGGGTCATACACCTTCATGATTTGATGAGAGCGAAGGTAGTATAACATGGTCCAGGTGAAGACATGCGTGTGTTTATGCATAATTCTGTTCTTTCTTGGGTTTCTTTCCTGCTCTGATCACTCGTCCAGTGACATCCTCACTGAGGAAGAGGGGAACGATCTTCCAGATCAGATCATAACCGGTTTTGGAATTACCATAACCGACGAGGGGGTGAAGAAAACTCAAGTTCAAGCGGAGGAGGCTTTCGTCTTCGATAAGAAGGACGAGATAGCAGCCCGGTTCCTCAATGTGAAGTTCTTCTCCTCCACAGGAGAATACTTTTCTCAGCTCTGGGCCGACAGCGGGACAATCGATATGGAATCCAACAATATGGTGGCCATCGGTAATGTTGTTGTGCTCACCAGTGATAGCCTGAGACTCGAAACCGAAACTCTTTCCTGGGATGAGAAACAGGAAAAAATCAGCACCGAGGATTCGGTGGTTTTTTATCAGGAGGGCAAGACCGTCAGGGGCAAGGGATTATACTCCGATCCCGGGCTCGAAGATGTCGTGATCATGAGCCCTACCGGTCGATTCAAGAGCAAGGACGGGCCTGATAAGGATTAAGTTGTGGATAAGACTGTTGATGGTATTCCTTCTGTTTGTTTGTCCGCTCCTCTCCGAGGAACCTGAGGGAGAAGAGGATCTGTTCCTCGAACACGCAGGGAGGATGAACAGACACATGGAGGGTGAGCGGATCGTGCTCTACCTGTTCGAGGACGTGCAGTGGAAACGAGGAGAAACCGTGATATCGAGTGATACCGCCTGCTACCGGGAGGATGAAGGGTGGCTGCAGCTCACGGGGAATGTAATCGTTTCCGAACCGGAGAGGACGATCTACTCTGATCTGGTTGATTACTTCGAAGAGGGAGACAGCGCTGTCGCCACTGGAGATGTGATCGTCCTGTCGGATGATAACAAGCAGGAAATGAGAACCGATCTCCTGATTTACCGGAGGGAGATCAAACGGATGACGGCGTTCAACAGACCTGTGATAACGGTCCGAAGAGAGGATGAAGATGGGGACAGTACTTCGATGGCCATTATCGGTGACCACGTTGTATCCAGCGGAGAAGACAGCCTCTTCGTGGTCGGTGATTGTCTGGTGAAAGGGGACAGTCTCCATGCCGAGTGTGATTCGGCCTATTATGACCTGGTCGGGGATTGGATCCGGCTCAGGCAGGGACCCGTGGTCAGTGTGAACGACTACACGGCCTGGGGAGACGAGATCGATCTTTTTGTGCCCGACGAACAGCTCGAAAGAGCGATCGCCAGGGGAAATGCCAGAGCGGAGGGAAAAAAAAAGCTCGAGGAGGATGGAGAGATCACGGGCGAGGAAAGATACTGGTCGGATGCCGATTCCCTGCTTCTCTATTTTGAGGATGAGGAACTCCGCGCCATGTCCGCTTTCTCTCATGCGAGGAGTCTCATCGAGAGGGAATCTGAGGGAAAAAAGGTTGAGAAGAACTATGTGACGGGTGATGCGATCCTTGTATCGATCGAGGATGGCAAAGTCGAAAAGGTCACAGTGGAAGGAGATGGGAAAGGGGTCTACGTCATACCACCGGACACAACGCATACGGGTAAAATACGGGATGAACGGTAACTTTCAACTCAAGGTAACAAACCTCGTGAAGTATTACAAGAAGAGGAGAGTTGTCAACTCACTGAGCCTCTCGATCTCACCGGCGGAGATAGTCGGTCTCCTTGGCCCCAACGGCGCGGGGAAAACGACGACCTTCTATATGATAGTCGGGCTCATTTCACCGGACAGCGGCAGGATCACCTTCGATGGTGCCGACATAACAGAGTACCCGATGTATAAACGTTCACGAATGGGAATCGGATACCTATCTCAGGAACCTTCGGTTTTCAGGAAACTGACGGTAGAGGACAACATCATGGCGGTCCTGGAAACACTTAACCTGAGAGCAGAAGAGAGGAGAGAACGGTGCGATACACTGCTGGATGATCTCTCGATCAAGCATCTGAGAAAAAACAGGGCGTTTACTCTGTCGGGTGGAGAGAGGAGACGGCTCGAGATCACACGGGCTCTGGTGACCGATCCCAGATTCATTCTCCTCGATGAACCTTTCTCCGGCATCGACCCTATCGCAGTGGATGAGATCCAGGCAATCGTTCGAAGGCTCCGGGATAAAGGACTCGGTGTGCTGATCACGGATCACAATGTTCGGGATACCCTTGAAATTACAAACCGAGCGTATATAATCTACGAGGGAGAGATTCAGGTATCGGGGAATGCTCATGAACTCGTCAACGATCCCAGGGCCAGAAAACTGTATCTCGGTGACGATTTCAGCCTGTGAAAGTTTCACGAGGATAATCAATATGGTGGTATCATGGAACTAAAAGGAAAACTGATCGCCACACAGAGGCTCGAGCAGACCATCAACCCGCGTCTGTATCAGGCGATGGATCTGCTTTACATGCCCCTTCTCGATCTCCAGCAGTACCTTAAGCAGGAGCTGCTCGTAAATCCTTTTCTCGAGCTGGTTGAAAATGTCGATGAGTCGGAGGACGAACAGACGATCGACGAGGAAGAAGATGAAGCCGAAGAGGATGAAATCGACTGGGAAAAAGTTCTCATGGATGGTTTCGACGCCGACTACATCAGAGAAGAGAAAGACACCAGAGAACACTACGAGAGGATTCCGGTCACGAAGATAACACTATACGATCATCTCCTCCGGCAGCTTTCTTTCCTCCGGGTTACGGATAGGCAGAAGAGGATCGGTGAAGAGATCGTTGGAAATATCAATGATGATGGTTATCTGACCTGTTCTCTCGATGAGATTGTCAAAATGCTCAAGGAAGAGATCAAGGGAATCACCGAAGAAGAGATAGAAGGTGTTCTCAAGATGATTCAGACATTCGATCCTTCGGGGGTAGGTGCTCGCAGCATACAGGAGTGTTTGCTCATCCAGCTAGAGGAAACCGGGAAACAGGAGAGCCTGACCTATCGTATTGTAAAAGATTTTTTCACCCAACTTTCCCAGCACAAGTGGAGTGAGATCGCAAGGGCCATCGGGGTGAATCAGAAAGAGGTTCAGGACGAAGCGGACATGATCTCCGGTCTCGAACCCAAACCGGGGAGAAAGTTCACCGCACAACCGGACAACTACGTCATTCCCGACCTCATCGTCGAGAAGGTGGATGGTGAATACATCGTCAGTCTGAATGACACCAATGTCCCACGGCTCAGGAAGAGCAGCATGTACTGGCAGCTCGCTCAGGATAAGAAGAAATTCAAAGGTGAAACGAAGAAGTTCATCCTCGAGAAGATCAGTAATGCCAGCTGGCTGATTCAGGCTATCGAACAGCGGCGGCAGACCATGCTCAAGGTGATGAACTTCATCATCGAGCGGCAGATCGATTTCTTCGAACGAGGTATCACGTACCTGAGACCCCTTACACTCAGGGAGGTCGCAGAGGTGATAGATATGCACGAATCCACTGTGAGCAGGGTGACGAATTCGAAATACTGTCAGACACCCAGAGGGGTTTTTCCCCTAAAGTTCTACTTCTCGAGCGGACTCGAAACCGAGGATGGTGACGAGGTCTCTGCTCGAGGCGTCAGAGATCAGATCTCGAAGCTCATCACGAACGAGGATACCGGCAAGCCGCTGACCGATCAGGCCATAGTGGATATCCTCAATCAGGATGGAGTGAGGATTGCGAGACGGACAGTCGCTAAATATAGAGATCAGCTCGGGATCCTGCCTGCGAGGCTGAGGAAACGAGTCTGATGTGGATATGAACGATCCAAATGGAGGTGCCAATGGAAATTTCGATTTCTACACGACACTGCGATATATCTGATCAAACGAAATCATATATCGATCGCGAGATGACGGGGTTGGAAAAGTTTTATAACAGGATCATAAGTGGACATGTCACTCTCATCACTGAAAAACACCGACAGATCGCTGAAATAAAACTCAAGATCAATCACGGGACCCTTTACAGCAAAGCCGAATCCTCCGATGTCAGGACATCCTTCGATTCTGCAGCCGAGAAACTCGTCATTCAGCTCAAGAAACACAAGGAAAGCCGACGGCAGAGGAAGGGCGCGCGTGACAAGGAGTCCCTGGTGTCCACAGAGGAAGATGAATACGCTGAGGAAGAGGATCTGTACGAAGAAGTATGAGCGCGTAACCCGGAGGGGCACCCTCGTTGAAAAGATTCACAGTCAGGGATCTTATCAAAGAGAAGGGATACATTTACCATCTCAACCTTCTCACTGAAGATGAAAAGGGGCTCGAGAGAGTCATCTACACTCCGGATCTGAATCGGCCCGGATTGATATTCGCCGGCTTCACGCACAAGTTCGGTTATGACCGGGTCCAGCTGCTCGGCCAGACCGAAATCGCATACCTCAGGGTTCTCACCACAGAAGATCAGAAAAAGGCCATCGATCTCTTCCTCGGTTTCGACATCCCCTGCGTGATCATAACCAGGGGCAACGAACCCCCGTTCTATCTAATCCAGAAAGCAAATGAGACGGGTATACCGGTATTGCGGACAAGCATGAAAACCGCTCGATTCGCGAACATCCTCGCCGTCTATTTGAACAACCAGTTTGCTCCCCAGACTACCCTGCATGGGACACTCGTGGATGTTTACGGCGCAGGGCTTCTCCTGCAGGGCAAGAGCGGCATCGGAAAGAGTGAATGCGCTCTTGATCTTGTGGAGAGAGGACACAGGATAGTGGCGGATGATCTGGTTTACGTGACCAGGACTGGCAACGAAGTCCTCAGAGGGAGGGGAGGAGAACACTTCATGCATCACATGGAGATCAGGGGTGTCGGGATTATCGACGTCTTCACAGTTTTTGGGATCCGGTCGGTGAGGCTGCAGAAGAGAATCGAGGTGATCGTCCACCTGGTAGATTGGCAAATGGATGTCGCCTACGATAGGACCGGGCTCGAAGAGAAACTCGTGACGATACTCGATGTGCAGCTTCCCGAGGTCACCATCCCGCTCAACCCGGGTAAGAATGTGACGGTTGTCGCTGAGGTGATAGCCATGAATCATCTCCTGAAACTTTACGGACATCACCCTGCACGGGCATTCAACGATAAACTCATCTCGCTGACGAAGAAGTCCGATCGATCAGAGCCGTATCTTGACATGGAAGAGGACTTTGAGTAGGAGGCGAAAAGGACTGTTCTCATATGGTCGGTGCGATCCTTGTTTCTCATGAAAACCTTTCCCGGAGTCTCGTCGAGGCGGTGGCGAAGATAACCGGAGAATCCGAAAACATCGTTCCCATCTCTTCTAGGGGATTATCACCCGCACATCTTGCAGAAGAAGTTGTCTCTGTAATTGAGGCGATGAAGAATGTCGATCGTATCATTCTCTTCACCGACCTTCACGGCGGGACCTGTTCTCTCGTGTGCGGCAGGATCCAGAGGAAGTTTCCGGAGATACCCGTGATTACCGGTGTTAATCTGCCACTGCTCATCGACTTTGTGTTCCAGAGGAATGATCCTCCTGAGGATATCATCCGCAGACTGGTAGAGAAGGGGAGAGCGGGTATCCAAACATATTCAGGGGAGAGAGGGACCTGAAATGGCAGTAGTTCTCTTCAGGGTCGATGACAGACTCGTTCACGGGCAGGTCACCTCCGGCTGGGGAAGGGTTCTCAAACCGGCGAGAATTGTTGTGATCAATGATTCGCTTGCCGCGAGCAGCTGGGAGATGGATCTTTTCAGATCGGCGATACCCGAGGAGATCATTTTCGAGGTCCTGACTGTCGAGCAGGCCGCATCCATCATGCCCAGATTCTGCAAGAGCAGTGAGAAAGTGTTTGTTCTCATCGAAGATCTCCACACCCTCGTTAGTCTCGTGGAGAGAGGTGCCGAGATCGGGCCGGTAAATCTCGGCGGGCTGCACTTCGATGATGGGAAAGAAGAGATTCTCCCATACGTTTACCTGAACAAGGATGATGTGAAAATACTATTATGGCTCAGGGAGCACGGGGTAGACATCCGTGCTCAGGATGTTCCTTCCGGCAAGATCACTGATATTTTCACCTGTATCGATAAAACGGAAGAGAATTAGAGTGATATTTTTTACGATCGGCATACACAACCACCAGCCTGTCGGGAACTTCGACAGTGTTTTCAGGGAGGCGATGGAGAAGGCCTATCTTCCGTTTCTCGAAACTCTTTCACGCCACCCGGGGGTGAAAATCTCGATCCACAACAGCGGGATACTGTATGACTGGTTCGAGGAGAATGGCCGGAAGTATCTCGACATTCTCAGCAAACTCGTCGAACGAGGCCAGGTCGAATTACTGACAGGCGGTTTCTATGAGCCGATCCTCCCCGCTATTCCCGAGCGTGACGGGGTCGGTCAAATCCGCATGTTGAACTCATATATCTCGAAGCGGTTCGGCACCAAACCGGTCGGATACTGGACAGCCGAACGCGTTTGGGAACCGCATCTTCCACGAATACTGAAAAACGCCGGTGTCAGATACACACTTCTCGATGATTATCACTTTCGCGCAGCGGGGCTCTCGGAGAGCAGGATATGCGGATACTATCTCACCGAGCACGAGGGTGATAGCGTCGCGGTGTTCCCTATTTCAAGGGATCTGCGGTATATTTTTCCTTTCAAGATGGTGAGTGAAAGTATCGAATATCTGAGACAGCAGGCTGATGCCAGGCCCGGTTCGCTCATCGTCTTTGCCGATGATGGAGAAAAATTCGGGATCTGGCCGGGAACCTACCAGTGGGTGATCGAGGAACGATGGCTCGAGAACTTCTTTACAGAACTCGAACGCAACGCAGACTGGATCCGTACCATGACATTCAGTGAGGCGATCGAATCGACCGAATCATCCGGAATCGTGTACCTCCCGACCGCCTCCTACCACGAAATGATGGAGTGGGCGCTGTTCGATGAAGCACGTGTAGCCTTTCACAACCTCGAGGAGGAGCTCAAATCCAGAGACCTCTTCGACAGGCTCGACACCTATGCATTCATGAGGGGTGGGTTCTGGAGAAATTTCCTCGCCAAGTATCCTGAATCTAATATGATGCACAAGAAAATGATGCGTGTGAGCCGGAAGATCGAGGAGGCCTCCTGCGGTGTGTCCGACGAGGAGGGCAAAGCAAAACTTGATCAGGCGAGGGAGAAACTCTGGGCCGGTCAGTGCAATTGTCCATACTGGCATGGGGTGTTCGGCGGACTCTATCTGCCGCATCTCCGCGCCGCAAATTATGGTTCACTCCTGGCTGCTGAGAACATTGTCGACGGGCTGCAGGACTCCCCTGCCGGTGTGAACGTGGACATCGATGACTACGATGGGGATGGGACAGACGAAGTAATCCTTGAATCCAGGAATATCAATGTGTTCGTATCTCCACAGCTGGGAGCACAGGTCCAGGAACTCGACTACCGGCCCCTGTGTGTCAATCTGATGGATGTCATGAGGAGGAAACTCGAACCGTACCACCAGATTGCAGAAGAGAGCGGCAACGGCGGAGGCGATTCTGGTGATTCTATCCCCAGTATTCACAATATCGCAAGGGAACAGGGACTCGATCCTTCCGATTTCGTCACGGACCCTCACAAGAAGATGTCCTTTATCGATCATTTTCTCGAAGAAGGTATTTCTTTTGATGATTTCGTGATGAACCGGTACACCGAGCTGGGTGATTTTGCTTATCGGCCTTATTTTTTCAAGAATAACACCGATGGTGGCCGGGTCACTCTCTCGTGTTCGAGAGAGGCGAACCTACAGGTGTCAGACCGGCGATTCCCCTTCCACGTGAGGAAACGGTACGAGCTTGCAGGCGGCGCTAATATACTCAAAATCGTGATAGAACTTACCGACCTCTCGGTGCTGCCATGTCAGGTGAAGTACGGGCTCGAGTTTTCCATAGGTGAAATCCCCGGAGAGGCCGATGGCCGCTATATGATTATCAATCAATCCGGACCAGGGAATAGACTCGGTGCACCCGGTGCTGGAAAGGATGTTTTTAACCTCCTGATCAGAGATGAGTGGAGAGGATTTACCGCGGATATCATTTTCTCTATGCCTGTCACACTCTGGTTCTATCCCATACACACACATTCCCAGAGCGAGGGAGGTTTCGAGAAGATTTACCAGGGAACGACGTTTCTTGCCACGATACCGATCGGGCCTCCTCATCCGGGGAGAATGAGATTAGAAATGACCATGAAGATGAGAGGGGGCTCTGACAGGGAGTGAATTTCCTGATCATTCCATATATCCTGAAGGCAAGTTTCGCCGGCGGTATCGTTGCCGTGGATGAAACATCCTTCGGGCAGTTTATGATCTCGCGCCCCGTCGCGGCCGGATTCATCACCGGGCTCATCACCGGTGAATTGTTCTTCGGTACGCTGATCGGTGCTCTATTCGAGCTGCTCTACCTCGATGTTCTCCCGGTTGGAGGCGCGAGGTTCCCTTCTGCCGGGCTGGCGGCTGTCTGTGCTGTGTCACTATTCGGTCTGTTCGGATTCGATCGGCTAGAGGATGCCGGGGGATCGATTCCCCTCTTCTTCCTTTTCTCAGGCCTGGCGGCGAGTATCGGTGGCTGGCTGGTAATCAAAGTGAGAAAAGTAAACACGCGAATGGCAGGGATCGCGATCAGCGGGGTCAGGGACGGGAACTTCTCGAAACTCACGGCTGTCCAACTGGGGGGGATCGTCCTCTCATTCTGCAGGGGTTTTTTCGTAATCTTTGCCGTACTGACCGTTGTTCATTTTCTCCGGGTGACCGTTGTGAGTTTTACGTCATGGAGCGGATCCGCGAGTGCTTTTTTACTCGTCCCTTTTGCGGCCCTGGGTCTCACGGTGGCTCTGAAAACGTTTATCACCAGAAGACGAATTCTGCACCTGCTGCTCGGCGGATGTATCACACTGTTGTTTCTCTACATGTCATGAAGGGCGAAAATATGCAGAATCGTACTGACACTCAGAACGCTGTCACACCGCTTCTGGGGAGAGGAGTGCTCCTTTCTGTTCTTGTGCGGTCATTCGGCATCCAGGCTTCCTGGAACTACGAACGCATGATAGGCCAGGGATTTCTATTCGTCATCCTTCCGGGACTGAAGAAGATCAAGAAAACAGAAGATTCTCTGAAAGAATGTGCACAGAGGCATCTCGAGTTCTTCAATTCCCATCCCTATATGGCTTCGTACGCGCTCGGCAGTTCTCTCCGTCTGGAGGAGCAGTACGACAGTGATCTCCACGGGGAAATAGACATCGAGTCGATACGGCGCTGGAAAAAAAGCCAGATAACGGCGCTCGGTTCTGTGGGAGATACACTGTTCTGGCGAAGCTGGAGACCCCTGTGCGGCGTGTTCGGTGTCCTCACCTCGCTTCTCTTTGGCTGGCTTGGCCCCGTATTATATCTTATTCTGTATAATACACTCCATCTCTATGTGAGAATAACAGGGATTTTTCGAGGGTATTCGAGAGTGCGGGAATCGCTCGCTGATCTGCACGGTTCCCTGTACCGGCGGATTCCGGCGAAGCTGGAGAGCATTCTGTGTTTACTGCTCGGGTGCCTGGGAGTACTCCTGTTCTGGGGAATTCCCTCTCTGCCTGTAGATTGGGGAGGCAGGTTGTTGTTCCTCGTGCTGATCCCTGTTTTCTGGGGTTTGATGAAGTATCTCACTCCCCGGCATCTCCTATTCCTGACTTCGGTCGCATTGAGCACTGGAATTCTGATCTGGGAGATTTACGGTGGCCAGTAACAGAGTAATCATTATAAATAAGCTCGGGCTGCACGCCCGTCCTGCGGCACTGTTCGTTCAGCTTGCCAATAAATTCGAATCAGACATATTTCTCACCAAAAACGGTGTTGAAGTGAATGGGAAGAGTATCATGAGTGTCATGATGCTGGCGATCGAATCAGGTTCAGAAGTTATCATCAGGGCTCTGGGCA
Source organism: uncultured Gemmatimonadota bacterium (assembly GCA_964654825.1). Taxonomy (GTDB): domain Bacteria; phylum Gemmatimonadota; class CAZMKB01; order CAZMKB01; family CAZMKB01; genus CAZZKG01. The sequence goes on along the minus strand of CAZZKG010000040.1, from coordinate 16,805 downwards.
GGGATGAGAATGAGGCAGTTGAAGCACTGAGTCTGCTTATCGATTCCGGTTTCGACGAGGAATAGGAGAGATCATGACCGAGTCTTTCACCACCGGAGAATCCAGAAAAGTCATGAAGGGGAGCCCTGCCTCACCCGGTGTTGTGATCGCTGAAGCGTATGTTATTCCCTCGGTGCTGCGGAATATCCCGCGGAAGGTCATCGATGCCAAAAACATTCCAGCCGAAATAAAAAAATTCAACCGTGCTCTTATGAAAACCCGGAAGGAGGTACTCGAAAGTCAGAAGTCGATCGGGAAAAAACTCGGCAAGGAAATCGGTAGGATCTTCGACGCTCATCTCCTGATTCTGGAAGATGATCTTCTCATTGAGGAAACGAGCGACAGAATCCAGAGTGAAACTGTAAACGCGGAATATGCGTTCTTTCAAACAATATCGAATTACCTCGAGAAGCTCGGGCAGGTCGATGACGACTACCTGCGGGAGAGGGAGGTGGATATTCGTGATGTCGGACGCAGAATAGTCATGAATATCAGTGGGGGGAAGGGTTTCTCTATCCCACGTTTCAACAAGAGGGTCATCATCGTGGTTCGTGAGCTGTCACCGTCTATGACAGCGACTCTGACGAGAAATAAAGTGAGCGGCATCGCAACCGATGCCAGTGGAAAGACCTCCCACGCCGTCATCTTCGCGAGGTCACTCGAGATCCCAGCGGTTATCGGACTCAGTGATGTAACCCAGAACGTGAGCACAGGGGACACCGTGATCCTCGATGGGATAGCCGGTCTTGTCATCTTGAATCCCGATGATGAAGAGATCGAGAAGTACAACGAGAAGGTCAGACAGTACCGGGAATTTGAGGAAGAGCTGTCTCATCTTCACTCCCTTCCGGCTGTGACCGTTGACGGACACAATGTACACCTGTCCGCGAATATCGAGATACCGCTCGAAACGAAGTCGGTCATCTCCCACGGCGCGAAAGGTGTCGGACTCTTCAGGACAGAGTTCCTCCTCCTCAATCGGGAGAATGAATCCGATGAGGATGAGCAGTTCAAGATCTACAGCCAGGTAGTGAAAAAACTGGCCCCGGAGCCGGTGGTCATCAGGACTTTTGATATCGGGGGTGATAAACTCGTCAAATTCATCAACGATCACCACGAACAGAATCCCTACCTCGGCTGGAGGGCCATCAGGATCTGCCTCGAGCACGAATCCCTTTTCAGGACCCAGCTCCGGGCTATCCTCAGGTCAACGGTACGGGGGAATCTCAAGATCATGTTTCCGCTGATAACCTGCCTCGAAGAGCTGGAGAGGGCCATCAGCATTCTGAAGGAGGAAGAAAACAAACTCAGGGAAGAGGGAATCGAATTCGATGAGGGGTATGAGACCGGTATCATGATCGAGACTCCGGCGGCGGCAGTGATTTCCGACATCCTGGCGAAACATGTGGATTTTTTCAGTATTGGTACGAACGATCTCATCATGTATACCATGGCGGCAGACAGAGACAACGCCCGGGTGTCCCATCTCTACCAGCCTTTTCATCCCGGAGTGATCAGGCTCATCAAACGAACTGTCGACGCGGCCAAAGAACAGGGTATCTGGGTCGGAACCTGTGGTGAGATGGGAGGAAATCCGCTTGGCGCTATTCTTCTCGTAGGGCTGGGAATCGATGAGATCAGCATCAGTCCGGTGATGGTGCCGGAAGTCAAAACTGTCATCCGTGCCATTTCTCTCAAGGAAGCACGGCGCATCGCAGCAGCTGCGCTCACCGCCCGGACGCAGGATGAAGTCATCAGTATCCTCAAAGAAAATTTTGACACACAGATATCAGAACTGTTCATCATGTAACACACTGGTAAAAAGCTCTATGAAAAATCTTTCGAAAAGATTTCGGGAGATCGATTCAAGCGGAATGTATGATCGGGTGGTAGCTTTTCCCGATCAGGTGGAGGAGGCCGTATCTCTCGCCAGAGGCTGCCGGTTCCCCGTTGCCGGAGATATTCAAAACGTCATCATCTGCGGAATGGGGGGATCAGCCATCGGAGGAGACCTGGCAAAGGATTACCTCATCGATAATCTCGAAATTCCGGTCGAGGTAAGCCGGGAATATCGGCTTCCCGCATACGCCGGCGAAAAAAGTCTTGTCCTTATCTCGAGTTATTCTGGAAATACGGAGGAGACCATCTCCTCCATGAGGGATGCGATCAGGAAAGGCGCAGCTCTTTTCTTTATCAGCACCGGCGGTGAGGTGAAAAAACTCGCAGACTCCCGGCAGATTCCCGGACTCACGGTCCCCCGGGGATACCAGCCGAGGGAGGCACTCGCATTTTCCTTCCTTCCCATCCTCCATTTTCTGGGGTATTTCTGCACAGGCCTTGACCTTGCTGCCGCCGCCTCCGAAGCGGTAGATGTCCTCAGAGGATTATCAGCCGGTCTCCGTGTGCCTGACGAAGGCAATGAAGTTTTTACGCTGGCACGCCGATTGAAGGATCATTTCCCCGTGATATACTCTCAATCCCGGTTTTTCTCTTCGGTCGTAACCCGCTGGCGGTCACAGCTTTCAGAAAACAGCGAGATTCTCTCCTCCACCAACTGCCTGCCCGAGCTCGATCACAACGAGATAATGGGGTGGGGGGAGAATGAGGACCTCCTGAACAGGTGCCACGTGGTTTTCCTGAAGGATCCGGGATTTCACGAGAGAGTGCTCCTAAGGTGGCAGCTCACCCGGGAAATCATTGATACAAAGGCCGAAGGAGTGACCGAAGTGGAGAGCGAAGGAGATGGCCTCCTCGCCAGGATGCTGTCCTTGATTTACAAGGGCGATTTTGTTAGTTTATACCTTTCTTATCTCTACGGCGTTGACCCCACGCCCGTAGTCAGGATCGAATTCCTGAAAGATCGTCTCTCGGGAAACTAAAAAGCTGATACATCAATTCTCAACGCGAGTGGTCGATGCACGTTATTATACCGGTTGCCGGTGAGGGTACGAGATTGAGACCCCTCACCTACACGGTACCCAAAGTCCTGCTTCCCGTTGCCGGGAAACCCATTCTTGCACACATCATGGATGAGGTTTGTAAGCTTTCCCCCAGCAGGGTAACCGTGATTGTCGGTCATCTGGGAGATCAGATCAAAACGTACCTCGAGAAATCCTACGATCTGCCCTTCGGCTGGGTCGAACAACGGGAGAGGAAGGGCCTCGGGCACGCAGTCGGTATGGGTATCGAAAAAAGTGAGCAGGAACCGCTTTTGATCATACTCGGAGATACGATTTTCGAAACCGATCTCTCCATGATCGCCGGCGCCGGTAGATCGACCATTGGTGTGAAGGAAGTCGCTGATCCCAGTAGGTTCGGTGTGGTCGAGCTGGAGGATGATCGTGTGGTAAAACTTGTGGAGAAGCCCGCAGACCCACGGTCCAATCTGGCAATTGTCGGGCTTTATTACATCGAAGATGCAGGTCACCTTGATGAAGCTATCAAAAGACTCATTGCCGAAAATATTCAGACTAAGGGTGAATATCAATTGACCGATGCACTCCAGTTGATGATAGAGGATGGCAAAAAACTGGGGACATTTCAGGTAGATGGATGGTTCGATTGCGGGAAGCCCGAGACCCTGCTCTCGACCAATGCGTATTTACTTGAAAAGAGTGGCGCTGATTTTCGTAGAGAGAACTGTCTGATCACCGGATCGGTCTATCTTTCACCGGAAGCGGAAGTGAGGCAGTCTCTGGTCGGACCGGATGTCAGCGTGTCTCAGGGTGCCTCTATCAGAAGATCGATTATTCGCAACAGCATCATCTGTGAAGATGCCAGGGTAACTGATGCCGTTCTTGAAGATTCGATCGTCGGACCGGGTGCGGCAGTTGTGGGAGAGGTGTCGAGTTTGAATCTGGGACGGGGAGATTCCGTTAAGACGGGAGGTCTTGCCGGATTACCGGAATAAGTGAGTACTGCATTCAGTACATGTTCTGTTCATGTGTTCTATGGAAAAGAAGGAGATAGAGAAGAGATGAAAGGGCAATATTTGTTCACATCAGAATCGGTTTGTGAAGGTCATCCTGATAAGATCGCTGATCAGATCTCGGACAGCGTTCTGGACCAGATTCTCGGAGAAGATCCGTATGGGCGGGTGGCCTGTGAGAGCCTTGTGACAACCGGAATGGCGCTGGTGTCCGGAGAGATTACGACGAAGGTCTATATCGACATACCCCGCATCGCGAGACAGGTAATCAAAGAAATCGGTTACACTGATCCGACATACGGGTTTGACTATGAGAGCTGTGCTATCCTCTCCTCTATCGATGAGCAATCACCCGACATCGCTCTCGGCGTCGACAATCTCGGTGCTGGTGATCAGGGTATGATGTTCGGCTATGCGACGATGGAGACGCCGGAGCTCATGCCGGCTCCGATCACGATCGCACACAAGATCTGCATGGAGCTCTCTAAGATCAGAAAGAGCGGTAAGCTGCCGTTTCTCCGTCCCGACGGGAAGTCGCAGGTCACCATGGAGTATCTCGATGGCAAACCGATCAGGATCACCGATGTAGTCGTTTCGACACAACACGATCCGGATGTTTCTCTGGAGGAACTCAGCGAAGCGATCATCAAAAAGGTCCTCAAGCCGATGCTCCCGAAAGAATTCGTGAATGACTTCGATTCGATCAATTTTTACATAAATCCCACAGGTCGATTTGTAGTCGGTGGACCTCACGGTGACTGCGGACTGACGGGCCGGAAGATCATCGTGGACACATACGGCGGTGTCGGCAGTCACGGCGGTGGGTGCTTTTCCGGGAAGGATCCTACCAAAGTCGACCGCTCCGCCTCGTATGCCGCGCGCTGGATTGCGAAAAACATCGTTGCAAGCGGGTTGGCTCAGGTATGTGAAATACAGATTGCATACGCCATCGGAGTGAAAGAGCCCATTTCGGTCATGATCAATAGCCGTGGTACCGGTCAGATTCCTGATGAGCAAATAGTCGAAGTCGTGAAAAAGGTGTTCGATCTCACACCTCAGGGCATGATCGAAGCACTCGACCTGAGGCGACCAATATACCGAAGGACGGCTGTTTTCGGACATTTCGGCCGAACCGATGGTGACGGGTTTACCTGGGAGCGCACCGACCGTATCAATGAGTTGCAGAGTGCAGTCAAGTAGTACCGCAGCTACTTGATTTGACCTATATCAAGTGTTACCTTTTTACGACAGGAGGAAGTTTGGATTATCACATCGGGGATATAAACCTCGCCAATAAAGGGCAGCTCCGGACTGAATGGGCAGAGAGAACCATGCCGGTCCTCAGATTGATCAGGGATCGATTTCGGGAGGAAAAACCTTTACAGGGTGTCAGGCTTTCAGCCTGCCTTCACGTGACCACCGAAACCGGCAATCTCATGATAACACTCAAAGAAGGCGGAGCTGATATTGTTCTCTGTGCATCGAATCCGTTGAGCACTCAGGATGACGTGGCTGCGCATCTGGTGAAACACCACGAAATCCCTGTTTTTGCCATCAAAGGCGAGGATTCGGTAACATATTACGATCACATCAGAGCCGCCCTCGAGCACAGGCCTCAGGTCACCATGGATGACGGGGCCGATCTGGTGTCTGCTGTCCACTTTATTGCTCTCAGCAAACTCGACGATTTACATGATTCCGTTTCCCGCTGGATAAAAACAGATCTCGATGCAGCTGCGAGGAAGCAACTGGTCGAAGGAGTCGTCGGCAGTACCGAAGAAACAACGACGGGTGTCATTCGTCTCAAAGGTATGGCAAATGATGGTGTACTGCAATTTCCCGTCATTGCTGTAAATGATTCCCGGACCAAACACCTTTTCGATAACAGATACGGGACAGGTCAGAGCACCATCGATGGGATCCTGCGAGCGACAAACATGCTTCTCGCGGGAGCGACGGTTGTGGTTGCCGGCTACGGCTGGTGTGGCAGGGGGACTGCAATGCGTTCAAAGGGCATGGGGGCTAATGTCATCATCACGGAAATCGATCCTCTCAGAGCCATCGAGGCGGTGATGGACGGCTATCGTGTGATGAAGATGGAAGAGGCAGCTCCGCTCGGTGACATATTCATCACCGTGACCGGTGATATCAACGTTGTGACAAGAAAGCATTTCCCTCTGATGAAAGATGGAGCTATCGTTGCCAACTCCGGGCATTTTAATGTCGAGCTGGATGTCGAAGGCCTCAGGTCCATGGCGAAATCGAGCAGGGAGGTTCGGGAGTATGTAGAGGAGTACACCCTGGATGATAACAGGAAGATATATCTCCTGGGTGAAGGGCGGCTGATCAACCTCGCCGCGGCGGAAGGTCATCCGGCCAGTGTGATGGACATGAGTTTCGCCAACCAGTCCCTGGCCGCCGAGTATCTTACCAAACAGGGTAAGACTCTACCGCAGGGTGTGCACAAAGTACCTGTCGAGATCGATAACGAAATAGCGCGGCTGAAACTCGAAGCGATGGGGATCAAGATCGATACATTGACCGAAGAACAGGAACACTACCTAAGTTCCTGGGAAATGGGTACCTGACAAGCGAAAAATAGTCCAATCGGAACAGTGGGGGTTATCACATTATGGAGCCAAAAATGATCGAGGTGACAGTTTCGGGTCTTGGTATAAACGGCTCCAGCAACTCACCCGTTGTTATATTGAAGGAGAAAAGCGGTACCAGGGTTCTGCCGATTTGGATCGGTCACAATGAGGCGAGTGCGATTGCGATGGAGCTCGCGGGGGTCAAATTCAAGAGGCCCCTGACTCACGATCTCCTCAAGATGCTTCTCGTCGCATTGAACGCGGACCTGATGAAGGTGGTCATCAGCGAACTCAAGGAGAATACGTATTACGCCCACCTTTATCTGCAGCACGGTAAAAATAGTGTTTCGATCGATGCCAGGCCAAGTGATTCGATCGCCCTCGCTCTCAGGATGAAAGCGTCCATCTTTACCGTAGACGGACTTCTGACCGATACGCCGATCGAAGTGTCAAAACAGAAGGAATATGATCCCGAACAGCTCAGGGAACAGCTCAGGAAGATGAGTCCCGAGGATTTTGGCAAGTTCAGCCTGTAGGATACCGGATCGAATCTTAAATCCCCTTAGGTCGAGGAGGCTTCACTATGAGGAGATCAACACGCCCTCTACGTCATGTTCTGTTTCTCACCCTTTCCGGATTACTCTTTCTCGCCGCGGTCCATGATGCTCGAGCCGGCAGTGTTGATCCGGATTTTTTATCTACACTCAGATCCAGTCCTCCGGATGCCTTTGTCCCCGCAATCGTGATGATGGCTGATCAGGTCGATCTCGAATCTCTCGATACTCAGCTCACTACCGAGCGGGCAGGCCGGCAGGTCCGTCATGAGCGTGTCGTCCGGGCACTCCAGAACACGGCCCGACGCAATCAGGTACAGGTCAAGGAACTGCTCCGGCTTGCCGTGGATCGAGGGGATGTGTTGACTTACAAGCTCCACTGGGTCGCCAATCTCATCACGCTGAAAGCAAAACCGGCGTTTCTGCTCGAGCTCAGCAGTAGGTTCGACGTCGATATTATCTACGATGATCCACCGGTGTATCTGATAGAGTCCATCGGCTCCGGCAGTGAAGAGAGCCCCGCTGGTGTCGAGTGGGGGCTCCGGATGATCAATGCAGACTCCATCTGGGCGAGCGGCGCGACAGGACAGGGACGGCTCGTCTGCAACCTCGACACTGGTGTTGACGGCACTCATCCTGCTCTTTCCGAGCGCTGGAGAGGCAATGATCCCGGTGTCACCCCGCAGGAAGCCTGGTTCGACCCCTATAACAGCTCTGATTTCCCGGTCGATGATGGATCTCACGGTACTCACACGATGGGTACGATCTGCGGGGCGGATCATGCAAGCGGTGACACGGTCGGGGTCGCGTTTGGTGCCAAGTGGATCGCCGGCAACGTTTTCGAGGGATCCGAAACCACGAGTTCCGCGTTCATGGATGCCTTCGAGTGGACGATCGATCCCGATGGTGATCCATCCACGATCGATGATGTACCGGATGTCGTGAGTAATTCGTGGGGTTCTTCCGATCCTGCATGTTTCCATCAATACTGGCGCGTGCTCGATGCCAACGCGGCAGCCGGCGTGGCCGTGGTTTTCTCGGCAGGCAACTCGGGAAACGGTCCGCGCACGATCATCTCCCCCGCAAGCAGGGCGACATCGGATGTCAATGCTTTTTCCGTGGGAGCGGTTGGGCAGACCGGTTTCATCGCCGGTTACTCGAGCCGCGGGCCTTCACCCTGCGACAGCGTGACGATCAAGCCCGAAGTCGCAGCGCCCGGCTCTGGAGTCAGGTCGACGATTCCAGGCGGTGGTTACTCACAGATGAGCGGCACATCCATGGCCTGTCCGCACGTGGCCGGTGCCGTGGCTCTGCTCCGGCAGGTGAGTCCCAATGCCACGGTCGAAGAGATACTGGAAGCTCTACTTCTGACAGCCGCGGATCAGGGTGCCGCGGGAGAGGATAACGATTACGGAATGGGGATCATCGATCTCGCCGCGGCCGCCCGGGAGCTGATCCCGGCCTCTACCGATCCCTACGTCGTTTACAGCGGCACGACGGTCGACGACGGCAACAACGGTCTCCCTGAACCTGGCGAGACGATAGATCTGATCACGCACCTCGGCAACATGGGTCAGGATGTGACGGGGGTGAGTGCGACTCTCCACTCGTCCGATCCTTTCGTCGATATCATTTCGGGTTCATCCTTGTTCGGGGATATTACGGGCGGCTCGGTCGGTGACAACTCCAGCAACCCGTTCGTCGTCAGCCTGGACATCGGCACACCGGGTTCTCATTTCATCGATTTCGTTCTGGACGTCGAGGGTGACGGCGGGACATATGTTGCTCAGCTCGAGTTCTCCATCCTGACTCCCTTCCAGATTCAGATGGCCGATCACGATGTGGGGAACGTCGTTTTCTCCGTGTCGGACGCGGGTCGTTTCGGCTGGGACAATCTGGACCAGGAGAACGGATCCGGCTTCGTCTTCCCTGCTGGTACTAGCGATCGGCTCTTCGAGGGCGCTCTTATCGTCGGCATGGATACGGTTCACGTTTCCCACAGTGCTCGTGGGAATCCCGCCGGTCCGGTCGAGACCGACTGGCAGGTCGCTCCGGGCGGCAACATTGTGATCGATGAACCCGGCCAGTTCGCTGATCAGGAAGGGACGAGCATCTACACCGACATCGGCGCTCCGAGCCCGATGGATCTCCAGATCAATCAGAAGAGCTATGCGTTCAGTGAAAGCCCTGACGATGATTACGTGATAGTCGAATTAGATGTAAGCTCACTCTCTCCCGATTCAGGGACGGTGCTCGAGAATCTCTATGTTGGTATTTATACCGACTGGGATGTCGGCGCAGGAAACCAGGTCTCGCTCAACGAGGGCGCCATGAGCCGCGCTTTCGATCTCGGCTACATGTACTACGAAGAATCTCAGGATCTTCCGTATGTTGGGGTGAGTGTGCTCACGCAGCCGGGCATCGCGGGTTATGAGGTCATCAACAACCAGAACAATTCCTACCAGTTCTCGCGTAAGGAGTTCTACCAGACGATGAGCGGCGGTTTCCAGGACACCCTCAGGGTGAATGGGGACTACTCATTCGTCATCGCGACGGGTCCGTTCACACTGGCGGCAGGTGATACACTTACGATCGCGTTCGCATTCCTGGGTGGTGCAGATCTGGCCGATATCGAGAACAATGTGGATGCGGCGCGGGTCAGGTGGTCGGAGATCTCGGGTATCTCGGGTGTAGATGATCCTCTAACCGATAGTGGTTCCCCGCTGCCACGGAACTTTGCACTGGCACAGAACTATCCCAATCCATTCAACCCGCAGACGTCGATTTCCTTCAGAATCGCGGCCGAAAACGGCGATGAAGGAGCGGTCCCGACCAGGCTGAGAATCTTCAATATGAGAGGACAGCTCATCACTACACTCCTCGAAAGAAACCTCGAGCCGGGCGACTACCACGTCTCCTGGAACGGCAGGGACGAGCGAGGGGTGACGGTTGGTTCGGGTGTTTACATCTACACCCTGGAGGCCGGGAAGTTCAGAACCCAGAAGAAGATGGTACTCTTCAAATAAAATAAATAGGGACAGTCACCATTTAAATTCAGAAATACAGAAAACAGGGACAGGCGAAATCGATGAAGGTGCCTGTCCCTCTCTCCTTTCTACTCTGCGAGAGGAATGAGATGGAGAAAGGCATTCGTAGGATGTTCTCCGCGGTTTCGGGAACCTATGAACTCGTCAACCATCTCCTCACTTTCGGTCTCGATATAACCTGGCGCAAGAAGACCGTTTCGTTCGCAGCGTCCGGTGACGGCAGAAACTGGATGGACATCTGCAGCGGGACTGGTGAAACTGCTTTCTACCTAAACAAGCGAGCAGCGGGAGAAACGAGAGTTTTTGCCGTGGACTTCTGCCTGCCGATGCTGGAGCGGGCAACCTACAAATTCCATGCCGGGGATATCCTCTTCACCATCGCCGATGCCTCGAAACTCCCCTTTGCCGGCGGATCGTTCGATCTCATAACCATCTCTTTTGCAACACGCAATATCAACGTAAATCGCGAGGCTCTGGTTGGCTGTTTCCGGGAGTTTCACCGGGTCCTCACCCCCGGCGGACGTTTTTTCAACCTGGAGACGAGTCAACCATCTTCCTCACTCCTGCGGTCCATCTTTCATTCCTACGTGAAGCTGTGTGTGAGACCCGTCGGCCGCGCGATCAGCGGTTCGGATTCCGCGTATGCGTATCTTTCCAGCACTATCCCCCGGTTTTATCCCGCTGATCAACTCTCAGACCTGCTTCGAGAAGCGGGGTTCGGCCATGTTGACTACCGCCATTTAATCGGAGGCATTGCAGCGATCCACGAAGCCCGAAAGTAATAGCAGAAAAATAACACCTCATTTTTAAATCTTAATCAAAGAGAAATTCCCATGCCCTCAAAAATAGGGACAGTCACCATTTATTTAACAAAATAAATAATGCTTGCATAAATGGTGACTGTCCCTATTTAAATTAGTGATGGATTTCTGGTACGGGACACTGATATCTGATATATATTGACGATGATGATAGTTGGTGATATATTCGAAGCAGATTTTCATGAAAAAAGCAACGCCCTCTCACTTTACTTGAAATCCACTCTCAATCGTAAGGATCATCAACCATGGTTCATGATAAGATCAAGCAGGAAGCAGAAGCTCTTCTGGCCAAACTCGTGAAGGTGGTCGACCTGGTGGAATACCAGGAGGGATCCATCGTGAGCAGAACACTGATCGATAAAGGTGTGGGAACGGTCACCCTGTTCGCATTCGGGAAGGGTCAGGGGTTGTCCGAACACACCGCTCCGTTTGACGCTATGGTGTATATGCTGGACGGTGAGGCGGAGATTTTGATTTCGGGCGAGAAGCTGGTTGCCGGCAGTGGTGACATGGTCATCATGCCCGCCGATAAACCGCACGCATTGACCGCACTCGAAAATTTCAAGATGGTTCTTGTGATGATACGTGCCTGACAATAGAGAATCTTAGACGGAGGAAGTATATGACTCATCCAATTAATCACCCTGTCAAACAAATCTCCTTGTGTGGACTCCTTACTGTACTCTTCCTGTGTGTACCGATAACAATCACTGCAGCTGACGATGACTGCACTGCTTGTCACATCAATAATACTCCCAGTATCGTGGGCCAGTGGAATTTTTCGAAGCACGGCAAAAGTGGTGTCACTTGTTATGAGTGCCACCAGGCGGACAAAACCGATGTCGATGCGTTCGAGCATTACGGGAAGACGATTGCGATCATCGTATCTCCGAAGGACTGTGCCAAATGTCATGAGCGTGAGGAGAGGGAGTTCACCGCAAGTTACCATTCACAAGCAGCACAATTCATCGGCTCTCTTGACAACATACTCGGGGTTGCAGTCGAAGGGGCACCGGCCGCGATACTGGGTTGTCAGCAGTGTCACGGCAGTATAGTGAAAGTCATTGAAGGGGGTAAACTCGACCCGGAGACCTGGCCGAATACCGGCGTCGGGCGTGTCAATCCCGATGGCAGTATGGGATCCTGTACTGCATGTCATCCCCGGCACGATTTCTCGAGAGCTCAGGTGAGACAACCCGACAATTGTGGGCGGTGTCACATGGGTCCAGACCATCCCCAGATAGAGATCTACAAGGAGTCCAAGCACGGGATACTCTTCGAGGCGAATAAATCGAGGATGAACCTGCAGAGTAACAGCTGGGTGGTCGGGAGAGATTACAACGCGGCACCAACCTGCACCACTTGTCATTTGGGCGCAACCCCCACTCAGCCGGTGAGCCATGATGTCGGCGCCAGAATCTCCTGGACTCTCAGGCCGATTATCTCCACGAAACTGCCGGAATGGGAGAGGAAAAGAAGTTCCATGCAGGATGTATGCTCCCAGTGTCATTCACCTGACTTTGTTCGAAGTTTCTATATCCAGTTCGACGCCGCTGTCGGTCTCTACAATGACAAATTTGCGAAACCGGCGAAGGCGATTATGGACAAGCTGTATACTGATGGATTGATTTCAAAGACACCGTTCGATGAGAAGATCGAGTGGACTTTCTTCGAGCTCTGGCATCACGAGGGGAGAAGAGCCCGTCATGGAGCTGCGATGATGGGAGCGGACTATACCCAGTGGCACGGTTTCTATGAATTGGCTAAGAATTTTTACATGAAGTTTCTTCCGGAGGCCGAGGATCTCAAAGAGGGTATTTCCGAAGCTGTCCTCAGCGGAGAGTATCACAGGTGGAAAAAAGGGCTGAACGAGAAGGAGATGAACGATCTGCTCATTTTCTACAAGGACAGGTACGGACAGTAGGCTGCGAGATTATTCTCACATCACCCCTGTACGGGAGGTTGCGGCCCGCTCAATGCTGATTATATAGCGAGACAGATCTGGTCATCCGTCGCGCGGGCCACATTATGCCGACCCCTCGCAGGGTTTCTGAACAAATCCATTTTCATTGACGTATTCCCCGCCGGGTATTGACTTGTTCCCCCCAGATGCCGATTTGAAGAGTGGATTTACCTTCTTGGGAGAACTCTGTGTATGAGTCGTAGAGGACTGGTGATACTTTCTGGATTTTTACTCTTCCTTGTGATTTTCAAATTCGAGAGGATTCGAGAGATGGTCACATTCGATTCAGGAACTCCGGAGGCAGTCGGAGAAAGCCGGTACAATCATCTTGCTCTTGAGAAAAGTCCGTATCTGCTCCAGCATGCAGATAATCCGGTGGACTGGTATCCCTGGGGAGATGAGGCGTTTTCGAAGGCTCTTCATGAGAACAAACCCATTTTCCTGTCGATCGGGTATTCTGCCTGTCACTGGTGTCAGGTTATGGAAGAGGAATCATTTCGTGACGAGGAAGTGGCTGCATTTTTAAACGAGCACTTCGTGTCGATCAAGGTGGACAGGGAAGAGAGACCGGACATCGACAACATTTATATGACCGTAAGCCAGTCCATGACCGGTTCGGGCGGATGGCCGCTCACGATACTCATGACCCCGGATGAGAAACCTTTCTTCGCCGGCACCTACTTTCCCAGGCAACCGAGACAGGGGCTCCCCGGTTTTCTCGAGCTGCTCCAGCGGGTTGTTGACCTGTGGGAGAAAGACAGAGCGGCACTCACCGACACAGGGGATCGGGTGACGGAAGCACTCAGGAAATCGGGTGGATCAACAGACCGAACAGAGCTCGGATACGAGACGCTCGAACGTGCCTACAGGGATTTTAAGAGGAGGTTCGACGAGGCACACGGCGGCTTCGGAACCGCTCCGAAGTTCCCTTCTCCTCACAACATCTCATTTTTACTGCGGTGGTGGAAACGGTCAAAAGATGAAGGAGCGCTGCAGATGGCGGAGAAGACACTCACCGCGATGCGGCAGGGGGGGATTTACGATCATCTGGGGAACGGTTTTCATCGCTATTCGACTGATGAGCGCTGGCTTGTCCCGCACTTCGAGAAAATGCTTTATGATCAGGCAATGCTGGCGATCGCATACATCGACATGTATCAGGCAACAGGCGATCTCCGGTACCGGCGGACAGTCGAAGACATTTTTACCTATGTATTTCGTGATCTGACCTCTCGTGAGGGGGCATTTTATTCTTCTGAGAATGCCGACAGTGAAGGGGAAGAGGGTAAGTTTTATTCCTGGACACCTCAGGAAGTGGTAGCTGTACTCGGACCCGGAACGGGTGAGATTTTCAACAGGTTCTTTGGAGTTGATGAGGCGGGTGATCTCCACGATGGAAGAAGTGTGCTCCACCCTACCAGTACGGTCGAAGATTTTGCAGCTCAACTCGGCGTCGATACAGACGAGCTCGACAGCGATCTGTCTACCGCGACTCGTGAACTTTTCATCTCCCGTGAGCAGCGGGTTAGACCATCGAAGGACGATAAGATTCTCACCGACTGGAACGGTCTGATGATCGCCGCACTCGCGAAAGCGTCGCAGGCTTTCGATGAGCCGGAGTACGCAGCCGCAGCTGAACGTGCGGCGGACTTTATTAAATCAAACCTGATGCGATCAGATGGCCGTCTCCTGCATCGCTACAGGGACAAAGAAGCAGCAATACCGGCATTCCTCGACGACTATGCTTTCTTAACCTGGGGGTTGATCGAGCTCTATGAAGCTACCTTCAAGCCGGCCTACCTCTCGCAGGCCCTGTCTCTTACCGAAGACATGATCCGGCTGTTTGGGGATGAGCAAAGTGGAAGATTCTTCCTCACCGCGGCAGATGGCGAAGAACTCATCATGAGACCCACGGAAGCTTACGATGGAGCGATTCCATCCGGAAACTCCATTGCCGCACTCAACCTTCTGAGATTGGGGAAGCTGGCCCAGCGCAGTGAGTTTCTAGACAGGGCATGGGAGCTTTTTCGTAGTTTCAGTGCACAGGTCAACAAATACCCTGCCGGCTTTTCCCAGCTCCTCATCGCAGTTGATTTTTTCATCGGTCCATCATCTGAACTGGTCGTCGCCGGAGAGATAGGTGATGAAAAAACGGAGAAGATGATCAAGGTAATCAGAACTCATTTCCTCCCGAGGAACGTTGTGCTCCTCAATTCCGGGGATAGCGGGAGGGAAATCGAGGGAATCGCGCCTTTCATTAGGGGTCAGGGGAAAGTGAATGGAGCAGCTGCTGTGTATGTCTGCGAGAATTTTACCTGTAAGCTCCCCGTCCTCAGTGAGTCTGATCTCGAAACCATCCTCCGGGAGCTCGATTGATTCAGACGGAGCCTGATTCGATTCCTGTTATCGTCAGATCGTTACTGTCTCTCAGGTTATTCCACGATGAAATAACTGTCACAGACGCTTGTGGTTAAGTGAATACACACAATCCCCCTCGTTTTTTTCGACGACAGATCGTCCCGTCGAACGGTTTACCGGATCCGGGGATGTTCTTCTCAACCGGTTGCACTCCAGAGAGTTACCGATATTCCTCCTGTAAAGATTACTCTGGCACGGCCATTGCTTTCTCCCGCTCTGCCTGAGTGAGGTTTCTCAGTGTTACTTGTGTACCAGTCACCGTGAAACAAGGAGGGGTTGATGGGCAGGATAAGAACTGCACGTCTTTTGGGAATGACGCATTCAGTACAGCTAACGGAAACGTTTCACTGTCTCTGTATTTCACTCGTGTTATGTATGATCTGCACTCTATCAGGTCCTCTCCACGCGGGAGACCTGAGCGGTTTCAACCATCCTGTCCCGGGGGACATCGTCGTCAATGAGATCATGATCGACCCTGGTGTAGTGGCAGATGCAGATGGAGAGTACATAGAGCTCTACAACCGGTCCACCGCCGGTATCGATCTGAACGGCTGGCAGATCAGAGATGCAGGTGTCGACGAACACACCATCGACAACGGCGGTCCACTCGTCATCGATTCGGGGACATTCCTCGTGCTGGGTAGAAATGCAAATACTGATGAAAACGGCGGCGTCGAGGTTGATTACGAGTACTCCGGTTTTGTTCTTTCAAATTCTATGGATGAGATCGTTCTCGTCGACAGTGAAGGCACCACTATCGACAGTATGATGTACAGCTCTGATCTCGGCTTCCAGCTAGAAGTGGGGTGTTCGATTGAGTTGAGGAATTACTATTGGGACAATACGATGGCGATTACCTGGAGCGCTGCCAGTCAACCATTCGGTATGGGTGATCTTGGAAGCCCCGGGGTGGCAAACAGTGCGTACGAAGAATTCAAATGGGTCGCGATCGATGCCCGTCCTGATTCTCAACTCGTCTCTCCGGGTGACAGTATGATCGTTGACATAGATCTCTTTAACCCCGGATGGCTTGACTGGACCTGTGACGTGGGATCTTTTCTGGTACTCCCGGACGGCTCACCCTTCGAGGGTAATCCCCTCGATGGGCCGTTCAGCTTCACGATAAGGGCACAGAGAGTCCGACACGTGAGGAAGGCATACGTAATACCCGAGGCCGCATTCTCCGGGGTGTACCAGCTGTATTACGGCGTCAGAAACAGCGATGGTGATGTTTTCGATTATGAGCAGGTTCAATTTGAAGTGAGTACGCTGAGAGCGAGGTAACGGATCTCGTGGCCGGAGATCCCAGCCCTCGGAAAAGGAACCTCCTTCCCTCGTTCCAGGATCTTCGGCCAGCTTTTTTAGAGGAGTCTGTCAAAAGGACGCGAGTTGTTTTTGAGGGGGGAGTAGGGAGCACACGTGGAGGATAGCTCCACGACCCTAC
>CAZZKG010000039.1:7496-34294 GCA_964654825.1 uncultured Gemmatimonadota bacterium | reverse complement strand
CTGAACCCAATCGCATTATAGCACATGACTAACAAAATTGTCAAGCGAATAATTAAGAATAATTGACTGAGATTATTTATGGATGTGGGAACGGATGGATTGTTTTGGGGAATTGCCGTCAGATTGTTCTGGGATGTGCTTGTCTCAGCGGTATTTTATGTCGGCGTTTCATGTAAATTCATCCACCGAACGAGTATGAGACCACGAAACCCGCCCCGCCCCGGGAAGCGGTTGGATACCAGGTAATTTTGGACCTGTGATAACGTTGATCCATGGTGCGGGTTACCGTCCTGCCGACAACGTATCCTATGGTAGCGCCAAACAGTACGTCACTCAGATAGTGAGCATCCATATTAACGCGGGACCAGGTGATGAAGGAAGCGAGTGCATAAGCCGGGATCGCGGCTTTTGTTCCGTAATAGTGGCTGGCAATGGTCGCCCAGGTAAACGCATTCGATGCGTGTCCCGATGGAAAGGAGAGATTGTCGTACCGGTTGGGTCTTGTACGACCCACACTGTATTTCAAACTGGTGACCAGCATGCTATTGACAATGTAACCCTGAACCAGCGCGTAGGAGAAGGATTGGAATTTCAGGTCACCAGTTAACCGGCTCGTCAGGAAAATCCCTGAAATCACACCGGGTACAAGAAAATGATTCCCCATCTTCTCACCGATTCTCCCGAGCGGAGATGTTTCATGAGATCCATCCTCGTGATCGGACAACTCCTCGGAGAAGGTCTCCCTCTCGTCCAAAAATGAGAACAGTCCCGTACCCATTGATCCGAGCAGGAAAGGGCTAAGGTTGTCCCGGGATAGAAGGTGTGAGAAATTACGTCCGATGTCTGAAGGGATATTGAATAATGAAATTCCGTCTATCCCTGATTCGTCTCTACTTGCTCCCTGATCGTGATCGTAGGGAAACGAATCGGTGTGATCGAGGACCTGAGCTCTCGAGGGGTTGGCCGAAGCCGAGGTAAGAGTGAACAATCCCACCACCAGTATGAGTTTTGGTACATACATCATTAGAACGCTCCCGGACTGGAAGAAATATACTGCGTCATGAACAAACGGGCCGTTAACTCATACAAAAGTAATGGGTTCTGACAGTCCTTTCTTCTGCCGACAGATTAGGGCAGTATCGTGTGAATGAAACATACACGGTCTCTAATCAATAAGATAGTAACCGGCAACCGTTATTTCAACAGGTTTATATCTTTCACTTGACAAATACCTGATAAGTCAGGTATACTCGTATTAATTGGTATTTTTTAAATGTGCAGCTCATGCCCGGGGGGGGAGCAAGAGTGCACGTATACGTGTTTCAGGGAAGGTGGTCATACATCACAATAGGAGGAGAGATAGTGATCAGTATCAGACTGTTGTCAAAGCCGCTGGCAATCATTTTCGGTCTTGCCGTATTGTTTGTAACTGTTCCCGTGGATGAGGTACTGGGGGGTGATCTGCAGGTAGAGATCACAAAAACAAAGGGCAGGGGATCTGATTGCCAGTACAGATACGGTTCCAGTGGGCCTTACACCCGTTGGGGAAATGTCCAGAACACCCGGACCTTCAAAACCTGCCAGTGGGTGAAGATACAAAACAGCCACGGAGGGCTGGAGGTTGCGTGTCTGTGCGGGGGGCCCAACTGCGGCTGTAAGAAATTCAAATTAAAAAAAGGCAAGTTCCACATCCCGAGCAGCTGTGCCAGCTGGCCCGGTGGAAGTATCACACAGACAGGCGCGACTCTGTATGACGTATACGATGGCAAGATAGAAACTCGTGGTGGTGCCGGTTGCGGTGGAGAAATGCCGGGTTGCCTCGCCCCTCAGGTAGGTTTCAACAGCCCTGTCGCGCAGGCCTGCGGAGAGTGGTCGGAGCCGCCCGGTGAGACGAGCTGGTTCACCGCTGACTATGACTCGGCAACCCAGAAGTGCAGAATACTCAATCATCCCTCCAGTGCGATGCCGATGCTCAGCCGATCCGTGAGCGGACCCGATACGATTACAATCACGCAGATCTATCCCGGAGAGGGTCTCATTTACGATGTCGATGGCCCCCAGCCTGCCGCTGTCGGGATATTCGTCGGAGATGATCCGGAGGGAATGCCTGGTACCTGGGTCCCGGTGGAGTTCGAAATCGTGAACACTGGGATAACCGAGTCGTTTTTCGATGTCTATCTCGAAGAGGATCAGGGCTGGCCTATGGGTGAACAATACTTCAACGCGTTCCTGAATCCGGGGGAAAGCTTTTTGGCTTGCAGTCAAGTTTATATCCCCGATGAAACCGCTCCGCACTCTGTCTGTGCCGTCATGGCAACCGCGAGCGCCCTCGACGATGTCTATGAACAGTGGACACAGGTGAGTGTCATGCCGGACGTGACGATTGATCTCATGCCACACCAGAGAGGGCTTCAACACGGTGATGAACTGATAATTACGGTTTCCCTTCACAACAATACGGCATTGTCCCGGACTATCGACGGGCAGGTCGGTATTCTCATGCCTGATGGACAGCCGTACCCGGGGAACCCGTTGATTGGACCTTTCACACTTCCCCTCGAACCCGATGGATCGATCGTCGTCAACATCGGACACACGATTCCGTTTCAAGCCCCATTCGGCAGTTATGTCTACACGGCTTATATCGGGACCTACGATCCTCCCTCTCTTCTGGATCAGAGCGGATTCGGGTTCGTCGTCATGGAGTGAAGCACAAGTAGATCGCTCTTCTTCACTGATCCTGAGAACTGCGGTTTCGAGTTGATGATTCAGGGACATACAGATTTCGGGTCATTGACATTATCCGCCCGGTTGTGTTACAATACATTGAAGGGGTCTTCATGATCATCCGGTTTCGGAAGACCCTGACACCGATGTTGAATTTCATATCATTTGTGGGCAGTTGAATCGGAACATGTCCACACTGATCACGTACCGATGAAGGAGGCGGGGAGATGAGATCAAAAAGATTGAGACGTGCAAAACTTCCGGGAATTCTGATTGGCCTTGCGGTGGGGCTCTGCGTTATGGTGCAGCCTGCAGCAGCAGTAAGTTCCAACACACAGGAGAGCGGCCGGCTAACAGTTCAGGTGACGCTCCTCGGGATCGAGTCATTTGAAGTAGTGACCGAAGGTGGCCATCAAGTTCTTAAGAATGAGAAAACAGGTTATGTGTCTGTCCCCGGCAAACCACAGTTACCGGTAGAGAATTTCATGATCGCTCTCCCTCCGGGTGCGAAGGCGAGCTCCGTCGAGGTTACGCGTGCCGGAGAACTCGCAGTACCCGGTACCTACCGCATCAAACCTGCTCCCATGATCCTGCCGTTGACACGTGATTCCGGGCAGATCGAGAAAATGCGTGAGGAGTGGCAGAATAATTTCGATGCCGTCTACTCACTCGATGACGCCTACCCCGAATTTGAAGGAAAACTCACAGGTGCCGGGACACTGAGAAAATACTCCTACGTGTCCGTGTCCGTCTGTCCGCTCAGCTACCGGCCTCTCTCCGGCAGGCTTCACTCCTACAACTCTGCTCGGATCGTCGTCGACTATGACTTACCCTCCGAGGGCAGCGCAGAGGCCCGTAAAATAGAGGAAGATAAGCGGGATCAAATTGCGGATGCGCGCGCAGCTAAGCTGTTCATCAATTATGATGAGATGAAAGGGTTGTATATTCCTTCAAAAGCTCTTACCGAGACAATGCAGGAACCCTATGACTACGTCATCCTCACCGATGAATCGCTCGTTGACTATATAACATCTTCCAGTTTCTATCAATGGAAGAAGGACACCGGGAACAATGTTCTGATCTTGCTCGTCAGCAACCCTTCGATCGCGCAGCAGTCCGGCCGTGATCTCGCCGAGCAGATTCGCAATTTTTTCAGGGCTTCGTATCTGACCTGGGGTGTCGAGCACCTGCTGATTGTGGGTGACTACGAGACGGTCCCCATGCGTTACTGTTTTCCGGACCCGAATGATCACAATTTCGACGTTGACGATCCTTACACCTACCCCGGTGAGGTACCGACGGACTACTACTACGCCGACCTGTCGCTTCCAGACGACGAGTCATGGGACAGTGACGGCGATGGATACTACGGCGAATACGGTGATGACAGTCCCGATTTCCTGGCGGATATTTATGTTGGCCGAATCCCCACCAGCCTGCCGAACCGGGTTAACTATGCGTTGAACAAGATCGCATCATTCGAGCAGGACACCGGTCCGTGGAAAAACCAGGCGCTTCAGCCGGGGGCGATCCTCTTCTTCGAGAACCAGGACTACCAGGGTTATCCGTTCTGCGACGGTGCCAGACTGCAGGATCAGATCGAAACCGATATCCTTGGCGGCTGGACGGTCAGCCGCTACAGTGAGCAGGCCGGTCTGAGAACCTCGGATTACAGCTGGCCTGCCATCAGTGAATCCGCGTTCATCACCGACTGGAGAAACGGCCAGTACGCTGTGGTCAACTGGTCGGGTCACGGCGGGCCGAACGGGGTGGGCAGAAGTATCTGGCAGTGGGATGACGGTGACGGTGTCCCCGAGAGCAACGAGCTGTCGATGCCCTTTCTCATCAGCGTTAACTCGAATCTGGATGACGATTATCCGTCGATCGTATTCGCGGTTTCCTGTCTGGTCGGATATCCCGAGCCCACAATTTATGGTAACCTGGGGGTGGATCTCCTCACCAAACATTTCTTCGGTGCAGCGGCAGCCATGCTCAGCGCTTCGCGTCCGGCTGCGGTGTCGGCTGACTGGCCTGCATCGCCGGGTGGTGCGGAGTCGCTCTGTTATGAATTCAACCGTTTCATGATAGACGGTCCCGATGGTTCCGAAATGGTGGGTAACGCTCTCTACGATGGTAAATTCTACAGTAACCAGAATTACGGCTGGGATCACGTGTACGAGTATATGAACATGTATGATTACAATCTCTACGGTGACCCGGCCATGCTCAGGGAGGGAGTGACAACCCCGGTAGTCGACGATACCGATGCCGGATTCCGGATCATGGACGGATCATGGCAGACGATGAACTATGCCGATGCCGATGGAGGGAGTTTCATGTACAATCCGGCAGGCAGCGGTGACAACACAGCCGGCTGGAGGGTCGATAACGTCGTCTCGCCGGGAAAATACGGCGTGTTCGTCTGGAAGTTCGATCATCCATATTCACCTCTCATGGCAACGGATGCTCATTACCGGGTACGGGACAGGGACAGCTTGAGCAACTGGATACTGGTCGATCAGTCCACCCCTGATGATGAGTGGGTGTATCTCGGCAGCTTCGAATTCGACAACAATCGTTCCCAGGGGATCATGCTTTCAGACGATGCAGACGGATACGTGATCGCGGATGCCGTGAAGCTCGTGTACACCGGCTCTCTGCCGTAGCGGTAAAATGGGGCGCTCCCGATTGATCTTTTCACTCTGCCCCGATCTCTGAAGTAAGGGGCGGCAGTCCACCGTTATCGACGATCGACAAAACCTGGCTCTCTGAGAGCTATTCTGATACCGTCGCAACCCGATTTAATACTATCATATGTGGGACTGATGTAAATTTTACCGGTATTATTCTCCGAAGATTACCTGGTCGCGCAACGAGACCAGAATGCACACAACCTCGTCGATCTCTTCTTCGCCGTGGCCGAGGTTCTTCATCGCCTGAATCACGTCACCACCTGCTGCCAGGAAATCCGCATTCGTGAGCGCCAGGTGTTCATGAGAAGTTTTCATATCCCGTCCGGTATAGATATCCGGACCACCCGTACCGGAAATCACGAATTCGGCTACCCGCTTCGCTAATAGATCTGTATCAAGTCCGGTGAAGAGGTGTTTGATCGCATCGTTTTGAAGGTGAAGTCTCACGATCTCCCTGGCCAGATCGTGAATCTTCTTCTCCCCGCCGAGCCGTTCATAGAGCGGTGTCGCTGCATTCCGGTTTGATCTTGCTTCAGCTGTTGCGGCGCAATTATTCTCCAGAGAAAGGACCTGCTCGGCGACGCTGAGTTTCTGTGGGGTTATGGATTCAGCCTTGGGGGACTGCTGTGCAACAAGCGTGTCGGTGGT
This sequence comes from uncultured Gemmatimonadota bacterium, assembly GCA_964654825.1. Lineage (GTDB taxonomy): Bacteria > Gemmatimonadota > CAZMKB01 > CAZMKB01 > CAZMKB01 > CAZZKG01. Next base: position 28,226 of record CAZZKG010000039.1, on the reverse strand, counting down.
GTTACCAAGCTGGGTGGATAACACCACGAAGCCGATGATCGCATAAACAAAAAATATTCTTCTCATGTTCCCCCTCGAGTCGAAGAACAATTAATGGAAAATGTGGATACTCTCATCCCCTTGAGCCGGGCATCAAGAATCCTGTGGATATCGAACAACGTTCGATGCTGCTTGATGAGCGCAGATAGCGCCGATGTCATTCTATAGGTACCGGAAGGGGGCATGTCAAGTACGAATGGACGATATTTGCTGTTATTCCTGTTAGTGGTTCTATAATATACACTTCGTGATTGGACGAATACCTTTGCGGGGCATTTCCTCAACTCAATTTTATTTCATCACGGTCATCTTTCTCGAGTACACTCTGTCCCCTGTTTTCAATGTACAGAAGTAAATACCTGACGGTACTGGCAGCCCTCTGTCATCTCTCCCGTTCCAGATTGTCTGATGATTGCCCGGCTCGAGAACAGTATCGATCAATGTTCTGATATGTCTCCCCCGAATATCATAAACTTCAAGACGTGCTTTTCCGCTTCTCTCGCCCGGGATATCGAAAGAGATCGTAGTCGAGGGATTGAATGGATTCGGGTAGTTCTGTGAGAGGGCACCGGTCCGGGGGAAGAGGGCTCCTTCATCTGCTGAATCCTCAATACCGGTAGGTCCGGTGTACTCGAGAATCAATAGCCCCCCGGCACGATCAGCAACATAGACATAAGATCCGTAAACATCAACATCCAGCGAGTATTCGCTGGTATTGTAATACCCGACTTCGGTGGGATTCTGTCGGTCGGAGAAATCAATCACTCTTACACCTGCTGCACCGTCAGCAATGTACGCGAAGGAGCCGTCTATGTCTATGGCATGCGAGTAACCACTCGTATCGTACGAACCCAGGAGAACAGGGTTTGTTGGATCAGAAACCGAGTATATCTTGAATCCTGTGTTTCCCTCTGCAGTGTAGGCATAGGGTGTGCTGATAACTACATCCCTGAAGTCATCGAAATCCGGGGTCTCATACCGTCCGACTTCGACCGGGTTGGTGGGATCTGATATTGAGACTATCAGAAGCCCTCCGGATGCATCGGCGATGTAGGCTAAAGTGTCTTCTATTGTCACATTCCAGGCGAAATGCGTATCGTACGATCCGATCTCCACCGGGTTCTCCGGATTCAGTATGGAAATCACTTTCATCCCGTAGTTTGCGTTCGCGGCGTAAGCGTTCGAACCGTGGACCTTGACATCCCAGAATGCATCAGTGGTATTATAAAAGCCTACTTCAACCGGGTTTGCGGGATCTGATATGGAGATGATCCTCAGATCTTCGGAGCCATCCGCCACGTAAGCATATGAGCCATCTATAAAAACATCTTCAGCTTCGCCAGGTGTCAGGTAGTAGCCCACTTCAACCGGGTTTTCCGGGTCAGCCACCGAGATTATCCTGAAACCCGCCATGAAATCAGCGACGTATGTATAGTTGCCTCTCACGGCAATTCCCCTGGTGGACCACGACGTGGGGTGATGGCCGACGAGTCTCATGTTGAGAGAATCAGCTCTGGTTGTGAGGGTCTGATCTTCACTGAGAAGGGTTACCGGCTTACCGCCGCCACCGTGTTTGGGGTTCCTTACATCTTCACCTCCTGCCTGAAGGAAAAATGGTAAAATAAGAAGGAATGTGGTAACAGAAGAGATCCTCATTTCATGCCTCCTTCATTCGGATCGTTGGACAGCAGGATTGTATTTTCTCAATCGCAGTGATATTGAATCCAAAGAAAGCCTGAAACTGTTTCTCTTCCCCCAGATACGGCCGGAACTCTAAACCTATTATAGGAGAGGGTGAACAATCTGTCAATACTCGCATTCGAACAGGCCAGCAGCTCTTTCCCCTGCGGGAGGAAGGCGTTCCCTCGGTTGACAAAATATTGCTGGCATGTTACAATTCAGGGGTCCATTACGGAAATACGTACTCCGCATACTCTACGAGGAGGTGGCAAGATGAAAAATCTCATTCTCGTCTCCGTGATCCTTTCGCTGGCGGTTCCGGCTCTCGCATGGAGCGGGACGGACAGGACCGTCGTCGCCGAACTCGCGACAGGCACCTGGTGAGGCTTCTGCCCTTACGCGGAAGCGGCTCTCGACAGTCTGTCGAAAGTGTATGATCCTCAGCAATTCGTCATATTGAGATACCATTGGGGTGATGAGTTCTCAACCCCTGAAACCGAGGGACGGGTCGAGTGGTACGATCCCTCACCGGCATTCCCCACCTGCCATTTCGACGGGTGGGAGGACGTGGTCGGCGGCTGGACCGGTACGTACGGGGAATACGTGACCGTCATCAACAGTCATCTCGGAGATCCATCCCCCCTCTTACTCGAGTTCTACGGTACGCTTGACGACACTTCAGGGAATGTCGAAGCCCACATAGAAGTGATCGATGCGCTGCCGGGCGGCACCAATGTCGTCATGTTCGTGGTCTACGAGGATTCACTCCCATCGGGTGGGGAGGTATATAACAATGTCGTGAGGGACATCCTGCCGGAGGAAACCCTGCTCATCTCGAACCCGGGTGAGAATGTGACCATCACCCGGAATTTCACGATCGACCCATCATGGAACTATATGAACATGGGGGTTATCGCCTTAGTGCAGAACACCGGCACGAAGGAGATTTATCAGTCTTCCGGTCTCTCGGAGCCGATGGGGAGCATCGAGGGGTACGTGACGGATGTCGATACCGGGGATCCGCTAGATGCGACTGTGAGCCTGGTCGGCGGGAGCAGGTCCTCATCGACCGACACCACGGGATTCTACAAGCTGTCCTGTAAAGACGACACGACCTACACGGTCGAGGCGAATTCATACGGGTATCGGTCGCAGCAGCAGGCGACTTACGTACCGCCCGACAGCTCTTCCCATCTCGACTTCGCTCTCGAAGCGGCACTGCCGGGTTTCCTCGAAGGCTGGGTCAGGAGCGCTCTCGACGGACAGCCGATCGACGGGGCAACCGTGTCGGTTCTCAACACACCGCTCGCTCCGCAGACCACGGCCGCCGACGGCTACTACTCGTTCACCATACCGGGGGGAGCTTCATATCAGGTGGAAGCTGTGATGGCGACTTACGTCGGTGAGAAGAAAACCGCAAATATCGTCGAGGGTGATACCAGCACCGTCTCCTTCGCCCTCGGTCAGGCCGAGAGCTTCGAAGATGACGAGGGCGGTTACACAGGTCTGATGATGTGGGAGTGGGGCGCACCCTCGAGCTACGGTCCCGGCGGAGCTCACTGGGGCGATAACTGCTGGGCCACCAATCTCGACGGGGCTTACGGCAACAACGCCAACTCACCGCTCTACTCGAAAATTTACAGCCTGGTCGAGGCGACTTCGGGGACCTTCAATTTCTACCACTACTACGATACTCAGTCAGGCAGAGACGGTGGAAACGTGAAGATCTCGACCGACGGCGGTTCGACTTACAATGTCATCACACCGGTCAGCGGTTACCCGACGCCATCGATGGGATGGAACGGTGAACCTGGTTTCACCGGGGCGAGTGACGGCTGGGAGTTCGTGACGTTCGATCTGACCGGTTACCTCGGGGAAGATGTCAAGTTCAAGTTCACATTCGGTTCCGACGGTTCCGGGAACGGCCCCGGCTGGTACATCGATGATGTGTTTCTCGAGCTCACGTACCCCGTGTCGGTGACGCTCACGCCGGATAGCCAGACCGTTCCGAGGGGGACCGATCTCGGATTCCAGGTGGATGCGGAGAATACGGCTGATTACCCGGTCTCTCTCCAGGTGTGGTCCGAGGTTCTCCTGCCGGGAGGGACCCCATATTGGGGCAATCCAATCTTCGGACCGTTCCAGGTAACGATGCAGGCCAATGCGACACCGTCGGTGCACCTGAACCAGTTCGTTCCGGGCATCGCTCCGCTGGGTGAGTACACCTACATCATGAAGTTCGGACTGTATCCCGACCTGGTGTATTCGCGGGATTTCTTCGATTTCACGGTTGTCAATCCGTGATGGTAGTGTCGTAACAGCGACTCACAAAATCCGGATCGAGTGAAGTGGAAGTCCCATCCAGTTGAAATCAGGGGAGAAGGGGACAGGCACTCCCCCTTCTTCCCCACTCTCATTATTCGATCCTTATCCTTAATATAATATTACATGAAGACGTGATTTGACCGCTTCTATGCCTACGGTATTACGGTCACCTCCACACTATCGTAATACAGCTGGCCGGGATTCAAAACACCGTTCATGTTCATATCAACGCCGAAATGGAAGGTGTAGCTACCCGCGGGCAGAATGGACATTCGCAGTACTTCGTATCTCGGCAGGTCAAAGAGAGGCCCTCCATACGTAACAGCGAAGCCTGATGTCCAGCCCGCACCAACGGCATAGTGCTACCATCCCATCGGTGTTGATGCCAGTGGCCACCAGTCCGCATCATCCTGAATTCTACCCACGGCGTCAAGGGTAATCGTAATGGAAAGAACCTCGCCGCCAGTTATCGTTACCGGACCATCGGAACCATTTGCCCGGATATCCGGGGACGGGTTTGCCATCCGCACCGGCCAGTGGTCTACTGGATGGATGAGATTAAATCGTCATCCGTTTCCGGCGATTCAGAACCGCCATAGGTATACTGCCATTCGATAGTTCCGCTAACGTCAGGCTTCATAATCCATGCATCACCCATGTTCGTAATATCGTTATAATCACCCTTTCTACCTGCCAGAATGTAACCCTCATCGGAAGTCTGCTGGATTGAGGATACAATATAATCGGAAATTGTGCTGTATGTCTTCTGCCAGTAAATACTACCGTCTGCCTCTAATTTTAACACCCAGGCCTTTGAGTTTATTCCAATTGGCGTAGCGGTACCGGCGACGATGTACCTTCCACCAAGAGTCTGCTGGATATGTGGGTCGCTTTCGGTGTTCTCATTTCCGATCTAAAGACCATACGACTTCTCCCACTCGACATTACCTGAGCCATCAAGCTTTAACACCCACATATCATTCCCACCGGCACCAAGGGATGTAGTTCCGGCAACGATGTAACTGCCGTCGGCGTTCTGGTTGACATCACGGACAGAACCCGCGCTGTAGGTCTTCTGCCAGGAAACCAGGCTTGTTGCATCGATCCTTATCAACCAAGCACCGTCTTCGGAATTACCGGCAACAACATAACCACTATCCACTGTCTGCTGAACGGATGATGCGGTTTCATCCCTAAGACCGCCGAACGTCTTTGCCCAACCCACTGCGAAGAGCGTGGCTCGAACGAGTAATAGTAACCCAATCGTTGAGGCGAGCCGTTTAGTTGTTATCATTTTAAACAGCTCCTTTCTGTCGAAGGACGACGATCAAGATCTCACTACGTTCATCTATCTAAGAGTCTCCATCGTTGAAGGATAGTCTATAAGTGGCAGGAGGGAAGATGATATCGGTTTTTAAAGTAATGGTTGTGGATAATGGACCCAGATATGGGTCAATGTTTCTTATTCCCTCCACTCATGATACAACAGAATACGAGAAAATGTCAAGCGAATTTAATAGATCGTTATATAAAAATAAGTTATGTGCGTTCTCATCGCGTGCTCCGCTTTCCGCGTATGACTTCTGATTGACATGAGAGTCGAGATCTGCTATCATGGGGAGGAACGATGTCGTGAGGGAGCTTAATTGGAGAAGTACGATGTCTTCAACTGGCTCCATGGGGAGGAACGATGTCCATGGGTGACGGAGGAGAGAGATGATGAAATCGATATGGGTCTGTCTGATTACGATCTGTTTTCTTGTATCATTGATCGCGTGCTCGACACCGATTGTGAGGAGGGAGGCTCCCGACGGCGCCGAGCATTGGGTCGACCGGGAATCTCCGGAAGAAGAGGAGAGAGGATTCACACCCAGTGATTGGTTCTTCGCCCAGAGGGCCTATCCCATCGGAGAAGTGAACCAGGCGGCCTACCAGGAAGCGGTGGCCGACGCGATCCGGGGGAGAGGCCGGACGCTCCCGGGTCTCAGGCAGGTCACCTGGGTACCTGCCGGGCCGACCAACATCGGGGGCCGGATAACGGATCTGGCCGTCGATCCGCGGGATCGGGACATCATCTATGCCGGCAGTGCCAGCGGAGGCGTAATTAAATCTACCGACAGTGGTGACACATGGATCGCCCTCTTCGATCAGCAGCCGACCCTTTCGATCGGGGCCATCGCGATCGATCCCGTGAATCCCGATATCCTCTTTGCCGGAACGGGAGAGGCAAATGCAGGAGGAGGCAGTGTCACCTACGGAGGATTCGGGGTGTTCAAGACGACCGATGCCGGAGGCTCCTGGGAGTATGTCGGTCTCGAAGAGACGCGCTACATCGGCAGGATGATTGTCGACCCTTCGGATCCGGACAGAGTCTACGTCGCGGCCGTCGGGACACTGTTCAGCACGAACCCCGATCGAGGCCTCTACCGCACCACGGACGGCGGTCTGACATGGGAGCAGGTGCTCTCCGTAAGCGATTCCACAGGTGCGGTAGACATCATCCAAGATCCCGACAACACCGATGTCCTCTACGCCTCCATGTGGGAGAGGATCCGTCGCCCGGGTTCGCGAAGTTACGGCGGTGTCACGAGCGGAGTGTATAAAACCACCGACGGCGGTGACACCTGGAGCCTCCTGACCAATGGACTGCCGAACAGCTCACCCGATGTCGGGAGGATCGGACTCACGCTTTCAGCCGCCGACCCTTCGATCGTGTATGCCATCTTCGCTGACGACATCGGTTACTTCATGGGAGTTTACAGGAGCACCGATTCCGGCGGCAGCTGGTCCCGGGTCAACGACAGCACCCTCGAATACGGCATGTTCTACTACTCCTATGGATGGTGGTTCGGATTCATCGAGGCCGATCCTACGAACCCCAACATCCTCTTCGCGCACGGTGTGGGGATGTACAAGACGATCAACGGCGGTGATTCCTGGTTCCAGGTAGCTTACAGCAATCACGTCGACCACCATGCCCAGTACATAGATCCGGCTGATCACAACTGGACGATCGAGGGCAACGACGGCGGGATCTACTTTTCATCAAACGGCGGGAGCTCATGGACGAAGGCCTATGACCTGCCGATCACCCAGTTCTACACGAACGAGATCGACTTCCAGATCCCTCAGCGCATATACGGAGGTGCCCAGGACAACGGGACGATGAGGACGTTGAGCGGCGGAATCGACGACTGGCAGGAGATCTACGGCGGGGACGGTTTCTACGTTTTGGTGGAACCGACCAACTCCAACGTCATCTATGCCGAATACCAGTACGGCGGGCTCGGGAAGTCCACCGACGGAGGATATTCGTTCAGCGATGCTACCAGCGGTATCGATGGATACGACCGCCGCAACTGGTCGACTCCGGTCGTGATGGATCCCTCGAACAGTCGCACGCTATACTACGGTACATACCGCGTGTACCGCACCTTGAACGGTGCCCAGTCGTGGATGCCGATCAGTAATGATCTGACTGACGGCGACTCGGGCGGAAATCTCGTCTATAACACGATCACCACGATGGCCGTCGCCCCCTCGAACTCACAGGTGATCTATGTGGGCACGGACGACGGGAATGTCCATGTCAGCTTCAACGGTGGTCAGTACTGGACGGACATCGGATCGAGCCTGCCCGAACGGTGGGTCACCCGTGTCGCCGTGGATCCACAGGATTTTCTCAAGGCCTACGTGACAATGTCGGGATTCCGGTGGGATTTGCCTCTCGCACACGTTTATTCCACATCGGACGGAGGTCAGACCTGGACGGACATAAGCAGCGATCTTCCGGAAGTTCCGGTCAACGACATCATCATCGATCCCGAGTCGACCGACATCCTCTACATCGGCACCGACGTCGGTGTCTACGTCTCGACGGATGCGGGAGGTTCCTGGCAGAGTTTCAACGACGGGCTGCCGATGGTTCCCGTCGTGGATCTCACGTTCCACCAGCCGACCAGGACGCTGGCGACGGCGACCTACGGGCGTTCCATGTTCATCGCCCAGATCCCTCACTCGTCGGTGGTCAGGGGAAAGCACAGGGTGCCGGTGAGGTGGGATCGGGGATGGAATTGGCGGACAGTGGCCGGGTATTGAACAATACTACTCCCCATATTACAACCATCTCCTGTGCCGTTAGTTGTGGTTGTTCTACGAGAGATTGACACAAGTGTTATAATGGATTAAAATATGGGCAGATGTGAGCCGTTAGCTCAGGTGGTAGAGCATCTGCCTTTTAAGCAGAGGGTCGTTGGTTCGAGCCCAACACGGCTCACTTTTTTATTGTCCGGCCGGGGATCGGATTGTCAGGTTAAGTCCTGTCTTGAACATACTGGTTTCATGGTATATGAATCCATACTGTCAGCCTGCCCGGTGCCTTCCCATTGTCCTGGATATCCCTCACTGCTTCTTTCCGAACGACCATCTCTTGCCGCAGCTGTTACACTTGTTCACCCTTGGGAATACGGGCATGATGAGAAGGATGAGTCCCAGTGTCAGGAGAATGAGGAACCAGTAAATCCCCCTCAGGTCCCTGTACTGACTGATATTCCAGCTCCCGCACCAGGGACACTGGACCCGGGCTGGTTTGCCTCCACTTCGGGCCCCACGGATGGCCTGTTTTCCCGAGTCCGGTCCCCGCCCGATAGTACCGTATCGCACGATCCGGTTGATAATGAGTATTACACCTGCTACGAGCAGGATCTTCCACAGGAACATAACTGCCTGATTTATATGGGAGGGGAGAATTCACACCGCCCATATCATGTAAATTTCAATAACCCCCATGCCCCCGCCATAATTCGGGGGCACGATGAAAGATGAAAATGCTCTTCGGGCGGCATTTTCATACAAACTGACTGATAGATCAGTACCCGCTCTTCCAGAAATACTCGAAGAACTCTGCATCTGGGGAAAGCACGATGGTCGTGTTCTTGTCAATCGATTTCTCATATGCCTCCAGCGTCCTCACAAACTTGTAGAACACCGGATCCCTCCCGAAGGCATCCGAGTATATCGCCGCGGCTTGCCCGTCACCTTCACCCTTGCTCTTCTGAGCTTTCTTGTAGGCCTCGGCGAGGATGATTACCTTCTCCTTGTCCGTCTGTGCACGTATTTTAACTGCTTCCTCTTCTCCTTCTGACCGGTACTGGTTCGCTATCCTCTGTCTCTCCGCCCGCATACGGTCGAAGACGTGTTTTTCGTTCTCCTCCGGGAGGTCCGCGCGTTTGATCCGTACGTCGAGCACCTCGATGCCGTAGTCGAGCGCTTTATCGTTGCACATCCTGGTCACCGTTTCCATGATCTCTTCTCTGGAGGTGGCAACGATGTCGTGGAGGTCGTATTTGCCGAGCTCCACCCTGAGCATTGAGTAGATGATGTCATCGAGTCTGGACTGAGCGCCGTTTTCATCGTTCACCGCCTGCATGAACTTCAAAGGATTGATGATCCTCCACAGAGCATAGTTGTCGATGACGAGGTTCTTCTTGTCCTGGGTGATAATCTCGGTCGGCGCAGAGTCATAAACGAGCAGCCTGTCCTCGAATCTATTGACGTCCTGGATGGGGTAGGGGATCTTGAAGTAGAGCCCGGGTTCCTGTACCGTCCGTACAGGTTTCCCCATCTGCGTGATCACTGCCTGGTTAGTCTCATCGACCTGAAAGGTGGCTGAGATGAGAAAAAGCGCAACGAGAACCAGAATCGCCGGAATAAGTTGTGCGCGTCTCATCATTCACCTCCTTTCTCGCTCGCTGTGAAGGAATCGATGGGAAGGACCCCAAGAAAGTTGGTACCGTCTCTCCCTGTCTTGGCGATAACTTTCTTGACACCCGGCAGCACTCTCTCGATTGTCTCCAGGTACAGACGCCGTGCGGTGACCTGTTTCGCTTTCCGGTACTCGGCGAGTACTTTCAGGAAACGATCGACGTCACCCTGTGCTTTGTTGATTCTCTCTTCCCTGTATGCCTCGGCCTCCCGGAGGATCTTCTCCGATTCTCCCCGGATCTTCGGGATAACGTCATTTCGGTACCCCTGGGCAAGGTTGATGAGCTTGTTCTTGTCCTCTTTCGCACTCGCCACGTCCTTGAAAGCATGAATGACGTCCTGGGGTGGATGCACGTCCTGGAGCTGGACAGCGACGATGAGGAGTCCGAACTCGTACTGGTCGAGAATGTTCTGGAGAAGGTCCTTCGTCTCAACCTGAATCTCGTGTTTCCCCGTGGTGAGGGCTTCGTCGATGTTGTTTTTTCCGATCACCTGTCGCAGAGACGACTCGGCGGCAGCCCTGATCGTGTTCTCCCTGTCCCGTATATTAAAGAGGTAATTCGGCGCCTCTTTAACCTTGTACTGGACGATGATCTCACAATCCAGAATATTCTCATCACCTGTCAGCATCGCCGATTCGTATGACACCTTGCGATATCGTGCCGGAGGTCCCGGATCGATCGTCCTGAATCCGATCTCGAGCCGTTTCACCTCGGTAACCTTCGGAGTGTCAACCTTCTCGAACGGCCACGGCAGGTGGTAGTTGATACCGGATGACGTCGTGCGAACCATCTTCCCGAACCTCCTCACCACTCCCTGCTCGTCCGGATCGACGATGTAGACGCCTGATAAAAGCCAGACAGCGAGAAGAATGAGCACGATCATCCCCGTGCCGAGAGACTGGATCTTACCGAAGTCGATCTTCGGCAGCCGTATCTCACGGTAATCTTCATACTCGTCGTCGTAACGATCGTTAACCAATTTCACAGCCCTCCTTCCGGATTAACTTACCGGTACTCAGTTACAGGAACATCTCTGTTCCCGGGTGGTTTTGTTATCAGTAAATACTGTGATCCCCATTTCATGGGAGTACACGCTTCGAGTTTAGAGCGGGTGAGAAGCTTCTCTGCTTCAGGGAGTGTAAATGCTGCTCTGACGGATGCCTCGAAAAGCTCACGCATGCGACAGTCGTATTTCCTTCCGAAGTAGGCCACGTGCAGCTTGTAGAGGAAGCGCGGTGGTCTCCGTAGATCCTTCAATAAAAGGGCACCAGTCTTCCTCAGCACTCGTGCTATCTCATCGAGGCTTGGTACGGGATCGTGAAGATGATGGAGGAGAGAGTTGCTCATGACCATGTCGAATCTGTTTCCGGGAAAGGGGAGTACCGACGTGTCCGCACACACGAGAAACATCCTGTCTGCGAGCCCAGATTCGCGGATTTTCTCCTGAGCCTTCCGTAGCATGGCCAGAGAGATATCGACACCGATTACGACCAGCCCGGGCACTCTCTGACAGAGTTTCGCAGGGATCGATCCCGGACCGGTTCCCATGTCGAGAACCAAACCCTTTCTCAGTCCGGTGCTCTGGATCTGGCTTACCAGCTCATCGTCCAGTTTCTCGAGGTGTTGTTCCGCCGTGGAGGATGTGTATGCATCGACATCCAGCTCTTCTTCCATGCTTTCAGGCTCGGGCTCCCTCTCGAAGTAGAGGACGGACATGATTCTTCCCCCGTTCTTTCTTAACTGTTGAAAAACTCGTATCAACAGTGTATACTATTGGCCACTCCCGGTCAAGTCTATAATCCGGAAAAAATGGCGGACCCGGGTGCTTTTCCCCCGCTTGTGAAAATAGGGTGGATTGTGGGTCATCCGTACCCTTGATATTGACAGGGGGAAAGCCGAATTGTATACTTTGGAACAATTGTAGCTTGGGGAAGTATGTTCTGATATCAACTATTGAATACAGTGGAGGATTCATCTCCTCCTTGATTTGATCGGAGGTTCGTTCATGCCGAGGAAGAAGAAGGAAGCCGTAAAGGTGGGTATCGAGAAAAACAGGGACCGAAAAATCCCGGATGCGGAGTTGTCCTCGAGGAGTCAGGTTTCAAAGGGGGCCGGTGACGGCGCTACCGGGAAGACGAAAAAAGCCGCGACGAAAAAGGCTCCCTCGAAGACCCAGAGGAAGACCACGAAAGCTCCCGGCAGGGGGAAATCAACACCCGTCAAAGAAGTGCTTGCCCGGGATACTGTGTCCCGCCGGGAGATGTTTCCCGGGGACGTGCCTGCACACGAGGCTGCGCTGAAAGCTCTCGAGCAGATTCCCGAGCTCCCGCATGGGTACGGGATAACCCGTATCGTGATCATGATGGTCGATCCTGACTGGATGCATGCGTACTGGGAGGTCACAGAGGGGGCTCTCGAGGAGGCCAGAAAACATCTCGGCCGAGATTATGATACGGCAGCGAGAGTGCTCAGGGTGAAGAAAGTCGATGGACTCGAGGCGGATAAGAATGCTCATGAGTACTTCGATATAGAAACCGGTCACGATGTCAGGAACTGGTACCTGCGGATACCGCAGCCGGATACTGCTTACCAGGTCGATATCGGATTGATGACTTCAAAAGGAGTTTTCTATGCCCTCGCCAGTTCGAATGTTCTCAGGATCCCGAGGAGGGGGATGTCCGATATTATCGATGAACAGTGGACAAATCTCGATGAGGGATACTTCGAGAAAATCTATGCACTCTCGGGTGGTTTCCAGGTCGGTATGGGTTCTCTCCAGCTCCAGGAAATGATGGCCGAGTTCCTGAGAGGTGAGGTTTCTTCCGGAGCTGTCGGCAGCTTCGCTCTCGGGAGCGGAGCTCTCGCCGCACGGAGGGGGCGGGCCTTCTGGTTGAGGCTCGGAGCCGAACTCATCGTTTATGGTGCCACTGATCCCAGAGCAAAAGTCACCCTCATGGGAGAACCGGTGAAGCTCAGGGAGGATGGGACATTCACCGCCCGATACGCGCTTCCTGACGGGAACCGTGATATCCCCGTCACCGCTGTTTCACCTGACGGGATCGAGAAAAGAGAAATCAAGATTATTGTGGAAAGAGAGACTGTTGAGAAAGAGCCGGTGATCAAATAAACCGGGGAGCGTACCTCCTTTCCTTCCGAGATTCACTATTATCACAACACATGAACGTATAAAGGGTTACGATGGAAAAAGGTTATCTCGCAATCATGCTGCATGCTCATCTCCCGTTTATCAGGCATCCCGAGCACAAGCAGTTTCTCGAAGAGTCCTGGCTGTTCGAGGCGATTACCGAAACCTACATCCCGCTTCTGCGGGTGTTCGAAGGGCTTCAGGACGACGGGGTCGATTTCAGGTTGACCATGTCATTGACCCCTACTCTGGTTTCCATGCTGAGAGATAAGCTTCTTCAGGAGCGTTATCTGGCTCATCTCGGCAGGCTCATCGAACTTTCGAGTAAAGAGGTTGATCGTCTGAAGTGGGATCCCCGTCTTCACAGGCTGGCACTGGACTACCACTGGAGGTTCACCAATTCAAGGGACATCTTCGTCAACAGGTACGGGAAAGACCTGACCCGCGGTTTCCGGCGGCTGGAGGAAGCAGACAAGCTCGAGCTCGTCACCTGTGCCGGGACCCATTCCTTCATGCCGCTCATGAACGCGAACAGGAACGCGTGGGCAGCACAGGTGAAAGTGGCGGTCAAACAGCACGAAGAAGTATTCGGCAGGCGGCCGAGGGGGATATGGCTCCCGGAGTGCGGGTACGATTACGGGATTGATGAAGTACTCAGGGATGAGGGAATCCGGTTTTTCTTTTCTGATACCCACGGTGTTCTGCACGCTTCGCCGAGACCGAGACACGGCATTTTCGCCCCTATAATCTGTCCCTCCGGCGTGGCGGTCTTCGGCAGGGACATCGAGTCGTCCAAGCAGGTGTGGAGTTCCATAGAGGGATACCCGGGCGATTCCGATTACCGGGACTTCTACCGGGATATCGGATACGATCTCGACTATGACTACATTCGACCTTATATCCATCCGGACGGCATGAGGATCCACACGGGTATCAAGTACCATCGCATCACCGGCGCGTCGGATGAGAAGGATGTGTACGATCCTCATCTTGCCAATCAGAAGGCGGCAGCTCATGCCGGAAATTTCATGTTCAACAGACAGCGACAGGTCGAGCACCTTTATGGTGTGCTCGGGAGAAAACCCATTATCGTTGCTCCCTATGACGCAGAGCTGTTCGGGCACTGGTGGTACGAGGGCCCCGAGTGGCTCGACTACCTGTTTCGGAAAATCGCATTCGATCAGGATGAGATACGATGTATTACACCTTCGGAATACCTTGCTGAGAATCCTGTGAACCAGATCGCATCCCCTTCACCGTCGAGCTGGGGATACAAGGGATACAACGCCGTGTGGCTCGACAGCTGTAACGACTGGATCTACCCGCATCTCCACATGGCCTCGGACAGGATGGTCGAGCTTGCGAAGCAGTACAGTAACGGTGAATGCGACCCTCTGACCAGGCGGGCTCTCAACCAGGCCGCGCGGGAACTCATGCTTGCACAGAGCTCCGACTGGGCGTTCATTCTGAAAACAGGGACAGTCACCGATTACGCGGTTAACAGGGTGCGGCTTCACGTGGGTATATTCACACGGCTGTACGAAGATATCAAGGCAAACCGGGTGGATGAGCCTTGGCTGCGTACCATCGAGCAGAAGGACAACCTGCTACCGCAGATGGACTACCAGTTCTACCTGTAGATCACACAACATAGTACATCAAGTTCCCGGTCCACTCAAGCCCCCATGCTGAACGACAGGAGCCCCGCCGCCGGAGCTGCCGCTATGCCAGCCACGGTTCCTATTCTATTTGACAGGATGTTTGCCCATTAGTAGATTTCGTTCACGACCCGTTTCTCCTGTTGCCTGTCGAAGGACTGCAAAATGACGATCTTTACAATGGGCTGGGGATGGGCGTCCGCCAGCAGGTGTTGTGTAATGGGTCCGAGCATCAATTCTTCGAGGAAACGATGAAAACCAGCTTTTCCGACACACTCTCTTCTGCCGGGACATCCCTTTCAACCGAGTTCATTTCCGGTGTTACCACATTCATGACCATGTCATACATCATCTTCGTTCAACCGACGGTGCTACAGGCCGCGGGGATGGATTTCGGGGCGGTGATGGTCGCCACCTGCATCGCGAGTGCCGTAGCAACGTTCGTCATGGGGCTTATTGCAAACTACCCCATCGCTCTGGCCCCGGCCATGGGCCACAATTTCTACTTCGCGTTTACGGTATGCGGAACTGTCGCGATGGGAGGGCTCGGATACCGGTGGGAGACCGCGCTCGCCGCAGTCTTCGTGTCCGGTGCACTTTTTATCATTCTCTCGTTCTGGGGCATGAGAGAGCTGATTCTGACTGTTGTCCCACAATCGTTGAAAAATGCGATCGCCGTAGGGATCGGGCTCCTCATCGCCCTCGTTGGGCTCGAGTGGTCAGGCCTGGTCGTGGCCAAACCGGGGACACTAGTCGGGCTCGGCGAGCTTGGCAGCCCGCCCGTGATCGCCTCGATCATCGGACTGTTCGTGATGTCCGTACTTCTCGTCATGAGGGTGAGGGGCGCCATCATTCTGGGGATGCTGGTTTCCCTCGTCATAGGGCTCTTCACGGGGATGGTGAGGTTCTGGGGGATCGTCAGCGCACCGCCTTCAATAACGCCGACGTTCTTCAAGCTCGATATTGTTTCCCTGTTCAGCAGTACCGGGATAGTGACGGTGATATTCGTCTTTTTCTTTCTCGACCTCTTCGACACCGTGGGGACACTCATCGGAGTCAGCGAACAGGCGGGATTCCTCATTGACGGTAAACTGCCGAGGGCGCGCAGGGCGCTTCTTGCCGACGCGATCGGTACGGTGACCGGCTCTCTCCTCGGGACTTCGACGATCACCAGTTACATCGAGAGTGCGAGCGGCATATCCGAGGGCGGCAGAACCGGATTGTCAAACATGGTGACCGGGTCGCTGTTTCTCCTGTCTCTCTTCCTGTACCCGCTCGCGAAAATGGTGGGCGGAGGTTTTGTGACACCCGCGGGGACCACCCTCTATCCCGTCATTGCACCGGCACTCATCCTGGTCGGGAGTTTCATGTTCAAGGGGATCACCCGGATATCGTGGGATGATCCCGGCGAAGCACTGCCCGCGTTCATCACCATCTTGATCATGCCGCTCACGTTCAGCATCACCGATGGAATCGCCTTTGGATTCATCGCGTATTCCATTCTCTCTATGGTAAAAGGCGGATTGGGAAGGGCGCACTGGCTCGTTCATGTAATTTCATTCCTCTTTCTTTTGCGTTATGTGTTCCTGTTCAACTGACAGTTCTGCAGGAATTCATTCGAAACTTCACTCCGGTGGGGCCTGGATGGGAGACAGATGAAGAAGGTGTGCCGGATCATTCTCCTCCTCCTCCTCCCGATGGTATCGGGATGTGCCGGGAAGGACTCCCTCCTTGTTGTCGACACCGTAAGCGGCGCGAATTTCCAGTGGTTTTTCAAACGGAAGATCATCCCGCGGGCGGAATCGAAGCTCGGTATGCCCATCGACTACATCCTTTCTTCCGGGCCCGAACTGGTGGAGAGAATGAAGGTTTGGAAGGAGAACGGAGCGGAGATCGATGTCCTACTCGTAAAGCCGAGAGACCTCATCACCATCATCGAAGCAGGGATACCGCTCATGGAGCTCGACCCGGCCCGGCTTCCGAATGCGGCCCGTATAGAGGGGATCGAACATGAATCCGTCCTTGGAAGAGAGCTCCATTTCCGGGCGGTCCCGTTGTGGAGGAGCCAGACGGGGCTCATCTACAATTCGAAGTTCGTCAAAAAGCCGCCCGCCAGCTGGCGTGAGTTCGTCGATAGAGCAGACAGCTGGCATGATCGTATTGGTGTCATCAGGCCGGACGCCAAATCCAGCGGTGGCAGGAGATTCGTGTACGGCTTCCTGGCAGCGATGGGGGTCGACATGTCCCTTCCTCTCGACGAGCTCAAAGAGACCGGTGCATGGAAAAATGCATGGAGGGATCTCGCCGGGTTCTCACACCACGTGAGGAAACCCATGGGCGAGGCTCCATTTCTGTTTCAGCAGTTCAAGAAGGAACAGGTGTGGTTAGCCGTGTATTCGATGGATTACACACTCTGGGCGAGGGATCAGGGGTTTTTGCCCGGTAGTCTGGAGGTCACCTTCCTCGAGGAGGGGATGCCTTCCGGGGCCGATGCATACATTCTGATTCCTGCCGGCCTGCCGACGGAAAGGCTGCCGAGGGCGATCGATTTCGCCGACTACCTGCTGTCGGACGATACTCAGAAACTCCTTCTGCGTGATATGAACCAGTATCCTTCCGTGAGTGTCGGGATCGATGCGTCCGAACCGCCTCCCATCCCTCCCTGGGAGGAAGTGAAGGAGCGCCGGGTGGAGCTTCTTGCCCGCGGGGTTATCGAAGAGATAAGAGAGGGAGCGACTGACTTCATGATCAAATCCAGGGAAAGGGCCGGCATGTGAACGGAAAACCACAGTCCGGATCCTATCTTCTACTGAGTGGAGTCATCCTCCTCTACGTGCTGTTGTTCGTTTATCCGGTGCTGCACACGATCAAGCTCAGTTTTGTTGATGGGGATGGACCGGGAATCGGTAATTACATCTCCTTTCTCACCGAACATGATGGTCTGGAAGTCATCGGTCTCACCACTGGGCTTGCTGTCGGGGCCGCCTTTTTTTCAGCCCTGTTGAGTGTTCTCCTCCTTTTCCTCATCCCCCGGACGGGCCCACTGAGAACGGCTGTCGTCTCGGTCGTCCTCCTCCCGGTCATCGTCCCGGGTCTCATTTTCGCCCTCGGCCTCCTCCTGCTCTGGGATGAGGTGGGCTGGGTGAACCTGTTTCTAACCAGGGCTGGTCTTACCAGCGGGCCGATCACCGTCAACTTCACCCCGCACGGACTGATCCTCTTCTACACATGGCTCTACTTCCCGTTCACCGCCCTGGTGGTTTTCTCGCGCTGGCAGTCGATTCCAAAAGATACGATCGAAGCCGCGCGGGTATGCGGGGCCGGACGGCGGAGCGTATTGAAGCGCGTCGTCCTGCCGCTCCTCTGGCCCGGTATTATTACAGGAGCATCCATGTCGTTTCTGCTCTCGTTCGGGGCGTTTTCGGTCCCGCTCATCTGCGGGGGTGATTACACACCTCTCGCAGTCGAGATATACAGGAGTTCGGTCGTGTTCGGCGATTGGGGGAGGGGGGCTGCCGCAGCCGTCCTCATGGCAGCCTCTCAGGTCCTGATCCTCTCTGTGTTCCTCACGAAGAAGGGGGGGATATGGAAAAGTTGAAAAAGGGAGCGGTCTTTCTCTTTATCGTTTTCATGACTCTTCCCATCGTGACGATCGCGGTGTATTCTGTGGGGAAGGGGTGGTTTGGGGCGCGATTCCTGCCGGAGTCATTCGGTCTCGACTGGTACGGCTGGGCTCTGGCCGTTACCGATCTGCTGCAGGTAATCCTCAATACGCTGATCATCGCTGTGCTGGCACTGGCCGTCACCTTTGTCGCGGTCATACCCGCGGCCTGGTTCCTGGGAAGGGGCCGCCCGAGGGGGAAGGGTGTCTGGCTTGCGATACTCCTGCTCCCCAGAATGCTCCCTCCCATAACATTCGCGCTCGGCCTGGCAAAGATATTTTATTCGAGCGGTCTCACCGACACCCACTTTGGAGTGGCGCTCGCTCACGTCGTACTCACGCTGCCCTATGCGCTGCTCATCCTTGTCACGACGTTCGAGGGTATCGATGAGAGACTTCTTGAAGCCGCCCGGGTCTGCGGAGCGAGCGGTTATGTGTTCCTCCGCCGTATCATTCTTCCGCTATCGAAGCCGGGACTCCTTGCCGCACTGTTTCTCGCTTTTACAACATCGTACAACGAGTTCACTCTCACCATCATGACCTACGGACCGCGCACTGTCACATTGCCGGTTATGACCTACCTCACGATCGGTGACGGATTCTGGGAAGTTTCGAGCGCACTGAGTATGATTCTCCTCCTGCCTTCCGCTCTCGTACTCGTTTTCATCATAAGGGGGATGACCGGTGGAAGGCTCATCGGAGGGCTGAAAGGATTATGATCGCACTAGGTATCTATGATCTCCACAAAAGATTTGGATCGAAGCAGGCGGTGCGCGGTGTCACCCTCGACGTGGAGCCATCCGAACTTCTCACCATCCTCGGCCCGAGCGGATGTGGAAAAACCACACTTCTCAGGCTCATCACCGGCCAGCTCGCTCCCGATAGTGGTCGTATTTCCATTTTTGACAGGGATGTGTCCTCCGTCCCTACACACCGGCGGGACATCGGTTTCGTGTTTCAGGGATTTGCCCTCTTCCCTCACATGACCGTCCTCGAGAACGTGATGTTTCCTCTCTCCGTGCGCGGGGTGAATCCGGCCGAGCGGGAGAGGTCCGCCCGGGAGCATATAGCTCTCGTCAGGCTCGAGGGGCTCGAATCGAGATACCCCGGTGACCTGTCCGGTGGGGAGCAGCAGCGGGTCGGGCTTGCCCGTGCACTCGTGTACCGGCCGAGACTCATACTCCTCGACGAACCCCTCTCCAACCTCGATGCGAAACTGCGGGAGGAAATGCGTGTCGAGGTGAGACGGATCATCGTCGAGCTCGGCATGACCGCTGTGTACGTCACCCATGATCAGGAGGAGGCCCTCTCCATCTCGGACAGAGTAGCGATCATGGACGAGGGGGAGATTCTGCAGGTCGGGGCGCCGGAAGCGGTGTACCGGCATCCTGCGACTGCGTTCGTCGCTACATTCGTCGGTTCCTCGAATCTGCTCCCTGCCACGGTCGTTGAAAAGGGAGGCTATGAGCTCGATGGATTCGAAGATTTCACACTTCCGTGTACCGGAGAGTGTAATGTCGGAACTGCCGTATACGTTGTTTTCAAACCCGAAGAACTGAGTGTGGTTCCTATAGTGGAGAAGGAGAAACACAGAGGACCTTGCCTTCGAGGGAAGTGTATCTCGGCTTCATACCGGGGCGGGAAAACAGAATACCTCATCGAAATACGAACGGGACACCGTGTCCGAGTCGTACAGCCACGACGTGCGATTCTCGAGGGCGAAGTTCTCGTCAACCTTCCCCGGGGAATCGTACACGCGGTCCCACGGTGATGCCGCTTTCCTCCTTGACTTGGGGAATGATTCGTGAGATATTGGAACGGGCTTTTTCCCCGGTCTATCGATCCGTCACAACTTTTGACAGCGAAGGATCCAGCTGATGGAATCACCCGGGCGAAACACGATTGAAAATGAATCCGGTCTGTTCTACTATTTAACACTAACGGTATTCGCTTTCGGAGCATATTTTTTTCTCTACCTCCAATTTCTAAATCCACTCTTTGCCAATCAGACCGTTCTGATACTTGCGGCCTTCCTCGTCATCCCGCCCACGGCCGGTGTTTTTTTCACCGTCACATCCCGGATGTGCGATCGTCTCTTCTCCGGATTCCTGACCACGGCCGCTCCTTCGCTCTTTATAAGACGAGGAGTCTGTCTGGTTCTCTTCCTCGCTGCTCTGGCAGTGACCATCCTCCCGCTTTCCTTTCCCCCTCCCGTGAGGAACCGGTGGGTGCTCCTTCTCCTCCCCGTTCTTCTCCTGTTCACCGTCAGGCTGTGGAACATGCCGGTCAGTGGAACGTGGAGAGCGTCGCGCGGAGGGCGGCAATCCGGCGGGAGCCGACTTCGGAAACCAGGTATCATCCCTCTGCTCATACTTCACGCGGGTGTTGCGGTTGCTCTTATCTCCCCTTTTCTCATCAAGGACAACGCCAGGCTCGTCGTGATCGGCGTTGATGGGG
>CAZZKG010000039.1:1535-7396 GCA_964654825.1 uncultured Gemmatimonadota bacterium | reverse complement strand
TCCCCTTTTCTCATCAAGGACAACGCCAGGCTCGTCGTGATCGGCGTTGATGGGGCGACCTGGAAAATCGTGGACAGGCTCCTGGATGAGGGAGATCTCCCCAATTTGTCCCGCTTGATCGGAGAAGGAAGCAGGGGTCGCCTTGCGAGCATAGATCCATGCATCTCGCCGGCAGTCTGGACCAGCATATCCACGGGTTTTTTGCCTGAATCTCACGGCATCCACAACTTCAACGGAACCCTCGATAAGGTGAAAAAGAAAGGGTTCTGGGAAATTCTCTCCGGTGAGGGGAAAAGGGTAGGCCTTTACAAATGGCTGGTCACGTGGCCGCCGGTCGAGGTCAACGGCTTTCTGGTCCCGAACTGGCTGTCAAGAGATACGGCTTGTTATCCGGATGAACTGAGGCACATCAAGCGCAGAAAAGGTCACCGTGGATTGTTGAAAATCCGGGATGTTCTCCTCGATGTTTCCTACGGTCTCACCGCGGAAACACTTTTTGAAACGACCCTTCACAAAATCCGTCTGGCGCTGACTGATGTCCCCGGGATCGAGATCAACATTGCCGGTGAAAGGATCGAGAGTCTCAGGAGAAGGGATTTTTTCATCCGTCTCAAACGCCTCTTCAACGTGGACTACGGATCATGTGTTTTTGATGGGGTGGACAATTTTTCACACACTATGTGGCAGTATATGGAGCCCGGAAAATTCGACAATGTAGCCCCCGAACTGAT
This sequence comes from uncultured Gemmatimonadota bacterium, assembly GCA_964654825.1. Classification (GTDB taxonomy): domain Bacteria; phylum Gemmatimonadota; class CAZMKB01; order CAZMKB01; family CAZMKB01; genus CAZZKG01. The sequence goes on along the minus strand of CAZZKG010000039.1, from coordinate 6,665 downwards.
CGAACGCTACGGTGACATCATCGAAAATCACTACCGTGAGATCGATTGCCAGATCGGGGATATCGTCGACACGATCACAGATAATGCATACGTCCTCATCGTCTCGGATCATGGGTTTCAGGCCGCCGACTCCATCCGTGTCCATCTCCCGAAGCCGAACCAACAGATCGTGGAATATCTGGACATTCCCCATGACATCATCGAAGTGTCCGGTTACAAGTTCGACAGGATCTTTATCGGGGTAAAGGAGGGGGAGGGGGCGGAGAGAATCGCCGGTGAGGTCGAGAAGCAGCTTGCGACTTTCGTTCTCGAAGGTGAACAGCAATCGCTTTTTAATGTCAGACGTATCGATAAGAAGGTGAAACGCTACGAAGCGGTGTTCATTGTACGTGCGAGGGATGGTCTTTCATATTTAAGGGGCAGGACGGTTCTCACTCCGAAAGGCGCCGTAAAGTATCAGGATGTTCTCTCCTATGTTCCCGGAATATCGGGTGATCACGATCCAGCCGATGGGATATTCATCCTTCATGGACCGGGTATCAGAAAAGGAGCAGTAATCGAAGGCCTGTCTGTCCTCGACATACATCCCCTGATCCTTTATCTCTTCGGCCAGGCCGTTCCCCACGACATAGACGGTAGACTCAGGCTCGATCTGTTCGAGAACGGAGCTTTTCCTCAACCCGTATTCATCGAGTCATACGGGGACCGGGTCGTTGGGGAACAGAGGGAAGTCCCACTCTCAGAAGAGGCACTCGAGAGGATGAAAGCTCTGGGATACATCGAGTGAGGTATCATGACCTGTTACAGGGGCGTTTTCCTCCGATTCGGAGAGATCCGGGACCGGCACGTACCCGTCGAGGCGTTGAGGGGGAAGGCACAAAAAATCGTTTCCCGGCCATTATGGCATATGCCCTGGAGTGTTGTCAAGTACAGTAGTGGTCAGACAGCGCTTACGCGAGGTGGTTGATCACTCGGCAGCCCGGTGTATTCCGGTCAGAGAGTAAAGTTGAGTGTCACCGCCGCGTACGTGTCATGGAACTTGTTCTTCGTTGTGGACAGGCTCCCGGTGTCTGAAAGGGTCACTTCGGCTTTAGAAAAACCGCTTCTCATGCCGAACTCCCCGCCGAGACTGAAATCGTCGGTTAAGAAATACTCTGCTCCGAATGCGACGTTGAACCCCCAGGGGCTCAGGATCTCCTTCAGAAACTCTTCGGCTTCCCGTTTGGTCATCGTCACTTCAGAGGGGCCGAGAAGTCCACTCACCAACATGAGATATGAGTCTCCCATGTTCGGCCAGCGGGTCACTGCCTTGAAGATATCTCCCCGGATATACGGTGCGATGAGCCCGTCATCCTTTTCCTTGAGAAATAATTTTACGCCCCCGAACGGGATGAATGAGCTGATCGTACTCCTCTCAGCGCTCTCACTGACAAATTTGGAGAAGTCGAACCCGCCGATCGCGGTGATCCTCGGATTGAGCTCGACACCGAAGTATCCTCCCTGGAGATTTGTCGGTCCCAGATTCCCCATTCCGGAACTCGTTGCGAGCCGGACACCGAAGGCGATCTGTCCCCAGAGAATCGTTGGAATGAGTACGAGACACAGACTGGCGGCGAGTAATGCTTTTTTCATTGGTCCCTCCTCGTGGCAGCGCTTTCACTCATAGTGAATTTATTACTTTGTCCATGCCGGGTCAAATCATATTTCAGAAAAAATGGTCGCAGTTTCGATTTTTGTTCTCATTTTCAATGGGATACGGTGAGGTGCTTCTTCATCAGGTGGATCGCCAAGAGCGATACGATGAGAAACATACCCGTAAGAACGAGAATGTTGGGCAGTACCTCACTCGGACCATAACCGAACGCCATGATTTTGTGAAGGCCATCCATGGCCCAGCCGGTCGGAAACACGAATGCGACTTCCCTCGCAGGCGACGGCACGACTTCGAGCGGCCACCAGCACCCTCCCAACGCGGCCATGATGAGTGTGAGAAGAATGGAGAGCCCCGAGGCGAATTCCGGGGAATCAACGAGCGCCCCGATCAGGAGAGATATACCTGCCACACAGAGTACGTACGAAAGCATGAGGAGAATAAGCCCCATCCAGCTCTCACCGTAGTAGACGTCGAACAGGAGCGCTGAGACGATGAAGAGGACAATCACCTGGACAACCCCGGCCATCACCCTGCTCGCCAGTTTTCCAGCGAGGATCTGAGTGGTGGTGACGGGGCCGACCGAGACCCTGTGCAGTAAGCCGCTTTTCTTTTCACTGATAAGGAGCTGGATCCCGTAAATCAGCACACACATTAGCACGAACATCACGACGTTTCCCGGGACGGTCTGGTTGAAACCCGAGGGGATTGTCTTGTTTCTGCCGGCCAGTGAGACATCGAGTGTCACTCTGGGTTCCCCGGGGATCGCCCGGTTATAGGCCTCTTCCGTCGTGATCGTGCTGTCATGTGTTCCTTCTAATTCCATGAGGGAGAGGTTACCCAGAAGACGGAAGACTGCTTTATATATGTTGGCGCCGGCGGCGGAAGAGGCTTCGATGTTCGCATCTTCGCGTTTCTTCAGTGTGACCGTGACCTCTGAGCCACCCACAACATCCCCCGTGAAACCGGCCGGGATAAACAGTGCCCGATGTGCCTCATCGTCTGCTTCGAACCCCTCCGTAGTGAGTTCCTCGATCGCGAATCCCTCCGAGGAGAGGGCGTCGATGAGGCTCCTGCTCAGAAACCCGTCATCTTCGTTGACGATGCCGAGTGAGACCTGCGGTCGCTGATCGGAGCCCTCGAACGTCAGGCCGAAGAAGAGGGTGAAGACGAGAGGCATGATAAAAAACCAGACGAGAGACGCCTTCGACCGGAAGAGTACACGCATCTCGGTCGATATGAAGTTTAAAACCTTCATGACACGATGCCTTTCACCAGTCTCCGTCTCAGAAGAATTACGCTGAGCAAGGTGGTGCTCACCGCTATACTTGCGAGTACCAGAGCGTCGATGACCGGGTTGCCGTCGGTGAATCCGGACCACAGGGCACCCTGCAGCATGTCGATGCTCCAGTAGTTGACGGTGAATCTGGCCATGCTCTTCATGAAATCCGGCATCGCCTGGATCGGAACGAAGCTTCCGCCCATCATGCACATTATTATTATGATGATTGAGGTCACGGCCTCTCCCTTTTTTTCTTCACCGATAAAGCTGTAGATACATCCCATGATACCCGAACAGGCCAGGCTGGCAAGCACTCCTCCGGCGAGGAAGAGGAGAGGTTTCTCGAAGGAGATTCCGAAAAATACAATACCGCTCAGGACCATGACGAGAAAAGAAACGAATACCAGGGTGAAGGCGAATAAAAACTTGCCCAGGAGAATCGCGAACGATCCCGTCGGTGACACGAATATGCGTTTCAGCTGTCCGCCCTTATTTTCGACTGCGAGGTCACGGAAAGCGATTTCACCGATGAACAGGAGACTCATCAACGCCATGCCCGGCAGGAACAGGGCGAAGTAGTTGATATTGCTCTCCTCTTCCGTTTCCCGGTCGATCACTTCGGTTTCGAGCTTGATGACGGGGGGGAGAACGTACTTCCCTACCTTTTCGAATTTGTTGTAGAAGAGTTTTCCCACCCGCATCCACTCCTCTTCATCAGGAAAATTCTTCTCGTCAGGGGAGTCCCGGATTTCACGGATCGGATCGGCGAGAATACGTGAGCCGTAATCCAGAAGGAGAGCGATACTCTCCGTGATGTTCTCCGCGACTTCCGGCATGAACTGCTCGGCCGGGTTCTTCACGAGGCGGAGCGAGTCGGGTATTCCATCGAGGAGGTTCCCGCTGAATCCCTCGGGTATCTCGAGAAGGGCGGTCGCTTTGCCCGCATCAATCATTTTGCCGCCCTCCTCCGGGGAGACTTCCTGAAGGTCCACCATATCGGCGAGCGGTCCCTGGCCGAAAGCCGATTTTATGAAATTGGATACGAATGAATCGTCATTGTCAACCACGAGGAGAGTGAAGCGGGGAATTGCCTGATCACCGGAAGGCGAAAACACCATCCCGAAGATCAGCGAGATCGCGAGAGGTATGGTGATCAGGATGAGCAGCCCAACCGGAGATCTCGCGCGTCTCCGGATGTCTTTTTTGAGGAGGGTCCAGATGCCGCTCAATCCCTCAACTCCTTCCCGGTCAGCTTGATGAACAGGCTCTCGAGGCTCGGGTCTTTGACTGAGATGTCTTCCACTCCGACGTCGCTGTCGAAGAGGTGTTTGATGACCTCGGTAATTTTTTCGGGGACTTTCGACAGGAATAGGCAGTAGGCCGGTTCCAAACTGAGGATCCTGATATCGGGCCGGCCGTGAATGGCTTCTTCCATCTGCTCCTTACTGAACCGGCCCCTCAGCGTGACGATCCGTCCCTCTCCCACCATGCTGACGAGTTCCCTTAGCGTTCCCTCGACCAGCAATCGGCCCTGGTCCATGATGCCGATACGGTCGCATAGATTCTCGGCCTCTTCCATGTAATGTGTCGTGTACAGGACGGCGGTCCCGGTGCCGACTATTTCCCGGACGACATCCAGGATGTTAAGCCGGGCCTGGGGATCGATGCCGACCGTGGGTTCATCGAGCAGAAGCAGCTTCGGCCGATGGAGCAGGGCAACCGCCAGGTTGATCCGCCGTTTCATGCCTCCAGAGTACTTCTCGAGCACATCCTTCGCCCTCTCCATGAGCCCGACCCGCGTGAGGACTTCTTTTGCTCTTTCCTCGAGATCCCGGCCCGAAAGGCCGTACAGCCTTCCCCAGAAGCGGACGTTTTCGATCGCGGTCAGCTCTTCGTAGAGAGCAACCTCCTGAGGGACAAAACCCATCACCGATTTGACCGCGATGGGATCGGAACGGAGGTCCCGTCCCCCGATCTTGATACTGCCGCTGTCCGGTTCCATGAGGCCGCAGATCATGGAGATCGTGGTGGTCTTCCCCGCTCCATTGGGACCCAGAAGGCCGTAGATCTCACCGGATCCGATGGAGAAGCTCATGTTGTCAACAGCCCGGATCTCTCCGAAAGACTTGTTCAGAGCACGTATTTCCAGCACGTTTTCTCTCCTCTCTCGATACACAGAATATACCGACCAGGCGCA
>CAZZKG010000039.1:0-1435 GCA_964654825.1 uncultured Gemmatimonadota bacterium | reverse complement strand
TAAATGGTGACTGTCCCTGTTTAATTCAGTTCATCAGGAGACGCTGCCGGATCCCTCATCCCAGGAAGGAGAGCATGAAGGGTATCAGGATTAGGCTCACGATGGTGCTCACGAACACGACCGCCGCCACCAGCTCGGGATTCCTGTTGTAGCGGTCGGCGAAGACTGTCGTCATGATGGCTGAAGGCATGATGCTGTAAAGAAGGATGACCTTCCTCGTGAGCCCTTCGACATGGAGGAGCCAGACCACCACGAATCCGATTAAAAGCCCCACTCCGATTCGCAGCACCACACCTTTCACCGTTTTTCCGAGGGAGACGGCCTTGGCTTTCGAGAGAAAGATACCCAGGACGAATGCCAGAAGCGGGATGGTGGTGTTCCCGATCATGCTGACGGCCCTGTCCAGCGGTTCCGGCATCCCGACTCCCAGGGTGTTCATGGCGATCGAGATCACCACGGCATAGACGAGCGGGAGTTTGAAGATCTCTCTCCACTTCGAGAATCCGACGGGAATCCACGCACCGATCGTGTACATCAAGACGGCCGAGGTGGCATAAAGAACGACGGCCTTCTGCATTCCCGCTTCGCCCCAGGCGAAGAGGGCGAGAGGCAGACCGAGGCTCCCCGTGTTCTGGAACATGACCGGCAGAAACAGGCCCCGGTCTCTTTTTCGATCGAGCAGGATGAGACCGAGGAGACCGGGAAGGAAGATGTAGAGAAGGTCGGTGCCAACCAGGAGTATCATCTCCCGGGTCTCGAAAGACCGGCCGATCAGTGAAGTGATGATGAGACACGGTGCCGCCACATACAGGATGTAGTCACTGATCTGGGATGTCCGCGCGCCGGTGAGGAGGCCGTAAAGTGCACCGACACCGATGATGGCGAATGTCGGTAACACGGTGTTCAAAACCATGAAGGTCGCCTCTCTCCCGCCTGTTCACCGTTTTTGGTTTTGTGTTGATTGTTTGATGAATGAACGGCGTGCGTATCTTTCCGCAGGCGCAAGATACTGCCGGTCACGAATAGTGTCAATAGAAAACAATGTGGTGGTCCATTATACATTCAAGCACCCGAGGAAACCGCGGGACTTGTGGACGGTCTCCTGAAAGAAGGGCAAGCACGGCTTGCTGCGAGCCTGTACGAACTCTTCATTAAAGCATGTCATTAAAAAGCGGGGGAGGTTGATGATTCAGTCGGTTGCTTCGGAGATTTCATCGCCACACTCTTCACGCGCTGGGTTGAAGCCCGGCAAATCTCCGGTGCGGATCCCGCAGAGACCGCTGACTTTCTTCTGGCCTGGATGGAAGATGATCCCTACGGCTTCTGGTGTGATCTGGAGAAATATGTTGCCGGGAAAATGGAAGAGGTCCTTCTCTCCTTCTTCGCACAAACTGTCCTCTGAACCGTGACAGACGTGATAAAACTTCACGCTGTC
>CAZZKG010000038.1:0-35650 GCA_964654825.1 uncultured Gemmatimonadota bacterium | reverse complement strand
CTTCTGCATATTATTGACAAAAGTCCCCATCGTTATTATCAATTCTGGGTATTTCAAGGGATTTTGAGGAGTTCCTATCCTATTCGGAAACTACCATCCAATCTGGATAGAGAAGAAGGAAGCCATATTCAGAGTTTTTCCATGAAGGAGGATCGAAAGTTATGGGTGACAAGAAAGCTGATCTGGCGGGGCCTGGTATCGGTAACTATGAAGACCTGGACAAGGTCCTTCCCAACGATTACATGCCTCTCCTGCCGCCGAAGGAAAGGATGCAGGCTCTCTTCTCGGTGAAAAGCTACATCGAAGAGAATCTGTGCAGAGAACTCAACCTGCAGATGGTCCAGGTTCCCCTTATCGTTGATCGCAACAGCGGGATGAATGACCTTCTGGATCGTGATGGGTCGCGCACACCGATCGAATTCCACATATCGAATGACTACGACAAGAACCCCGTCGACGCCCAGGTCGTCCAGGCGGCAACCAAGTGGAAGAGGTATGCTCTCAAACAGTTCAACTGTAAACCCGGCGAAGGTATCTGCACCGACATGAGAGCCGTCCGGAAGGACTATTTTCTCGACCACGACCACAGCAGCTACGTCGACCAGTGGGACTGGGAGAGGGCGATTACTTCAAAAGAGCGGACACTAACCTACCTCACAGACACAGTGAAGAAGATCTGGAAGGTCCTGTATGGTGCTGGAAAACACGCGCAGGAGCTTTTCCCCCGGTTGAAGACCGACACCTATCCCGACTTTCCCGAAGAGCTCACGTTCCTGCACGCCGAGGAAATTCTCGACATGTACCCCGATCTGCCTCGAAAGCAGCGAGAGACGAAAATTCTGCAGGAACATCCGGCGGTATTCATTTATGGGATCGGCTGGACCCTCAAGGACGGCTATCCTCACGAAATGAGAGCGGCCGATTACGACGACTGGGTAACCGAGACCACATCTGCAGACGGGAAGACTATGCACGGTCTCAACGGCGACATCCTGGTCTGGAATCCGGTGACGAAGCGCCGTCACGAACTTACTTCGATGGGTATCCGCGTGACCAAGGACACTCTCAAACAGCAGCTCCAGATGACCGGGCAGCTCGACTTCCTCGAACAGCCGTACCACAGTATGATCATGAACGACGAGATCCCACTCTCTATCGGCGGGGGTATCGGACAGTCGCGGACTTACATGTACCTCCTGCGAACAGCGCACCTCGGTGAAGTGAGTGTCACCGTGTGGCCGCAGATCCTGAAGGACATCTGCGCTAAGAGGAACATCCACGTCCTCGAGTAGGAAGAACCGGAATGATCGTGTTTTCAATCGGCCCGGGCCCCGGGTGGTCCGGGTCCGATTTTTTCAACTGTCCGGGCATCCTGTCTTATCCTTTCAGCAATGACTTTCAATTGCATTACAACCGCACTCCCGAGGGGATTCTCATTCCTTCCCTTTTTTCAGTTCTCTTCCAAGTTTCGTCTCGACCGATTTCACCTTGCCCCTGATGCGCCCTTCTGCTCCCTTACGATAATCGATCTTGACCCCGACGGAAATTCTGCTGCAGTCGGAACTCATCGCTTCAAAGCATTTTCTCAGGACATCCATGACTTCGTCCCATTCACCCTCGATCACAGTCCCCATGGAGTGGAATTCATAGTCCAGACCGCTTTTGTCGATGATGTCGAGCGACCTCATGACGTATTTGCTGACACTTTCACCCATACCGAGCGGACTCATGCTGAATTCGAGCAGTACCATCGTATCCTCCGCAATTCGTCGAAATTCCTTTACTCTATGAATTTGAATCTCTTTCGTGATGCTTTGAACACTTTATCTCATAAATGAATACGTGTCAAGTATCAGGCGAGGATCGCTCGATCCGAAATCAATTGTTATTGACAAATCAGCTCAACAGGATATCATACCTTACATATATCCGAACCGGCTGATTTTTACAGGATTCAGCATACAAACTACTTCCGAAGAGGAGAGGGTCGATGGTATTTAACAATGATCCTTCAGAAAACTTGGGTGGGAACACCGGCCGGCCGACCAGGATCCTGATGCTCATCCTGGGCAGTATCATCCTGGGGGCGATTATAAGCTATCTGATCTATGAGCTGGTACACCGAGCACAGTATACCGATGAAGGAATAAGGATTCGAGATGTGTCGATCGTCTCGTTCTCTCCGACGGGCAAAGTACCTATGCGAACCAATTTCACTTTTGAATTTTCAGACGACATCGTCGATGAAGAGGAATTGGGCATCGAACATGACGAACTCCCGGTCAAATTCATTCCCCCGATCCCGGGCAGATTCAAGTGGATTGCACCTCACAAACTGCGGTTCTACCCTCTCGATCCCCTGCTTCCCGCAACGCCATACGAGGTGAAAATCCTGCCCGAGATAAGTCAGAAAGAAGAACTTCGCCTGGACGGTGAGAGAACGTTTTCGTTTCACACCACGCCGCTCGAGCTGGTCTATTCCCGACCTCGTTTCGTGTATGAGCGGGAAGAGGCCATCACAACTAAAATCGAATGGGGTCTCGAATTCAACTACGAGGTCTCACCGGAAGAACTGGAAAAAAACCTGTCGCTCACTTATGACGAGAAAACGTGGAAAAAGGACATTAACTTCACCATCCGTCCCGACCGGCAGAGCAGACGATTCTCAATTGTCAGTGAACCTATAGAGAGGACGGACGAAGAGAGGTCAATCACCCTGGTGGTGTCGAAGAATCTGAAGAGTACCGCAGGTCCGCTGGGTCTTGCGACCGACATCCCGGCGCAGATGAAAGTAGAGACGGACCTCAAGCTTTATAGCGTCTCTTCCGCACCGATCCTTATGAAACCGGTAATAAGAATAGAATTTTCATCACCCGTCGACCCGGAGCTCGCGAAGGAGTATATCAGTCTTGATCCGTCAATCGACTTCCGGATCGAACAGCATCACAGATCAATCCTACTCACCGGGGAGTTCGAGTTCGGAAACTGGTACAAGGTGAGCGTCAAAGAAGGGTTGCTCGGAAACGACGGCACTATCCTCAGGAAAGATTTCTCTCAACGGGTAAAAATCGAAGATCTCGAGTCGAGTTTAGCTTTCCAGGCACAGGGGCTCTACCTTCCCGGTAAGGGCAGCAGAACACTCGCCATCGAAACGGTCAACACAGACACGGTGAGAGTCGAAATAGAAAAGATATATGTGAACAATCTCATTTATCTGCTGCAGAGGTCAGGCCCGGGTGGGCGGTGGAATGTGCCGGAAGGGATCGGCCGAAGAATATTTTCTGAAGACCTGGTCATCGATCCAGAGAAGAACCGACTGGTGGTAACACCGATAGACCTGGGCGGGTTTTACGATACGGGAGAGAAGGGGATCTACAGAATCGTAGTCAGAGACAAAGATCAGTACTGGAATGACGCTTCGATACTCGCTCACATCACCGACCTGGGGATCGTGGCTCAACGCGGGGAGGACGATCTGTTCGTCTGGGTGAACTCATTAGAATCTTTAAACCCACAACAGGGGGTCGAGGTAACACTCTTCAGCAGAACCAATCAGGTAATCGCGAGCGCCAGTACAAACAGCAAGGGCATAGTACTTTTCGAGGACCTGGTTTCAAAAATGAAAGCGGAAGATTACGAACCTTTTACCCTCACTGTGAAACGCGGGGATGACATCTCTTTTCTCGAATTCGGTGAGTGCAGAATGCCGCTCTCCGCCTTCGACATCGGAGGGAGGAAGTATCTGACATCGGGTTACGAAGCATACCTCTACCCTGACCGCGACATCTTCAGGCCGGGTGACACGATACACATAGCGGCTATCGTCCGGGGCGAAAAGGTCTCATCTCCACCCTCTTTTCCCGTGAATCTTAAAATCCTCGACCCGACCAGCCGGATCTTCAGAGAGCTTACAGGTACCCCGGACGAATCGGGCATGCTGGCTTTTACCCTGGGCATACCGGATTACGCGAAGACGGGAAGGTATGTAGCAAAACTCCACGCCGCCGAAGAGGAGATCGGCAGGATGGACTTCAACGTAGAAGATTTTATTCCAGACAAGATTAAAGTGATTCTTCAGCCCACCAGGCGTACCTTTATGACCGGTGACCGCGTGGATACTTACATCACCGGGACAACCCTCTTCGGACCGCCGGCATCGGGGAGGAAAGTGGAAGCCGCTCTCACGATCAGGTCACATCCGTTCCTGCCCTCCGAGTGGAGAGATTTCACATTCGGTGATCCCGACCGGAAATTCAGCGAGATAGAGCTGGAAACGGAAGAAGGGATACTGGATGAGGATGGAATCTGGGGATTCAGCGTCGACATACCTGGAGACATTTTTCCCGCGGCGGCATTGAAGGGCGTTCTCTCCGCCACAGTCACCGAGCACGGCGGCAGGGCAGTAAGCGCATATACGGATATCGACATCCACCCTTACCCGCTCTATATCGGCCTGCGCCCGAAGACCGAGGGATACGCAAAAACAGGCGAGCAGTTTGAGATCGACTACGTCACGGTCAACCCGGAGGGGGAAGAAATCGGTGTCGATACGCTGAACGTCGAGGTTTACAGGATCGTGTACCAGTCGATACTCGAGAGGGGTAACGATAACCGATACCGATACGTCTCCGAACGCAGTGATGAGCTGCAGACTTCTTTCGATATCGACACCAGAGTTACAGGATCGATTACATATACACCGGAAAGATACGGTCGTTACAAAATCGTGCTCCGGGATCCCGACTCGAAAGCATCGTCGGCAATGAATTTCTACACTTCCGGTTGGGGATATGCTCCCTGGTCTCTCGAGAACCCGGACAGGGTCGAAATCGAAATCGAGAAAGAGTCCTACCGCGTCGGAGAGACAGCCACTCTCCTCGTTAAAGCTCCTTTTCCCGGAAAACTCCTGCTGATGGTCGAACGGGAAAAAGTCTTCGACTATCGGGTCATCGACATGGGGAAAAATACGGCAACGATATCACTGCTCGTTTCGGCGGATTACGCACCCAATGCCTATGTTACGGCGACTGTGATCAAACCCATATCCTCATTCGACGGAAAGTCGCCGCTGCGAGCCTTCGGAGTTGCGCCACTTCAGGTGGACAATACGGCAAAGAGACTTTCGCTGGACGTTGGTGCGCCGGAAGCCATCAGACCCGGGACACAACTCGACATCGACGTAAAAGTTACCAACCTCAGCGGTACCACTTCCCTGACCGTATCGGCAGTCGATGAAGGCATCTGTCAGTTGACGGATTTCAAGACACCTGATCCGTTCGGATTCTTCTATGGTAAGAAAAGACTCGGTGTCGAATACTTCGACGTCTTCTCCCTGATCCTACCGGAATATACCCGATCGGGGGGACAGCCTGCGGGGGATTACATCGAAAAGGTTAGGAAAAAACACCTCAACCCGGTCGGCATAAGGAGGATCAAGCCGACTTCGCTCTGGTCGGGGATTGTCAAAACCGACGCTTCCGGCCGTGCGAAGGTGACTCTCGATGTGCCGCAATTCCAGGGTAAATTAAGAGTGATGGTCGTAGCGGCAAACTCGTCCTACACTGGCTCGTCCCGGAGGGATGTGTACGTGCGGGACCTTATCGTGCTCACCCCGACATTCCCGAGGTTCATCGCATCGAAAGATGAGTTTACTGTCCCCGTGACTGTCTACAACGGCACAGGCACAGACAGCGTCTTTAAGGTATCACTCGCGATAGATGGACCAGTCGATTGTCTGGACAACCTGGAGAAAACCATCCGTATCCGGGGCGGGAAGGAGGGATTCGTATCATACCGGTTATCGGCAGAGGACAAAATCGGTAAAGCATCGTTCCTGGTGACAGCAACCGGAGCGGGTGAAACGTCTTCCAGTACGACAGACGTACCGGTGCGGCCTTCATCACCCGTTACGACACTCTCCGGCAGTGAGGTCATAACCGAAGTGCAACCGCTCGAGTTGACGCTGCCCGGCGATTTTATCGAGGGTACACAGGAAGCGAGATTGATTTTTTCATCGTTTCCCGCCGTGAAATTTACCGGCAGCCTTCAGTATCTGCTCAGGTACCCGCATGGCTGTATCGAACAGACGACATCCAGGGTCTTCCCTCTCCTCTACTTCGATGAACTCGCACGTGTGGCCGAACCCGAACTCTTCGAAGCAAACGATGCCGGGTACTACGTTCAGGAGGGGATCGACAAGCTCACATCCATGCAGCAGGATAACGGTGGTTTCTCTTTCTGGCCGGGCGGCAATTATCAGAACAAGTGGGGAAGTATCTACGCTTCACACTTCCTCGTCGAGGCGAGAAAGGCGGGTTACCAGATTCCGGAGCGCGTGTACAAAAACATGCTGTCCAACCTCGAGCATGTCACACGAGGCAGATTCGAGAACAGGTACGAGCTGCAGCAGCAGGTATATGCGTGTTACGTAATGGCACTGGCGGAGAAACCTCAGAAGTCCACGGTGAAGTTCATCAGGGAAAACAGGCTGAAAGACATTCCGGCTTCATCCCAGTTCCAACTGGCACTCTCATTCTGGATGATGGGGGATGAGAGGACAGCCAGGTCACTCCTCCCAACCGAAGTACACCCCATCGATGTCAAACGGGAAACAGGGAGAAACTTCAACTCCTCGGTGAGAGAAAACGCCATCATGCTCGACGTCCTCGCGGAGGTCTATCCCGACAGTCCGGGGATACCGGTTCTCGTGGAACGTCTCTCGAAACAAGCCGGACGGGGTAGATGGTCGACGACTCAGGACAACGCGTTTGCCCTCCTCGCCATTGGGAAAGTCTACCGGCAGACGGAGGAGAGTGACTACACTGCCGAACTGCTTATCGATGGGGTGAAGCACAGTTCATTCGATGAGTCGGGCCTGACACTCGAAGACAGCAGCCTGCCCGACAGGACGGTGACGGTCAATCTCACCGGAGAGGGGAGATGTTATCTCTACTGGCAGCTCTGGGGGGTACCGGAGAGGCCGGAGTACGATGAATATGACAGAGGTATCTCGGTATCGAGAGAATATCTCGACATCGACGGGAATCACCTCGATTACCAGAACGTGCGACATGGGGAGCTTGTCATCGCGAAGATCACGATGCAGGCACTCGATAGTGAAGTGAAGAACGTGATCGTCGATGACATGCTGCCGGCGGGGTTCGAAATTGAGAATCCCCGGCTCGAATCGAGAGCGCAGATTCCATGGATAGGCGATCAGGGATTTTCCCCGGATTACCTGGACATGAGAGATGACAGGCTTCATCTCTATACATCACTCAAGCGGGGCAAACCGAAAATATTCTATTACGCGCTCCGGGCCGTGACACGAGGGAGGTTCACATTACCCCCGATCACGGCGGAATGTATGTACGATCCGACGTATACGAGCATAAAATCATCCGGGAGCATTTCCATCGGTCACTAACCCGGCAGGATCGTACCCAGAACCCTACTGCGACTCAATCGATACGAGAGGGTTGTTTCCTATGGAGAATGATGTCACTTATACACGTCTCATCCATTTTCGGCACACTTCCCCTCTGGGTTTCAGTGAAACGGCTCCCGGAGGCATCGAGTTGTCGGCCTGACAGTAAAGATGGCTTCCTTCACCGTGATCGACAGTGGTACGGTTGTGGTAATAACAGGTGAGCCACTGTGAAGTATCCCGTCATTCAGGGCAGCGGCATCACAAACGTATCCCCGAAATACGTAACTCCCCCAGGATACCAGGAACCGCCGAAGACAACGAGGTACTCATCTCCACCGCGGCGATAGAAAATTCCCCGTGAACCTCTTCTCGCCAGTATTTCATTGTTGGAGATGATCTTGGTCCAGTGAAGATCGCTGTCCAGAACCCAGGTGTCGTTGTAATAAACGAAACCACCAATAAATGCCCAACCACCATGCATGACAAGTTTCTTTCCAATATCATCGTAATCGATGACATCGACACCCCTAGGGTCGGGCAAATCACCGGTAGTTGACATTTCCACCCACTGCTCCTGACCCTTCTTCAGGTAGAGAGCCCACATGTCGTTGAAATACTGATAGGGATCACGATCTCCGGCAAAGAGCAGCATCGCTTCCACTTCGGCAACATACACACCTCCAGCCCGTGATCTCGTTCCGGGCCAATCGCCGGCTGGGGATAATTCGCTCCATTGCGCCGTCTCAAGATCAAGCTCCCATACGTCACCATACCAGACAGTCTGGGTCCTCCCTCCATAGACGATGAGCCGGCCATTCGAGCTGTCATAGATGACGGTGCTATGCCACCTCGGGCTCGGAGAGATTCCAGTCGTCTTTACCTCTTCCCATACTTCATGGCCTAATGTGAGGTCCAGTTTCCAGACATCGTTCAGAGGGTTTGCATTACTGTCTCGTCCGCCGAACATGTACATTACCCCATGATTCGGATCGTATACAGCCTGGTGAGCATTCCTTGCACCGGGTTCGGGACCATCAAGCAATATCTTGTACCACCTGATTTGATTTGATTCACCATCGTACGCCAATGCCCACACGTCATCCATCACGCCTTCATAACCGGCACCACCGAACAGGATCATCCTGTCATTGGCTTCGTCATAGATCGCCGTGGATGCAGACCTTCCTGGCGGATTGGCGATAGAGTACCAGCTGGTCAGACTTGGCGCCTGAGCGCAGATTGAGCGACTCATAACGAAAAGCATAAACAAGCTGATGGCGACCAGAGTCGTCTTTGATAGAACCGCCTTGCTCCTCATAACCACTCCTTTCTGTTCAAACGGATTGCAGCCTGCGAATCTAGTGTCCTGTCATGTAAGAAGTGTCGCAAGATCACGAAGTAATTTTATCTGCCTGTAAGGCTCGACTGAAGGAGCAACGCTGCCGGCAGATAAAAGGACAAGTAAGATACGTCAGTTGTTACATGATAGAGCACTAGGATGTTTTCTGTGGTGGATATTATCTGGAGTCGGTGGATCTTCACGAGTTCCCTATCATTAGGGAGATTGGGCAGACTGCCCATCTCAAGTTGCACATCTATACGCTTAGTGTAACGAAATCGTCAATCCTAACAGATGGCCTGTGCACTCATTCCTTAAGAACATGGGGCTCATCGATCTCCTTCACAGCGAAGCACTGAAAAGGCTTTACAATATGAGGCTCAAATCATGCAGGTAGGAGGATCGTGTCGAAAGAGTGTCTCATGCGCTCAGAGTGAGGTTTGCCATCACTGCAGATCCAACCTCCGTGATGAAATTGTGGAAATATGCCATAATGATAATAGATTCTGCCCCACCTGGAAAGACGTATATGTCCTCCAGCGGAAATTCATCTCATGTTATTATCCTGAATGATCTGAACATAATGGAATGCTTCCTTTACTGAAGGCCCACGATTATGAGCAAATGAAATCTTCGGCTTGACATCCTCTGATGGATAAGATAGAATCGAGATACAGGATAATCAACCAATCTTTCCATCAGGACCATGGAGATTATTCCTCTCTGATAAAGCAGGTCAGGCAGATGAGTCTCAGATTGCATGCCGGGATGGGGGTGGAACTTCCCACCTCGCGGAGGAAGAAGGCGCTCTATTACGCTTTCCTCGTGCTCGTGATCCCCATTCTCATATTCTCCGTACTTGACCGACTCTGTCCTCTCCCGGTGGAGAAATTGAACCGTCCCCCCTCGGTAGCTGTCTTTTCGGAAAACGGCTCTCTACTCAATGTGTACCTTGCCGATGATGACCAGTGGAGAATACCCGCAACACTTGACGACATTCCCGCTTTCATGAGAAATTCCGTGATATCCTATGAAGACAGGTGGTTTTCCTACCACCCCGGTTTTAACCCCTTCTCGATCTTGAGGGCGATGTTCACCGACATCAAACAGGGAAAAGTCGTGTGCGGCGGCTCCACGATAACCATGCAGGTCGCAAGAATGATGGAGCCCAAGCAACGTACCTTGCGGGCGAAGCTATTCGAGCTGTTTCGTGCAATCCAGCTCGAGATTATATTCAGCAAGGACGAGATCCTGGAACACTATTTCAATCTCGCTCCCTACGGCGGGAACATCGTTGGTATAGCGGCGGCCTCATACTTCTACTTCGGAAAATCTCCGGCGGTGTTGAGCAAAGGAGAATGTCTCGCACTCGTCGGCCTTCCCAATTCTCCATCGAGGTTACGACCCGATCGTCACCATCAACAGTCGACGAAGCACCGTGACCGGATAGCAGCCCTGCTGCTCGAAAGAGAACTGATCGATGAGAACGAATACCGGGAACTGATCTCTGACAGTCTCCCTCGAGGAAAAATCAATTCTCCCCATAGAGCACCGCATTTTTCGAGGCTTGTCAAAAACATCTATACTGATCAAGCAAGGATAAAGAGCTCGCTGGATCTCAGAATCCAGACTCTCTGTGAGAAGGCGCTGCGACAGCACCTCCTCCCACTCCTCCCGTCAGGAGTAACCAACGGTGCGGTCGTCGTGATCGACAACGAGAACAGAAGTGTGAGAGCGATGGTAGGCTCGAGGGATTTCTTCGACTCGGCGCATTCCGGCCAGGTAAACGGCACGCTCGCATCTCGCTCTCCGGGCTCTGCTATGAAGCCTTTTTTGTATGCACTGGCTCTCGATGAAGGGATTATCTCTCCCAGGTCCCTCCTCAACGACGTACCGGTATCCTACAGCGGATATTCGCCTGTAAACTATGACGGAACCTACAGCGGCGGTGTCTCCGCAGAGAACGCACTCAAGCTTTCACTGAATGTCCCTGCTATCAATCTCCACGCTTCGCTCTGGAAACAATTTTATCCACTGCTTCTGGACGGTGGTATCAGTACACTCAGGAAACCGAAAGAACTGTATGGCCTGCCGCTGGTCCTCGGCGGCGCCGGTGTGAACCTTCTCGAGTTGACCAATCTCTACGCGACATTCGCCGCCGGGGGATGGTACCGGAAGTACCGGCTCAGTGATCACAAATCACTGGAACAGCCGAGGCGGCTTTTCTCAGACGCGTCTTCCTATATCATCAGTGAGATCCTCTCTGAAGTCAGACGACCGGACCTGCCGAACTGCTGGGAATTCTCCGCCGATATCCCGAAAATCGCATGGAAAACCGGCACTTCCTACGGACACAGGGACGCATGGAGCATCGGTTACGACAAACAGTACACTGTTGGTGTCTGGCTGGGCAACTTCTCCGGGAAGGAAGCCCGGGCACTCGTGGGTTCTGAAACCGCAGCACCGCTCCTCTTTGATATCTTTCACGCACTGACCGGGGAATCCCGATGGTTCAAACAACCCGCAAATGTCGGCACGAGGAAGGTCTGCGCCCTGAGCGGGATGGTCAGATCGGATGCCTGTCCCCAGTCTATCGATGAGCTCTACATCTTCGGCGTGACCCCGTTCGCGAAGTGCGACATGCACCGGAGTTTCGCGGTAGATGACCTGACGGGGCTCAGGTTGTCTCCCGATTGCCGTTACGGTAAATCGTACACCGAAAAAACATTCGTGCTCTGGCCGCCGAAAATCGCCACGTGGCGTTCGAGACAGGGTTATCCGATCGATGAGATCCCGCCCTACAGCAAAGACTGCCGACTCGTAACGGATCGTTCCGGACCGGCAATTCTCTCTCCCGAGGACGAAGCGGTACTTCAGCTGAGAGATGACAGACCCCGGGAGCACCAGAAGATCCTGCTGGACGCATCGACGTCGAATACAAGCGGAACGCTCTTCTGGTTTATAGATGGAGAACTTTTCACGTCATGCAACAATCAGGAGAGGAGATTCTTCTCCCCCTCCCCCGGGAAGCACAGGATCGTCTGTATGGACTATGAAGGGCGCTCTTCAGGAGTGGATATTTATGTTTACTGAGTGGATGCTGAAGAAGATACTGATATTGTTCCTGCCGGCCGCAGCCACCGCTCTTCTCCTGATGTTCTTGGTGCTCGTCTTCTTCCCTGTGGGCGGTAATCCCGACTCTGAACCGGAGGTTGTCGAGATACAGAGCGGTATGAGTCTCCATCACATCAGCCGGCTCTTAAAGGATAGAGGCTTGATAAGAAACACACAAGCATTTATGGTCACAGCGAAGCTCAAAGGTGTGGACAGAGAGCTGAAAACCGGCAACTATGAACTGTCAAAGTCGATGAGTACCTGGCATACACTCTCCTTACTCGAAAGAGGCGAATCAATCATTCCCTGTTTTACCGTCCCTGAAGGCAGTACGATCAGACAGATTGCCGCCATACTCCTGAAGGAGGGATTCATTGAGGGGGTGGAGCCGTTTCTTGCTCTCACCGAAGACACGGTCTTTATTGCGGAATTGGATATCGCATCCCCATCCCTGGAGGGTTACCTCTTTCCGGACACTTACTGTCTGGTCAGAGCATCAGCAGAGCAAAAGATCATTCAGACGATGGTGCGCCATTTTTTCGGACTGGTCGAAGAGGAATACCTGGTGCGGGCGGATGAACTCGGGCTCTCCTTCCGGGAGATCCTGACACTCGCCTCGATGATCGAAAAGGAGACTTCCGTCCTCGATGAACAGCCGCTGATCTCCGCGGTCTTCCACAACCGGCTGAAAGCAGGCATGCCGCTGCAGAGTGATGTGACCGTAATATATGGACTGGGAGACAGGTTTGACGGGAACCTCAGGAAAACAGACCTGATCACCGATAACCCATACAACACATATACCAGAGCGGGACTGCCGCCGGGGCCCATCTGCAATCCGGGCATCGAGGCGATTAAAGCGGCACTCTATCCTCCGGACGTCGATTATCTCTACTTCGTATCGATGAATAACGGCAGGCACAAGTTCTCCCGGACTCTTGCCGAACACGACGTTGCCACCCGGGAATATCAATTGAATCGCTGAGGTTCTCGTGTTGTTATTGCACTGGATTTTCGGAAAGGAATAACCACTTCGTTTCATGTTTCAGGGTTCGTGCAAATCGTCCTTCATCTGCCATCAGGCGGTACCACTCGTCCATCGTGTAAATAAGTATTTCCGCCGGAACCGGAAGGGAGCAGAGATCCCAGTGGTTTGCCCGCCGTTCGAAAGGTTCAGAGGCACTCCGCACAACGGCGACAAGGTCAAGGTCACTTCCAACTCCCCAATCTCCGCGGGCATAGGATCCAAAATATCCAAGACGTATGAGCCCTTCATGCCGCTTGTACTCTTCGACAGCCCACTCTCTCACTGCACTGTTTACAGTATCCAGGTCAGGCCATTTTAGAATGGACGAATTCAAGAATCTCACCGGCATGACGTATTGACTCTCCACTTTGAATGGGACCATAATGTTCGAATGGAGCACCCTCGGGATGGCCGTTGGGATACCTGGAGGGAATATAGGAATTATCCAGAACTTTCCCCTTCTCGATGAGCGTGGGATCAATTGGAATGGGAAGTTCAGTCAACAGCCGTGCGACAACATGTCCCCATGCCTCCTGCCCCAATGATAAATGCAATGCTTTCACGGCTTTTTCTGCGGCTTGCTGGGCGGCAAAACAGGCCCACTCGTGATGACCTTGCTCCTGGGACAGTTTTGCCAGAGTGAGATCACGCTCTGACTGAGCAAGCCAGTCTTTGGCTCTATTGGCCATAAAAGACCTCCATCTCATTGATAGAATATGTATTGTGATGATATTCAGAAAATGCAACGTTGTCAAGGACAAGACATTTTACCGGGAGATGACCGGCGAGGCCTGTGGTGTGCCCGTGCGGGACAGTTCACTGACAGTGCCGCATGAGGTTCTCACCCCTGCTGTCTTCTCCTCGATGATCTATTCAATTCTTCAATTGAACCCATGTGTCATCCAGGGGGATTCCTGATAACGAATATTCCTGAGTTGTCCACACATGAGGGGGATGGGAGGAATTCAGCATACCGGTACAATGATTGCATATTAGGGGAATATATTTTAGCTTCCGGAGGTCATTAACATGATACCTGTTTCTTCCGAAACACGAAACTTATTATAGGATCTTCACATGAACACTGAATTGGTGATAGAGACACTTAAACGACTGAGAATACCGAAAAATATTAAGTGGGCACGGTACGCTGTATTCCTGGTGGTGATTAGCATTACTCCAGTGCTGCATTGCAATGGAGAGAGATCAAATAATAAGGAAGAAGCAAAACGCGGCAGATACAATATAATGTTAGTGAGTTTCGACTGTCTCCGCTACGACCACGTGGGATGTAATGGTTATGAGTTGAACACAACCCCTAATATCGATCAACTCGCAGAGAAGGGGACGAATTTCATGAGAGCTTACTCTCAATCCTCCTGGACAGCACCTTCCCACATGACTATTATGACTTCCCTGTATCCGGCAGCGCACGAGGTAAATGTCCACCCCAAACCGGCCCCTTTACATCCCATAATAAATACCGTTGCTGCCATTCTCCAGGCGGCCGGATACCGAACGGGAGGATTTATCTCAGGAACATATGTCAAGAGCGTCCTCGGTTTTGCGCGTGGATTTGACAGATACGATGAGAACTTCAATGTAGAGCGCTCGAGCGATGAAGTTAACAAACAGGTAATTAGCTGGTTTGAAGGAAATAATGAAAATCCGCGTAGACCATTTTTTCTCTTTGTCCATTACTTCGACCCCCACGAGCCTTACGACCCTCCACCACCATATGATAGTATGTTCAATCCCGTACACAATAACGAACCAGGGAAAAACAGCAGGGACATCCTTAAATATTTTAAAATGAAGAGACCCGGGGAAGGGGTGAATCGGGAAATGCTGAAGAATTTGATTGGACTATATGATGGAGAAATCAGACATACCGACGATCGTTTCGGCGAACTTCTGAACTTTCTCAAGCAGAATGGTGAATTTGATAATACCCTTATTATAGTGACAGCGGACCACGGTGAGGCATTTCTTGACCACAAAAACCAATTACGGCACGGAAATTCTCTTTACGAAGAACTGATCCACGTACCGTTTGTCATCAAGCTCCCCAAACAATGGAAACAACGGGAAGTCAGTGATGCCATCGTCCAGCACCTGGATATCTCTCCAACAATTCTTGATATACTCGGGCTGCCAGTCCCGGATAATATGCAGGGGAAATCGCTACTGCCCTTGATGACCCCTGAGAATTCTCCGAAGTCACGCCAGGCAGTTGAAGATACAGCATACTCAGAACTTATCGTGCGCATCAACAGAGAGGACACATTATTCTTAGAGTCTGTTGTGACAGAACGATGGAAATTGGTATGGGATAGATCGAAGGACACCTTTGAGCTTTTTGATCTTCATGCGAATCCGGGAGAACAGATCAATGTTGATTATAAAAATCCTGAGATAGTCAATACTCTCAAGCGATCGCTTGTAGAATTGTCGAAAGAGAATCTTTCGAGGCAAAAAGCCAGAGATAGTGTAAAAAAGGGTGAATTAAATGAAGAGATTCTCAAAGAGTTGAAAGCCCTAGGTTACATCAGAAATCAATAATACCGCCGGTTGTAGCGCCTTCGATTGTGCACATCGTCCTTCCTCTCGATCGACGGCAGGATTCTCTTCAGGTCAATCCCCAACTCCGGCGTGCTCCACCCAGATCGGGTTCGAATAGGCATAGAGGGATTCACCGGGGACCTCGCTGTACGCCCGCAGATAGAATGGGCCGTTCACAACGGGGACAGCCAGCTGCAGGAGCTCCGTACCAGTCAGGTTGTCATATGTGGCGATAATCTCCTCCTCGGCGAATCCCGCCCGTCCCATGAAGACGGTCACCGTCCCCGTCCTGGTCCCCATTCCGGAGATAATGTACAACCGGACACTGTTCACATCAGGCGCCACTGTGAGATCCCCTCCCATGATGGAGACCCCCGCCCCACGGGCGTAAGCGAGGATTCCCAGGAGCTGGTGGTTCGAGACATAGAGGCGGCCGTTCTTCAGTGAAGTCCTCAAGCTCGCCCGGCTGAGCGGGCCGAAGACCAGGGCATGATTCCATCCGAAATCGTAAACATCGTCGTGCGTGTCACTCCCTGAATAGGCATAGAATTTCTTGCCTTCGAGAAGCCTGTCGACCCAGAACGCGACATACCCCCCCTGACCTCCACCGGTCGGTCCGTTCCATATCTCGATACCGTGGTATCCATCGTTTTCCCTGTCTGACAGCAGATCGATACTGTTCCATCCCCAGGTGAAATCCGAAGGATGGTTGACGATGCCGAACCCGTTCTCGCTCCTTATCCAGGAGATGTTGTCGAGAAATGAATAAAGGGGATCATCGCAGACCTCGAGAAAGCCGTCCATCCCTCCCGGTTTATGACTTGTTATAAAGTGAGCACCGGTGTGGTTCACGCCGTCGGGGCATATCAGGTTCCCCATGTCTTCCCCGATCTGAGGCCCTTCTTCCGTGCTCTGAAGCTCGGTATCGGGGATGACGAGGAAAGACTCGTCTGAAAGCGCCTGGCACTCTGACCACACCTGCTCGTACTCCGAACTCTGTTCGATACAGTAACTGTGAGAGGTAATTGTGAACCAGCCGGCTCCCAGCGCCTGGTACTGCTCCTTGAGGTCGAGCAGAGTGTTGTCATCACCGAAATTGATCGACTCCGCCTGGCAATCAGGACATCCGCGTTCACCGAAGAACGAGGCCTCGTCTTTACAGGAGTGGACATGGAGGTCTCCACTGTACCACGTACCGGGTATCTGTCTCAGGACTCCGGGATCGTCCTCATAGCTCAGCGCGGCTCGAGGGAAGGGCTCGGCTATCGTTATCGTGGTCCTGTGTTCTACTTCCCTCGACCTACCACCCTCCTCCACCGTGAGAACCGCGGTGAGTGTGATGTGTCGACCCGGCATGAACCTGCCGTGCTTCTGTAGCTCACTCAACCGGACGCCGAAATCTATGAGTACGGTCGTCCTATTATCCCGGAAGTATGTATCCGTCCTCGCCTCCTCGACCGAATGAAGGGCCCTGGCATACATCTCGCTGTCGGATTTCTCCGAGTGTCCCTGCACATCCTCGAGAGGGATGAATATTCGGTGATGATAGAGCCCTGAAATCCCGGGGCTCATCTCCTCGAGCAGCCTGATGAAACGCCGTTCCCAGCCACCGTCACCATAGAGAATCCCGGGTTTTTCCCTGTGAATCAGCTCCCCGTCGAGGAACAGCCTGACATCTTTCAGATAGACTTTCGAACCTCTTTCCGAGCTGTTGTTCACCTCCAGACTGGCGGTTATATCATTCGGTACACGTACAAGTTCTGGCACGAACATCCGGATAAGAATGTCCTCATCTCTATCCGGTAAGGTCCTGGGAGCGTCCTGGATATCATCGTCCCTCAAAACAGATGGAGAAGCTGCATCACCGGTATCAGAGTGATCTCGATGTGCCGACACCCTGTCCACGGTGAGGAAGAGGAGACTGAACAAGAAAAGAACAAGCACGGGTATTCGAAAACGTATGCGTTTCATGGACACTTCTCTCTTCATGATACAATCATCCTGGTAAAACATTTAGACATCCCCGGGGACTGCGGCTTACCGAGGTGCGATCTGGAGTGGAGTGACAAAAACATCCCAGCTGCCGCCTGTCATATCCTGCCACGTGAGAAACACACTGTCACCGTACCCATCAACTCGCGGATGTACGGAGAATCCAGCCGTCTGGGTTTCCCTGTTGACCGCCCCCCAGGATGAACCACTGTCTGAGCTCCACCTCGAATAGATCTCGCCCATACCATCCCGGTAGTCTTCCCACACCACTACAACATTGTTGTCGACCACGGACATGTCAGGATTCCACGAATCGACACCCGTGTCACTGATCAAAACCGGAGTACTGAACGTCGCCCCGCGATCGAAACTCCTGCGGTAGTAGATTCCCTTGTACCCTGCAGTGAGATCTGCCCAGACGATGTGAACGATGTCATTTCCCACACCCATGGAAGGTCTGAAGGACCCACTGGAATCCGGATCGATCCTCGCCAGCACAGTCAGTGCTTCAGTTTGCCGATCGTACGGGAGACAGAATATTTCGCTCCCGAAGATGTTGTTTCTCTCGCCGGCGAAATACGACCTGCTGGCATCCATCACGACATCGGGGGAAGAGAGATATTCATTCGGTATCTCCTTCTGCTGTCGGTAATCGAACAACGTGCTCAGATCATTCGTACCATCATATCCTTGTTTGGCCGTGAACCATGACGAGGTTACCCAGCCAAGCTGCATTTCAAGGCTGTCCAGTACAGCTCGCGGCGGGTCGAGTATGATATTGTGCCAGGCATCCGAATAGTTGGACAGGATGACAGGAGTTGTCCACAGAGAGCCGTCACTGCTGGTCGAGTAGCCGGCAAACCATTTGTATGTCCTCTTGTCCAGTTGATCGGTGTATCCATAATAACCGGTAACGGTGGCGATGAGACCGGCGTTCTCTCCCTTACTGATGTCTCCCCTGTACGCGGTACCATCTTCCTGACTGTTTTCGAAGATTACCACGGGGTCAGACCAAGTGAGCCCTCCGTCGTCACTTCTCACATAGAGTATCCGCCAGTTCTCGGATGCAGAGCTTGTGTCCCGTTCGGACCAGACGAGATTGGTGAAATCAGCGGTGACGGCAATGGATGGATACGTCGAAGCCACAGAGCTGTTACTCACATTGCCGGCAGGATCATCATATAGTTTCATGACTTCAGCGGATGACGAGCGTTTCTCATTCGCAGGCGCTGCGAACATACTCCACATCACCTCACCCTCCGCAAACGGGGTCTGGAATCCCATAAGTTCTCCGACGGTGGGCGCGACATCAGTGAAGTTTCGCATTTCCTCGACTACGTGGCCGGTCCGGATGTCAGGTCCTATGGCAAGGAAGTAACAGTTCCGGTCCCCGTGGGTACCTAATCCATGATGATGATAGCCACCGTGGAGATCATCAATCCTGCCGTGGTCGGTCGTGAAGAAATAGGTTGTCGTACCTGAATAAAACTCATCACTCTCAATGTGGTTGTACAACTCGAAGACGAGTGAGTCAGCAATCTGGATGGCGGTCGTATATTCTTCGAACGTCCCGACGTGACCCCTCACGTCGGTATCCTTTATGTTGAACATCATCATTCTGGGGTGGTAGGTGTCGATGACTTCTACGGCAGCTTCGTATGTAAGAGTATCATGACCCGCATCACCCATGTGGATAGCTCCGAAAGCCTCTCCCCAGGCGGGGTGGATGCTGTAATTCGTGGTGCTCAGATTTCTCTTCCCGGTCACTGTCCAGACGGAATCGGCCGGGATCCCCGTCTGCTTCCTGAAATACTCGAAGATGGTCGGATAGCGTGACCGGAAATGGGCGAGTTCCATTCGATGATTATTGATCATATCCGTGCGTGCACCCGACAGAAGAGTCTGATGCCCAGGCGTAGTCCCCGGGATTACAATCGTGTAGAAATCTGTGTACATCGTCCCCAGCGGTCTGAGGTCATTCCAGATATGGGGTATATAGGCATGAGTCGAATCTTCGAACGCCTCCTGGTTTCTCAGTCCATCGATGATGATGAGGAAGAAGGAATCGGTACTATAAGACCGGACAATGGAAGGGGAACCGAGAGCTAAGAGTGTGAGAAAAACAACAAGAGTGTGTCGCTTCATCAAGCTCCTCCGTTTTTTAACAGGATATTCATAGTGACCCGTCCCAGAAATTCATCACCAATTTCAACGTACTTCAGGGACGGAACACCAGTTATTCATCAATGATATCACATTTCCATTTTTTTGTAAAGCGATCAGCCGAGAAAAGGTGCCTTTTTCAGCTGACCAAATCGACTTAATATGGGAACAATCGCAGGACAAATACAAGGGCACAGATCAGTCAAACTGTGATGATCGGGGTGGCTCGGTGAGCATAACAGGGGGAAATAGTCTATCATGCCTTGATCGGGGTGCCTCCACTCTCGAGAGAGTGTTGAGCCGCCTCGAGAACCCGGACGACCCTGACGCCGGCGGCGGCATCGGTCAGGGGTTTCTTCTGATTTCTGACACACTCGATAAAGTGCTCGCACTCGAGGCGAAGCGGTTCTCGCATGTCCACATGCGGGATGAGGATATCCCCGTCCCGGAGGGTGAGGTACTCGCCGTATGAACCGTACTCGGGAGGCCTGTCAACACCCTTATCATAGATTTTTATCTTCTCTGAAGTCTGGCTGTCATCGAAAACGGCCATCTTTTTACTACCCACCACCGTCAGCTTTCTCTCCTTGTGAGGATCGAGCCAGCTCAGCTGAACCTGAGCCATCTTTTTATTCGGGAATTTAATATTGAGAAAAACGACATCTTCGATACCGTCCTGGAGGTAGCACTCTCCGATGGCACTGACCATCTCGGGCTCTTCATCGAGAAGATGGAGAATGACGGAGATATCGTGTGGAGCAAAAGACCACAGAGCGTTTTCATCACCCCGTACCATGCCCAGATTGACCCTCTGTGCATAGAGGTAGTAAACCTCGCCCAGAACCCCATCGACGATGAGTGATCGAAGCTTGCTTACTGCCGGATGATAGATGAGCAGGTGTCCGACCATGAGTGTGAGGTCTTTCGAGCGAGCGAGTTGCTCGAGATGGGAAGCATCGCTGACACTGAGTGCCATCGGTTTTTCGACATAGACGTGCTTCCCTGCGGAGAGCGCCTGGCGGGCCTGCTCGAAGTGTAGAACGGCAGGTGTCACAACCACCACAGCTTCGAGATCTGTTCGTTCGAGAAACTCATCGAAGTTTTCGGTGACATCCGTCCCGGGGTACCTGATAGAGATATCCTTCAAACGATCTGGGTCCTGATCACAGACCGCCACCAGGTTGGAATCTCGAATTTCGTAGAAGTTCCTGACGAGGTTCTTCCCCCAGTACCCTGCTCCGACAATACCGACACCAACCTCTTTACTCATGATTTTTTCCCAGAAAATTCAACACTTTATCTTTACGTGAAGCAGCGGGTTTGAGTGTTTTCTTTTTTCTCCTCTTGCCGTGGCCAACATCATCCGCACGAGAATAATAGGTGTAATACTGGTAGTAACCCCGCTTGTAGTATCTCGACTCGAAATTGAAGTCATTGATGACCACCCCGATCAACCTGGCCTGCACACGTTCGAGGTGCTGTTTGGCCATGGCTGCGGCATCTTCCTCAGTGACTTCAGATCGGATAACGAGCACCACCCCATCCGTCTTCTTTGCCAGAATGGAGGCATCGGTGACAGCCAGAACCGGCGGGCTGTCCACCAATACGATCTGAAAAGCTTCTTTGAGTATCTCTATGAGCTCTGTCATCTTGCCTGAGCTCAAGAGCTCAGAGGGATTTGGTGGGATGGTCCCGCTGGGAAGAAGATAGAGATTGTCGATCCCTGTCTCGATGATACACATGGAGAGACTTGCTTTCCCGACCAGGACATCAGTGAGGCCCGGAGTTTTCGACACCTTGAATGTCCTGGCCATGACGGGTTTCCTCAGGTCGGCATCCACTATCAATGTCTTTACTCCCTGCTGAGAAAGTGTCACGGCAAGGTTTGAAACTGTCGTGGACTTGCCTTCCTTGGGACCCGGACTCGTGAAAAGAATGGTCCGCAATTTGTCGGTAATGTCGAAATACTGGATGTTTGTCCGGATGGTACGGTATGCCTCAGAGACAGGGGACTTCGTGTCGCTGAAACTGATAAGCCTGTCCCCGAATGCCGCCGACTCATCTTTGCCGTTTTTCAGTTTCGCTGTCTTCTTTGATACTTTGATCCTCGGTATGGATCCGAGCATGGGGATATCGAGCTGTTTGCTCACATCTTCCCAGTTCTTTATCGTGGTGTCGAAGTATTCGGCGAAACACGCGAGCGTGATCCCCATGAGAATACCCACAACGAGGCCCAGGGCCAGGTTTAACCGCTTGTTCGGCTTGACCGGATACATCGGACTGATGGCCGGATCGACTACCCTGATCTCTCCGATCTCCATGGCTTCGGAGATCTGAGCTTCCTTGTGCCGTTTTAGGAGGAGTGTGTAAATCTCCTCGTTTACTTTCGCGTTCCTCTTGAGTCTGGCGAGCTGGGTCTCCTTCTCCGGAAGTCTATCGAGTTCTTTCTGGAAGAGGTCGATGGTCGCACTGAGTGCTTCGATCTTGCTGTCGAGTGCCTTGATATAGCTGCTCGCTTGGCGTTTTAGATCCGCTTCGACGAGAGCAATCTGAGAGTTGATCACGATCAGATCCGGATGAGTATCTTCCAGGACATGGTTGAGCTCTTTCTTCCTCACACTCAGTTCGACGAGTTGATCCTTCAGCCTCCATATAGTCTGGTTGTTGATGAGTGAAGGGAATGCGGTCACCTGCCAGAAATCCATGTCACCGGACTGATCCTCCCTGTTTTTCTCGATCTTCTTAAAAAATCTCCTGATCCCTTCCTGTTCGGTAACAGCAGCTGCCTTCTCTGCTTCGAACTTTGCCAGTTCAGCAATCTTACTCTCGGCCTCGACACCCAGCACGACAACCTGCGATGATTCCTTGAAATTCTGGAGACCCTTTTCGGATTCATCCAGCTGATCCGAGACGACCGAGAGCTGCTCTTCGAGGAACTCTCTCACGCTTCTCGCCTCGAGTTTGTTGTAAGAGAGCCCCTGTGAGACGAATTCCTGCGCCCAGGTGTTTACCATCCGCTGGACTTCAATCGGATCGTGTCCCATGACGGAAATTTTTATGATGTTGGTGTCCTTGACGGGTTTCGCTTCACTGTTTTTCATGAAATTTCTTACAGCCGAGTCGAAGTCCAGAATTTTGAATTCGAGTTTCTTCGGCACGGCCGTGAGCGTCGGGCGAAGGTTAAATGACAGACCGATCAGCTCGACCGGTTTGCCGATGTGGCTTTTCATCAGCAGGTTGTCCTCGAGAAACATCTGGAAGGTGCCGTCTTTCTCGAAAAGGATCTTGTACTCGCCAGGGATTGCAGCTCTCGACACCTTGATGGATTCGAAAAGCTCCTCTTTTGTATACCCGCTGCCGTTGGTCTCGAGAGGAAGTCCCAGCTTGGTTACCACCTGCTCGGCAATCGATCTGCTTTTCAGCACTTCGATCTCAGTCGCGAGCTGCCCGAGCAGCTTGTAGAAGGACCAGTTGGTGTTCTGAGAAAGGATCGAGTTGCTGCTTCTGGGCGATTCTATCCGGATAGTGCTCTTTGCTTCATAGACAGGTTTGGCGGAGAACGTTATGTATAAAGTGGCAAGAAATATCAGCAGAAAGCAACCCAGGATAAGCCAGCGTCTCTTGTATGCGACGAAGAGATACTCCCTGAGATGTATGGAATCCTGGCTGATATCAGCTGTTTTCAAGACTACCTCCCGGAAGCATGAATGAGGTTGGTGCTCAACGCAATACGACGCTCAATATCACACCTGTCGCAGACAGCATGGCGGCGATCACGGTCATGTTGCCGAACCGG
The DNA here is from genome assembly GCA_964654825.1 of uncultured Gemmatimonadota bacterium. Lineage (GTDB taxonomy): Bacteria > Gemmatimonadota > CAZMKB01 > CAZMKB01 > CAZMKB01 > CAZZKG01. Next base: position 12,228 of record CAZZKG010000038.1, on the reverse strand, counting down.
AATCGGCGTTTCCTAACGACGATTTTATCCCCGGACTGGATCCCGATTTCTTCGATCGGTTTTCCCTTCTCGAGAGCAAGGGAAAGATCTTCCTTGATGACCCTGTTGTCCCTGACCATCATAATCTTGTTTTCACTGCCGGAATCCGTTATACCACCCGCCATTGCGAGAAGGTCAGCGAGACTTACTGTCGCATCGACGTTGTAGAGCCCGGGTGATGCCACTTCACCCATGACATTCACCCGGAATAGTGGAGTGACGGTAATATATGGTTCCTTCAGGTAATAATCGTACTCCTCTATGAGACTGGTCCGCAGGCTTTCTGTTGACACGTCACCGGCATCGACTGCCCCGATGAGCGGGAGCATGAGAAAGCCCTCTTCGTCGACAATGTACTCACCGCTCAGATCGCTCTGCCTCCATATGGAAACCCGAACGATATCTCCCGGTTTGAGGGTCACCTTCGTCGAATCTCCGACCTCCTCCGCACTAACGAGTGAGATAAAAGAGAGAGAAAGTAACAGAGGAATTATCATCGAAACAAGGATATTTAAGGTCAACCGCTTCCCGTTTTCCACGAAACCTCCAGAAGACAAAGACTTCGAAGATGTTGTGGTAATATACACACGAGATACTTCAGATTGTATAATACACGAATCGTTCCGGTTGTCAAGCAAATTGTTGAATATTGTCAGGGACCGTTTCGTACCGAAGATGAACGTCTCCGGGGGTATATTTCCCCTGCTCGCTACAGATCGAAAACTCAACCGCATCCTCCATCGAAACGGTAATTACGAGCGGACGACGAAATTCAAACTCTCTTGACCTCGTGGAGTCCTGTAAATATTATCAGGGGAATGCTGCGCTCGTTTTCACTGATCACAAAACTTGATGACACACGAAAAGCAGACATGATGGAACCGGACAGGAGAAAAATCCACCTCGTCCTCGAGGATAGTTCGATTTTCCAGGGATACCGGTTTGGCGCTTCGAAAACGGTTGCAGGAGAAGTCGTTTTCAACACCGGCATGGTCGGTTATCCCGAGACCCTCACCGACCCGTCATACCGTGGACAGATACTCGTCCTGACCTATCCGCTGATCGGCAACTATGGAGTACCCGGCGAGGAAAAAGAAGACGGGCTCCTGAAGTTTTTCGAGTCGGACAGGATCCAGGTCGAGGGCCTGGTCGTCTCTGAGTATTCATTCTCCTACTCGCACTGGGACGCGAAACGATCCCTCGCCGAATGGATGACCGAACAGAACATTCCGGGAGTGTGTGGTATCGACACACGGGCGCTCACGAAAAAACTCCGGGAGAAGGGTACGATGCTCGGCAAAATAGTAGCGGAAGGGGAGGACATCGAGTTCACCGATCCCAATAAGAGAAACCTGGCTGCGGAGGTGAGCGTGCCTGCTCCGGTCGAGTATGGTCGTGGAAATATGCGAGTGATCCTCATCGACTGCGGAGTGAAGAACAATATCATTCGAGCTCTCACGAAAAGAGACCTGACGGTCGTACGATCTCCGTGGGATCTCGATTTTTCAGGAGAGACGTATCACGGTATCGTAATTTCGAACGGTCCGGGTGATCCGAAGCAGTGCGGGCAGACGATCCTGAATGTGCGCGATGCCCTGGGTGACAACATACCGATACTCGGGATCTGTCTCGGTTCCCAGATCCTCGGCCTGGCATGCGGGGCAGACACCTACAAACTGAAATACGGACACAGGAGTCAGAACCAGCCCTGCATCGAAGTCGGCGGCAAACGATGCTACATCACCACACAGAATCACGGTTACGCCGTCTACACGGACACCCTGCCGCAGGATTGGAGGGAGTGGTTCACCAACAACAATGACCGGACGAACGAAGGCATCTTTCACATCTCGAAGCCGTTCTTCGGAACTCAGTTTCACCCCGAAGCGTCACCCGGACCCGACGACACCGAATTTCTTTTCGACATGTTCGTGAGAGCGATGAGGTAGCAATGAAAAAAGTTCTTCTCCTGGGATCGGGAGCGATCAGGATAGGGCAGGCCGGAGAATTCGACTATTCGGGCAGTCAATCGATCAAGGCCCTCAAAGGAGAGGGCATCTATACGGTCCTCATCAACCCGAACATCGCAACTATCCAGACCTCGGATGACCTTGCCGACAAGGTATACTTTCTCCCCATCGATTCCCACTTTGTCGAGAAGGTCATCGAAAAGGAGAAGCCCTACGGAATCCTGCTCGGCTTCGGCGGGCAGACGGCACTCAACGTCGGTGTCGAGCTGTATGAGGCCGGCGTGTTTGACAAACATGGTGTGGAAGTTCTGGGTACCCCTGTCAGAGCTATCCTGGACACCGAAGACAGGGATCGATTTACGGCTGAGATAAAGGAAATCGGACTCAAGGTCCCCGAGAGTAAAGCTGCATCGAGTGATGAAGAGGCCGTCGAAATCGCAGGGCAGATCGGGTACCCGGTGATGTGCAGGATCGCTTACGCTCTAGGAGGTCTCGGTTCCGGTGTGGCATTCAATCGGGATCAGCTTATCGAAATGACGAGGAAGGCGTTTTCGTTTACGAAACAGGTCCTCATCGAAGAATGCCTCAGCGGCTGGAAAGAGATCGAATACGAACTGGTGCGGGACAGGGCGAACAACTGCATCACTGTCTGTTCCATGGAGAATGTCGACCCCATGGGAGTGCATACGGGAGAGAGCATCGTGGTCGCCCCCGTCCAGACGCTCACCGCGACGGAAAATTTCATGCTGCGCTCCGTTGCGCTCAAACTCATCAGGCATCTCGGTATCATCGGTGAGTGTAACATACAGTACGCGCTCGACCCCCGTTCCGAGGAATACCGGATCATTGAGGTGAACGCGAGGCTCAGCAGGAGTTCGGCTCTAGCCTCGAAAGCCACCGGATATCCGCTCGCGTTCATCGCTACGAAACTTGCTCTGGGACGACTCCTCCCGGACGTGGAGAACAGCGTAACGAAGGAAACCTCGGCATGTTTCGAACCGGCACTCGACTACATCGTCCTCAAGTATCCCAGGTGGGATCTGCAGAAATTCCGGAAAGTGAGAACCAACATCGGCTCCGAGATGAAATCCATCGGCGAGGTGATGGCAATAGGGAGGAATTTCGAGGAAGTTCTGCAGAAGGCGATCCGGATGCTGGACACAGGTATGCATGGACTGGTGTGTAACGATCTGAATTTCGACGACCTCGACAGGGAGCTCGTTGCACCCACCGAAAAACGGATGTTCGCAGTCGCCGAGGCTCTGAGGAGAGGGTATCCGATCGATAGAATATCATCTTTGACCGGTATGGACAGCTGGTATCTCTCGAAGATGCGCAACATCATCGACACGGAGAAAACACTGGGCGATTTCACACTCGAGACACTTCCCCTGGAGGTACTGGCCGATGCGAAACAGATCGGATTCTCCGATGTCCAGATAGGGAAGCTCACCGGTGGAAGTGGGGATGAGGTGAGAAAATTGCGCAGGAAAGCCGGCATCATACCATGCGTCAAACAGATCGACACTCTCGCGGCGGAATACCCGGCTGATGTCAACTACCTGTACTTCACCTACAATGGGAATGAGGACGACATCGGTCCGGGAGAGAACAAACAGGTCATCGTTCTGGGAAGCGGGCCGTACCGAATCGGATCGTCGGTAGAGTTCGATTGGTGCTGTGTGAATGCGGTTACCACACTGAAGAAGCTGAAATACCGATCGATCATGGTTAACTGCAATCCGGAAACGGTGAGCACCGACTACGACATCTGCGACAAACTCTACTTCGAAGAGCTGAGTCTCGAACGCGTTCTCGACATCTGTGACAAGGAGAATCCGCACGGAGTCATCGTCTCGATGGGAGGGCAGACACCCAACAACCTGGCACTGAAGCTACACCGGGAAGGCGTGAAGATCCTCGGGACGTCACCGGTCAACATCGATGAAGCGGAAGACAGGCACAAGTTCTCCCGGCTCCTGGATGAACTGGAGATCGACCAGCCCGACTGGGAGGAGCTCACGAGCATCGAGGAAGCGATGAGGTTTGCGGATGATGTCGGCTACCCTGTCCTGATCAGGCCGAGCTATGTCCTGAGCGGCGCAGCGATGAGCATCGCTTTATCGAAAGAGGAGCTGAACGAGTATCTGAAGAAAGCGTCGAACGTGAGCAGGGATCACCCGGTCGTGATCAGCAAGTTTATCACCGAGGCGAAGGAAATCGAAATCGACGCCGTCGCCAGCAGAGGGGAGCTCTACTGTTACGGCATCTCGGAACACGTGGAGAACGCCGGTGTCCACAGCGGTGACGCCACTCTGGTGCTGCCTCCCCAGAGAACCTACCTCGAGACGATGAGACGCATCAAGACCATTGCCCGAAAAATCGCGGCATCTCTCAAGATCACCGGGCCGTTCAATATACAGTTCATCGCGAAGGACAACGACGTGAAGGTCATCGAGTGCAACCTGCGGGCATCGAGGAGTTTCCCATTCGTCTCGAAGGTTTTCAAGATAAACTTCATCGATCTCGCGACGAAGATCATCATGGGCAGACGTGTACCGAAGATCGCCCGCTCGTCCTTCGACCTCGACTATGTCGGAGTGAAAGCGCCGATGTTCTCGTTCACCCGGCTCAAAGGATCAGATCCGGTGCTGGGCGTGGAGATGGCCTCGACCGGCGAGGTCGCCTGCATCGGCAACGATTTCAAGGAAGCGTTTCTCAAGAGCCTGATCTCGGTCGGGTTCAAGCTCCCAAAAACGAGTGTGCTGCTCTCGACGGGCCCCATCGAGAGCAAGGCGGAATTTTTAAACAGCGCCCGGCTTCTCGGTGAAATGGGACTCGTTCTCTACGCTACGGAAGGGACGGCCCGGTTTCTCGAAGACAGCGGCGTTTCCGCCCGGGTGCTCCACTGGCCCCTGAGCGGCAGAGAGCCCAATGTCCTCAGTTACATTGCAGAGAGAAAGATCGATCTCGTGATCAACATCCCGAAGAATATCGAGAGGGAGGAGCTCGACAACGATTACCTCATCAGGAGAAGGGCCGTCGATTTCGACATCCCACTCATCACCAACCTGCAGATCGCAAAACGATTCGTCGAGGCCTTCTCGAGCACATCATCCGAACAGCTCGAGATACGCAGCTGGGATGAGTACCAGTAGCAGGCGACCTCAATCAAGGCATTTCCGCATCCGAATAGTATGAAACCAGAGATTTCACATTTCGCAGCCTGACTGGCCCCCGGAAGCTCACGTGTTAATTTTCAATATCTTTCCAATCAATTCCACCTTCGGTACAAAATTTCTTGCACTTTTTTCCGATTTGTATTACAATCTCAGAGTAAGACGGTAAGTCGATTCATAAATTATCAAATATTCAATTATCCTTTTGAAAAAAAGGAACGGTGTATCATGAATAAATGTCTAATTATCCTCATTCCCGCTATCACTATCTACCTGATTTTATTCAATGTCGTCATCGAAAAAGAAAATAGCAGCACTGTTGTAGCGAACTCTTCCTCCCTAACCTCTACTCTCCTGCAGCCTTCTTCTCCTGCAGTCATCTCACATGTTCACCAGGGATTGGTCAATTCCTCTGATCTCCCACCAAAAATTAGAGATCTCTATTCCTACTCATGCGTATGGACCAGCGGAACATATTCAGAGACTGGAACATGGGACTGGGAAGATATGGACCTTACATTTTCTGTTGATTTCAACGGTGATCTCGAAGTCGAATTCATCACCGCGTTGTGTGACTACCCTTCATACATCCCGTTAACGACTGCTTATGCGGTTTATTTTCCCGCAACCGAGTCCAACCCGTTACATTATGACCTGTTTGCAGATATCAGTTGGGGATACCTTCCTCAGTGGCCACCTGGTTGGTGCTGGATGCTAATGGTTGATCAAACGTGGAGTGGACTTCCCCATTCACACGGAATCAGTGTTACGGTAGATTGGGCGAGTGCATATGTTATCGGTTGGGGTATACCTCCGATTGATGGAATTTGTGGTTGGCCGCTGGTTGAATCCGTTCCGCCACCATTCACGGTGAATGGAATATAATCGGATTACAGACTACCGTCGTACAAGCTGTTGAGGCTGAATGCGTGATGAATCCACTCAATACATATATACCGGATATGCAGACATAACATTCTTTAATCAGGATAATCGCTATGGGTCAATTGAACCGTAATAGTTTGCAAGCGCAGTTTAACGCCAGGATGGTAGAAGAAATTTCCAAAAAAGGGGGTTGTAATGAAATTAAACGTTAAAGCTTTCTCTTTCACCTGTGCACTGTTTGTTGGTATTGGATTGTTTCTTGTAACATGGTGGATAATCATTGTTGAGGGTTCATACACGGGACCGACTTTTATCGGAAGAATCTATCGTGGTTACTCTGTCACACCGGTCGGGAGTATCGTTGGTCTCATCTGGGGTTTAGTGGATGGGTTGATTGGAGGAGCAATTTTCGCATGGCTCTACAATCTACTTTTGGGAAGTAGTACTGCGACAAAAATGGAGTAAAGTCTTATAAAATCCAAATAACACGAATCACTCCAGCCCAATCCACGGGTTCATCAGGGGATAATTATCCTGTGTGTCATTCTCCGGTATTGCCCGTGGTGTGTCCCCGATCCCGTCACTGCCGGGGATGTCCTGGTCAGGACCCGAGAACTCATCGATTCCGTCGTAGTCGTGCCAGTAATTCCCCCCTTCGGGATAGCCATTGTCCCATGCGGTGTTGCTGATAATGTCCCATTCCACCCGGGCGTGATCGTAATTCCCGATGAAATTGTTGTGATAGAACAGATCAGGGCCTGGTGAACAGCAGATCCAGGCACCGATCTGGTTACCGATAATGAGATTGTCCAGTATGCGGTTGTCATAGGTATAGCTGCACGTCTGGACACCCCAGAAGGAGTTCGACACGACATTTCCCTGAATAAGGTTATGAGTTCCATACCAGATAACGATCCCCTTCCCGTACCCTGCGGGAGACCTGGTAACAATATTTCCGGTGATCGCGCAGTAGTCTGAATTGATTAAAACACAGGAAGTACTGACTCCTAACAGGTCATGCTGAATAGTGAAACCGCTCACCGTGACACTGTCTGCGGTGATTTCGACAACATCTTCTCCCGTGCTGCCGAGGATCGTCGACACCCTGTCTTCCCCCATGAGATAGAGAGGTTTGTCGATGGCAATTGAAGCTGATTCCTCGTAGTCGCCGCTGAATACGTATACGGTACCGTGTTCCCGAACCCTCTCGATCCCACTTAGGACACTTTTGAAATGATCGTAACCCCATCCGGGTGTGCTCGCATCATAATCATCATCCACGAACACCGTACCGGGAGGCCACTCCACTCCAATTCTCTCCCCCTGTACCTGGGCCCGCAGATCGCTCGAGAAGAGAAAGGAAATGAAAATAATGGTGAAGAATGTGAATTTCTTCATCTAATCCTCCGCGCAATAAGTATTCGTGTAATGAAGCGGTTATGGAAAGGAAGTGCTTCCCTCCACTTATACATGCGTATTTTTTGACGAAAATGTACAATGTGAGGGAAACTTTTTCAGGTAAGGCCTCATTGGAGTGATTCGTGTTTCCGGGACAGGCGATGATTTTCGTGACGGGCACTCACCTAACGAGGAGCATCTTCCTCACCTCACGGAAGTCCCCGGCTCTGAGGAGATAGAAATAGACGCCTGAGTTCACGACGCTCCCCCGGTCATCGGTCCCGTCCCAGGTGATCGCATGACGGCCGCTCTTCTTACTTCCCTCGAAGAACCTCCTCACGACCCGTCCCCGTGCATCATAAATCAGAAGTTCTATCCTGACCTTCTCCCCCCCGATGTTCGGGATCTCATAAGCGATTTCAGTCATGGGATTGAACGGGTTCGGATAGTTCTGAGAGAGCGAGAACACCCTGGGTGCAGATCCTGCAGCGGGAGGAGTGTCGATCCCGGTGCCCGGTTCGAAGCTTCCTGTCAGAATCACCTGAGCGGATGAGGCGTTTCCCCAGCGGTCGGAGATCGTGGTTCCGTCCAGCGTAACCGTGTCACCGACCGAGACCGTGGGAGGGCTCACACTCGTGGTGAGCTGGATGCGAAGGAGATCACCTTCCGGATTCCAGGTAGCACCCCCGATCCCCCCTGTGCCATCCGTCCAGGAGTGACTGCCCGAGAGACCGAGAACCTGGTCGATGCCGGCCGCCGTGATTTGGGGCACGTTCGTCGGCTCATCAAAGTATACAAACACCTCGTCGTCGTCGTCAATACCGCCTCCCGGTAGGACGTTGTCGGATGCAACTGCACTGTCAGCACCCGGGGGGATAGCATCAAGACTGTAGACGAGGGATATCTCCCGGAACTCCGGTGTGGTGTGGACATCGGGACTCGTGAGATCGAGCCTGTACTGGACACAGGGGGCGCCGTCTTCCACCGAGGAGAGGCCGGAGATGTCCAGCCCATCCGAAACCGGAGGACAGGAAGACCAGTCGAGGGCTGTTGACATGTCGGGTAGCGTGTCGGTCCTCACCCTCACTACGAGTCCGCCTCCGTAGAGATCTTCCTCCCATGTGATTGTCCCGTACGTCACGCTAGGATTCTCCGCTTGAAATACCGATGACACGAGGGTTCCAGTGTTGAAGAATCCCGCCTTAGAGACTCTTCCTATCGCATTGGACCCGAGGAATCCCACGTAAAGGGCGTGATCCGGTCCCTGTATGATCGCCAGGGCATCGGAAGCCTGCGCCAGACTCCCGGTGGGAAACCAGCTGAGCCCCTGGTCGGCTGATTTGAACACCCTCCCCCCGGGAGAAGTGGTCATGTAGATCGCCCCGTCAAATGCCTGGATCGACGCAAACAGGTAGGAGGCCCCGTCCAGATCCCCCACGAGGTCCCAGCTCGTCCCCCGGTTCGTAGTCTTGAACACGTCACCGGTGGGAGACGCTCCTGCATAAACGGAACCATCAGATGTTTCGAGAAGGGTTCTCACGACACTCGGTGTCGGGGAGAGAGCCGCGGTAGCGTTCCAGGATGCGCCACCGTTCGTCGATTTGAAGACCTTTCCGGCGGGTCTCGTGCCGGCATAGAGGGTACCTCCGGAGGACCTGGTGATCGCCCGGACATTTGTTGCCCCGGAAAGGTTTCCGGTGTTCGTCCAGGTTGTGCCGCCGTTCGTGGTCTTGAAGACATCACCGTTGCTTCTCGTCCCCGCGTAGATCACACCGTCGGGAGATGCGAAAAGCGATGTCACGCTCTCAGCCCCCGCGAGATCACCGGTGATCGTCCAGGTGATGCCGCTGTTCGTCGATCGGTAGACATCCCCGTTGTATCCGGTCCCGGCATAGATCACTCCGTCGGTTCCGACGGCGAGTGCGAACACGTAACCGGCACCTACGAGCTCTCCGGTGGCGATCCAGGTCCGACCGCTGTCGGTCGATTTGTAGACTTTCGCATCCGGGTTTGCACCAGCGTATATGATTCCATCGGGATCCATAATGAGTGCGTGGACCTCCGATGCACCGGGAATGGCCGGGGTCACGTACCACACCCCGTCATTCGGAGCGTCGAGGAGAAGAGCCCCGGGACTCAGGGTGTCCTCAACAAACTCCCCCGAGAAATACCTGGTGGAGTCGCTCCACACTTCCTGGCCGGTTCCTCCTTCCCAGGTCGTCTGCCTCCAGATGTCCGCCCGTCCTGATCCTGGGCTGAGAAGACAGGATACTATGAGCACGAGAACGGTATATTGATAAAGCGGTATTCTCATCCCGGGATCCTTTCAGTGTGGAAGATCATTTTCTCATATCATTTCCCGAGCAGCATCTTCACGGTCTTTGTTTCGCCACCTGACCTGAGCACCGCGAGATAGATTCCCGAGGGGACCTTCCCCCCTCTCTCGTCCCGCCCGTCCCAGGTGAAGAGGTGTACCCCCGGTTCCGCGAAACCATCGAACAGTCTCCGCACGAGTCCGCCTCGCTGACCGTAAACAGTGAGCTCTATTCTCGACGGTTCTCCGCCGCTTCCCGGTGGGACCTCGATCCTGAGGGAGGTCAGCGGATTGAACGGATTCGGATAATTTTGAGAGATCCCGAGAGTTTTCGGAAGATCACCGGCAGCGACTCCATCGTCCTTCACCCCGGTTATCTCCCTCGCAAGGCAGGTGAAAAACGAATTCGACCGGGTACTCAAGCTGTCCTGCCCCTCGGCGGTCACATCCCAGTAAAACGTGATATCTCCCTCGAAGGGCTCGCTGAGGAAGGAAGTGTCACCATATACAGATTCGGTCCAGAGTAACTGTGTGAAAGCGGTATCGAGACCTACTCGGATGTGGTAGGTGAGGAGATCGTCATAAGGATCGGGGTCGAGACTCCGGTGCCACACGAACTCGACGTTCTCACCCACTCCGACGGTATCCCAATCGGCGGGAATCGCAAGTTCGAAATGACCCGGGCTCTCCGGCTTCGATATCCAGAAACTGCTTCGATCCGGCGTCGAAGGTGTTCGGGAACCACGGGTATCATACGCTTCGACTTTCCAGTAGATGGTTACATCATCGTATGGGAAAAGCTGCGGGTTCCCGGCTGATTTTCTGTTTACATAACCCCGCCTTCCGCCGGAAGGCAGTAACGATCTCGTCTCGATCCCGTACTCGCTCGATGCGAGACCACCGACGAAGATTGTGGAATCTGGATCGAATACCGCGCTCGTTCCATAGGAGAGATCGTAGAGCACGGAGTCCCATGGATTGGGATCGTACGAATCCGCCCAGTCGAGATTCACTGAATCACTGCTCACGATTTCTCCCGGGGATGGTGAGAGAAGATCGAATCCCTGGGGCGGCCAGTTTCGCGCGTCGACGTCCAGGATTTCACCGGGCTGGATACCCGTGAGGATGAGCTCTTCCCCGGTGGGAAAGAGAAGGAGCACGTCATGGGCGATCTCATCGGCGAGGCCGAAATGGATGACCGGATTCACCTGGGAGAGATATGCAGAGGAGCTCGAAATTTCCCGCTTGCCCCTGTAGTAGGCAGGATCACCGGCGTGCCCCGATTCATACAGATAGGCCCTCGTCCCCATACAGTACTTCTCCCCTGTCGGTCCGATCAGTCGAACCTCGAGAAATGAAGAGTTGTCCGTATCATTTCTGAACATGTAGTAGTGTGAACGTTTCTGGACGACGATCAGATCGAGGTCCCCGTCGTTATCGAAATCCGCAAGGCCCGCCGACCGGGTATCATCCCCCGTGACTTCTACTCCACTCCCATTGCGTATCGTAAAGTTTCCATTCCCGTCGTTCATCCAGAGGGCCCACTGACTGTAAGAGCGTGCGTCGAAGATATCCAGATCACCGTCGTTGTCCACGTCACCCACGGCCACGCTGAATCCGTTTCCGGGAATCTGGTGGATGGTCGACTCATCGACGAAAATACCGCTCTGGTTCCTGAACACATTCATGTAGGGATTCCCGCTGCCCCTGCTCATCACGAATAGATCGAGATCACGATCACCGTCCATGTCTGCGAAGGTCCCGCCGTTGTATTTTTCGGTACTGATATTGATACCAAGCGACTCGGCCCTCTCGACGAAGAAACCGCTCCCGTCGTTGAGGAAGAGCCTGTTAGGACCCCGACCCCACTTGTTCACATAGAGGTCGACGTCCCCATCAGCCTCGATGTCGATCGTTGAGATACCCTGCTTGGGGAAGGTGTCGTCCTCACATCCCCGTACCGAAGGAGTGAAGTAACCGGAACCATCACCCAGGTACACAGTTATCAAGTGGCTGAACGGGGAGGATACAAGATCGAGATTCCCGTCGTTGTTCACGTCCAGTCCGGCGACTCCCCTGGTGGCTGTGAGCTCGGCCCCTATTCCCGAACTCACCGATATATCGACGAAGGACAGGTTGGCATCGTTTCGAAACAGGGTGTTCCGTTCGGGACTGCCGCTTCCGATGTTGGCGATGTAGAGATCCAGATCCTGATCATGGTCGATATCGATGAACACGCATTCATGTCCTCCAATGTGCTCAGCGTCATCGACATTTTTCTCATCCGTGATGTCCGTGAAAACATTGTCCCCCGCATTGAGGAAGAGCTTGTTGGAGAGGGGTACATCCTGGAACGAGTTCGTTACGTAGAGATCGAGGAGATCGTCATTGTTGACATCACCGATCGCGACACCGTGCCCCCCCGAATCGACCCCCGCCACTC
>CAZZKG010000037.1:0-37336 GCA_964654825.1 uncultured Gemmatimonadota bacterium | reverse complement strand
TGAGCGAAATTCCTTGTCGGGTAAGTTCCGACCTGCACGAATGGCGTAACGACTTGGGCGCTGTCTCAACTGGGGACTCGGCGAAATTGCAGTATCAGTGAAGATACTGATTACCCGCGATAGGACAAAAAGACCCCGTGAACCTTTACTGCAGCTTGATATTGGATTTTAGCAGGTCATGTGTAGTATAGGTGGGAGGCTATGAAGCGGAGGCGCCAGCCTTCGTGGAGCCGTCAGTGAAATACCACCCTTGGTCTGTTGGGGTCCTAACCGTGGTCCGTGATCCGGATCCGGAACAGTGTCAGGTGGGCAGTTTGACTGGGGCGGTCGCCTCCTAAAAGGTAACGGAGGCGCACAAAGGTTCCCTCAGTGCGGTTGGTAATCGCACGAAGAGTGTAAAGGCATAAGGGAGCTTAACTGCGAGACCGACAGGTCGAGCAGGTGGGAAACCAGGTCTTAGTGATCCGGCGGTGCTGTATGGAAAGGCCGTCGCTCATCGGATAAAAGGTACTCCGGGGATAACAGGCTTATCTCCCCCGAGAGTTCACATCGACGGGGAGGTTTGGCACCTCGATGTCGGCTCATCGCATCCTGGGGCTGGAGAAGGTCCCAAGGGTTTGGCTGTTCGCCAATTAAAGCGGTACGCGAGCTGGGTTTAGAACGTCGTGAGACAGTTCGGTCTGTATCCGTCGTGGGCGCAGGATATTTGAAGGGGAGCTGATCCTAGTACGAGAGGACCGGATTGGACGAACCTCTAGTGTACCAGTTGTTCCGCCAGGGGCATTGCTGGGTAGCTACGTTCGGAAGGGATAACCGCTGAAAGCATCTAAGTGGGAAGCCCACCCCAAGATGAGATATCCCGGACTTCGTGTCCCTGAAGGCCCGTGGGAGACTACCACGTTGATAGGCCGGAGGTGTAAGCATGGTAACATGTTCAGCCGACCGGTACTAATAGGCCGTGAGGCTTGGTCAGTTTGAAATCTCAAGAGATGACTTTGCCGGCATCTGCTGTCAGTTATCCATGTGGAGAGTCCTTCAGATGAGTTGGTGATGATATCATCCGGAGGATTTCTCATCATCGTTTAATTCCGGTGGCCTTAGCGAGGGGGAAACACCCGTTCCCATTCCGAACACGGAAGTTAAGCCCCTCAGCGCTGATGGTACTGCCCGGGCGACCGGGTGGGAGAGTAAGACGCCACCGGATTTTTTTATCCCCTCATTTTACATTTCTTAAAATCGAATTATTGAGCTCTCAGGTCAAATACCCGCCGGTCCCACCGCGACTGATTCTCGCTGACCGTCAACGATAATCTGTTTTTCTGCACTTTCATCCAACAAGAATTCTCCTCGTTTCTCGACGGAACTCAATAGAGACTGCCTCGAGTAACAGAATCCCGATCAGACAAACTCTCGACTCTCGATCATTGACAAATTCCTTATTCTTAAGTTACAATAAACTTAATCGTTTCTGTAATGGTGAGCAGATTCTGGTCCCCATCGCTTTCGCACTGATAAAGACAATATCGTAATGGTGAGGAGGCCGTATGAAAAAATCCGGAGTGGTGAAAGGTGTCCTCCTGACATTTCTATTTGTGAGTAATGTGTATCCGGACCAGCCTGTGCGGAAAGCTGTTCTTGCCGGTTCCTGGTATCCGGAAGACGCAACAGAACTGCGGAATACAATCGAACAGTTGATGGACAATGCACATACCGACTCGCTTAACGAAGAAATAATAGGAATAATCAGTCCCCACGACAGCTATTCCAACTCGTTCGAGACTGCCGCATATTCGTATGCAATGGTTCGGGAGCAAAAATATGATGTTGTGGTTCTCATCGGTCCGAGTCACTCACCCAGGTTCGAGGGCGCTTCAGTGTGCACGAGTGGAATATGGGAATCACCGATTGGGAACCTGAAGGTCGAGAGTGCTATTGCCCGGCATATAGTCGGTTTCGACAGGAAAATACGAGATAGTGAAAAATCATACCTGGAAGAACAATCTCTGGAGCTACAGATTCCATTTATTGCAGCCTGTTTCGGGGAGATTCCCATCGTACCGATTGCTGTGGGTGAACAGAGCGTAAATAACGCCAGGAGAGTTGCCGACGCTATCATTGCTGCGACGGAGGGGAAGAGAGTACTTCTGATCGCCAGCTCCAACCTTTCAACACATAATATACTCGAAGAGGTGATATCGTCCGATGATAATCTTATCGAAAGGATAGAGAACATCAATCCGGAAGGGTTGTTATATGATATAGCAGGTGAGAAATCTGAAGCCTGTGGAGCGGGCGCTATTTCAGTAATGTTGATGGCGGCTCGTGACAGGGGTGCAAACGAGGTCAGAATCCTGAATCATTTTATCTCGAGAAGTAATTCATTCGAAAGCTCAGATATGGCAGGGTATCTGGCGGCTGCAATATACAGAGACAGGACAAAAACTGCAATAACGTTTGAAGACAGTGAAATACCATCTTTGAACAGGCAGGATCAGGACTATCTGTGTAAGTTGGCGCGTGAAAATATCTTAGCGGCGCTCGAAAGCAGGGAGAGCACCATGGAGGAGAGTGATTCTCAAGCCCTGCACGCGAAGTGGGGAGTCTATATTACTCTGAGGATAGGAGGCAGGATACGAGGCTGTATGGGGCAGATGGACCCCGGTAAGAATTTGATGGACACGGTAGGAGAAGTTGCAGCGGCGGCCGCTTTCGGGGATCCGGAATACAAACCGCTCACGAAGAGAGAATTGAGATATACCGATATTGAGATTGCGATTGTCTCACCACTGAAACGGGTGGACAAGCTCGGATTGATCAAAGTCGGGGGAAACGGAATCTATTTAAAAAAGGGAGCACGTTCCGGATTGGTCCTGTCACAAACCGCAATTACCGAGGGGTGGACCCGGGATCAGTTTCTCGAAGCTGCGTGCAGTGATGCTGGCTTTGGTGGCGGGTGCTGGGTAGACAGAGATGTCGAGGTGTTTGTCTTCAGATCTCTGGTATTTAAATAGTACCTGCGTCACGGAGACGACTATTCAGGATAGACCGGCAACATCAGCTGACTTCGGAACTTTACTTCTTCTTTACTTCATAAACTACAGAAAAAACCAGCTGATACCGGCGGATATTTCCAGATCGTTATCTTTGCTTCTTTTTGCAATTCTGCGCTGAAAGTCCGTCCTCACTGCGAGAGTCTCTTTAAAAAAATAGAAAGCGCCCGTACCGACGGAGACATTAAAAGTCAGATAGGTTTTGTCCTGTGGCTGATCTTTATCAACTAACTCGTCGTATGTCACGATAATAGAACCGAGACCGGCTGATAGATAAGGAATAAAACGCCTGCTGATCATCGTGATATTGTGCCGGTAATTTACCTGGAATAGATAGATATTTGCCGGTTCCAGGAGCCCCACACTCAGGGCACCTTCAAAAGAATTTCGAGGTGTAAAGTCATATGTATATTTCATGCCCAGGAGAGAACCCGAACTCATCGAATCGACATCCAGAAGTCCATAAAAGAATCCGAATTCATAGCTGTCCCTCTCTATCTGTGAGTATCCCCTCCCGTAGATTGCAAGCAGAATAATAAGCGGCAGCATCAGTCGTAATTTCATCGGATGCCTCCCCTGTTATTTATTTGTGTTCGCGAGTGCTCACAGTCGTCTCGTTCGACAAATATCCGGTTACAGAGAAGTGTACCGGGTATTCACTTACTAACATTTCGATTCCATGCAGGATACAGATTATTTAACTTACCTGTTTTGTCAAGAAAAATATTATCGTGCTGGTTCTAAAGTAGTGAAAGATCTCTCCGGAAGTTCGGTTGATCCATACTGCAGCCTGTTGACATGTGCTCCCCATGGAAGTAACATCTGTGTGGAGCTTCATGTATAATTTCCTTTAATCCTGTGAATGTATGGAGACTGCGATTTTAAAATACAGAAAGATTATCCTCAAGGTGATTGCGGTGAGTCTTATCTTCGGAGGGGCTGTCAGGTTGTTCGCAAACAAAATCCTCTTCGAACTTTTCTCCATGGGTGAACTGTGGATGCAGGAACCCTACTCCATATACATCTACAAAGTTCTCGGTGCATTTGTCGTGTTTACCGGTTTTATCTTTTGGATAATTTCCCGCAATCCGGAACAGTACCGTGAGATGCTGATTTTTTTTGCTTTCGGGTTCATCTTTATCGGAATCGTAATGTCCTTGGCAGGCATCATTCTGAACCTGCCTCTTAAATATTATCTTCCAGATCCTCTCTACTGTTTTCTGGTGGGGGGGGTGCTTCTCAAAATCACAAAATGATCCAAAACATGCGAAAACAACATCGCTGTCTCAGGTGAACGGGCGCAGGCACCCCTCTGCCGTCTCAGTAATACCTTTGTGAGAACAGAGATGAACAACAGGTTAAAACGCCCTGGAGTTTATTGACAAGTCCTCTCCACTAAACTATTATCTTTGCCGATAGCGGTGATCAGTTTGCTTGCCATAAAGGATTATAAAACCTGCTGTTTTTTTTATAGAGAGAGTACCACATGGTTGTAGAAATATTCTTCGTCGCTGTGATTATCCTCATGGGATTTGCAGTTGTGGATCTCATTGTCGGGGTAAGTAACGACGCGGCGAATTTTCTAAACTCATCCATAGGTTCCCGCGTCACCCCTCGATACATTATCATGATTGTCGCCAGCCTGGGGATCGTCATCGGTGTCACGTTCTCGAGCGGTATGATGGAAGTGGCTCGAAAGGGGATTTTTCACCCCGAGTTTTTCACCATGCCGGATCTTATAAACATCTTCATGGCGGTGATGCTCACCGATATCATCCTCCTGGATCTTTTCAACACATACGGACTCCCCACATCGACCACCGTGTCGATCGTCTTCGAGCTCCTCGGTGCAGCAGTCGCCGTTTCTCTACTGAAGATTATACGAATGAATCACAGCTTACTGGATCTCGTCAACTACATTAACACGGCAAAAGCAATGCTTATCATTTTCGGTATCCTTCTCTCCGTGGTTGTTGCCTTCGTGTGCGGGGCGATAGTCCAATTTTTCAGCCGCTTGATATTCACATTCAATTACGGCAAAAGTCTCAAACGGTACGGCGCTCTCTGGGGCGGGGTGGCTCTGGCGTCCATCACCTACTTCATCCTGATAAAAGGCGCCAGTGGTGCATCGTTCATCACCCCGGAGACGGTTGAATGGATACATTCACACACCCTGTTTATCCTTGCATCCATTTTTGTCATCGCTGCGGTTGTTCTTCAGATCTTGCTCTTTCTTCACGTCCACATTCTCAAGCCGATCGTCCTCATCGGGACATTCGCCCTGGCCATGGCATTCGCGGCAAATGATCTCGTCAATTTCATCGGTGTCCCGCTGGCAGGTCTCCACGCCTACCAGGCGGCGATTGTTTCGAGTGATCCTTTAAATGTTTCCATGGCGGCCCTTGGAGAAAAGGTCCACTCAGCAACATTCCTCCTGCTGATTGCAGGTCTCATCATGGTCATCACCCTGTGGCTCTCCAGGAAAGCACGAACCGTTACCAAAACTGAGGTGAGCCTGGCACAGCAGGATGAAGGCTTCGAGCGTTTCGGCTCGGTTGTTCTCTCACGGCTCATCGTTCGAGCTGTGCTCAATTTTATCGAGACCATGAAGCGTCTCTTGCCCGGCTTGATACGCAAACTCGTATCAAGAAGGATAAACCCGACAGAATATCAGGATGTAACCGATGAGGAAGACCGTCCTCCGTTCGATCTTCTGCGCGCCTCCGTGAATCTCATGGTCGCCAGTGCCGTTATCTCCTATGCAACATCGTATAAACTGCCGCTTTCGACTACCTACGTCACGTTTATGGTGGCGATGGGCACGTCGTTCGCCGACCAGGCCTGGGGCAGGGAGAGCGCCGTGTACCGCGTCACCGGCGTGTTGACCGTGATCGGCGGATGGTTTTTGACCGCTTTCATGGCCTTCACCGTATCGGGGCTTCTCGCGGTCATCATATATCTCACGAAATTCTACGGTGTCATCCTGCTCATGGCGCTTGCAGGTTATTCGGTCTGGAAGACTCATCATGCGCACAAAGAGAGGGAGAAGGCGAGTGAGCGCTTCGAGATTTTCAACCTGAAGAAGATAAAAGATGCCCCGCGGGCAATCTCGACTACTTTTGAGCACGTAAGTTATCTTCTGCACGAGATACGCGAATCACTGGATGTCACCATGGAGGCGCTTTTTGATCAGGATGAATACCGATTGAGAAATGAACGGAAGAATGCAAAAATGGTACAGCAGTGGGTGAATATCATAATCGCCAATGTTTTTAAATCGATGCGTCTCCTGCAGAGGAGTGAAGTACATATCTCGCCCAAATACGCCCAGACGATCAGGCGTTTGCAGAAACTCGCCGACGGGCATCGCGATATCGTCATTCGATCCTACACGCATGTCAGCAATCATCACAAAGGTCTGCTCGACGAGCAGATCAGTGAACTCAAAAAGGTGGAGCAGATTCTCCATGATATCCTCCTGAACGTCGAATCTACCTTTAACAAGAAGCAGACTACCAGCTACGCGACTCTCATCGAGAAGGATCGGGAGTTGAGAGACCTCGCCGAGAGATTAAATCATACTCAAACTGCCAGGATCAGGGACGGTAGCTCGAAAACGAGATTGAGTATTCTGTTCTATGCCATCGTCGGAAATGCCATGATGCTCTCGAAACAGAACCTGAAGCTTCTCGAAATCTTCGAGGAATCATTCGGCGGGATGAAGAACAATCTCGAATTCGATCTGGATTGATTTCCTAAAACTCGAAGCTCAAACCTCCAACCGGTATGCGGCCGAACTGATACACTTTCTCCGTCCGGTTCTTCTCATAATTCCAGACATACCCCCAGAGATTCTTCCGGTTGTAGACGTTTTCCACCTCGACATATAAAACGAGATTCCAACTGCGGAAATGAAAACGCCTGTCGATTCGCACATCCAGACGGTGGTATGCAGGTCGACGTGCCGAGTTCTTGTTCTCAGCATAAATGGGAAGCCAGTCACCCGGGGATTTTTCGACACTGTCCACAATCGGAGTGTAGGGCCTTCCTCCCATGTATCGCCACCTTCCGCTGATTTCCCAGGTGTCGGATAACCGGATTCCCAGGATGGAGGTGAATATGTGACGGAAGTCATAATTCCAATCGTATTCACCATCGAGAGGAGTCTCAGCCCGGGCCACGGAATAGGAGTAACTCACCAGACCGTGATAACGATCGAAAAGTTTTTTCTGAAGAAATACATCCACCCCGCGGGAGAACCCTCTTCCGGTGTTCGCCCGGACATTCGTCGTGTCCGACAGCTCTACAGGATAATCCCGATAATCTTTGTTGTAGAGCTCTACCGTAAACTTGAGGTCGTCGTTTATAAGGCGTTCTATACCGAAGATCAGATGATCGCAACGGATGTTGTCGAGGGAAAGGTTCTCGGGCAGACTCGATGTGATCCAGTTCAGAGGGGGTGTCTGCGAGAAAATTCCGTAGGAGGCGTTGAGAAATGTCCTCTTGGTTATATTGTACGTGAGACCAAGCCTCGGCGAGAGATCCGTGGCGCCTGTCAGGGTAAAATAATCGAAACGGAGGCCTCCTCTGAGAATAAAGCGATCAGTCAGCAGTGACTGGTTTGTATGCAGAAAGAGGCCGACTTTGCAGGTTTTGTCCCTGGCCCGGACATCAAAACCCGGTTTTATCACGATGGTATCCACCTCCCCGCTGAAGAGAGCGTCGTCTTCGGACCAGGTCTGGTGAGAGAAATCCAGGATCTTCACCTGAGCTCCGGCAAGCAGATTTCCCCACGTCCCGGTGTCATATCGTACCTCTCCCTTGAGGGTTGTTTCCTTCTCCCAGGAGTCGGTTCGGAAGATTGTACTCCCATCGTCATCCTTCACTTCTACCAGGTTGTTATTGTACACGCGTGAGAGTGTGACCACCGAGTGACCTCTCTCGGCCCAGAATGAATACCAGTTCAGTCCTATGGCGTGCTGATCCGTTCTCACCATGATCTCGTCGACGTTTCTCTCGAACTGGTTCTCACTCTCCTCTATGTGGACGTCATCGATACCGCCGATTCCGACGAATGAGAGCCTGTTCCGTGGATTCAGATCATACACGATCTTTCCCTGCAGATCCTGATAATGAGGGACTGCGGTGAGACTTACAGAACCCTTTAACAGATCGAGGTAACTTTTCCGGTACGAGCCCATCCAGGAGCCCCTACCTTCGTCGAGCGGCCCCTCGAAGAGCCCTCCTATCCCGAAAATACTAATACCCACGTCACTGGCCATAGATTCCCGGTCACCCTCTCTCAGTTCGATGTCGAGGACCGAAGAGATTTTATCCCCGTACTTCACCGGAAATCCTCCGGCGTAAAAGTTAGCCTCCCGGATGAGATCGATGTTGATCATGCCGATGGGACCGCCCGTATCCCCCAATTGTCCGAAGTGGCTGGCGTTGGGGAGCTCTATGTTGTCATAGAGGGTGAGATTTTCGATAGGGACGCCACCTCTGACCACGAGGCTGTTGATCTGGTCAGACTGTGTTGCAACACCAGGCATAGATACCATCACCCGATTGATGTCCTCGATCCCTCCCGGCAGTCGTCTGAGTTCTTCATGATTGAAACTCCTCGTGCTGGACGTTGCGTCATTGTCTATATGAAAATAGTCAGCCACGACATTCATACCTTCACCCTCCAGCACTGTTTCCTCGAGAGCCAAGTCCAGATGGACAGGCCTGCCGGTAGAAACTACGACATCTGTCGTCACGAGAGTGCGATATCCTATCCGTGCAACGATGATACTGTATGTACCCACGGGAAAGCCCTCGATCCCGAACCTGCCGTCCTCATCCGACATCGTACCGAAAGGAGTCCCTCGCAGTGTGATGTTGACCCAGGCAACGGGTTTGTGAGTTTTAGCGTCGGAAATTGTTCCACGGATCTCTCCTGATTTAACCGGTTCCGAAGACAACGTCGAAACCCGAATCAATCCAACGGAGGAGAGGGTGAATACGCACACAATCAGGAATGGGTGAAGGCCGTATGTAGTTCGAGTACGCATGAGTCAGAATAATATTGTGAAGGATAATCAGATTGTCGACTGCGAAGGATCTGGTCATTCCAATTTAATACATAGTACTGGCCGGGAGAAGAAGTCTGGTTTTCACGGCAGCATCTGCGGGTAAATACGGATATCCCGGATGTGAGTGTGATCATGCCGCCTACATCTACCCTGTAGGATAAGTCCGCAAAGAGGTGTTGTGGCTTCCCACGAACTGCATTGACAAGCCTGACCCCTTTATTTTATCATTCCTTCAAGAGGTGGAGAACCCCAGGCAACCTATCCAGATATGCGTTTATCAATTTTGATCCTCGCCGCTGTTGCGGTGGCCCTCGGCCCCTTCGTCGGCTGCAGTAATCGGACGGTAATGACTCCGGTAGTGATACCATCCCCGGAGTGCGTGATATCTCAGGGATTGGTGGAAACCGCTAACACGATAACGGTGGCTCTCCTGGATGACATCAGCCCCGGAAATGCTCCCGTGGCACGTAATGACAGCGAACGGATCCTGTTTCGTCATGTCTATGAAACACTGATCACCGTCGACTGTCTCGGAAGGGTGCAGGCAGGGCTCGCCAAAGGGTGGAGGAGGGGCGGGGATGGCAGGATCTGGACATTCGAGCTGCGTGAAGATGTGCAGTTCTGGGACGGGACTCCCCTCACAGCGGAGGATGTCATCCGGAGCTGGCGGAGATTCATGGTCGAGACGATGGTAACCGCCGCTGGAATTGATTCGACCGGAATCGTCAAAGAACACGTCCTGCGTGTCTACTTCGACCGCCCGCATCGAGAAGTTCCGCGGGTGCTCTCGTCGCTCGAATTCGCGGTAGTAAAACGAGCAGGAGAGTCGCTCTGGCCGGTCGGAAGTGGTTCTTACAGAATCGAGACGCCTGTACAGAAGGACGCGGCTGAGTTCAATCGAACAGTCGTATGCACACCCGTCTCCTACAGGGAGGGGCCGGTCATCCGGTTTGTCGAAACGAGGATGTCCGATACGCGGGATCTTCTCGAGGGTGTAATCGATGTGATGGTCACTGCTGATCCGGCAGTGATCGAATATGCATTGAGAAGGCCGCAATTAACGACCGTTGCATTACCGTGGAACAGGACCTATGTGCTTCTCTCTCCATCTCGTGTCCTGAAACTCCTTCAGGGTGGTACCGTCGGCGATCTCCCTCCTGATCTGCTGGATGGATTCGCACAGGACGCGGTGAGGGGTGATGCCCGCGGTCATCGATCACCGTCCTGGTGGGAAACTCTCGATGAGTGTGGGAGGTTCTACCCCCCAGCCGAAGGGAATCCACCCATACCTTACGGAGCTCATGCTGGATCTGGCCTGCGACGCATCCTCTATGCGATGAAGGATCCGATAGCCCGCGATCTCGCCGAGCGGATCGTGGCTCTTGCTGCCACCGATACCATCTCTTCATCGGAGGCAGCGGAACTCGCTCACGCCGTTCCGGGTTTGATCGGAAATGATTTCAGGATCGTAACAGAGGGTAAACCCGAGAAAGAACTCGAGATGAGCATTCGGGACGGCGATGAATTCGCCTACATCATTCCGGTTTCATGTCAGTGGACCGATCCGTGTTATGAAGAGCGCAGGTTGACGAATTCGGCACCCTGGCTCTCTATCGAAGTAGTCGATCTTTCTGATGCCCTGATCCCACTAGTGGACACACGCCGATACGTGATTGTGGATCGTAGCAGTGTCGAACCGGTAATTGATTACAGCGGTGACATTCTCATAACGAACGGGGTGTCGCAGGAGAGGTAACGTGCTATGTCCTTCCGTACCCGGCTTCTCGTGGTTTTCCTAATTGCGGTCCTGATTCCAATGGTTATTCTCGCGCTTTTTATCCGGGATGAAATGTCGGATCGTCTCAAGAGGCAATATGAATCCCGGGTCGCGTCCCTCGTGTCTGTAATCGAAGAAGATCTCGAGCAGCAAAACACTACGATCGCCATTACACTTACTGCACTGCGGAGGGCCGTTGTCGATGACAACCGCTTTCGCAGGGCCGCCGTTGATCACGTCCCGGAAGAGCGCCGGTATCTCCTCGACTACGCCGGGAACGCCATGCAACTCACCGGGCTCTCGATGATGCAAATACAGGATGAAGCAGGTCGGATCGTCAGCTCGGGACATTTCCGGAATGAATACGATCGGCTGGAGCCCCGGCTTCCAAAACTGCTCTCCTCGGTTCATGGTGGGATTGCTCTTGTCCAGGCCCGAGCACCGGAAGCGCCTTTCCTCGCCCTGGCTGGTGCCGATTCATTCCAGATGGCAGGAAACCGATTTACGATCGTAGCCGGGGTGCTGATGGATCATCGATTTCTCGCCCGACTGTCGAGCGGTACCGATCTCTCTGTATCCCTGATTTTTCCGGGAGGGATGCTGACATCGGGGATGAGAGGATCAGGGTCCGGGGAAGTGGGGTCGCCGGAGCATCCGGAGGCCGGCCGGATTGTTCGAGAACTGATCGTTCCGTTTATAGATTCCTCACGAGAGGAACAAACACCTGCCCGGATACGTGTGACTCACGATCTTTCCGAACTGCAGGATATGCTTCGAAGTATCGATCGGTGGTTTCTGATAGCGGTCGTCGTGACCTCCGTCCTCGCCATTTTACTGTCGAGCTGGCTCGTTTCGAGGATAAGCCGGCCGCTCATGGAACTCGCTGATAAAACGTCTCGTATCGATCTCGATCGCCTGGACATAGATTTTAGAACCCACCGTAAAGATGAAATAGGAGCTCTCTCACGGCTCCTCGGTGCGATGACCGAGAGGCTGCGTGCCGGCACGGTCCGGATAAAAGATGCCGAACGACGTGCAACACTCGGAGAGTTGGCCCGGCAGGTTAATCATGACATAAAAAATGGTCTCATACCGATACGCAATGTCTTTCGTCACCTCTCTCAGCTGGTGAAAGACACACCGGAGCGGCTGCCCGAGATTTTCGATGAGCGACAGAGTACTCTCGACTCCAGCATCTCCTACCTGGAGAATCTCGCGTCCAATTATACGCGACTTTATCCCCGGAGTGAACGCCGGCCGTGTGAAGTAAATGAAATAATCATGAACGTCGTGATGGATGCCCGGAGTGCAGGTCGCGGTGATATGCAGGTGGACCTGAGTGAAGGGGTCATAGTACCGGGAGATCCCCTCATGCTGCGCCGGATACTCGAAAACCTTGTGGACAATGCCGTTGACAGCCTCCAGTCACCTCTGGGGACCGTCACCGTTACCACTCTGCTCGTCGATCAGAAAGGCGGTCGACCTCGAGTCAGGATCACTGTCGCCGATACGGGTATCGGGATGAGCGAAGAACAGCTGGCCAGAGTTTTTGATGATTTTTATACTACGAAGGAAGATGGAACCGGATTGGGGCTGTCGATCGTGCGACGACTCGTCATGGATCTCGATGGCTCCATCCGGGTAGAGAGTGAAGAAGGGAGAGGGAGTCGTTTTATTGTCGACCTGCCCTTTGGAACAGGAGACTCGACTCTCGATGGGGCAAATACCACCGATCGGGGAGGGGATTGAAGATGACACTTGTATTGATCGTGGATGATGTCCTCACTCTGGCCGAACAGTACGCATATGACCTGAAGCGGGTCGGTGGTTACGAGGCGCTCGTCGCAGGCGGCGGTAAAGAGGCACTCGAAATCATGGCGGATGAAGCCGTCGATTGCGTGATCCTCGATCTGGAGATGCCCGGCGTTGACGGATTCGAAGTTCTCCGTAACCTGAAGGAGCGCGGTATCCGGACCCCCGTCATCGTCTACACGGGTACGGGAAACTACGATCGCTGCATCCAGGCGATTCGTCTGGGTGCCTACAGTTTTATCGACAAAGCCGAATCGATGGAACGGGTGGCGCGGGAAGTGGAGAACGCCCTCGAACGGGTACGGCTTGAGGAGGAAATCGAGGTTCTCAAGCAGGATCTGGGAACGGAAACCCCCCTCATCGGTTCGAGCCCGCCGATGCTTCACCTGAAGGAACAGATCTCCCGCGTAGCGCATATCCCGAGCCCGGTGTTGATCGTGGGTGAAAGCGGGTCGGGAAAAGAAATCGTAGCCCGGGAAATTCATCGCCTCGGTACGGGTCCGGGCAAACCATTCATTGCGATCAACAGTGGAGCGCTGCCGGAGAACCTCGTCGAGAGCGAGCTCTTCGGTCACGAACGAGGTGCTTTTACCGGGGCCAGCAGAATGCACCGGGGAGCATTCGAACAGGCCGGCGGCGGCACGCTCTTTCTCGATGAGATAGGAGAGTTACCACTTCCCGCTCAGGCTAAACTGCTCCGGGTTCTTGAGGAAGGTCGGGTGACACGCCTGGGCGGAGAGCGTACCATCGAGGTGAAAACGAGGATACTTGCCGCCACCAACCGCGACCTGGAATCCGATATTGAATCGGGACGTTTCCGGCAGGATCTCCTCTTTCGGTTGAACGTCCACATCCTCACCGTCCCCCCGTTGCGCGAACGTATTTCCGACATCCCCGAGCTTGTAAATCACCTTCTCGCCGCCACGTGTTCCAGGCTGGGTATGCGCCGGAAAAGTCTCGTTTCGGAAGTACTGGAGGTGCTCATGGCCTTCGACTGGAAGCGAAACAATGTGCGTGAGCTGAGAAACATCATCGAGCGTATGATTATTGCCACCGATGGTGATGTAATTGGAATCGATCAGATTCCTGCCGAGGTTCGGGGGGATGTTCCGCTCGAGATCGGACCACGGTCTCGGACCTACCACGACCTCAAAGCGGAAGCAGAACGGAAGATCATTATTGCCGCCCTCGGGCGGAATGACTGGCATATCACCCGAACCGCAAAGGAGCTCGGGCTCGCCGACCATGCCAGTCTCCTTAAAATCATGAGGCGCCACAACCTGAAGCGTACATGATTCTTGTGTCCGTTTGAACACATCACTCGTTCCGGCACGTGTCCGTGCGTACACAATCAGGTTATGAAGAACTCCTTGTCGTTGACGTTCTCTTCTCTTAACTCCTTTTATTACATGTGGATACGAGATATTATCCAATTCTGCCTCCGGGTGGCCCCTCACTTGCCTTATACACACACGGGGCAGGTAGATAACAGAAGGCAGCAAGCCCATACGGGCACCACCGCGAAAGGAGGTCTCATATGTTGTATCACAGAGTAATCAGAGAAAAGAAGGTCCGGAGTATCACTGCCGGTACCCTGCTGGCGCTGTTTGTTATCTCGGCGGGATGCAGTGAAAAAGAGGGAACCGGGGCGATCGTTGACCTCAAGACGATCGAGAAACGAAACACTACAGAGAGGGTGGCTCCGACACCTCCTCCCGCTATCGAGAAATCGTTTGACTCTCAGCCTGAGAAACCGGTGAAGACGGCCGTTGTGCTCCCTGAGCCACCGGAGGAAGTCACGTACGAAGAAGCGGAGAAAGCTTTTACCGAAAAGCGGTACGACGAAGCCGTCAACCTGTTCACTCAGTACACCGGTCACAAGAGTCAGAACCCCTGGGGTTTCTACATGCTGGGCCTGTCGGCCTGGAAATCCGGAAATTATGAAAAAGCCGAAGAAGCGTTCGAGCAGACACTGGAGCTCGACCCGCTCCACGTGAAGAGCTGGCTCAATTGGAGCCGGGTTCTCCTGGAAGCGGACAGGCCCAAAGAAGCACTGGCAAAAATCGACGTGGCACTGGAGATCGATCCGGAGTCGAACGTCGCCTATCGCCTCCAGGGGAGAGCATATCACCAGCTGGGATTGCTGGAAGAAGCCATTGGAGCCTATCGCCAGGCCATACTGATGGACAACCGGGACGCCTGGTCGATGAACAACCTGGGTTTGATCTACATCGAGGAGGAATTGTTCGCCGATGCGCTGCCTCCCCTTGCCCGGGCTGTTGAACTGAGAGATGACATCGCAATCTTTCAGAACAACCTTGGGATGGCACTCGAGAGAACCGGGCACTACCGGTCCGCCGGACAGGCCTACACTGCGGCTACTGATCTCGACGGAGCGTATGAGAAGGCTTCTCTCAATTTAGGTCGTATCGAGAGTGTGGTCTATGAGCCGGCTGTCGAACCGATCGACCTCGAATCACTGGCTCTCGGTTTCGGTGACGAGATCAACGGCTGGATTGAGACGGTGGCATCGAAAGATGAGCTCGAATCCGCTGAAGCCGGCGGTGAGGTTTCCCTCATCAGTGAAGCCGATTCGACCGAGAACGGTCTGAAACCGTAATCCGGGGACACCCTGCGACCGGGAACGAAGAAGCCCCCTGCTGCTCAAACACAGGGGGCTTCGACTTACAGGGTAAAGCTCTGTCTCATTCTGGGAACTTCCGTCCGCGGGAACCCGCACTCCTCCTCGAGCCCCTCTGCAAGGGCGGTCGCAGCTTCTTCCTCACCGTGAATGACAAAAGTCCTATCCGGCTTTTTCTTCATGGCACCGGCCCATGTGATCAGATCTCCGCGATCGCCGTGGCCACTGAGGCCGGTGAGCACTTCCACTCGCGCATTGACCGGGTGCTCTTCACCATAAATTTTGACAACGGGATCTTTTTCTATCAGCCTCCTGCCCAGTGTGTGTGGTGCCTGCCATCCTGTGATCAGAATGGTGTTACGGGAATTGGAGATTCGATTCTTCATGTGGTGGAGTATGCGCCCCCCTTCCATCATTCCGCTGGCACTGATGATGACTGCGGGTTTTCGAAGAGAATTCAGTTGCTTGGATTCCTCCACTGATCGCGTGTAGCGGAGGCTCGCGAAACCGAAGGGGTTACTGTCATCGTCGTGGAGGATGAAATCACGGATCTCTGCATCGTAGGTTTCCGGGTGAAGCCGAAAAACTTCAGTAGCCCGGGTCGCCAGGGGGCTGTCCACATAGATAGGGATGTCCGGGACTTTTTTGTCATTGAATAGCTTGTGCATCGCATAGACGATCTGTTGTGTCCGGCCTACGGCGAACGCCGGGATCAGCAGAACACCACCGCTTCGACAGGCGCCCTGAACAATGCGAGCCAGCTCCTTCTCAGCCTCCTGGTAAGCAGGGTGATACCGATTTCCGTAGGTGCTCTCGATGAGGAGAACGTCTGCGCCGTCAAGAACCGGGGTCGGATTTTTTATGATGGGGATACCGGGTTGTCCGAGATCACCGCTGAAAACGAACCGTACCTCTCCGGCTGAATTTTCATTCTCGATGTCCAGTACTACGCTCGCGCTGCCGAGCATGTGCCCTGCATCGACGAATGTGAGGTGCACACCGGGAAGGATTTGCCTTCTTCGATTATAAGCCATCCCCGTAAAATACTGCAGAGCGGTGACGACATCATCCTGGGTGTAGAGCGGTTCGAAAAGATTTTTCCCCTTCTTCCTTCGAGAGCGGTTGACATACTCGACGTCTTTTTCCTGGATATGAGCGCTGTCCATCAGCATGATCGCGCAGAGATCACGGGTGGCAGGTGTGCATATGATATCACCGGTAAAACCGTTTTTTACCAGGCTCGGGATGTTTCCGGAATGGTCGATATGCGCATGAGAGAGAATGAGGATGTCGACGGATTTTGCTTCACAGGTCCCCTGACGGTTGAGCTCATAGGCTTCTTTGCGTTTTCCCTGGAACAGCCCGCAATCAAGAAGTATTCTGTGCCCATTCACTTCGATCAGGTGTTGCGAACCCGTCACGGTCCTGGCTGCACCGAAGAATGTAATTTTCATCGTTTCCCCTTTCTTGTAGCATCGATAACTTGTAGAGCGCATATTGCGTTTTCGTACTATGGACACCGATCCGGAGCACTTGT
This sequence comes from uncultured Gemmatimonadota bacterium, assembly GCA_964654825.1. Lineage (GTDB taxonomy): Bacteria > Gemmatimonadota > CAZMKB01 > CAZMKB01 > CAZMKB01 > CAZZKG01. The sequence goes on along the minus strand of CAZZKG010000037.1, from coordinate 20,442 downwards.
CCCCTTGATGATACGAACAGAAGGGAGAACTGTCAACAGGCTGCATTTCGCTGTCCATGTTCGGAGGTCATTCCGATGATACTGATTGACACACCTCCCCGGCAGCACTATAATCAGGTGGAAAAAGGCGTCCCGTGGATCACCCCTGGCGGAAGAATCTCGATTCGTCGTGAGGTATCCCGTGACATGTTATGTTACAGAATTTCTGATGAGTCATGTAACGAGCAACTGAACAATAATCCCTCACGGGAGGACCAGAAATGTTCGAACGCAGGCTGATATATCCGGTTATTCTAGCTTTTCTGATGCTGCAGGCTTTCGCCCCCACCGGGAAAACAGAAAGAAGCCCGGCACGACACCCTCAACCTACAGACCGTCTCGAGATTCCCGAAGGTGAATATGTCCCCATGCCGCTGGAAGACCGGCAGACTTCCCCCGCCTATCAATCGGTGTCTCCAAGGTTTTTTACTACCCAGGTGAATGTGGATGTCGTCGGCGCGAACGTCGTCGGTGACGCCGCCAACGAACCTTCCATAGCCGTCGATCCGACCGGAAATTTGAAGATGGCTATCGGGTGGCGTCAGTTCGAAACGATCCAGAGCAGTTTCCGCCAGGCCGGATACGGGTACACGACAGATGGCGGCCGGACTTGGACATTCCCAGGTGTTATAGAACCCGGGATATTCCGCTCCGATCCGGTCCTCGATTCCGACTCCCAGGGTACTTTCTACTACAACAGCCTGACATTCCAGAATGAGGATTTCTTCTGCAATGTGTTCAAATCGACAGACGGTGGCGTCACGTGGGATACCGGCACATTCGCCTGGGGAGGAGACAAACAGTGGATGGTTATCGACAAAACAGGTGGAATCGGTGATGGTAACATTTACGCGTACTGGACGAGTTCGTACAGTTACTGCTATCCGGGTTTTTTCACCCGCTCGATCGATGGGGGGGCCAGTTACGAAGAATGTATAACGATTCCGGACGATCCGTTCTGGGGAACACTCGCCGTGGGTCCGGACGGCGAGCTTTATATAGGCGGCGGCAGTTTCGTTGTGGCAAAATCCAGCGGTGCTCAGGATCCCGGCCAGTCCGTGACATGGGATTTCTCCACGCCGGTCGATCTGGACGGCGATTACGGGTTTGGTGGTGGTCCCAACCCGGGCGGGCTCCTCGGGCAGGCCTGGATCGCGGTAGATAATTCCCAGAGCTGGTCCCGTGGAAATGTCTATTTCCTCTGCTCGGTGGATCGGTTTTCCACTTCCGATCCACTCGATGTCATGTTTACGAGAAGTACCGACGGAGGGTTGACATGGAGTTCACCTGTCAGGGTCAATGATGATCCGGGCAACGACGCCTACCAGTGGTTTGGAACCATGTCGGTCGCTCCCAACGGACGCATTGACGTGATCTGGCTCGACACCCGCGATGACCCGGGTGGTTACTACTCATCACTCTATTACTCTTACTCGGTGGATGCGGGGGCTACCTGGTCGACGAACGAACGGCTGACGGACTCGTTCGATCCACACGTGGGGTGGCCCCAGCAGGATAAGATGGGGGATTACTTTGACATGATCTCCTACGAAACAGAAGCTCATATTGCGTATGCAGCGACGTTCAACGGAGAACAGGACGTTTACTACGGACGCATAACAACCGATCTCTATGTGCCCGACAATTATCTCACGATCCAGGAGGCGATCGACGCCTCGGTTGATGGCAATACCATCATCGTCAGGCCGGGGACGTACCACGAACACGGGATCGATTTCACTGGCAAGGCAATCACCGTGAGAAGCACCGATCCGGAAGATTCCACCGTTGTTGCTTCCACCATCGTGGACGCCGATTCACTGGGAAGGGGTTTTTACTTTCACTCGGGGGAAGATTCGACGAGTGCCCTTTCCGGGGTGACGATAACAAAGGGTTTTGTCGTCGATGCCTATGGAGCCGGTGTTTTATGCGAGAACGCCTCGTCTCCGACGATCTCGAATTGCGCGATCACGGGTAGCTACGCCCACACCCGTGGAGGCGGGATCGCCTGCAGGGAAGCATCTTCCCCGGTGATCAGAGACTGCGTAGTGAGTGGAAACGAGGCGACAATGGAAGGCGGCGGCATCATCTGCGATGACTCCTCCCCCGAGATCTCGAGTACCACGATCGAAGGTAATACCGCAGGCGGTGCGGGCGGAGGACTCTTCTGCGGGGATGAATCCTCACCGATCATTCTGAATAATACCATTACCGGCAACTCCGCCGGGTCCGGGGGCGGCATCTCTTCCCGTTCCGTTTCCACGCCGACGGTGACGAACACGATCCTCTGGGGCAACGATGCACCGGTCGGCCAGGAGATGAGCGTCGAAGACAGCTCTGCACTCACGATCAGCTATTCTGACGCCGAAGGTGGACAGGACTCGGTATTCGTCAGTGAAAGTGCGAGTTTCGACTGGGGGCCGGGGATGATCGACGCCGATCCTATATTCCGGGATGCCGGTGCCGGGGATTACCACCTGATGGCCACTGCCTGCGGCGACACCGCGGACTCTCCCTGTATAGACGCCGGCGATCCCGCCATCGAGGATCTCGTTCTGGATTGTACACGGGGACTTGGAGCGATCAGGAGCGACATTGGGACGTTCGGGGGTGGGGAAGATTCACAGGTCTCCACAGACAGAGAAGGGGATCAGAGTGATACCGGATCGATGCCGAAATCTTTCGGTCTCTTTCAAAATTATCCGAACCCGTTCAATCCTTCCACCACGATTGTATTCGACATCCCCGGGAATTCCGGCATCACACAGAAGGTTAATCTCACTATCTATGATCTCCGCGGCAGAAAAGTGAAGACGCTCATCGATGAGGACCTCGTACCCGGAAGTCATCGAATTGTGTGGGATGGGAAAAGTGACGCTGGAGAAAAGATGTCCTCCGGGATCTATTTCAGCATGATTAGATCGGGTGGATTTACCGGAGTGAGGAAGATGATAATGGTGAAGTGATCGTCAGGTTGAAAGGGCCCCTGTTCCGTCTGAAAGTGAGAAACCAGCGAGTATGAGTGAACAGCGTATCTCCTTTGAATAATTCTCTCTTAATGATCTACTCCTCGAGTTTCAATCCGGACAGCCGGGCTTCGACCTGCCGCCGGGCGGTCTCGTTTTTCGTCTCCAGTTCGAGAAACCGATGATAATGCACCTTCGCGTTCGCCGCGTCCCCCTTCTCAAAGTAGAGTTCGCCCAGAAGGTAGTGAGCTCCGGTGTGGAGAGGGTTTATCCGTACGGTCGCGAGCAGTTCGGAGATCGCCTCATCTTTCTTTCCGCTTCGCAGTAGAATACGGGCCAGGTTGTAACGGGGGGCGGTCAGAGCCGGATTGATGGTTATCGCCTTCGTGTACATCGACACGGCTTCCGAGGGTTTCCCCGTTTTGTCCATCAGGTTGCCCAGCTCGTTGTACGCGAGAGAAAACCGGGGTTCATCCCGGACGGCTTCCTCGAATGACTCACGGGCCTCCTCGAACCTACCCAGCCTGACGAGCGTTTTGCCGTACGTGAGAAGAAGCCGGGGAGTCGTGTATCCCCGATCGATCGCTTTCCTGTAAGTGCCTTCCGCCTTTACGTTGTCCCCGAGTATTTCATATATCCCGGCGAGACCGATGTAGTACTCCTGTTCGTTCGGGTCGAGCTCGACGGCCTTTTCGTAATACGAGGCAGCTTCCTGAAATTCCCGGTTGTGATAGTGAATATTCCCGAGGTTCTGATATGCAACCGCGATGTCGGGGTTGTACTCGATCGCCTTCTGAAACTCCTCCCTGGCCCCGGCTATATCCTTCATCTGGTAGCGGATCGTACCCATCATGTTGTGAACGTAAGCGTTCGTCGAATCCGCTTTCACGATCTCATCGAAAATTGTTAACGCAGAGTCGATCAGGCCTTCCTGCATCGCCCGCTCTCCGTCGGTTATCAACCTGTGATATCTTATCATCTCCTTCGGGTCTCTGAGGGAGGCTGTTCCACGGGCAGCGGGGACCCCGGTGATGTAACCGAGAGCGAGCAGCCTGTCCCGGTCCTCATCCGAGAGGCGCGCACTCTCTGCCAGGTTCGCCTCATCGTCGGAGGTTTTGGAAATCATCCTGACGAGGATCGAATCGAGCTTCACGGCGACAGTGCTCTCCTGCTGGATGAGATTGTTCAGTTCGTGTGGATCCTGTGAAATGTCGTAAAGCTCGGGATGAGGAGTTTTTATGTATTTCCATCGGTCACTCCTCAGGCCGAATATTTTACTCCAGCCGTAGTTGAGATAGGGGAACATGCTCTCACAGAAAACGAACCGCTCTTCGTTGGTATCATTTTCCAGAATGTGAGTCAGACTCAGGCCGCCAAAATCCGTCCCGGAATGTATGTCGAGGAGATCGAGTACGGTGGGAACAACATCGACGAGAGACACGGTGGCACTGACTTTTTTACCGGGTGGGAGCCTCCCCGGATAGTGAAGAATCAGCGGCACCCTGACGGATGATTCGTAGATGAAGATTCCATGAGTTTTCTCCTCGTGTTCTCCCAACGCCTCACCGTGGTCCCCCACGAGTACGATGAGTGTTTTATCGAGAAGGCCCTTCGCCCTGAGTTCATCGAGTATGAATCCCAATTGCTGATCGATGGAGGCGATCTCTCCGGCGTAGGCGTCTCCCTCATACCGGGTCGAGAACGGCGCAGGGGGCAGGTACGGGAAGTGAGCATCGTAGTAATGAACCCAGAGGAAAAAGGCGTGTTCTGAATTTGTGTCGAGCCAGTTGATGGCCTTCTCCGTGACGGATGCGGCGTCACGCTCATTCACTTTTTTCATCCGGACTCGGTTTCCCTCATCGGACGTCACGGTCATCATCGAATGAAGAGCCGGATCGGGAAATTCGTCATCGTAGTATCCGAATCCCTGGTCTAGCCCGTAGCTGGAGTCGAGGACGAAAGCTCCGACTACTGCTCCGGTCCGGTATCCGTTGTCCCGCATGATTTCGGCGAGAGTGATGGCCCTGTCCGAAAGCCTGTACATCGAATTGTCATGAACGCCGTGAACCAGTGGATAGAGACCGGTGAGGAGTGACACGTGCGAGGGGAGCGTCATGGGGGCTGGTGCGATGGCGTTTTCGAACTGAACTCCACCGGCGGCAAGGTGATCGATGTTTGGAGTGCTGATCGTCTCGTAATCATAACAGTGGAGCCGGTCGGCCCTCACCGTGTCCAGGGTGATGAGGAGGATATTGCCGGAGGATGCTTTCTCACGGGAGAAGTAAATGTAGGAAATTCCCGGGAGAATGACGACCAGGAGAAAGACGATAATGAATTTCGAAGAGTTCTTCCTGCCGGCTGGGGCAGCCGGGGTCTCCGCCTCGGCTTTTTTGACCCGGCCGGTCTTTTTTTTGCCCTTTTTCTTTCCGGCTGCCACCTGTACCTCCGTAAACAAGGACTGCCCTGAATGAGGCAGTCCCCGTATCAGACATATCTTCCTTCTGTGGCCTATTATATCAGCTCGAGCTGCGCTTGTCAACATGGTCTGGCCTAAGTGGGTCTGCCCACTGAGTCTTCCGGAAAATTGTGTCCCGGTGTGATGGGCCGTGCAACCTTTTTCGCCTTTTTCATCACTAACCAATGAGACACAGACTGAATATTCTGCGCGAAAGTCTGGTCATCCACTCAGGAGTATCAAAAGGGGCTGTAAGAAACAATCGCCGATCATTTGAAGTATAAATCAAGGAGGGGAGAAATATGAAAAATTTCAAATCAACGCGGCTTGTTTTCCTGTTCGTTGCTCTCCTGGCCTTCTCTCTCGCTGTACCTGCTGTGGCAACGCAGGTGAAGTCGTTCGATGAGGCCAAGCAACTTGCTCAAAAAGAGAATCTGCCCATACTAGTCAAGGTCGGAATCAAGTGGAGCAAAGCATCCGAGGAGTTCGACAAGGTCTTACAGTCAGATGATGAATTCAGAGCCAGCCTCATGGAGAATGTCATATTCTGCTCGATTGGGGTGAAGGAGAAAGACGGTGTCGGGGTGGCGGGGGTCTATACAGTTCGAAACTACCCGACCTTCATTCTCACAAACAGCAGCGGCGAGATCGTCGATCGCTGGTATGGTTTCGGGTGTCATGACTGCTTCCTCAAGAGACTTGTATCTTCATTAGATGATCCCGTGACCGTCAATGAGAGGCTTGAACGGTTTCAAAAGGTACCCACTGAGCAGGACGCCCGAAAACTGGGCGACATTCGTCATGCCGAGGGGATGTTCGCAGAGGCCGCCGCATATTACCGCCGGGCTCAGGAGATCAATCCTTCGACTGACACGAATTATGCCGCTTTCATCTTTAATTCCATGGCTTATGGCAACTACTATCAATTGTACAGTTCCGACCAGGTGAGGGCGCAGGCGGATATCGTGCTCACATCTGACAATCGCTCCGACAAGGATCTCCTAAAGGTGGCCCTGTCGATGTACAAAATCTCGCTGAGAGAAGGTGAAAAATCTCTCTTTGTGCCATACCTGAAAGTGGCCGTCGAACAGACTGCCGATTCACAGGATGAAGGTGTTGTCGAGAAGCGTGCGAAACTCATACCTGAATATACGCTTTACGTAAGCAAAGATGTCGACAGAGCTGTCGCTTTGAGAAAAGCGGCTATGCCCGACGGGTGGCTAGAGGATGCGAACCAGCTCAACATTTTCGCCTGGTGGTGTTTTCAGAACGAAGTCAATCTCACCGAGGCGGAGACGATGGCCCGGAGGGGGATCGAACTGGCACCAGCCGGGAGGGAGAAGGCTAACATTCTCGACACTCTCGCCGAGGTCTGCAACCTGAGCGGTGACTGCGGGGAAGCGGTCGAATACACCCGACTCGCGATAGCAGAAGATCCGGAAAACGAATATTTCCAGGAACAGCTTGTACGATTTGAACAGCTTCTGGCGGCTCAGAGATAGATGTTGAAAACATGAAAGTGTGTGCGGTGTGATGGAGCTCTTGCTCTTTCACACCTTCACCATGCCCCGAACAGTAACTTCGATTCGGGTGATCGAAGCAATTTAAGGGATGGCGTGGATGTCAGGTAACCCTAACGGCCCCACAAGAGATCAGGAGCTTGTCGCAGAGTTCCTCTGCACGCGCGAAGAGAGAGCGTTCCGTGAGTTGTACAGACGTCATGCACCCTCACTCAATCAACTACTCGTACATCTCGTGGGAGCTCTTGATGGAGAAGTGGAAGACGTTATTCAGGCCACCTGGATCCGCGCCATCGAACATCTGTCCGACTTCAGATGGGAATCGACCCTGAGAACCTGGTTGACTGGTATTGCAATCAACTGTTCCCGTGAATTTCTGCGAAAGAGGAAAAGAGTCCAGTCGAGGGAGATGGTGGAAAATGTCGAGGGTTCCCAGCCGGCCAGGATGAATCAGAGGATCAATCTCATCGATCTCGAAAGGGTGATAGGAAATCTGCCCGATGGTTATCGTGAGGTTCTAATCCTGCATGATGTGGAAGGATACACGCATGGTGAGATCTCCGGGTTTCTCGGGATAGAAGAGGGGACGTCGAAAAGTCAGCTTTCCAGGGCAAGGAAAGCGGTTCGGATTATGTTAACATCAATGGACGGGTATCAACATGAGCATGATGAAAGATCAGAACAGCGACCTGACGAGAGAAGAGCAGGAGGCATTTCGCTCGTTAGCTGATAAGAATCACTACTCGAAGGGTGAAGAGGATCGGATCGTCAGGACACTTCAGAGACGAGGTCTGATTCAAGCCTCACCAAAAAGAGCCTGGCGCTGGTTCGGACAGGCCACGGCCGCAGCTGCAGTCCTTGCCGTGACATTTTTCCTGGGCATGCAGTACGGGAGCAAGCCTGAAACCGTCAAGAATTCCGTGATAAAACCTGTCCGTGAATCATCCCATCCTGTACGGAAACTGGTAGTTCCAAAAAACCGTGTCGAAGATTCATCTGTGCTGGAGGATTATCGGGACGAGCCGGATCATCCGGGTAACGGCACGATCATCGTTGTGAAGAACATGGAGTAATATCATCCGCAGAATCCACCAGGTCGTGTGGCCCAGTTTATATCCCTCAGACTGTCCGTTTGTAAATATGGATTCGGTTTCTTTATCATGAAACGAATGCTTCCTCTCCTCCTGAAGTATCATTGCCTGTCTGTTCTCATCGAAAAAGAACATGTCAGTTGCTGATAGCGGAGTCAATCAGATAATAGTTGTGGACGAAAGGATCGCGTTCCGCTGTGAGAGCTCATTGATTGTTTTTGTATAAAGCTGTTTCATTATTATATTTTGTTTCTATAATATTTTGAGAGATGATTATCTCACTCGGGAAGCACATGGTGATGGATGGTTGCCGTCGGTGAAATCAGGGCCAGGAGTGTTCTCAACAAATCAAAAATATTCGACTTCTGCCTCAACCCGTACACCGGCTGCGGTATCGGTTGTGTGTATTGCTACGCCCGGCTGTTCATGAGGAGATATTCAGGACACAGGGAAGCCTGGGGAGATTTTGTCGATGTAAAAGTCAACGCGCCACAGGTCTTGAGGAAGCAGCTGGTGAGGGCGAAGCCGGGCACCGTGTGGATATCATCAGTCTGCGATCCATACCAGCCGCTCGAGGCAAAATACGGTATTACCCGGGAATGTCTCAAAGAGCTGGAGGAGAGACAGATGCCCGTGAATATTCAAACAAAATCGGCGCTGGTGTTGCGGGATCTGGACCTGTTGAGCCGGTTCGAGAATATAGAGGTCGGCATGACGATAACAACGGATGATAAGGACACGGCAAAGCTGTTCGAGCCCGGGGCTTCACCGCTGCGTGAGAGGTTGCAGGCCCTCGAAACATTGCATGTAGCAGGAATCCGGACATTCGCCTTCGTTGGTCCGCTCATCCCCGGTAACCCGGAAAAACTCATCGAAATGCTCGAGGGAAAGGCGGACAGGGTTCTCATCGACCGGATGAATTATGTCAACACAATCAGGGGTTTTTACAGACGTCATGGACTCGAGAGTGCGGCATCGGATGAGTTCTTCGATCACTATAAGCAGAGGTTTATCCGGGAACTGGAGAGGAGGGATATGACGTATGAAGTGTTCTTCTGAGAACGAAGGGGGGAGACATTTTACTTCATCACCGGTCGAGTGGGTTTCGATAACATTCCGGGAGCGTCGATTTCGTGATCACCCGGAACGAATTTTCCACCCCTGCTTGAAGTAAACATCAGTTCTTTAGAGCTCACAACTTACCATCGACGATTGTGAGGATCTCCTTCTCGAGGGAGATTGCACTCTCCTGGATTTGTCTGCCGTGGCTGAGAATGTTGTCGATCCATTTTTTATCTTCCACACTGCCGGCGTTTATTCTGATGTTCAGGTACGCACCCATCACAGCTGTCCGGGCGCAGAGCGCGGCTACCCCGGCATCGGAGACCGAGTTCGGATTGCCGATCTCCGCCATGGCTTTTATGATCTCCATGGAATCATGTGCTTTCTGCATGATCCGAAACGGCACTTCGATTGCTTGCCTGGTCGCCGCTTCGATTGCTTTCCTGCGCTCGAGCTTTTCGGACTTGGTCCCCTTGGGGAGACCGAATGCTTCTATGATCCTGTTGAAGGCGGCGGTATCCTCATCGATGAGTACGAGGAGCTCGTCGTGATAAATCTTTCCCCGGTCCGCCCAGTCCGAGAACTCTTCCCAGCGCTCGTCCCAGCCACGTTTGTGTGATGAGAGGTTGGCGACCATCGTCGCCAGGGCGGCTCCCATCGCGCCGACAGCGGCCGAGATGGAACCGCCGCCGGGGGCCGGGGATTCCGAAGCCGTCTCTTCCACGAAACCCGAGAGCGGCATGTCCACGAGTTTTTTATTCGATCGATCCGTGATGGCGTATTCGATGATTTTCTCGTCCGGCTTGAAGGGATATAGTTCATCGAGCCCCAGTGATTTAACGGCGATCTTGATGATCTCGGAATCAGCGATACCGGTGGAACGCTGCTGCTTCTTGAGAAAATACCTGCCCGCGTCGAGCATGGCTTTGAGGGGGATGAGACCGACAAGCTCGGAACCGGTGACCCTGACACCCCTCGCTTCCGCTCTTCTGCATACTTCTTCGAACGCTTCGTGAACCGGAGTCACATTGATGTTTGTCAGATTGATGGAGATCTGGGCTATCCCGTATTCTTCGATGTACCAGCCGATCGCTTTGGCGTGTTTCAGGCTGCCGGGGATCCACACTTCGTTACCATGCTCATCCCTGACGACAGGACCGGTGATCGGATCGCCTTCCCTCTTTTTACGGCCCTTCTCGCGTATATCGAAGGCGATGGCGTTCGCGCGACGGGTAGAGGTGGTGTTGAGGTTAACGTTGTATGCCACCAGGAAATCCCTTGCACCAACGGCTGTCGCGCCGGATCTCGGATCGAATTCGGCAGGGCCGAAATCGGGCTTCCATTCAGGTTTTGCGAGCTTCTCCTTCAGACCTTCGTACTCGCCGGCACGGACATCCGCGAGATTCCTGCGCTGCTCGGACAGGGCTGCATACTCGTAACAGTACGTGCTGATACCGAGCTCCTCGCCGATTCTCCTCGCCAGTTTACGGGCATACTCCACCGTCTCATCCATCGTGATGTGAGAAACCGGCACGAGGGGGCAGACATCCGTAGCGCCCATTCTCGGGTGTTCGCCGGTGTGACTGCTCATGTCGATCAGCTCGGAGGCTTTTTTCACTGCCAGAAGGGCCGCTTCGATGACCGCTTCGGGGGGACCGACGAAAGTGACGACAGTTCTGTTTGTAGCCCTGCCCGGATCGACATCGAGGAGACTGACGCCTTCGATGGATTCTATCCTGTCGGTGATCTGTTTGATGACCTTGAGATCCCGGCCCTCACTGAAATTCGGGACACATTCAATGAGCTGGTTGTTCATTTCCCTGCTTCTCTGTCTTATTGTTAAGAGTTACCATATACCTCGTCTGTTCATCATGATAATACTTCAGACAGGGATGTCTGTCAACAAAGTTCGGGTTGCGGGGAAGCATGCATCCGGTATCAGCTAAAGGCGATCGAACCTGGCGGTGAAGTGACGCAGAAAGCGCGGTGCTTCGATGATCTTCATCCCGCGGATCTCATTCCGCCTCTTCCACACCTGACCGAGCGCCTCGATCACGTAGTCCATGTGGCTCTGAGTGTAGACACGCCGCGGCATGGCGAGTCGCACCAGGTCCATCTCCGCCGGGCTCTCCGAATCGGTCTCCGGGTCATAACCGAACATCACCGTGCCGATCTCGACCCCACGGATGCCGGCTTCGATGTACAGCTCGACCGAGATTGCCCAGCCGGGATATTCGAGTGGTCGGATGTGAGGGAGAAACGCCCGGGCGTCGAGATACACTGCGTGACCGCCGGCCGGCCGAACGACGGGAATCCCCATGTCGGTCAATCTGTCGGCGACATACGACGTTGACACAATGCGGTATTTCAGATAGTCCTCGTCCAGCACCTCTTTTAGGCCCACTGCTATCGCCTCGAGGTCGCGCCCGGCAAGGCCGCCGTATGTCGAGTAACCCTCCGTGAGGATGAGGAGATCACGTTCTTCGCGAGCCAGCTCATCATCATTCGTGCACAGAAAACCACCGATATTCGCGAACGCATCTTTCTTGGCGGACATCGTACAACCATCGGCATGGCTCATCATTTCTTTCACGATCTCCCTTACGGTCCTGTCGGCAAATCCGGCTTCACGGAGTTTGATAAAATATGCATTCTCCGCGAAACGGCAGGCGTCGATGTAAAATGGTATGTCGTGTCTGTGGGCGACCTCGCTCACCGCACGGATATTGGACATTGACACGGGTTGACCGCCCCCCGAGTTGTTGGTGATGGTGAGCATCACGAGCGGTATCTGATCAGCACCGAGCTCGTCGATGAGTGTTTCGAGAGCGTTGATATCCATGTTGCCCTTGAATGGGGCCTCTGTGGCCGGATCCTTTCCTTCCAGGCAGAGGAGGTTGACAGCGCGGCCTTTCAGGAATTCGATGTTGGCGCGGGTTGTGTCGAAGTGTGTGTTGTTCGGTACGGTTTTTCCGGGGCTGACCATAACTCCGAACAGGATCCGTTCGGCGGCCCTCCCCTGGTGTGTCGGGATGACGTGTTTGAAGCTGAAAACATCCCTGACAGCCGACTCGAAGCGGTACCAGCTTCTGGCGCCGGCATACGACTCATCCCCTCGCATCATGGCTGACCATCCCTCGGCAGACATGGCGCCCGTTCCGGAGTCGGTGAGGAGGTCGATGATGACATCCTCCGCCTTGAGAAGAAATGGATTGTAGCCCGCTTCCCGTATTTTCTCTTCCCTTTCAGCTCTCGTGGTAAATGAGATAGGTTCCACGGTCTTGATCTTGAACGGTTCTATGATTGTTTTCATGGGCTTTCTCCTAAAAGAAGGTCCTTCGATCCGGCCGAAGTAATCTCGATTCGCTGCTTCCGTATTATTATCACTCCCCGGTGGATTATCAAGAAGGAATTTCCTCGGGATTCTACGGATCAATGTTGACAGGATTTACCGGCCCGGGTATAATCAAATGATGAAGAACTCTGACTGTTACGGTCAGCTGTTGGATACATGGATTACAGAGGGTATGATTGGATGGCAGTCGATGATCCGGTAGTCTGAAAAGGAGGTCTGCGGTGAAGAATCCGGGGGATAAAATTTCGAGAAGGACGTTCCTTGGCAGGAGTATTTCTTCACTCATCGGTACCGGGATCGGTATCGGCGGTGCCGTTCACCCGGCTCGAGCCGTCGCTCAAACAACCGGTGAAGGGGAAGCCTCCCCGGAGTCAGGCGGTAAACCGCGCATCAAAGAGTACAGGAAGCTCGGGAGGACCGGTTACATGGTCTCCGACATAGCATTCGGAAATGCCGCGATTCAGGATCCCTCACTGCTCGAATATGCGATCGATCGCGGTGTCAACTACGTCGATACGGCCCGACAGTACTACGACATGGAAAAGGTGATCGGGCGAATCTTCCCCGGTAAGCGCGACAAACTGTTCGTCACCACCAAACTGGAGCCCACACTGTTCACAGACGACGTTACCGCACAGCAGGTGACCACCGCGATCGATGAGAGTCTCGAACGCCTGAGCACCGATCACATCGACTGCTGTTTGATCCACTCGATCGGCGAGGACCCACAAAAGTCCGATCGCACGGTGATAAAAAACCCGGGTATTTATAAGGCATTCACAGATGCCCGAAAAGCCGGGAAGATCAGGTTCTGGGGTGCCAGCTCGCACGGACCGAAAATGATCGAGGAATTTACCTGGCTCATGGAGAACACCGACATCGACATGATCATGGCGGGGATGAACCTCATGACACGGGGCCTCGAGCCGGTCCTCTCAAAAGCGAAAGAGAGGGATATCGCCGTTGTCGCCATGAAATCCCTGTCCGCAGCCAGAAAAATAGATTTTTCCATGTTCAAGAGGGAGGGCAGAACGACCCGTCAGGCTCTCATCAAGTGGATGCTCTCGCAGAAAAACATCGACACCATTGTGATCACCATGAGGACATTCGAAGAGGTGGATGAATTCGTCGAGGCATCGGGGAAGCCCGAATTCTCCACAGGTGAGAAAGAGATACTGGAAGAATACACGCGGGTCTTCGACCGGGAATACTGCCGGCCCGGCTGCGGCGGATGTATGGCCGCCTGCCCGCAGCGTGTGCCCATCAGTGATATCCTCAGATACGGGCTCTATTTCAACAGTTACGGCCGGGAGAAATATGCCATGAGGATGTATGCGGATATCCCGCATACACGGAATGTTCTGCAGTGTGTCCCGTGCCGGGCTTCCTGTGAAGTCACGTGTCCGCATGGAATTCCCATCCGGAAAAAACTGATACAAACCCATTCCGAGCTCACCATTTCGTAGAGATGGGAGGTATATCGTGAGAGATTATAGAGCGCTCAAAATCAGCATGTCCCTCATCCTGCTCTCCTTCTCGCTCAGTAACGGTTGCAGGGAGAAGCAGTGGGGATCGGATCCCGCGAAACAGCTTGTTTACCAGTCTATCGAGGCGATCGGAGGTGTGGAAAGAGCAACCGGCTGGACGACGAGGATGCAGGAAGGAACATACAAGACGACCCGGGAGGGTTGGGGAAACCTGAAAGCCAGGACTGCCCGTTTTCTCCTCAAACCGGACAAAGTGAAAATCGACAACGATTTCAGCGCGTATGACCATCCATTCTACTTCACCTATTATCTCAATGGAGATGACGCATGGCAGGTTGTCAACCTCGGAGTAAGGCAGAGTCAACAACTTACCGACAGAATGAAGGATTACGTGAAAAAAGCAGACGGGCTTTCGTACTTCCTCACTGCCTGTGATTCCCTGTTCCTGGTTTCGGAAATCCCCGAAGATTCGCTGCTTGCCGCCGGTTCACTGAAGCGTGTCGGCTGTGTGTCAGGCGAAGATACCACTTTCTTCGATCTCGATAGAACCACGCACCTTCTCCTCAGGCAGATAGAGATCGCTGAAGACAGGCAAACGGTTTTTGACGACTATCGCGAAACACAGGGACTGATGGTCCCCTATCACGTGACGGTATATCGAAACGGCGAAAAAGCCGAAGAGTTTCTCTGGGAAAGAATCACCTTCAACCGGAAAATAGATCAGACAATTTTTGAAGAAGACATGCCCGCTTCGACACCCTGATCAACCGGACGGGCTCGTTACGGTTGATTTTATCACAGATTTCGTTAAATTATGGTCTCGCAGAAATTCCTTCCCGATGGGTATGATCTTTGCGTTAAATTAGATCGGAAATGCTGTATTGTTTTGATACCGGTGTTTGATTTGTCTAATTCAGGGTACGAGTTGGCAAAACTCGTTCCCTGGAGCAGTAACCCTAACGAGTGGAGATGATAGCATGGAAATGATGGATAAACTCGTATTCGTGATCGGCACACCCCGATCGGGTTCGACGATGCTCGAAAGAATGCTGGCCTCGCATTCACAGATATTCGGCCGGCCCGAACCCCACATCGTGACACCGCTTGCGTATCTGGGTTACTGGGACAAGGTCGAGAAGGCAGATTATGATCACATTCTTGCGGCGCAGGCCCAGAAGGAGTTTGTAAATGATCTCCCGGGCAAGGAGAAGGACTACTATGCGGCATGCCGTGCATACCTTGATGTTCTCTACGGCAGGATGCTCGAGATCTCCGGTGGCATGAAGTACTTCCTCGACAAAACCCCCGGATACGGACTTGTCGTCGACTTCCTCTCAAAAGTTTATCCTGAAACCCACTACATCGTGCTGACGAGACATCCGGTCGCGATTTTCAGTTCCTTCGCCAATTCCTTTTTCGATGGAAATTATGCTGAGGCCTATCAGTACAATCCCATTCCCAACCGCTACGTCCCCGTCATGGCGAAATTCCTCCGCGAGAAGTCGTCTCCCATGATACACGTGAGCTACGAGGAGATCGTTCAAAATCCCGAGCAGGAACTTGAGAAGATGTTCACATTTCTCGGTCTGCCGATGGAAGAGGAAGCGGTGGACTATGGCAAGCATGAACACACCTCAGGTGGTCTTGGCGATCCCATCTCCGTCGCGAAACACACGAGGCCCATGACGAAATCCATCTCGAAGTGGGCTCGTGAGGTCGCCACCGACCCGGCTAAACTTGCGATCGTGAGGGACATGATCGAGAAAATCGATACCGCCGATCTCGAGACGTGGGGGTATCCGATCGAGACCCTGTGGAAGCCGCTGGAAGATCTCGGGGATGAGGTGACTCCGCCGAAAAAACCCAAGCTCAACATGTACAGACTTCAGAGAAAAACCATCATGAAGCTGAGAGGGACAGTGAAGAAGAGCAACTTCCTCAGGGGATTGCTGGGCAAGATGAAACTCTTCTGCGATGTCCTGTTGAGAGACTAGTGTCCCGTCATCTGATCGCCGTCGGGGATCCTCACTCCAATCTTAGAGCCCTGGTTTTCCCAGAGAAGATACAAATTCATCCTTGGAATGGCATACTATTTGCCCATTCAAGGGGAACGATGTGTTCATTTTCTCTCTAACATGATATGATATGGTGGGATTGTTTCTTCTCCCGGCAGGTCTTCGGAAGCGGATAAACTGGAGGAAAAAGGTGAAAAGTGGGATAGATGTCATCGATGCAACGATTGGATATCTCAGGGACGGTGAATGTTATCTTTTGCGCGGTGAGACGGGGACTGGCAAGACGGTCATGGCTCTGCAGTTCCTGTACGACGGTATCAAGCGGGGGGAAGTTGGTCTTTACATAACCGATGAAAAACCGAAAGATCTTCTTTGCAAGGCGGATTCTCTCGGTATGGACCTTCGGTCACCACTCGGCAGTGGTAAACTGTGTATCCTCGAGCTCGCGGAATGTTATGTAAACCTCGTCGACAGGCACACCGACATTCTTGCACTCATGGATGATCTCAAGACTCATATCGATCGGCTGGACGTGAAACGCCTCGTGATAGATCAAGCAGGAACTCTTTTTAATCTCAATCAGAGTCAGCAATTTCTCCAGGGATTTGCCGGTTCACTACTCAATTTCATCTGTGATCTCCCCAGTACCTGTATGCTCATCGAGTCTGCTGATCCTGGAGAGAACGGAGATTGGCAGCGGAAACTGCTCGAAAGAGTTGCATTTGGCATCTTTCACCTGGGATGGAACGAAAACCGGTCGCTGCGGAGTCTCACGGTGAAAAAGATGCGTGGAACACAATTCGATCCCATACCCCAGTCGTATGTAATCGATGACGGTGCGGGTATCACCCGGAGGGGGGGATCACGGAGATTTTTTCATGGTAATTCAGCTCAGGCGTCAGGATCGGAGGAAGAGGATAAGGGGCTTGCCGGCCCGCACGGGATACAGGATCTCCCGGCAATATCCTTCGATATTCAAAGCGGAATCTTCTCACTAACGCTCGATCAGGAGAGAAGAATAATCGACACCATGAACATGGTGGAAGAACTCGGTGTTCATTTTTCACTGGTTATCATCAAGATACAACAGGGGAACGGAATCAAAGTGTATGATCCGACTGCGGTTGAGGAAATGATGGAACGCGCTCGGGAATTCATCATATCGCAGTGCAGGGATGAAGACATCCTCGTGAGAGCCAGGAACGGTGAGCTGATACTCGTTCTCGTCGGGGCAGATCCCGGAGGTGTGAAGAAATTCATGACCGGGATCGAGAGCAGGATGCGTGATATCAGGAGCGAGAAAGTCGGAATCACTTTGAATTACAACTATGGTTACGCAAGTTGTCCAAAGGATTCAGCGCAGTTCCACGAAGTCATCGACCAGGCTCTGAAATCGATGAACCATGCCGTTTCGCTCAAAATGGACTGATAAGGGGAAATGATGAAGAAGCCGTGTGCCATTCTTCCACCTGCACGGCTCGCGAGGGTCTAACCGGAGAAACCTTACGGAGAGGTGATCGATGAACCTGGTTCCTGTTCTTTCCACTGTCATCCTGATAGCCACAATCGTGACCATCATCATTGTTGTCGGATCGTATCTCGCTTTCAAGGTGAGGGAAAGCAGGAACTCTGAGGTCGAAAAGGAGGAAGAACGAAAGCAGTTCTTCATACCTTACATCCCTGAAGATGAGGAGATCGCCTGAAATAAAGGATGAGTAAGAAGCGTTGTTCCCGCAAGATTGTCATTCTCTGAGGAGAATGCGATTCCCTCCGCGACGGAGACTAATCCCCCCTGTCACCTGTTCTCTCTGAGATCATCAAGAACGCATCGTCGAATCGTTCATCTGCAGTTTCAAGAGATCGTAGTGCTTCCTCCTCGTGACCGTCGCATATCGCAGACCATGACCTGTTGATATATCTCTCTGCTTCTGAAATAAGAGAGGTGATCTGAGCAACATGCCCGGCGCCGAGAGCTCCGCGGAGCCCGTCGACTGACGCGTGGAGATCGGACACATTTTGAGCGAGTGAAGAAACAAGTAATCTGAGGGTGTCCTGTTGTGGAGGTTCCTCCCCGTCGAGTTCTTCGCTGAGGGCGTGCAGATCAGATTTGATTTGTGTGTAGGAGGGAACCGCCCCGTCGGAGTGAAACCCGTCCCCTGCAGCAGCATCCTTCGTGTCAATTCTCCAGAACTTCTTCACAAGGATACCCAGGATCATGAGAGCGACAGAGATTATAAACAGTGATGTGTGGATGGGTTCACGCGAGGCTGCCGTGACACCACCGACTGTGCCTCCGGCGATGAGAACCGTACAGATCAGATTTCGCAGAAAAAATGTTTTCACCTCGTCCTCATCCTGAACCAATCGCGATTACCATTATCAGTGAGATAACGAGTGCTACCACGGCATCACCGAGCAGTATTCCGGCAGCCAGTGGGATACCCTTCTCTTCGACCCATGTCTCTCCAAGCGCTCTTCGAGAGATGATGTTCAGCACACATCCGATCCCGTACGGGATAATGTAATCGAAAGGAAGGATCATACCGAGCCCGGTGAGAACTCCCAGGCTCTTCATACCGGTGAGGGAGAGAATCGCGCCGAGGGTAATGCCTGCGATGTACCGGACGTATGGTACATCTCCTCCGAGGATGCTTTCAATAGCTCCCTTCATGGCCTGGGCTTGTGGAGCAGTCAGGTGAGAACCCTCACCGAACCCGTAAGCTTTCCACAGCAGGATGATCACCAGGATGGAGATCAACGGGCCTATCCATGAAAACATGAGTTGAGAGAGTATCTGGGCTCTCGGTCTACTACCGACGAGGTGACCGGTCTTGAGATCGTGCATGATGTCCACGCACTGGGCGGTTGCGACGCATGCCGCCGTGCCGATAGTTATCGCAACCAGGACCGATCCTCTCGAGAGAAGGAGGATGATGGTCACACAGACGAGTGCCATTCCGCTTATAGGGGAGAAATTCGTCAGGCCTGTCGACTCTGATATAATCAGACCGGATACGATGATCCAGATCAGACCGACGAGGGTGATGAAGAAAGAATTTATCCAGGAGAGTTCCCCGGTTGCCACGGTAGTCGCGAAAAGCAGGGTAAACGCGAACACGAACGCATAGATAAGGAACCTCACAGATACCTCGTCCGAGGATCTCCCCATACGATTTTTAAATATCCTCGAAAATGCTATCCCCAGAGAGGGGATTGCGAGGATCGCCCCCATAATTGCTCCGCCCGTGAGCATTCCAATCCCCGTGTGAAAGTTAAGTTCCCGCCTGAGGAAAGCGGGTATCATAGCTCCCTTCAGAGAAACCGGTATCCACCCCGCCAGAAGAAGGATGGGAGGCAGGATCCAGTAAGCCAGCAAACCGCCCGAGAGAACGACGAGACCGTTTTTCCCGGTAAGGTATCCCGCTCCGAGACTGAACATCGAAATCGTCACGGCAGTGGCAATATATGGAGGAAGCCCCAGCATCTCCCCGGGATCTATCTGAGTGGGGAGGAGGTTTTCATACCCGACACTCTCGAGTTGTGTGAGAAGGGAGATTGCCGCACCGAATATAAACCCGGACAGGAGATAGAGGGACCTCGAAAGCCCTGATGCCGGGGATTTGATGATCGCTGCGACCGCGGTTCCCGAAGGAAACTGTAATCTGTCGATGTCTATCATCTGTGTCCTGAATGGAACGATAATGACCACTCCGAGAAATACCCCTGCCACTCCAGCCATCACAATCTGGAAGGTACTGTGCTCGATATCCATGAGGTACAGAACCGGGACCGTGAATATCATTCCGGCGCTTGTGATCGTGAGGCCCGACGCTATAGTCTGGTTGATATTGATTTCGAGGAAGGTACCTCTCCTGAGCACACCTCTGAGGATACCCCATCCTGCGATAGCGGCTATCGTGGATCCGGGGACACCAAATCCGATAATGAGCCCCGAGTAGGTGAAACTCGCGTTCATGATGAGGCCGAGGAAGAGGCCAAGTACCACGGCCGGGATCGTGATTTCCCTGTAGGTGCTGTTTTTCATTCGGTTCCTTGGGGGTCATGGTGGAAGGTGTGTCGGTGTCAGCGTACCACACAGGATGTGAATCGTGATCCTTATCCGCTTTATGTTAAACGGAGGTTCACTGAAAGTCAACATCGCCGCTTCGCGTTGCCGCCCCGCATGTTTACGTGCCCGTAGCCGGGAGATTCATAATAATCATAGACGCCAGGTTAGCAATATATTATGTTATTGTGCAACACACGGGGAACTGTATCCGTATAATCATATCGAAGGGTGCACAAAAAGACGAACAGGTCCTCACTGATTCCCTCTGCGCTCCCTCACAATATTTTTTCTCCAAGGAGGTGTTCTATGAAAAGAACACGTGCGGCGCCGACACTTCTTCTGGCGACCATCCTTCTTTTTATGGTTTCAGGCGGGGCGAAATC
>CAZZKG010000036.1:23357-37390 GCA_964654825.1 uncultured Gemmatimonadota bacterium | reverse complement strand
ATGATCCCACCAATCCGTCTCGACTGTTCTTCGGGACTTTCGGAAACGGTGCCTGTCTCCTGCTGGAGGACTTCGGCCTCTCCCCCCGGGGAACCACTCTGCAGACCGCGGATCCTGCCCCCCACTCCAGCGAAACCTTCCTCCGGGAGTGCCTCCCCTGATCTCCCACATCGATCGGGTACCACAGGCTCACATCTTGACGTAGGCCCCCCTGATTCGAGTGTTGAGTCAATTGCCCCGGGAAGTGAATAATGGAAGGAGGGGAAACACCTGCTATTTTTTCAGCCAGTTCACTACCTCTCTCACCTTCTCCCTGCTCAGATACCCCATCGACCTCAGCACTAACAGGTAGACGACAAGGAGAAAAAGTTTCGATCCGAGGACGAGAACCTGACTGTCGAACTCGATCAGTCTCGCCATGGACATGACGGCCACCGCCAGAAAAAGAACTTTCGCGGCGCGAGTGATGTCGAAGGAGATCCTGTGGACCTGCTGGGCCTTTCGATAGATCAGTGTGAGGAGAATCGAGAATGAGAAGAGAGTTGTTACTGCTGCCCCCCATATCCCGTAACGGGGAATGAAGAACAGGTTGGTGAGGATATTGACGAGAGCCGCGATCGCAGCCACCTTTGCGATGTATGCCGTCTTGTCCTCGAGGTAGATCCCGGCAAGGAATATGATGTGAAATCCGAAAAGGATGTAGGATAAGGCTACCAGAGGGACGATACCCATCGCGGTGAAGTAGGACTTCGAGACGAGCACCTGATAGATCTCGGGGAGAAACGTGCAGATCAGAAAGAAGAACAGGCTCAGGATAGCTGCGGTGATTTCGAATGCCCGGGCATACATCCTCTTCGCATCCGGATCATCCGACACCCTGAAAATGAAGGGGACCCAGGCATACCTGAACCCGGTGATAAAGAGATTGATCGCCATCCCGAACTTATAGCTCAGAGCGTACAGCCCCGTTTCCTCCAGTCCCCTGAAATACCGCAGCAGATATTGATCGGAAATGTTCATGATCATCATGGATATCGCCGACGGTACGAACGGAAGCCCGTATCTGAGGAGTCGTACCAGGGCTTCCCGGGAAAAACACAGCCCGATAGTCCCGGTAATGGTCGGCAGCAGAAACAGAAGAAGCAGCGAAGAGGCGATGAGATTCGCGACCATGGCCCCCAGGGGCCCCATCCTGTAAATAACGACGAGCAGAAAATTCGCCGCGAGGGCGACGACGAGCTGGGTACAGACGAAGAAAAGAAAGGTCCGGGACCGGTCGAGCGCCCGCAGAAGGAGCAAAGGTACCTGGACGATCGACTCCACCAGGAGGACCGTGATCACCACAACCACGATTCTTTCGTGTTCCGGCCCCCCGAACAGGAGTGTCGATACGTTGTCGGCAAAAAACACCATCACGACGGACAATAGAGTATCTATAAGCACAATGCTCCAGAGAGTAGTGCTGAAAACCAGTTTTTTCTTCTCACTGTCTTTCGTATCGAGAAAGAACCTGAAAAAAGCCGTCGTCATGCCGAACGAGTAGAGGATCTGCCAGAAGGCGACAAAAAGGAGAGACAGCTGGAGAATCCCGTACTCGCTCGGTGACATGTACCTGGTGTAGATGGGTATGAGAAGGAATCCGACGAGTTTTCGCGCGAGGTCACTCAGACCGTAGACGAAAGTGTGTTTGAAGAGGCCGCTGATTGATGAGCGTTGTTTCACCATGTATATTCCGTGATGTCAGAACAATCGATGGTATCCCATCTTCGAATCAGGTTTGATCGAGGATGAAGGTCGGCCTGATGTACCCTTTTCCGAGAAACCCCTCCTTGAACCTCGAGAGACCCCAGTTCGGAGTCATCCTGATCGAGGAAGTGCCCATGTCGAGCCAGTCGAATCCTTCCTGTTTCGCCCACATGGCCGAGTCATTGACGAGGAGATTGG
Source organism: uncultured Gemmatimonadota bacterium (assembly GCA_964654825.1). Classification (GTDB taxonomy): domain Bacteria; phylum Gemmatimonadota; class CAZMKB01; order CAZMKB01; family CAZMKB01; genus CAZZKG01. Next base: position 35,446 of record CAZZKG010000036.1, on the reverse strand, counting down.
CGACTCTGATCTGTCTGCCCGGAGGAATCTGACAGAGATACATGTTGAGAACGGTATTCCTGCCCGCGACAAAGAGGAGTGTACCGCCGACGATCCCTTCTTCACCTGATGCCATGAACAGTTTGAGACGACCCGGGCAGAGCTTCGCTATCCGCTTCAGATCATCGAGTGAGTGGGTCGGTTCGACCTGTTTACCTGCCCTGTCACTGCGGAGGATTTCATGAAACGTCTCATAATCCTCGGACAGCTCGACCCTGACACCCATCCTGGCGGCTTTCCGGGCTCCCCGCCGGTAGGGGCTCGGAAGGGCCTCCTCGGTAAACCCGGGAAGGTGGATGACCTCCGTCAGCTCGGCCCTCACCATGGTGAATCCGGATGCCAGGAGGCAGAATTCCTGAACCTGGTCCTGTCCCTCGAGATAGATCACCGGAGGGAGGGTGATCTCGATCCTGTCCGCGCCGAGCTCCTGTGAAAACCCGATCATCTCGTGTACGAGCCCCGACACTTCTTCGACCCCGAGATCCGGGGGGAGCAGCAGCCCTCCCCATGAGGCGCCATACGGTGATTTGAGAACCTCGAGCCCGCCTTCCCTCACCATGGCGGCGGGGAGAAACGATATCGGCCGGTTGTCCCTGAAGAAGAGGAGGTGACAGGTTCTGAATGCATCCCGTAGGTGGTATGAGAGAAATCGCAGGTCATGAAAGATCGTGGCGTTATGCGCCTTCGACCAGAGGTCCTGCCAGCTCTGACGGTGTGCTTCGGTGTAGCGTTCGACACGAAAGGACATCAGTTCCTCGCCTTCGAGACGAGTTCCATCGCGTTCTTTCCAAGAATGAGTGAGGTTTCTGTCTCGCTGATATCACAGAGTCCAAGCACGGCACGGTAGACAGATGGATGACCCAGCGAGAAATCGCTGCCGAACAGGAACCGGTGTGCACCGAGTTTCCTGATACCGAGGGTGAGGTTCCAGTACTCCCTGATACTCTCGGTGCCGAACCGGACATTCTGCAGACCGCATTCCGCGACCTGCCCGATCGCACCCGCCTGAAGCTGAGGCATGTCACCACCGAGGTGACTCAGGACAAAGGTGACGTCTTCCATTCTCCTGGCCATCTCGAGAGCGAATCCGTATCCTGATACCTCCTGCCACCTCCCGCAGTGGATTATGACGGGCAGTCCGTGTTGAGCGGCGAATCGGAAGAACGGGGTGTAGACGGGATCTGTTACCGGTCTCCTGTCATAGGACGGGTGGAACTTGAGACCGGATATCCGGTTTCTCTCCTCTTCGAGAAATGCCGGAAACTTTTTATTCTCCGGATCGACCCAAGGGAAAAAAAATACTGCAAAAGGGTCCTGCTCATCTTTCAGAAGCTTCACCTCCGCGAGGAGCCCCTCGTTATCTTTCTCATCAGTGGGAAAAACAAACGCGGCCGTCACACCACAGGAAGAAAGTTCGGCGATCGTCTCCCGAAAATCCACGTTCCGGCAGGCGAAGGCAGGATCCCTCCACCGTCCCACGTGGACATGTGCATCAACAATTCCGCTCATGTTCACAATCCTCCGACTCCGAGAGAACCTTTCCGACCTCCCAGTCCGGGACATGTGTACCTTCCAGCCCCCCCTCTACTTCCTCAATCAATACAGCACCGCCGCCCGCAGCGACTATGACGCCCCGTCGAGTCTCCTCCAGGATTTTTCCGGGGACCTGCTCCATGCCACCGGCTTCCGTCAAGGAACTCCTCCAGATTAAATACTTCTTCCCGCCGTAGAATGTATACGCGCCGGGATAAGGTCTGACAAGAGCCCTGATACGATCATGCACCCGGCCTGCCGGCTCATTCCACCGGACGAGGCGCACCTCCGGTGTCAGGGATCCGTTGCATGTCGCGATGGATTCATCCTGGGGGACACCGGCCGGCGGGCCGTCCACGAACAATCCTGTCGCTTCGAGAAGGAGATCGGGGGAGACCTTCTTCACCTTGTCGAAGAGCGTCTTCGCGGTATCCTGGATCGACACCCTGATCCTGCGCTGAAGAATGATGTTACCCGAATCGACTCCCGGATCCATGTAGTGGACGGTCACTCCGATAACTTTCTCACCATGAATGAGCGCCCATGAGATCGGGGCACGACCGCGGTATTTCGGCAGGAGTGCTCCATGAATGTTGATACCGCCGAAGCGGGGCAGGGCGAGCACTGCGGGAGGAAAAATCCTGAGAAATCCCACGGAGACGAGAATGTCCACACCGGCATCCTTCACCGGCCCGACCATTTCCCCGGCTCGGTCGATCTCGACCGTCGGGCAGCCGATGTCACGGGAGAGACCGGCTATCTCCTCATTCGCATGTCTGGCGGCATCGAGGTCGGAAGAGTGGACGAACACCCCGCATGTCTGAACATCCTCATCCTCTGCGAGAGCTTTCAAGCAGGGAGGTGCGATTGCGCCGTGACCTGCAAATGCCACACGTATACTCATATCGAGAGGACCTTTTCGAGGCAATCGGTGACGTAGCAGACGTCGTCATTGCTCATGGATGAATGGAGAGGGAGGGTCAGGGACCTTTCACTCAGAAGAGCGGCGTGCGGATACAGATCGGGTGATATGTTGTACTTGTCCCTGTAATATGAAAGCAGATGTACCGCGTATGTACCAACCGTAGATTCGACTCCCATCTGCGACAGACCGGAGATTACCTGTCCTCTCGAAGAACCCGGAGGCAGCAGGACGGTGTAAGACTGGTACACCCTAAGGGCTCCTTCGGGAACCTTCTGTTTTACGAGACCCGACACACCTTCGAATCTCGTATCGTACACCGAGGCGAGATGTTCTCTGGCACCGAGTTCCTCCTCGAGTTTATCGAGACCGGCGATTCCGACCGAGGCGTGCAGTTCGCTCATGCGGTAGTTCAAACCGGGTGTCTCGATATCGGCCATTTCCCCGGCTCTGACGAAACCGTGATCCCTCGCGCTTCTCACTTGATCTATTAATTCGCTCCTGCCCGAAATGATCAACCCTCCCTCACCCGTTGTGAGGATCTTTCTCGGATGGAAGCTGAAACATCCAGCATCACCCATCGTCCCGCACAGACGCCCCCTGTATGAAGCCCCGAGGGCACAGGCGGCATCCTCCAGGACATAAAGTTCCTGTTCCTGTGCGAATTCGAGGATCGGATCCATATCGGCCGGGACCCCGAAGAGGTGAACCGGAATGACACAGCGGCAGCTACTGTCATATTTCGATATCAGGTCAGGTACCTCGATGTTGAAGGTATCGAGACCAACATCGACGAACCTGACAGAAGCTCCAAGGCGCTCGACGACGTTTGCAGTCGATGGGAACGTGTATGCCGGGACGAGAACGGTATCTCCCTTACCGAGACCCAGTGACATGAGAGCGAGGTGGAGTGCTGCAGTACCGGAGCTCACCGCAACCGCTTCCCCGACACGCAGAAATCGGGCGAGACTCTCTTCCAGCTGACGTACTTTCTCTCCCTGAACGAGATATCCGCTTTCCAGGACCTCCTCGAGCATGCGTGCGGTCCCGCCACCGGTTTTGATCGAAACGAGTCTTACCTTCACATCCTCCTCCGGTACCACTGGGCCGTTCTCTTTATCCCCTCCTCCAGATCGATCTTCGGTTCGAAGCCCAGTATGGTCCTCGCCTTCTCGATACTGGGGATCCTGAGTTCGACATCGACATAGTCCTTCGGTACGAAATCAACTGCCGAACGTGACTCGAGGACCCTCTTGATAGTCAGGGCAAGACTGTAAATCGTTATGGTCCCCCGTGGGTTTCCAAGGTTGTAAACCTCTCCATCAGCCTCCCTGCTTTCGAGAGCGAGCATGACACCATTGACAAAATCGTCGATGTAGCACCATGACCGGATCTGATCTCCATCACCGTGGATCTCCATTCTCTCGTCCTTTAGTGCATGCTTGATGAATATGTGGATCGCGCTTTCACCTGTCTGACCCGGCCCGTAGATATTGAACGGGCGGACCGTCACGACGGGGAGTCCGTGTTCTTTGAAATAACTGTAGGAAAGATGCTCCGCCGCGAGCTTGCTCACAGCATATGTCCATCTCGCTTCGCCGACGGCCCCCATGAGAGTTTTATCACTCTCGTCCAGTTTGTACGCAAGACTCCCGAACACTTCACTGGTCGAAAAATCGATGAATTTATCGCAACCCCCCAGCCGTGTCGCCGTCTCGAGCACGTTAAACGTCCCGACGAGGTTTACCGTAATGGTCCTCGTCGGCTTCAGAACCACGGTGTCAATCCCGGTGATCGCGGCGAGATGCAGAACGATCGAACATCCCTTCATCGCTTCCCTGAGCCTGTCCAGATCAAGAACGTCTCCCTCGACGACCTCGAGGTCGGGATGATCCCTGAAATCGACATGTTTCAGAGAATCCCGGAAAAAGTTATCGTAGATGACGACCCGGTATGTTTTAAGCAGACGCTCGGCCAGATGGGTTCCGATGAACCCTCCTCCTCCCGTCAGCAGCACTTTTTTTCTGGGCATGTGGATAGTCCCTCTCCTGGTTGTTATTCACCGAACAATGGCGATCTTTCCCCTGCCGATAGTTCCGTCAGGAGATCTTGCTACGACAAGGTACACCCCGCTCGCCACATTTTTACCTGATGAGTCCCTGGCATCCCACAGTACGGCATCGGATTGTGCATCGAGGTGAACCACGTGCTTTCCACTGATGTCAAAAATGTCAATCCCGGTCCCCGGTTTGAGCATCAGGAGCTTGACGCCACGTGGATCTTCACCGGGCAGGTATGGATTTGGAGCGACGATGACCTTCCCCGATTGACTTATGCCGGGCTCGTCGCCGAGGAGGTCGAATTTCACGAGGCCTCCCTCCGTCGCGAACCAGACGGCGGTCGAGTTCTCATCGACATAAACATCCTTCACATTCTCAGAAGGCAACGGACTGTTGTCCTGATTATAGACCTCCCACTTATCGAGCTCTCTGTCGTACAGTGCTGCACCTGATGGAGTCGCGAACCACACGAATCGTCCCCCCTGGAAGGAAACGGCATTCACCTGGACATCGGGCAGCGGGCTGTTGTCCATGGTGAAACTCTTCCACGTGAACCCGGAAGAGTTCACCGGGTCACCGGCGTAATCAAGCTCGGTCACGCCGGAAGTCGTACAGATCCACAGGTGGCCTTTACTGTCCACCTCGAGGTCGGTGATCGTCTCACCGGCAAGGTAAATCCCATCCGGATCGATGGTGAAAAACAGGCTGTCGCCACCGGTTGTGACCGGCCTCAGGACGAACACATCCATGCCGGTGTTGATGTAGCCGATCCAGAGGTCACCCTGCGGATCGATCGCCATCGCCTGGATCCTCCGTCCTTCGACGAGCTCTCCGAATGACCTGAAGGTGAACGTCGTGTCCTGATAAGATATCACATCGAGGCCTCCAGGAAGTCCGTAGTCCTCCTGGTTCCAGCTCGCCGCCCAGGCCTCACCGCTGCCTTTGAAGACTATACCGTTCCTGAGGGCGTCTCCCGAGAGACCGCTAACGGTACCTTCCTTCGTAATCCAGGTGTCATCATCCAGATCCGGTGTACCGCCGTCATGGAGAACCGAGATGCCGGAACCGCCGCTCGAGTACCAGGGGCTCCCAATCCATACAGCTCCGTCGGGGGCAATGGTCAGCGAGCTCGCCAGATTGTACAGTAACCCGCTGTTATCCGACGTGTAGTTTTGAACAGTCTCGCCGTCATACCGGAAAATTCCTGCCTGAGACGCCGAAACCGACCATGAAGACGCCCACGCCACACCCCTCTCATCGACCGCCACCTTATCGAGTGAATTGACGAGCGGACCGGGAAATTCGAGACTCTCCCACCCCCCTTCCCTTCGTCTGGCAACACCTTTTCTCTCCATGCCGACGAGCGGTACCCCGGAGAGATCGAAAGCGATCGAGAGCACATCACGGCTTGATAGATCCAGGGTCTCATCCACCCAGGTCATCGAACCCGTACTGTAGTGGAACACACCACCCGCAGTCGCCGTCCAGAGGTCTCCGTCGAGAAGCGACAGCTCTCTCACCTGTTTCGCATCACTCGTACTGAGACCGCTGGAAAGATCGAAAAACTGACCGTCGGCCGGAAGGAAGGCCTGTACACCCGAATCTGTCGCGATGAGGAGTGAATCACCCGAAACGGCGAGGATGTCTCTTACCGAAACATCCAGGAGCCCCTCTCCGACGCTCCAGGACTTCAGTTCTTCACCGTCAAGCAGCCACAGTCCTTCGGATGTGGCGAACCACACATCGGTATCGTCGATCGAGAAATCCCGGACTTCGTATTCGAAAGGATCTCCAAAATAAATTGCGCTTTTGCGGTTGACGTTTTTGCCTTCGAGCTCCATTTGCACTGCTCCCGCAGTCGTACCCACCCAGAAATCTCCATCACCCGCCATGACACAGAGAACTTCATCGGAGGGAAGCCCGTCGAAGGTACTGTAATTGCGTACCTCACCATCCGAGAATAGTATCGTCATACCGCGCGTAGCAGAACCGAGCAGGAGATTTCCTGATGAGTCCAGAGAAACACAATTCAGATCAGTACTTGCCAGTCCTTCAATGGTAGTTTTGTAGGTAATGACGGTATCCGGGGAGGGAGAGATTTCAACCAGCCCGCCTCCGCTCGAGAGGTAGACCACACCCCGAACCGGGTCAACCAGAATATCATTGATGGTGTTCTTGTTCGTAAACAATTCCCAGCCTGCATCCAGAACAGAGGGCGATAACACTACCAGCAGGAGCAGGACAACTGTATATCTCATATTATCCTCCCGTACGAGGAATGTACTTTCTGATACTACACCTATAGCTCGAGAGGGTTCACCTCCCGTAGTATGTAAATTTCTTCATGTTGTCAGGGGGTTTGCCTATCAATCCCCTCTCATTTTTCAAACCGGAGAGTCGTAGCCAGTATCGTTCACCGTCCTCGAGTGGTGAGGACACTCTCATAAATATGGTTGTGGTATTTGTGGTGTCGAGGTCGGCGGACACGACAGGCACCATCATCGTAGAATCCTTCTCATTGAATAACTGGAAGGCACCGGCTGACAGCGTTTCTGTTTCGATATGCATCGGATCGTCGAAAATGAGTTTAATCATGACTGAATCGACGGGTTCTACCGATTGGAGTACCGGAGGGGAGGTGTCGATTACCATCAGATTAAAATCAATCTTGAGCGGCTCATCGAGGAGTATGACTTCCTGCTCATCGACCGGTTCAACTGCGAAGCGGTACTTCTCGTCGCCGTTCTGGTCCAGGTAAGAACGCAGGAAAAATCCTTTTTGTGGCAGGTGGTCCAGCCGGTACTTTCCGGATGAATCGGCCTGAACGAAATAACTCACGGATTCCGGGAGTGCCTGCGCCACGACATAAGCTCCCCGCGCTCTCTTGTCGCGAAAATCAACTTTCCCGCGGATGAGACCTTTGTCCAGGCCGTCACCGGTAGAGAAGTAGAAAGTGAACGGTCCGGCAAAGTTATTCCCCCGTTCATCTGCAAGCCTGTTACTGACGGTTACCTGATATGTAGTGGACGGGAGCAGACCATCCTCCGGTCTGAGTTCAACCTTCTCGCCTTTCACGGAAATTTTGAGGTCCTTATGTTCCGGGGACAATCTGATCGCCTTGAGGGCGGATTCACTGTCAACTTTCTCATCGAACACGATCGACACTTTTTCCGCTGTTCCAACTCCAACATCTCCCAGCGACGGTGAGGATTCCACAATTATGGGAGGCGCTTTGTCCTCGGGCCCTCCCGGCGGAGGGAGACGGTTTCCACACGACAGCAGTGAATAAAAAATCAGGCTGGATATGAAGAGGAAAATTGAGGTATATCCCCGCAGGGAGGTCATTCAAGGCCCTCGAGAAGTTTTGTCACCTTTTGAATGTTCTCAAGAAAGTTTCTACTTTTATCCTTTTCCTTCTGGATGACTTCTTCCGGAGCCCTCCCCATGAAATCCCTGTTCGACAGTTTCTTCCTGGTTCTCTCGTAAAGGTTCGTCAGGCGGACGAGCTCCTTCTGGAGCCTCTGTCTCTCGACGGTGATATCGACAACGCCCTCCAGAGGAATAAATACCTGGGTACCTCTGATAACGGTCTGGCCGCATGGGAAATCAGGCTCGAACTCCGTATGCACATGGATGGGATGGAGCGTGGCAATCGTTCGAATATATCCGGTGTGTAGGGAGACGACATCTCTGTTCTCCTGGCTCGAGCTCACAACGTGCGCCTCGGCTGTCTTCGCCGGGTGAATGTTGTACTCTCCCCTGATATTGAGAAGGGCTCCGGTGAGATCCTGAAGATACGACATCTGTCGTTCCGCCTCCTCATCGATGAGGGAATCGACCGGTTCTGGCCAGTCCTGATTGGTGATCGACGCCCCGGAGTGCGGGATGGTGTTGTAAATCTCCTCGGTAATGAACGGCATGACTGGGTGAAGGATCCTGAGGACTTTTTCGAGAATGTACCACGCACGCCAGCCTTTGTGCCCGCGAAGGTTTTCGTCGCTGCCGGTCAGACACGGCTTGACGAGCTCGAGATACCAGTCACAGTAATCATGCCACATGAAGCCGTAAATCGCGAGGGTCGCTTCGTTGAAGCGGTATCCTTCGAGAGCATCCATGACCCCGGCGAGAGTTTTCTGGAGCCTGCTCGTGATCCACCTGTCGACTAACTCCCCGCCGTCATCCGGCATCGGTTCACGTTGGAGATCGATTTCCACACCCTCGAGATTCATCATCAGGAACCGAGAGGCATTCCAGATCTTGTTGGCGAAATTACGCCCGAAGTGGAACTTCTCATCGGAGAGGTAGACATCGGAACCCGGAGCGCTGATACTCATGAGACTGTATCGCAGGGCATCGGCTCCGAACTTGTCGATAATGTCCTCCGGATCGATCGCGTTTCCCAGAGACTTGCTCATTTTTGTCCCTGTCTCATCACGGACCGTGCCGTGGATGATGACCGTCGAAAACGGGATCTCCCCCATAAACTCGAGACCGGCCATGATCATGCGTGCAACCCAGAAAAAAAGAATTTCCGAAGCCGTCACCAGCGTGTCCGTGGGATAGAAGACCTCAAGATCCTTTCCGCCGTCGGGCCAGCCGAGCGTGGAAAACGGCCACAGCCAGGAGGAGAACCAGGTGTCGAGGACATCTTCTTCCTGACGGATATCCGTCGAGGAGCAGCTGCGGCATGTCGTGGGATCCTCGAGTCCCGAGAAGACCTCCCCGCAGGATTCGCAGGTCCAGATCGGGATCCTGTGACCCCACCAGATCTGCCTGGAGATACACCAGTCACGGATGTTCTCCATCCATTCGAAATAGACCTTCTCCCACCTTTCGGGAAGTATTCGTATCTTTCCGTCGCGAACTGCTCTGATAGCCGGCTCGGCGAGCGGCTTCATCCTGACGAACCACTGGTTCGAGAGGTAGGGTTCGACCATGGTGTGGCACCGGTAACAGTGACCGACGGCGTGCAGATGATCCTCGATATTCTCCAGGAGTCCCAGGTTTTTCAGATCTTCGACGACCTTCTCCCTGCAGGCAAACCTGTCCATGCCCTGATATGAACCGGCATTCTCATTCGTTGTAGCATCGGGATTCAACACATTTACAGAGGGAAGGCCGTGCCGCTTTCCCATATCGAAATCGTTCGGATCGTGGGCGGGCGTCACTTTGACCGCTCCGGTGCCGAATTCCGGATTGACGAAAGAATCCGCGATGATGGGGATCTCCCGACCAACCAGAGGGAGGATGAGTGTCCGGCCGATACTGGAGGCAAAGCGCTCATCCTCGGGATTGACCGCGACAGCGGTATCACCGAGCATGGTCTCCGGTCTGGTGGTGGCGACAGTCAGGCCGCCTTCCTCATCCTTGAAGGGATAGCGGACGTAGTAGAGTTTGCCTTTGACCTCGGCATGCTCCGCTTCCTCATCAGAGAGGGCCGTCTCACATCTTGGGCACCAGTTGATGATGTAGTTACCGCGGTAGATGAGCCCCTTGTCGAAAAGTCTGACGAATGACTCCCGAACAGCCCGGGAGAGCCGCGCGTCCATGGTAAAACGCTCCCTCGACCAGTCGCAGGAGGCGCCGAGCCTCTTGAGCTGTCTCGTTATCCGGTCCCCGTGGTGCTCCTTCCACTTCCAGACTTCCTCGACAAATTTGTCCCGGCCGAGTTTGTGCCGGTCGAGGTCCCGTTTCGCCAGGTCCCTCTCGACGACATTCTGTGTCGCGATACCGGCGTGATCCACACCGGGAACCCAGAGCGACTCGAAGCCCTGCAGTTTTTTCCATCTGATGAGAATATCCTGAATCGTGTTGTTGAGGGCATGTCCCATGTGAAGAATACCGGTTACATTCGGCGGTGGTATAACGATCACATACGGGGTTTTCCCCGAATCGGGATCCGCCTTGAAGTATCCCTTCTCTATCCAGTTCACATACCATTTCTTCTCGACTTCAGAGGGATCGTACACTTTGGAGAGAGTGGTAGTGGAATCTTCCGTCTGGGTCTGCTTTCCGGGCTTTTCTGTCATAGTTCGACCTGGTTCTCCTGTTTCTTTTTGAATTGAGACTGGTGTCCGGGACCTTAATCAGTTCCTCCGGGATGTGAAATTCTGCCGGAGATTGAACGATTGCGAAATAATAATATAGAAAATATCACCAAATACCAGTATTTTCAAGCAGAAACAGGAAATGACCGGTTTCGGTGACATGTGGAGAGACTTAATGGCTGGTCCGCTGAATCATTATCCCGCCGGAAGCGTGGATTCAGGGGATCGTGTACAGGTAGAGAGGCAGCATGTTGAGAAGACCCACCGGTACTTTATCCCTGTTTTTTTCTCCATCTCTCCGTGAGGAGCCGTCCTCCTCTGTTTCAGGAAATTCGAACAACTGTTCCGGGACAGCATTGTGCGGTGGTCTCAGATCGACGTACCGGTAGAAGATCAGCTGGGCCTGGACCGAGTAGTGCGGCGGTGTGTGTCCCGTACTGTTGTAGTCGCAGTCGGGGCAGGTCTCGCCGTCGACGCAGTCCGGGTTCGTGGGTCTGCAGAAATTCTCGTAATATTCGACATCGTAATCAAGGACGGCCGGCTCGCCGGGGGTGACCGATCGGGTGATGTTGAGATCCCAGGGGTAGACGGAACTTCCGGGGCACCAGCCCGCTCTCTGGTACTGCCAGGTGCCCCCCTGGGGGTGACAGGGGTTCTGCGAACAGTCGCTGCGCCAGAGGAAGTGGGAATACTCATCACCATCCACGAAGATGGTGTGCTCTTTCGAACAGAACTCGGCGCAGTTGTTGGTGTTCCCCTGGCCGTGGCCGGTGGTGATGACCCGGAGGCCCACGCCGGCGGCTTCTTCATCGATGTCGACGACGAGGGAATCGAGGACCTCTTCGATGGGTTCCGCCGGATCACCGTACAGAACGTAGTAATCCTGCCAGAGGTTGACCACCTTGAACGGTTCGTACTGACGCACTCCCTCGACAAAAGCGAAGTCGATAGTCGCCAGCCAGCCCCGGTCGCCTCCAATCCAGGACTCGATGTAATTGCGGAGAACTACCGTATCGTGGAGAAACATTTTATAAGCTGTTACATCGAACTCCCAGGCGCAGGAGTCGGGCCGATTGCCACCCGTGATGTCATACGGGGTCACGATCCGGGCTATCTCGAACGGCTCGATGATGGGTTCGCCGAGTGAGTCCACCTCCCCCGTGTCGAACAGGACCTGCAGGTACCCGAGTCGATCCCAGGGATCACAGTCGCCCGGAGCTGATGGGCAGCCGATCGTGTAGTACATGAGAATTTTGCTGTAGTTGACCGAGGTATCCGGGAACTCGAACGTGTCGGTGTGAGCCGTCGCCCAGTTGTAGAAATCGTGGTCGAATGTCCGTACCCAGGTGGTATCACCGGGTGCACAGACGGCCCGATCGCTGAAAGCCGTCACTGCGACAGTAAAAACGACGATCATGGATACGAGAAATCCGGATGTCTTCATCGTTCGCTCCCGAATCTGAGATGATAAATAACGAGATACCGCAC
>CAZZKG010000036.1:0-23257 GCA_964654825.1 uncultured Gemmatimonadota bacterium | reverse complement strand
TGGCCGGGAGGGGATAACTCGATTACCTGGTGTCAGACATCCCCGGTGCGCGGTCAGATTTCAGGATGACTTTTTCTGAAAGCTCCTTCCCCGAGTTTCAGAAGGAGCTCGTGTGGGTTCGGGAGGAGTATGGCGGGAACTTGTACTGTATAAAGGACTCACCGATGGAGGACTGGCTCTGCTCGGCCCTTTTCGCCTATTTCGACGAGGCGCCTGAGAGGATTTACATGCGGGCGGATACGGGGGAACGAGGGGGATGGTTTTTGTTGAATCAGGATGTATATCGTTAGATCGTTTATGAGAAACACAGAAAAATTGAAATGCAGCAAGACCTTTAGGTTTCTAGATGTCCAGCCACCCCCTCACTCTAACACGCTCAACATTAACGACTTTAATAATCTTCATATCACACACAGGGTAATCAGTAGTATCGACGAAGAGGTATCCCATCACTTTATCGGAAAGATAGACATTACTACGTGATGAAAAATATTCCTCTCCTTTTCTTATGAATGCCATATATTCCAGAAGTTCTCTCAATCCCTGGACGGTATATCCGATATCATCGGTGTACTTCACCTCGCCGATGATAATCCTCGTCAATCTATTCGTCTCTCGCTGATACTCCTAGCAGCCTGTCGGACTTTCCGGGCTGCTAGAATTCATAAACACCTCCCCAGGATGAAATTTCCCGAATGTTACTTGAAAGACGAGCTGATTATACCAGAAAATTTGGCCGTCGTCAAGAACGAATGTTGTACTTCACTTTTCCCTTCCCATATCCTTCTCCGGCTCGACCTCCGGGACCCCGCGCTATCCGGGAGAATACACTTTATCACCACCCCTCCCTATTATCTTGCCGATGGCGTCGACGATGACAGGAGAGGGGGATGCCGTCCTCTCGATGATACTGGAACAAGGCTTAACCCAAAACCTGCTCGACACCGGAACCGGGCTGAAATCAAAATCAGATTGAAACAAAGGTGCGCTGCTATCGAAATAGGTCTGAAAGAGGAGCAGTTCTCATATCAGAGTAGGCTAGACACTGGAGCCGGCTGATTCCAGAGACAGGCTGAAACCGAGGCCGTGCTGGCGAAACAGCAGTCACAGAAACAGCAGCCACACTTGACCCGGCCGGGATCGTGTGGTACAATAGGGGAACAATCGGGGAAACGGTGACAACGTTCCACGGGATCGTTCCACACGATACTGCGCCCCCGGCACGGACGATCGGGGGTACGACCGGGAAGAAGGGAGACAAACATGCGATCAGCATCTGCAGGATCAACCATCCTCTGCCTGAGTTTTTTATTTGTTGCGGTATGCATCTCACCGGCCGGCGCCGACCCGTCCTACACTGCAATCGACCTGGGCACGCTCCAGGGAGGAGAGAGCAGCAGCTGGGGATGGGGGGTCAACGATCTCGGACAGGTCATCGGTTTTGCAGACGCCCCGAACGGGATGAGTATCCATGCTTTTCTCTACGAGAATGATGACATGACCGATCTGGGCACCCTGGGCGGAACGTACAGCTGGGCATATGGCATCAATAATTCCAGCCAGATCACCGGTTATTCTTTCGTCAATGGTCTCATCATTCATGGTTATTTGTGGGAGGACGGGCTGATGAATGACATCGGTCAGCTTCCCCAGGGAAGAGGCCCGTTCAGCAGAGGGAACGACATCAACGAAAACGGAGCCATCGCCGGCATATGCCACAGCAGCAGACCCGGCATGGTTGTTCCATACACAGGCTTCATCTATGATCACGGCGACTGGACCGAACTGCCGTCATTCGGCGGTGACGACAGCCACGCATACGCGATCAACAACAGCGGGGATGTCGCAGGATGGGCGGAATACGCACCGCCAGATCCCACCGCTCCGCGGGCCTTCCTGTACCGGGACGACGAGATGACAGATATCGGTACTCTCGGCGGCAACCTCAGCTGGGCGGAAGACATCAACGACCCGGGCCAGATCGTCGGCTGGTCGGCCGACACTTCCGGTTTTTACCGCGCGTTCCTCTGGCAGGACGGTGTCATGACCGACCTCGGCGACTTCGGTGGAGAAGAGAGCTGGGCTTACGCCATAAATCACCGGGGACGGATCGTCGGATCCGCGACCCTTCCGGACGGTACACGCCACGGATATCTACTGGAAGACGGAGTGATGTGGGACCTCAATGAAATAGTCCAGCCCGGACTCGAGGTCGTCTTCCACGGAGCCCGGGACATCAACGAACTCGGCCAGATCGCGACTTCAGCCGAGCTTCCCGATGAGTCACGTCATGCCTATCTTCTGACCCCGGCCCTCCTGAAGCTGGGCAGTCCGGATCCCGGGACTGCCGGTGTCGACAACTCGGTGACCGTCACCGGTGCCGCGCCGGGTGACACCGTGTACTTCGTCTGGGGGCTTCAGTCAGGCCCTACGGGTACCGGAGAATGCGATCTGAACGTCAGCGTTAAAAACCCGAGATTCTTCGGCAGCGCCGTCGCAGACTCCGGCGGTCAGGCGACGGTGAGCGTGTTCGTCCCCGAGATCGCAGGCGGCCGGACGGTATTCATCCAGGCGGGAGAACGGCCATCCTGCGTCCTCAGCAATCTCGTACGATATACGTTCGAGTGACATTCAGGTACGATCGGTTTTATGATACCCATTCACACACCGGGCCGGGAGTCCGGCCCCCGCGAAATCCCGCGTGGAGAAGCTCTTGACATCCTGGACGGTTCCGTGATAGAATGCAGGTGGGGAGAGGGCGGATTTCGTGTGATTTCCAATCCCGAGTCAAGGAGTCGGCCATCATGAAGAAACTATTTACCATCATAATTCTGACGGTTCTCTTTCTGGAACCCGCCCGGGCCGTTTCCACCGGACCTTATGAACCTGTTTACTCATCCGACTCGAATCAGACCGGGGAGATGGTCTTCACCGTCACTCCGCCGGAGGAACAGGCTCTTGAGATCATCAATGAAGGGGAATGGCAGAAGATCAAGGCAGACGGTTACCATCAGCTCCTCTGCCCCGGCAAACCGATGCTTCCATCAAAAATACTCCTCTTTGCCCTGCCTCCCGGGGCACGGGTCACCTCGGTAACAATCGAAGGCTCTGATCTCGAACAGCTGCCCGGTACCTACGCAATCGAACCTTCCCCGCCGATTCTCTCGCTCGATGATTTCCCCGGAGGACCCTCCGCGGGAGAAAGAGCGCTACAGGAATGGGAAGAAAATTACGAGGCTGCGTACCGGTCGGATGAGGGTTATCCTTCCGAACCCGGCAGACTCACGGGTTCCGGAACGCTTCGAAAATATTCTTATGCTTCCGTCTCGTACTGCCCTTTCAGATATCATTCTTCCACCGGAAGATTGTTTCTGTACAACAGTACCCGTTTCACTGTCGAATACGATACCTTCCACGAAGCTGACCGTCACCCTGTAACTGAACGACAATTTTTCCAGGACACACGTGCCGATGACCGGGCTGCACGGCTTTTCGTAAATTATCGTGACGTCGAGGAACTATACCGGCTCGAGCCCTCCCGGTCTCACTCGAAGTCGCAGGTACCCTGGAAGCGCCACACATATGATTACGTCATCATCACCCACCCGGTACTCGTAGGTGCGATCTCATCATCCGACTTCCTTTCGTGGAAGAGCGCGCTCGGCTATCACGTCAGGATCGTCACCACCGATGACGAGAGGATTACGAACCAGCCTGGACTTGACCTCGCGGAGCAGGTCCGCAATTTCCTGAGGGCTTACTATATCCCGTGGGGCATCGAATACGTGCTTCTCGTCGGCGACTACCAGACAGTACCGATGCGATACTGCTTTCCGGATCCGACTAATCACCTGTTCGATATCCATGATTACTGGAGCGGTGAAGTCCCAACCGATGCATATTACGCCGACCTGTCTCTACCGGATGCGGAATCCTGGGATCTAGACGGCGACGGTTACTACGGCGAATACGGGGAGGACAACCCCGACTTCCTGCCGGAAGTGTACGTGGGACGGATCCCGACCGACAACACGACCAGGATACCGTACACTCTCAACAAACTGGTCACATTCGAACAGGACACAGGTTCGTGGAAAAACAGTGCTCTCCATGCAGGGGCGTTCTGGTATTTCGAGAATGAGGATTACGGCGGCATGCCGGTCTATGACGGGGCAACCTGTATGGATGTGATCGAGACGGACCTCATGGCCGGTTGGACCGTCAGCCGATACAGTGAACAGGGCGGACTCGCTACTTCGGCTTACGACTGGCCCGCTCTGACCTGGGAGGCTTTCACGAGCGACTGGCGTGAAGGCCAGTACAGCATCGTAAACTGGGGCGCACACGGCAATGAAACAAGTGCGGCGAGGAAAGTGTGGAGCTGGGATGACGGAGACGGAGTGCCCGAATCCAGCGAGATGGCATGGGACAATTTCATCAGCACCTCCGCGGACCTCGATGATGACCATCCGTCGATCTACTTCGCAATCTCGTGCCTCACCGGTTACCCCGAGTCGAATTACGGAGGAAGGCTCGGTGTCGATCTCCTGACCAAACCGTCCTGGGGCGCTTGTGTCGGGAGTCTCGGTGCGACACGGGTTGCCTATGGTCACCTGGGTTGGCCGGATTCTCCGGGCGGATCAGAGTCGATCTGTTATGAGTTCAACCATCATATGATCGACGGACCCGAGGGGCCACGTAAGGTGGGTGAAGCTCTGTATGATGCGAAGTGCTACTGTAATCAGAACTTTCCCCTCGAACACTTCGCCGAGTACTGGAACCTGTTTATATACAACCTCTACGGTGACCCTTCACTCGTCAGGGAAGGTATCGAGGTACCCTGACCGAGAGGGATCTTCAGCACAATGCGCTGCGTGAAGATTCTTCATGCGGCTTCCCAGATCCCGACGAGGTTGGCGATCACTTCTACCGCTTTGAGCATGTCCTCGACCGAAACCCACTCGAGTCTCGAGTGGAAATTGTGCCCACCGGTGAATATATTGGGAGTCAGGAGACCCATATAGCTGAGCCGCGCCCCATCTGTACCCCCCCGGATGATGTTGGGCACCGGTTCCAGGCCTGAGCGCCGGACGGCCTCGAGAGCGTATTCGGTAACCTGCGGATTCTCATCGAGCTTGTATCTCATATTCCGGTATGACTCCTCAACCGTAAACTCCATTGCTGCCCGTGGATAATCTTTCGTGACATCCTCCGCCAGCTTCTTCAGGAACTCTTCCTTCTCCACCAGCCCCTCTACGGTGAAGTCCCTGATGAGAAACTTGATCGTCGTCTTCTCGACGTTGCCTGATAAGGAGTTTGGGTGGACATACCCTTCCCTCTTCTCGGTTGTCTCCGGCGAGAGGCCATCCTTCGGGAGACGGTCGAGGAGATCGGCCGCGATCTTCATTGAATTGACCATCTTTCCCTTGGCATACCCGGGATGAACATTGACCCCGCAGAAGGTGAGAACGACGGAATCGGCGCAGAATGTCTCGTTTTCCACTTCTCCGGCGGTTTCACCGTCAATGGTGTAAGCGAAATCCGCACCGAACTCTCCGATGTCGAAATACTTCGTGCCCTCACCGACCTCCTCATCGGGAGTGATCGCAACCCGTATTCTCCCATGTTTGATTTCGGGGTGATCTTTGAGATATTCGAGAGCGGTAAAGATTTCCGCGACGCCGGCTTTGTTGTCCGCCCCGAGGAGTGTGGTCCCGTCACTCGTTATGATGGTATTTCCGATCTGATCCTTCAGAGCGGGATTCTCATCCGCCCGGATGACACGGGATGTATCACCCGGCAGCTGTATGTCACCTCCGCGATAGTTCTCGTGGAATGTCGGCTTGACGTCCTGACCGCTGACATCGGGAGAGGTATCCATATGAGCAATCAATCCGATAGTAGGTGTCTCTTTCTTAGTCGTGGCCGGCAACGTTGCGGTTACATAACCGTAAGTATCCATCCGGACATCCTCGAGACCCATACCTTTCAGCTCATCGACCAGAGCCATCCCCAATATTTTCTGCTTCTCCGTGCTGGGATAGCTCTCAGAGGTCTCTGATGACTGGGTGTCATGCCGGGCATACAATACGAAACGGTCGATCATTCGCTGACGGTATGTTGATAGATCCATGATTTCTCCTGAAGTTACTGGTGGTGATAGGTACGGACGGATACTGCCTGGATGGTTTCAATATAGGCTACGGCAGGAAGTAAAGCAAGCGTGCGCAGGCAGGTGGTTCCTCAGGTGGATATTCTGTTGTCTTTCAGGCTTCTTACGCTGCGCCGCCGTTGAGATAACTGGCCAGGATCCGGCAGAAGAAATCCACCCCGAACGGTATTACTTTTTCGTTCACATCGAATATATTCGAGTGGAGTGACGGCCCGTTCCCGTTTTCGGTGACACCGAGCCTCACCAGGGCACCGGGGGCGTACTCCAGGTACCATGAGAAATCCTCTCCACCCATGGATTGCTGCATCGGCATTACTCTCTCGCGGCCGTAATGGGTGACGGTCACACCTTCGATGAGCCGTATCAGGTCACTATCATTCACGACCGGAGGAGAACCATGAAGGTATTCGAACCGGTATAAGGTGCTCATACTCATCGTGATACCTTTTACCACCCTTTCTATGAGCCCGGGCATCCTGTCCCGCGTCTCTTCGCTCAACACCCGGACCGTGCCCGCGATCTCAGCCCTCTCCGGGATGACGTTGGGAGAAAAACCGCTGATCACTTTTCCAACTATGAGCACGAACGGTTCCCGTGGATCGATTTCACGGTCGATCAGCTGGTGAAGTGATTCGATGACTTTCGCAGCACAGAGGATGGTGTCCCTGGAGTGCTGGGGTCTGGCCGTATGCCCGCTCTTACCAATGATCGTGATATTGAACATGTCCGCCGCGGCTGTGATCGGGCCTTCTTTGAGCCCCACTTCACCTACTTTGAGGGAAGGGTCAGCGTGGAAACCTATGATGGCCTCCACTCCTTCCATAACATCTCTTTTGATCAAATCGAGGGATCCGCCCGGGACGACCTCCTCGGCGGGTTGAAAGATGAATTTAACCGTACCGCCGAGATAATCTTTCAGACGATTGAGGATTATCGCGGTACCGAGCACTATTGTCGTGTGGAGATCATGGCCGCAGGCGTGCATGACGTTTGGGACTCTGGAAGCGTAGGACACTCTTTTGATATCGTCCATCCCGATGGCATCTATGTCGCAGCGCAGGGCGATGACCGGCTTCGCTCGTCGGCCGTGCACACTGGCAATGAGGCCCGTGCAGTCTTCCCACCTGCACACATCGATCCCTTCCCTCTCGAGGAGGGCGGAGATGTAGGCCGTCGTCTGGTGTTCCTGATGACTGAGTTCGGGATTTTTGTGCAGGTGTCTCCTGACATCGACGAGAAATGTCTCGAGCTCAACTGCGGATTGTTCTATTTCACTCAGGAGTTCGTGTTCCAGCATAGTTTTCTCAGATTGGAGTAGGTCTGTCCTCTTTGAGTTCGGTGATGACTGAGTCAACGACTGATTTCAGACTGCCGGTCTGTTTGAACACCCTTCGCTGACGTGAAAAACTGGGTCCCTGGCGAACGATGTCCCGGACACCGAGGATTTCCTCTTTTCCCTCGAGACGCTGCGCAACCGGGATCAGTTTGGTCAGAAGATCCTCTATGTCTTCGGACAGGAGTATCTGACTGCCGTTTTCATCAACGATGATCCTTGCATCTGTCGCCCACCTGGCGGCACGCCATTTATTTTCACGGACAATCCAGTGCCGGAAGATCGGCAGATATATGCCCTCGTCGTACTGATCACCCAGCCAGACGACCAGAGCCTGGATGAAGGCTGCCAGCGAGACAACTTCGGTGAGTGTGGGGAGAGCATCGCACACCCTGATCTCTACCGTACCGAAGCCGGGATGCGGTCTCAGGTCCCACCACACTTCCCTGATACTGGTTATTGCCCCTGCCCCGATCAACGTCTTCATGAATCTGGTGAACTCGGCCCAGTTGATGAGACGGTATGGCAGACCTGCGGTCGGCAGGGATTCGAACACCTTGACCCTGACCGATGCCATACCGGTGTCCTCGCTCAGCCAGTACGGTGAACTGGCGGAGAGAGCCAGCAGATGCGGGATAAAGCTCGTCAGTGAGTTGAAAATCGCGATCGCTTTCTCTCCGCTTCCAACACCGACGTGGACGTGGAGGCCGAATATCATGAGCCGACGTGCCGGCCATTGAACCCTGTCGACAAGCCTCTGATAACGTTCGTCATCTGTTATAATCTGTTTGCAGTACCCCGAATAGGGATGGGTTCCGGCCATGGCAAGAGTATATCCGAGCTTGTCACAGACCTTCCAGAGTGCATTCAGTTTCTTCTCTAGATCCTGTTTCACCTCGGCGGCCGTCTCACAGATGCCGGTATTGATCTCGACGGTGGATTGGATGAGCTCGGGCTTCACCCATTCCACCCCATCGAACGCTTCGAGAATCCTGGGAGCCCCGCATACCAGTTCGCCCGTCTCAGGATCGAGGATCTGGAGCTCGAGCTCGACTCCTATGGTCGGCTTCGGAGATGCATTGAAAATTATCGCCATAACTAACACTCCCTTCGTAGACAGACAAACGCGGGTTTCATCAGGAGATGATAGCACATGCTATCTTCTTTGTCAACAATTAGCCGGGCAGAAGGCCCTCTAAGGTATACAGAGGGTTGAATATAGCCATGGGCCAGGGTAAATTAGGTAAAAACGTGTTCGAGGAGACCCAGTCCGTGGACCGAATATGCGTGTATTTTTCAAAGTGAATAGAGCCGTATTTCCCGTATGGGTAGCCCTCCTGCTCCTGTCTTGTTCGGGACCCGCTGGAGACCGTCCGAATGTTGTTCTGATCACACTCGACACGACGCGAAGTGATTTCCTGTCCTGTTACGGCAGTGAACTGGTTCAAACTCCGCACATAGACTCCGTAGCTCACCATGGCGTACTCTTTACCCGCGCTCATACGACGGTACCGCTGACACTTCCAGCCCACTCTTCCATCATGACGGGACTCTATCCACCGGGTCACGGTGTGAGAAACAACGGCAGCTACCGGTTATCCGATTCGATCCCTTCGATGGCAGGTGTCGCAACGGCTGAGGGTTACAGCACATGCGCTGTAATCGGCGCTTTCGTCCTCCATTCACAGTTCGGTATAGGGAATGGCTTTCAGATCTACGATGACAACATATCCGGCGAGGGGGAATCACAACCGGGTTTCGAATACCTCGAACGCACTGCCGACGTTGTCACCGATGCGGCGATCTCACATGTCCGGGAGATGGGTTCCTCCCCTTACCTGCTCTGGGTCCACTATTTCGATCCACACAGTCCGTACCAGCCACCGGAACCTTACGCCGGCAGGTATCCCACGGACCCATACGGAGGGGAAATCGCCTACGTGGATGCCTGCATCGGCAGGCTGCTCGGTGAATTGAATAAGTTGAGCGGCGGGAAGCGCAGCACGATAACGATCATCGTCGGAGATCACGGAGAGGATCTGGGTGATCATGGCGAGATGACCCACGGAGCGTTTCTGTACGAATCGACGACTCATGTCCCCTTCATCATCTCCTGCCCGGAGAAAATCCCCAGAGGTTACAGATGCGAGGCGCCTGTGTCGATCGTCGATGTCTTTCCGACTGTTCTGGATCTCCTGGGAATCGATACAGGAAAGTTAACGATACAAGGTAAGAGCCTCACAGGTATTATCGGAGCGGGGAAGCCGGACCAGAGACCGCTTTATCTGGAGACCAGGTTCCCTTTCGAGAGCATGGGATGGAGCCCTCTCGAGGGTGTCATGCTTGGCGACTGGAAGTACATCAGAGCCCCGACCGAAGAGCTGTACAACGTCCGCGATGATCCCGAAGAACGCACGAACCTCTTCCCCGGCGAGAGTGAGATATCCGGTCAGCTGGCGGCAGTTCTCGACTCAATCGAGTCCGACCTGTCCAATGGGGCACAGAGTTCCCGCGTGGAAGTGGACAGAGAGACACGTGATAAGCTCGAAAGACTCGGCTACATCACAGCGGATGAGGGAATCGTTCCCGACCTGAAGGATCCCAAGGAAATGATATCGCACGAAGCTGTTAAGGGAAAAGGGAGCTACTATTTCAGAAGGGGAGAATTTGAGAGGGCTGTCAGGGCGTTTACTGAATCACTTGAACTCGACCCCACCAACGTCACACTCATGAATTACAGGGGCCTGGCACTGTACTCACTCGGGAAGACCGGGGAAGCGATCGAGCAATGGAGGAAGGGGGCGGAGCTCAGGCCGGGGAATCTCGATATTCACCTCAATCTGGGGATGGCGTATCTGGTCACGGGACAGCTGGATTCAGCTCTCGAATCCTACGAACAGGTGCTCGAGATAAATCCCTTCTACGTCAAAGCCCTGATCGGAAAAGGGAAAGTTCTCAAGCTCCAGAGTGACTCCGATGACGCCCTGAGCAACTTCGAGAAAGCCGTCCGGATCGATCCGATGAGCCATGAAGCGAGATACTGGTTGGGGATTACCCTGAAGGACAGGGGGAAGCTGGATGCCGCGCTCGAGGAACTGGATCATGCCCTGTCCCTGAAATCCGGGATGATACGCGCAAGACGGATCAAAGCGCAGATCCTCATCGAACTCGGGAAATTCGGCGAGGCGGTGGCTATACTCGATGAGCTCACGCTGCAACAACCAGCCCGATCGGATCTATTACTCGAGCTGGGCCAGGCACTGGAACTGGACGAGCGGCCTGATGAATCGCTGGCGGCATACAGAAAAGCTGCAGCCATCGACTCGAATTCGTTCATGGCCCACAACAACATCGGCTCACTTCTCGACAGGCTGGGGAAAACGGCGGAAGCCGAACGAGAATTGAGGACCGCCCTCGAGTTGAACGATCAATTCCCGCACGCTTATTACAATCTGGGCAACCTTCTTCTGAGAGAGGGGAGGAAGGAGGAAGCGCGGCGCGCGTTCACGAAGTTTCTCGAGCTATGGAGTCAGGACGATGAGACGAAGGCCCGGGTCCTCGAGACACTCGAGAGCATGTAGAACATACTATTGTCGAAATACCGGCTCCATCCCGATCCACAGGAATCCCACTGCTTCACCCGCCCCCGCACCGTCGCCACGTGACATGCACCGATTTACAGCCGCCCGCGGGTGGGACCGGGACCATGGACCGACGAAACGATTCGGCCATCCCGGAGAGGAGAAACGCAGTGGAGAGAGTATCACTCAGGGACCGGTGGCCTCTCCGTGGATTTTGTGTACCCTGCCGTTCGGCCAGGGATCGATACCATCTCCCGGGCCATCGATGATGTAGGAATTGGGATATCCCTGGTTAGTCTCGAAATCGGACCAGTCGTTACCCTCCCGGTTGTCGAACCAATTGTTGGCGTCCGACCCGGCCTCTTCATAGGCGTTAACGGGATTGTCGATGAAGTCATTCTTCCATATCGTGTTATCCTGAGCGTTGTTTAAGTATATCCCGTAGAGGTTGTTTTCCGTCAGCGTGTTCTTGACAATTGTATTGTACTGGCTGCCGGATATTTCGATACCGGTCTCGAAGCCCGAAACGACGCAGTTTTTGACGAACACGTTCTGTCTGTCCTGAAGAATGATCCCCGCCCCTGTCCCAAGACCCGTGATCGACGACTCCTTGCAGTTGAGTGTGATGTTGTCGGCACCGATGACGAGCGCGTCATCTCCACAGCCGGACAGGTTGCTGTAGAGGGTCATACTTGTTGTTATGGTGTCTCCGCAGGTGATGTTGTTGGCGTATCGAACATCAGACTCGATGTTGCATTCACCATATCCGATTTTGAAAAATCCGCCGTCCCCCCAACCGGACCCCCAGCTGTTCTTGGCGATCCAGTATCCGTCGGCATCGTCATAGCCGACGAGGGCGATGACGTGATTCGAACCGTTGTCACTGGTGCACCTGTAGATGTCCCCGTCCCAGTATCCTCCAAAACTGGATCCGATGCCGAAGGACGCCGACACGGGGCCCATGGCCGCGATGGCCTCCCTGATATCGGAAACCGGTCCGGTACTGTCTATCCTGGTCAACCTGTTCTGCCAATCGGAGCACCTGTCGGAACAGGTCCTGTCACTGCAGGCTCCATCATAACGGTACTGGCAGTTGGAATCGCAGCTCCCTCCTCCGCAGCTGCAGCCGTACCCGTCGACATAGGGCATGCAAGATTCATCAGGGATTCCCTGGTTTCTGATAAACTGCAGAGCTCTGAAGTGCATGCCGCCGCAGCAGTTCTGTGAAAGCACGTTGCCGTGACAATCCGAGACCAGGTATTCTTCCGAGAGGTTCAGATTCATGAAGGGATCGCCCGATTTTATCTGGACGACGGCCTCGACTGCCGCAACCGCGCCGAATGCCCAGCAGGAGCCGCATCCTCCCTGATTTTTCACCGGAGTCACCCAGTCATACCCATCGTGGTCTCTCCAATCGATCGAAGACGGCGCACTCGTGGTCGGGGGCAGGGTTTGCCGTGATCGACCCGGGGAACCGGACGAGTAGGAACGTGCCTTCGTTGCTCTGGTACTCAGATCCATCAGTTCGGTCACCGATCCAATCACGTTACCCGCTTCGGAAACACACACCGCGTACTCCCTCGAGAAAGGATCGTCCCCGTCACTCAACGTCACCATGTCGTAACCGTTCCTCATGCAGTAGGAATATTCCCGCCCGCATCTACCCTGCAGGAATTCCCACTCTTCGCAGGTCTCACCGCCCGGGAGTATGCAGATCCCCGTCTGCTCATTTTCACCAACTATCCGGTAGTCATAGCCGAGCTCCCTGCAGTAGATGGATGCCGGATTGGCGGTCCCCAGCCTGCCGGAGGGGGAATCGTCCGGTCCGGTCGAGGAGCCTGCGGAGATCGAGGCAAACCGGTTCTCCCCGGTCTCTTTGCCGAAGATTTCTGCCGCGAGAACCCCGGAATCGATCTTCCCCGCAAAACGTCGATCATTGATAAAAAGAGTCGGTGAAGCTCCCACATGTGGTTCTCGATCTTCGCGTATGTTCTCCTCGAGAAGCTCTTTACCCGTGCCGTCGAAAGTCAACTCATCGATCAGCGTGACATCGAGCCCCAGCCGGTCCGCGATCTCCCTCCAATCCGCGTCTATCCGGTCCGCCCGCGCCAGCAGATAATCGAGATAGCGTCCGGGATAGAACTCCCTGATGAGCAACTGTCTCATGCTCTCATCAATCTCCTTCTCCCCGTGGAGACTCGAAAACCCCAGGTAGGATTCATAGCCATTACCGCGGCAGCCGGCAGAGCCGGTAATATCCGCCGGATGCTGGGATTTTTCTGAATCCGGATACCCATCGACCGATGTCCCCGTTTTCTTTACGATGTAATGAATCCTGAGATCGATTCTGTCGGAGTTCTCTCTCACGAAAGGAATGATTTCTTTCTCAGCGCGGAGCGTGTAAGGGCAGTGGGTCATGACGAAGAGGTCGAGTGTGGCGTTGTCCTTGATACCGAGGATCGTTTCCGCCGCCCGGTGTTTTGCGGTGAATACATCAGAGAGAAACAGGAGTAACAATATACACAGTGAAACGAGGAGTATTCTTTTCATTCTCGAGTACCTTTCGATCAACATGACAGTATTGAAAAACAATGGACAGGGACATCCGGCTCTCTCCTGTACCTGTTCTGTAACTGATGATATCACAACTGAATGTATTTGTCAACCGGACCCTCGAACACCGGATCCCC
The DNA here is from genome assembly GCA_964654825.1 of uncultured Gemmatimonadota bacterium. Lineage (GTDB taxonomy): Bacteria > Gemmatimonadota > CAZMKB01 > CAZMKB01 > CAZMKB01 > CAZZKG01. The sequence goes on along the minus strand of CAZZKG010000036.1, from coordinate 9,481 downwards.
GAACATGGTGAATTGTCCCCCGCGTAGTATTTCGATGCAGCCTTCTACCACAAAAACAGTTGATTAAAGGGACTCATACTCCTGATCCCGGGGAAGAACCGGCTCAGTCCGGGACGTTGGGTTGAAGGACAATATAAATACAGCATAACTGTGGGCTGCATTACCTCCGCTCAGTGGATCGTGACCTGATAACAGTCATGGATATCATTCGCCGCGATACATATAAATGCGGTCATCGGCGGTGCTCCGGGAGGTATCTGATTATGGAGATCGACAGGCCCCAGCGTCGTCATGGGCGGAACGGTCAGATTGAGAGGACCGAAGAGAACGATCTGCCAGCTGGCAACATCACTCGCATAGATCGAGGCAAACGCTGGGATGGGCGCTGTGGTGTTGTTGGTGATCCAGGCCTGGTATGAAATGACTTCACCCGGATAGAAATCCTGGCCGTTTACGGGAAGGATCCCCACCTCGAGATCGCTGCAGCCGACCGGCCAGGCACCGACGAGGCCGCAGAAGGGATTGTTATCCAGAGCGCAGGGGGAGTAACTGTGGATCGTGTAGGGATCCTCATTCAAATCCCTGCAGAAAAGAGGATCGGTGAAGATGTTCTCATCTCCCCAGTTCGCTGTTCCAGACCCCGCCACACCCAGAAGGTCGACATCCGAGCACCCGAACGTCATTTCCGTTCCCGAATCGAGATAGACCTGATCGCCCAGTAATACCGCAATGTTGTCCCAGAAAATTGTGTTGTCGGAAGACGGTGTGCCGGAACCCGTGACATAGATGCCTCCGCCCGAATTCGCCGTTGTGTTATCGGCGACCGTGCAGCTGACGAAACCTGGAGATGAGTCGCTGGAGAATATGCCGCCTCCATTGCCGCCGGCATCGTTGCCGGTTATCGAACAGGTCAGGAGCGCAGGGGATGATCCCGACAGATACAGTCCCCCTCCCTCCTGATCGGCATGATTGCCCGCGATCCTGCAATTTCGTATCGTTGGAGACGAATCGGAACAGTAAATCCCACCCCCCTGAGAGGCAGTATAGCCGTTGGTTATGGTAACGCTCCGCAGTATCGATCTCGAATCCTCACCGTTTTCGAAGATGAATCCGCCCCCGTTATTCCCGCAATCGATCGTACAGCCCGCGGGGTCATCGCTCCGGGGCCAGATCGCGATGGCTTTCCCCTCGTAAGTTACATCATAATCATTCGTATACGTTCCGTCATCCAGCAGGATCAGGTTGTCATCAATGGCTGAGGAGATCGCCGTCTGGATAGTAGGAAAGTCTCCTGATCCGTCAGGAGAGACATGTATCGGGTACATGTCGAGATACGTGTAGGGGGCGATTCGACCCTCGTCTTCGATCTGGGGATTCGATCTCATCGGGTTGGAACATGCATAATCGAATGATTCCCTGAAAGATACGGCACCATTCCCGCTCGCGTCGGCATCGACCGGATCGCACTGGTCGCAGGGCGTCATCCAGTGAAGCGCCGCCGTCTCGTAATAATGGTACTCGGCGTGAAAGGTATCACACAGAATACCGGTGGCTGATACCTGATCGAATGTGGCTGAAGTGAGGATAATCGTATTCGGCCCCCTGAGGTCGTCGAGTATACCCCCGCTGAAACAGGTCATGAAGGAAAAGACACGCTGATGATAATTCTGGACCGTGTTCATCATCGCGGCCATGTCCACATCGCTGATTCTTACCGTGTCGGATTCACTCCTGACGGGGAACACTAGATGTCCCCCCTGCCTGTCGCCGTGTCCCATGTACCACACGAACAGGAAGTCATCTTCGGTCATTATAGTATTGAGATTGTCAAACGTGAACTGGATATTTTCCGCATTCGTAACCATGTCCGTTATCTGGGAAGGATAGGGATTCTGATAGCACTCCACCTGGCTATCGAAATCGGAACTTCTTCCATAGAGCACGTAAATGTTCTCGTAGGTGTATCCATAGTCGATCAGTGTAGTGTACGTGAGCAGAAGATCATACCAGAATTCGCTGTTGGTTTTCGCATTGTCTTGAGTTGCAAACTGGGCACTGATCAGGACAGCGTATTTTTCGGCCCGGAGGGGGCACGTGGAGAGGGCAGAAAAGGCCAGAACCCCTGTAAGAATAAATCTGATCGTTTTCATTTATTCTTCTCCTTCCGGATTGTGAGCTCATATATCGTGTCTGTCTCGTTGTCCGAACACCACAAATCCTGACCATCGTACGCGAGACCTGTGGGATAGGAACCGGGTGTTTCGAGATCCGTGACAGAGGATCCTCCCGGGAGAGCGTACTGGTAGATCAGGCCGGAGCGCAATCCGTCGTTGTCAGAAGCGTTCCAGATGTAATTACCATCTGCTGCGAGAGCATCAGGTTCTCCTCTGGTGAAGTAGAACTGGACAACGGGTCCGCCGCCGGGATCGATCTGGTTCATTCTGCTCGAGAAGCCTGCAGAGAATCCGCTCCAGAGGTACGTGCCGTCCCAGGCGAGACCTCCGAGGGGGGAGGGTTCCCCGTTGTAATCGAGTACCGGGGCATCTATCATGACGAGGACCTTGCCGTTCAAGGGATTCAGCTGATAGATCATCTTCGTGGAATCGTCGGAGCACCAGAGAGACGAGCCATCCCAGGTGAGCCCCCGCGGCTGGGAGGCGGGCGAAGGGAACTGGAGCATCACCGCCCCATTCACGGGATTGAGCATGTAGATCATGTCCGTCGAATCATCCGCGTTCCAGAGATACGTCCCATCCCAGGCGAGATCCTGTGGGCTCGGACCGGGTGAGGCGAACTGGAGAATATCTCCGGAAGTTTTTAACTCAGCGGCGTTGGGATATGACAGAATGAGCAGAAGGAAAAGAGGGAGCAGGAACGTAAAGATTACCGGTTTTTTCCTCTTCATAGTAATGCTCCTTGACGATGGGTAAAAATTCTTACCGATTGACCCCCCTGAGATCTACAGGTTAGTTCCCGGCCCGGTTATATCAGTCTGAACCGTATACATACGATTTCATCCGGGCAGGACTGATATATTTGACCGAGACTGATAGTACCAGATAGAGCATGTTTGGTCAACTTTTGACATTACAATAAGCTCTGTTGTTCTCCTCCGGGTGGAAAAAAGTCGTTCAGGGGCACGGGAAATATCGAGTCAAGTCGGCTTATTTCTACCGATTTTCAGGATGAAATGTCTGCCCCAGATCATACAATCGTGGCATAGTTATTGCGAAAAACAGAAGACGGTACAGGCGAAGAAGTCGTGAAACAGATACCTCTATTGCTTCCCGGGGAGGAATTATGAATGGGCAGGAGATCATAACTTTCATAGACCAGCTCCATGACCGACAGTGCTACCAGGAACTCAACTGGGAGGGTAGTTTCGCTGACTATATCGACATAGTCCAGAAGAATCCTCTCGTGGCTCGGTCGGCTTTCCAGCGTATCTATGACATGATAGTATCGCACGGATGGGAGGAGTACCGTGACGTCAAGAAGAAGATCATCACCTATCACTTCTTCAAGGATGAGACATTCGGCGGGGTAGACGCTGTCTACGGTCTCGACATTCCCCTTATGAAGCTGGTGAACTTCTTCAAATCCGCAGCTCACCGCTACGGTACTGAGAGACGCGTCCTGCTGCTCCACGGCCCGGTCGGAGGCTCGAAGAGCACGATCGTCCGTCTCCTGAAGAAGGGACTCGAAGCTTATTCACAGACTCCTCAGGGAGCAATCTATACGTTCAGCTGGGTAAATATTCCCGACAGAGGTGAGGAAGGTACTCCTCTCAGTGCGAGTGGTGCAATTCCCTGCCCGATGCACGAGGAGCCGCTTCATCTGATCCCTGTAGACCATCGGGAGAAAGTACTGAAGGAGATCAACGACTCGCTGCCCGAGGACAGGGTGGTCTTTGCAGCAGGAGATCTCTGTCCGGCCTGCCGGCAGACCTACAACGAGCTCCTCAAGAATTACAAGGGAGACTGGACAAGGGTGATAGAACATGTCCGTGTACACCGGTTCGTTCTCTCGGAGAAAGATCGTACCGGGGTCGGGACATTTCAGCCGAAGGACGAGAAAAACCAGGATTCGACCGAGCTCACCGGCGACATCAACTACCGCAAGATTGCCGAATACGGCTCGGACTCCGACCCACGCGCCTTCAACTTCGATGGCGAATTTAACATCGCCAACCGCGGTCTCATCGAGTTCATCGAAGTGCTGAAACTCGACGTTGCGTTTCTCTATGACCTACTCGGTGCTTCGCAGGAACACATCATCAAACCGAAAAAATTCGCCCAGACCCACATCGACGAAGTAATCATCGGTCACACGAACGAACCCGAGTACAAGAAGCTCCAGAGCAATGAGTTTATGGAAGCGCTCAGGGACCGGACCGTAAAGATAGACATCCCGTACATCACCAGGTTAAGTGATGAGATCAAGATATATGAACGGGATTTTAATCCTGACAAAATCAAGGGAAAACACATCGCGCCTCACACTCTCGAGATGGCAGCCATGTGGGCGGTCCTAACCAGGCTCGAAGATCCCAAAAAGGCCCAGCTGACGCTCCTGCAGAAGCTCAAACTCTACAACGGGAAGAGCCTGCCGGGGTTCACCGAAGACAACATCAAGGAACTCAGGAAGGAAACTAAGAGAGAGGGCCTCGAGGGCATCTCTCCCCGCTACATCCAGGACAAGATCTCCAACGCTCTGGTGAGCAATGACAGGGAAGATTGTGTCAATCCGTTCATGATTCTCAACGAGCTGGAAGGAGGCCTCAAACATCACTCGCTAATCACCAGTGAAGAACAGAAAAAACGGTTTACCGAACTGCTCTCTGTGGTGAAAGAGGAATTCGAGGATATTGTCAAGAACGAGGTTCAGAGGGCCATCAGTGCCGATGAAGAGGCCATCAGCCGCCTGTGTGCAAATTACATCGAAAACATCAAGGCTTTCACACAGAACGAGAAGGTCAAGAACAAGTACACGGGTCAGGACGAGGAAGCCGACGAGAGGCTCATGCGATCCATCGAAGAGAAGATCGACATCCCCGAGAGCAGGAAGGACGACTTCCGGAGGGAGATCATGAACTACATCGGAGCCCTCGCGGTGGAACGGAAGACTTTCGACTACAAGACCAACGAACGTCTTCACAAGGCTCTGGAGCTCAAGCTCTTCGAGGATCAGAAGGACACGATCAAGCTCACCAGCCTCGTCACCTCGGTCGTTGATGAGGACACGCAGGAGAAGATCGACATCGTCAAGAATCGCCTGGTGAAGCAGTATGGATACTGCAATGTCTGCGCGACTGACGTGTTGAATTTCGTGGCCAGTATATTCGCGCGAGGGGATGCGAAAGAGCAGGTTGCCTGAGATCCCTCCCCTTCATCAAAAGAGTGAAGGAGCACCATGATCCTGAAAATCGACAAAGACCTCAGCCGGTTCCGCCAGATAGTCAAAGGTCGTATCAGAAAAGATCTGAAGAAGTACATCACCAACGCCGAGCTCATCGGGAAACGGGGCAACCGGTATGTCAGCATTCCCATCCCACAGATCGAGATCCCACACTTCAAATACGGCCATGAGGACATGAACGGGGTGGGACAGGGTGATGGGAAACCCGGAACCCCGATCAGCACGGGAGAAAACGGGGGCAACGGTAATGCGGGGAATCTCCCGGGGAAACACATCCTCGAAGTCGAGATGACTGTCGAAGAACTGGCTGAAATACTCGGTGAAGAACTGGAGCTGCCGAGGATCGAATCCCGGGGTAAAAAGAACATCACATCGGTTAAAGATCGTTTCACCGGGATCAGCCACTCCGGCCCGGAATCCCTCAGACACTTCAGACGAACGTACAAGTCCGCTCTGCGCCGCCAGCTTATTTCAGGGACTTACAACCAGGACAGGCCGATAGTCATCCCGTTCAGGGAAGACAGGAGGTATAGATCCTGGAAAGAGACACACGTTCCGGAGAATGCCGCTGTGATCATCTACATGATGGATGTGTCCGGATCGATGGGTGAGGAACAGAAGGAAATCGTCCGGACAGAAGCTTTCTGGATCGACACCTGGCTGCGGTCACAATATCAGGGGATCGAATCCCGTTACATCATTCACGACGCGGAAGCGCATGAAGTGGACAATAACACATTCTACCACACGAGGGAAAGCGGAGGTACGATCATCTCGTCCGCTTACAAGCTCTGCAACACGATTATCGACAACCAGTTCCCGGTGAACGACTGGAACATTTACCTCTTCCATTTCTCGGATGGTGACAACTGGTCGAGTGACGACACGGAAGTTTGTAAAAATCTCCTCAACGAGCGGCTCCTGCCGAAAGCGAATGTCTTCGGATATGCCCAGGTCAGCAACAGGTACCGCGGCGGGAAGTTCTACGACGATCTCAAGTCGCAATTCGAGGAGGACGACACACTCATCCTCTCGAAGATAGAGAACAAAGACGGGATCTGCGACTCGATCAAAGATTTCTTCAAGAGAGGAAGATAAACAGTGAGCCTGCCCCCTGAACTCGCGGAAATGAAGCAGGAGATCGAGGGATATGCCATCGAATTCGGCCTTGATTTCTTTCCAATGATCTTCGAGGTTGTCGATTTCAAGACGATGAATGAAGTGGCTAGTTACAGCGGCTTCCCATCCCGCTACCCCCACTGGCGTTTCGGCATGGAGTATGACTCCATGGAGAAGAGCTACACCTATGGACTTCACAAAATCTATGAGATGGTCATCAACAACAATCCCAGCTATGCATATTTTCTCAAATCCAACAAACTCGTCGACCAGAAGACCGTCATGGGACATGTCTTCGCGCACTGCGACTTCTTTAAGAACAACCTGTATTTCGGGAACACGAACCGGAAAATGGTGGACGAGATGGCGAATCATGGATCCCGTATCCAGAGATACGTCGAAAAACATGGATTTGAGAAGGTCGAACGTTTTCTCGACGCCTGTCTCTCCATCGAAGAACTCGTCGATTACCATCATTCGGGATCCGAAAGAATAAAACCTCGCACAGCCATCCATCGGGAAGAAAACTTACAGAAAGTGAACAAGTTCAAAAGCAAAAACTACATGGACAACTACATAAACCCGAAGGAATACCTCGAACAGCAGAAAAGAGTTCTGGAAGCCGACAAGAATCGGGAGAGGAAGTTCCCGGAGAAGCCGGCGAAGGATGTCCTCCTCTTTCTCATCGAGAACGCACCTCTGTCGAACTGGGAGAATCATATCCTCTCCATGGTGCGGGAAGAGAGTTACTATTTTGCCCCCCAGTGGCAGACAAAGATAATGAATGAAGGATGGGCCACCTACTGGCATTCGAAGATCATGACCCAGCGCGCTCTGACCGACTCGGAGATCATCGACTATGCCGACCACCACTCCGGCACACTCGGATCACGTCCGGGAAGGATCAATCCATACAAGATCGGGGTGGAACTGTTCCGGGACATAGAGGAACGCTGGAACAAGGGACGATTCGGGAAAGAGTTCGATGACTGTGACGATCTGGTGAAGAAGAAGCACTGGGATACCAAACTTGGAAAGGGCCTGGAGAAGATCTTCGAAGTGCGGAGGATGCACAATGACGTCACCTTCATCGATACGTTCTGCACAGAGGATTTCTGCAGGAGGCAGAAGCTGTTCACCTATTCATACAATCAATCCCGGGGGATGTATGAGATCGGAAGCAGGGACTTCAACAAGGTGAAGGAGACATTTCTCTTCAGCCTGACAAACCTCGGACGCCCGATCATACACGCCGAGGATGGCAACTACAAGAACAGAGGAGAACTGTACCTGAAACACCAGCACGAAGGGATCGACCTCAAGATGGACCTGGCGCGGGAAACTCTGAAGAATATCGGTTTCATCTGGCGTCGGCCTGTCCACCTCGAGACATCGGTGAAGGGATCGAAAGAAATTCTCTCCTACGAAGATGAGAGTCACTCGAGCGAGAAGATCTCATGATTCACACGATTATCGAAAGAGGGACATCCTGCCCGGAGCCGGTTCAGACGGATCGGTCACATCCATCCGGTGGACGGTGCGAGTGTGAGAGAAATATACATTGGAGGGACCATGAAGTGTGCAGCCTGTGGTAACGAGCTCAAGCAGAAGACGGTTGAGAACATAACGATCGATGTGTGTGAAGGAGGCTGCGGTGGACTCTGGTTCGACGCATTCGAACTCAAGAAGGTGGACGAAAAGCACGAGTCCGCCGGTGAAGCGCTCCTGGAAATCGAGCGGGACGAGGATGTAAAGGTTGATCACAGCTCCGGGAGGAAGTGTCCCCGATGCGGGAACATGCCGATGCTCAGACACTTCTTCAGCACGAAACAGGCAGTAGAAGTCGACGAGTGTCCCTCCTGTGCCGGCTTCTGGCTCGACGCGGGAGAGCTTGCCCGCATCAGGAATCTCTTCGACACGGAAGACGACAAGAAAAAGGCGGCCGAGGAATACTTCGAAGAGATCTTCGGAAAAGAACTGTCTGCGATGCGTGAAGAGAGTGAAGAGAAGCTGGAAAAAGCACGAAAGATAGCGCACCTTCTGAGATTCATCTGCCCCAGTTACTACATCCCGGGTAAACAGCAGGGCGGAGCGTTTTAGGCGTACGCAGAACAGGCTTCGCAGAGTGCTTGCTCAGTTACAAGTTGTTCTTCCACGCAGCCGGTCTTCGAATGTCGAGTATGTTGACCGTGAAAACCCGCTTCACCTTCTTTCTGCTTTGCACGAATGTTTCAAGTTCATCGGCCTGAAGCTCTATTCGTTTGTAATCTTACAGCATATGGTTAGGGATGCCCTGGCGAGCTGGGGCGCACTCAGTCTTTCACGAGTGGCCCATGTGTTGAGAAATCGATCTGTGCCGGCATCTCTGCCCATGCTCGGAAGTGCTCACATGAGGAGGATCCGGGTAAGGGAGGCGGGATCTTACACTTACCTTGATCCTCAAACAACCTCTTTGCTCTTCTATTATGAATATCTACGATATAATTCCGAATAAGGCTCTGAATTACTTTTCTTGACTCAATCGCGATTTTCTGATATGCTGAATAATCAACGAACAAAGACAACCTGATTCCGGAAGCGACCTTTGGGAGCTATCGGAATCGCCATAAGGGCAAAGCCCATCCTCAGCAGCGTCGTGAAGGGAGAGATAATGAGAGGAAACTCATTATCAAACGGGAGGTGTTCGATGTTTCGTCAAACCACCACGGCATTCGTGGTCTTTCTAACGGGGGCAACCATATTGGCTCCCCACTCCTTTTCTCAAGTGTCTGCGGGATTCATCGAGAATCGGGGGCAGGTGGACTCGCAGGTTCTCTACTATGCCCGGGGCTCGGGAGCGACGGTTTACCTGATGGAAGAGGCAATCGTTCTTGATCTTCATGAATGGGTAGGGAATCGACGCCCGGGCGGGACCGTTCGCTGACAGTGCGGCGTGAAACTCTCC
>CAZZKG010000035.1:0-37543 GCA_964654825.1 uncultured Gemmatimonadota bacterium | reverse complement strand
GTCGGGGCGAGAGGATTTGAACCTCCGACCTCACGGTCCCGAACCGTGCGCGCTAACCGGACTGCGCTACGCCCCGACCTGTCTAATTCAAAACGTATTTCAGTACGATGAATCCCACGATCAGAAGTATCGTGAAGATTACCGTGCAAAGGTTGAAATACCTGTCGATGAATCCCTTGATTCTCTCGCCGCATATTCGGATCAAACCGCCGACGATGAAGAATCTCGTCGCACGTCCCATGACAGATGCGGCAAGGAATATCCAGAAGTTAATTTTAAATGCTCCAGCCGCAATTGTAAAGACTTTATAAGGGATAGGAGTGAGCGCCGCTGCGAATATAGAAACAAAATCGTATGTCTCGAATTTGTCCTGTATCCACAGGTATTTATCCATCGCCCCGTATAACTCGATTATCGGTTGCCCTACTTCTTTGAACAGAAAATGTCCGATCAGATAGCCGAAAATACCTCCTGTGATGGAACCGACCGTACTGATAAACGCATAGAATAAAGCTCTGTCAGGTCTTGCGATGCAGAGTGCGATCAGCAGAACATCAGGAGGTATCGGGAAAAACGAGGATTCACTGAAAGCCAGAGCAAAAAGGACCCAGATGCCGTAGGGAGTGTCAGCCCAGTGCAACACCCAGTCATAGAGTTTCCGGAGTAGTCTCATGCTGTATTCCGATATCGTCAGCCCGCGTACTGATCCTTACCGTTTCCCAACTCGAAGCTCCCATGAGACGAGTTCATCGATGACATCGTAATTCGTCAGATCGAGGTGGATGGGTGTCACGGAAACGAAACCCTCGTCGATTGCCCTGAAATCACATGAGTTCTCCCCCTGCCAGCGGGGCCCCTGTCCGCCGATCGTAAAGGAGAAGTTGTCGTCGTTTTCGTCATCTATCTGGACAGGGTCCTGATAGATCCTTCTCCCGAGTGTGGTGATCTTCACTCCATTGGTTAGATCGGAATCGATCGAAGGAATGTTGATGTTGAGGAGTGTGTCATCGGGCAGCTGTTTTTCGATGATCTGTTCGAGCAGCTGGAGGAGTTTCTTTCCCCAGAGATGGAGAAAAGTAGAGTCCCTGCTCGTATACGAGACGGCGATCGAGGGGATACCGAGAAGAGTACCCTCGATGGCGGCAGCTACCGTGCCTGAATATGTCACGTCATCACCGAGGTTCGCACCGTGGTTTATTCCGGAAATCACGAAATCCGGCTTGTTTTCGATCAGGCCGTGGATAGCCATCATCACGCAATCAGTCGGGGTGCCGTCGACGGCGTAAATCCCATCACCCGTTTTCCTGACATCGAGGGGGCGTGTCAGGGTGAGTGAATGGCTTGCCGCGCTCCGCTCCTCTTCGGGAGCGACCACCACAACATCGCCCATTTGGAGGAGGATCTCCCGCAGCATCCTGATCCCGAATGCCCGATACCCATCGTCGTTCGATAGAAGAAAAAGCATGACCGCTCCAATAAAAAAAGCAGAAATTTATTTCTGCTTGAAGATGGAAAAATATCGGGGCGACTGGATTTGAACCAGCGACCACTAGCCCCCCATGCTAGTGCGCTACCTGACTGCGCCACGCCCCGACTACCATAAGTATAAAAAAAAATCGTCTCGATTACAAGGTAAAACGAACGGATTCACTGTGTAACCTCCCGTTTACCCGTGAGGGGTCCTCGTCGGACTCCAAACACAATCAGGCCTGCGGAAAAACAAGCCATCTCAGCTGGATCATCTCTGTTCGATCACCTCGAGCAGTTTTTTAAGCTCGTTTCTGATCGAGGAGAGCAGTTCTTCCTTCCTGACCTCATCGAGCGGCAGTTCCCTCTGCGGGCTGAACTGCTTTCTGAGGTGTTTCATCTCGCTTACAGCCCCTTCGATCGTGTACCGTTTCTCATAGAGCAGATGTTTGATCATGAAGATGATCTCGATCTCCCTCCGGCGGTAAACCCTGTTGCCTGCTCTGTTTTTCTGCGGTCTCAGGATGCTGAATTGAGATTCCCAGTACCTCAGGACGTGGGGTTTGAGGTCGGTTATCTCACAGACCTCGCTGATGGAGTAGTACTCCTTTTTCGGGTATGGAGGATTCACGTTTCCCTCCTTCCGGGTCATAACTCCGGTTTGGGTTCTCTCAGCATGAGCTCGTCAACGGCTGACTTGGGATCTTTTCCCTCGAAGAGAACCCTGTGCACCTGTTCAGTAATCGGCATCTCTATGTTATGCTTCCGGGAAAGTTCGACAGCTGCTTTTGTCGTCTCGATCCCTTCAGCTACCATGACCATATCTGAAATGATTCTTTCGAGTGATCTGCCTTTTGCCAGTTCGAAACCGACATGGCGGTTACGGCTGTGTTCGCTGACGCACGTGGTGATGAGATCACCAATTCCGGAGAGTCCCGAGAAGGTCATCGGATCAGCTCCCATCGCGACACCGAGTCGCGAGATCTCGGTAATACCCCTGGTGATGAGAGCACCGGTCGTGTTGTCACCGTATCCGAGGCCGGCGCAGATCCCGTTGGCGATGGCGATTATATTTTTGAGTGCGCCGCCGAGCTCAACACCGACGATATCGCTGTTCGTGTATACTCTGAGATAGCCGGATACCAGGGCCTGCTGAACGAACGCCGCCGCCTCCAGATTGCGGGAAGCGGAAACGAGAGTGGTGGGCAGCTTACGGCTCACCTCTTCTGCATGGCTGGGCCCGGATAGAGCGACAATCCGCCCCGATATGGTTTCACCCAGTTCCTGCTCGAGGATCTCGGAAATCCTCAGGAGGCTCCCTCGTTCGAGCCCTTTGGTTGCCGATGCGACGATCTCTTCACTCTTCAGGAAACTCCGCGTATCTCTGGATACTTCTCTGATGTATTTTGAGGGAACAGCGAAAATGATCAGATCGAAACCCTCGGACAGATCTGTCATGTCAGTCGTGAGCCGGAGCTTTTTCGGGATAGGAATACCCGGAAGATATGTACGGTTTTCCCCCTCTTCGTTGATGCGGCTGACAAGTTCTTCGAATTTTTCCCAGACTGTCACGCGGTGGCCGATCCAGGTGCAGTGCAGTGCCAGAGTGGTACCCCAGCTGCCGGCTCCGACTACGAAGATCTTCATTGGATGTTTCACAGCCGTTTTAACCATCCTGTTTCTCCTTCGGACCGATGTGTTTTTCTTCACCCTTGAGTAACCTCGCGATATTTGACCGGTGCCTGATAATGACAAGCACAGCGATCACGATTGCGAAGATAAACAGGAGAAGTTCTGTGCCCAGGATATCCCCCCGAAAGAGGTACAGGTAGACCGGGAAAAGAGCAGCGGTTGTAATGGATGCCACCGAGACGGTCTCCGTCAGCCAGAGGACAGCAATCCAGGTGGCAAAGGATGTCGAACTGGCGAGTGGAGCGATAGCGAGAAATACACCGAAGGCGGTTGTCACTCCTTTGCCGCCACGGAACCCGAGGAACACAGTCCATAAATGACCTGCTATTGCACAGAATCCGAAAAACATCTTTATGACAATAAGAGTGTCAGTCCCAAGCAGCGTCGGAGGAATTTGAGTGTGGGAAAGAGAGAGCGAAAGATTGGGGAAGAGAAGAACCGGGAGGAATCCCTTGACTGTATCGAGGATCCCGACAGTGAGAGCCACCCGGAATCCGAGTATCCGGTAGGTATTGGTTGCACCGAGATTACCGCTCCCATGCTCCCTGAGATCGATACCCGAGAGCAGCTTCCCTGCAAGATAGGAGAAAGGTATCGATCCGAGGAGATAGCTCGCCACGCCGAAACTTAAGAGAAACAACGTCACTGTTTATCTCCTCTCCCTCTGATCGACAGAAATATCGGGACACCGGCAAAACCCATATATTCCCTGAATTTTCTCATGATGAATCGTCGGTAGTTGCTCCGGATAAGTGATGGAGCGGTAGCGAAGAGGACGAACCTCGGTGGTGATACAGCCACCTGACTCCCATACAGTATCTTCACATGTTTCCCCCGGATCTGGGGAGGCTGGTACTCCTGGAGGATACGTGACAGCACTCTGTTGAACTCAGAAGTCGGTACCCGTTTGGTTCTTTCTTCAAAGATCTCGAGTACTCCTTGAAGAGTGTTTCTGACGCGTAACCCCGTCACGGAGGAAATGAACATGATCGGAACATAATTGAACCCCGGCCCTTCCTCGGCGATGGTTTTCTCCATCTCGACCACCTGCCTTTCCCTATCCTCTATCAGATCCCACTTGGTAACAGCAAAGAGAATCCCCTTCCCTCTCTCCTCTGCGAGTTCTGCGATCTTGAAATCCTGTTTTCCGATTCCCGTGACGGGGTCCAGGATCAGGATTACAACGTCGGCACGCTCGAGGCTCTGCATCACGCGTCTGGAAGCGTAGAATTCGAGGTCACCTTTGATCCTGCTTTTTTTCCTCAATCCGGCCGTGTCGACGAGAACGATTTCGCGTCCCATGTACCGGAACGTGCTGTCTACCGAGTCCCGCGTCGTACCCGCGTCTGCCGAAACAATGACCCGCTTTTCACCCAGAACGCGATTCACAAATGAGGATTTTCCGGCGTTGGGTCTCCCGAGGACGGCAATCTTGATTCTGTCTCCCTCAACTTTTTCTGAGAAACCCTCGGGGAGTTTTTCGATCACTCCATCGAGAAGATCTCCAATGCCTGTTCCGTTCGCAGCAGAGATCGGAAACGGGACGCCGAGTCCGGTGCGAGAGTGTTCATAGTAATTTGTGGACTCTATGACATCAACCTTGTTAGCGACGAAGATGAGATCACGCTGAGATTTTCTGAGTTTGTCGGCAATTTCATCTTCGATCGGATTATCACCGACTTTTCCATCCACCACGAAAAGAATCAGGTCAGCTTCTGCGAGGGCATGCTCAACCTGCTGCATGACCTCTGATTCGAGCGAACCAGACCTGGGATCGACCATGCCCCCGGTATCGATGAGGTCGAAGACGACACCGCTCCACTCGGCCTTTGCCCGTATCCTGTCCCTCGTGACACCCGGTCGCCGGTCCACGATCGAGACTTTCCGCTTCAGGATGCGGTTAAAGAGAGTCGATTTCCCGACATTCGGTAGACCGACGATTGCCACAACTGGTCTATGTTTTCCCATGTTTCACGTAGAACTTAATACTATCCGCATAACCTGCTATCTTACAAAACATTATTAAGTTACCGATGCGGGGGGCTGAATGTCAAGGAGTTTTTTGATCCCGGGGCTTACCGTTTGCAGTGAGACAGTTGCTGAGTGAAGTGACAGCCCTGACAGCCTCGGGGCCGGAGACAATCTCATCAGGGCGAAATTTGCCGAGAGAGTCGGTATCCATCAGTCCAATTGTCAGCACCGTTTGAATGGGGAGCCTGTCGTATCGGGATGTGTCGAGATCGGTCGGTGAGAGTAAGGCTTCACCTACTTCTCTCCTGCAAGCGAGTAACCCGGTGACTTTTTGCAGAATGATGGCGAGGTTGCTCCGGGTGACCTCGTCAAAGGGATGATTGAGCCCGTCGCTGAAAGCAGGCAGAATGCCGGTCGTGTTCAGGAATTTCCAGATCTCCGGTTCATCGGTTTCCGGATCAGGTACCGTGACTCCCTTCGAAAGTTTCGTGAGGATGTTCCGTGGGCAGTAGGATACGAAAATGTGTGCGAGATCCCTCCTCACGATTCCTGATCGATGCAGATAGCGGTCACTGTTGGGAATCAGAATGATCTCCTGTGATCTCGATGGGAACACCGAAAGCTGGAGAAGAGCCAGAACGAATGTGATGAGTTTTAAAAAGTGAATCACCGGTCTCCGGTACAAGAGGGTGTTCGCTCTGATCTGGAGCGGGCGAAGGGACTCGAACCCTCGACGTCCAGCTTGGGAAGCTGACATTCTACCACTGAATTACGCCCGCCCAATCAGAATTTACATTTCCCGGAAGAGGCGGTCAAGTACTTCTTTATAGGAATGGCGGGTTGTTCGAGTCGATTACTCTCACTTCAGTTTCATCGACATTGATGGTGTCATCCTTTGGAGCTTGCAGTTTGCAGTTGCTCCTGAAAAATATCTTTGCGATTCACTACCCAGTATAACGCTGGAATCACGAAGAGGGAAAGCACCATGGACAGGCTCATCCCCCCGATCATCGATACGGCGAGAGGCTGGAGCATTTCCGAGCCTTCACCGATCGCGAGAGCCAGTGGTAGGAATGCGAAAATAGTGGCCAGTGTTGTCATCATGATGGGCCGCATCCGCACCCGGCTTGCAGTCAGGAGAGCCTGAGCCACATCCGGTTGTTCCCTTCTGTATTTCTCGGCATAATCGATGAGGAGAATTCCATTGTTCACGACGACGCCGATGATCATGATCATGCCCATGAATGCGGAAATGTCAAGAGGGATTCGAGTGATCCAGAGCATGAGGAAGACTCCACTTACTGAGAGAACGGTGCCTGAAAGGATGACACAGGATGTCCGGAAGGATTTGAATTCGAACAGCAATATCGTGAATACAAGCAAAACTCCGAAAGCAAGAATCAGCAACAGTTCTCCGAACGCCCGTTGCTGGCTCTCGTATTGCCCGCCGATCTGTACGGTTACGCCGGGCGGCAGGGGAATCTTGGTGAGCATTACTTTGACGTCATCAACGATGCTCCCGAGATCCCGCCCGGAGATGTGGGCTTTTACATTGATTACCTGGCTCAGGTTTTCATGATCGATGTCGGTCTTCCCCTGAACCTTTTCGATATCCGCTACCTCTTCCAGTGTCAAGACCCTGTCGATGGAAGCCAGATACACAGGAAGGCGGCGTATGTTCTCTGCGTGTTGGAAATCCTCCTTGGGATAACGTACGCGAATGGGGATCATTTTCAAACCCTCCATCATCTCGGTCGCCACGTCTCCCCAGAGCGCCATCCGTATTCCAGCGCTGATATCTTCCACGGACGCGCTATATCTACTGGCAGCTTCGGCTTTCACTCGGATCGTGAGTTCAGGTTCGCTTCGGGCGAATCCCGGATAGACATCCACAACATTCGGGATAGCCTCGAGAGAATCGGAAATCTGATCGGCAATGTGCTGTATGAGAGGAAGGTTCTTGCCGAAGACCTTGATGACAATGGGTGCGATCTCTCCACTCAGATCATTGAGTCTGTCAGGCAGTACCTGATATATTTGCGGGTCGAGGCGGGGTTCCGTTTTTGAAATAAACCGCCGAAGATCATCCATGATCTCAAACGATGATCGTTCGTGTCCTTTCTTCAAATTGATCACGAAATCCCCGTCGTTGGCGTGCGTGCGGGGGTGGGCCAGACTGCGGCCTGTCCGCAGTGAATAGATTTTCACTCCTGGAATGGTGAGGATATAGTCGGAGATACCCTCGATCATACTTTTCGTACTCTCGATCGAGCTTCCGGGTGGTGCAAGGTAGTCCAGCACGATAGTGCCTTCATCCCACTCGGGGAGAAAACCGCTGGGAATACGCCTGTAGGAAACAACGGCGACGAGAGCCAGGAAGATGACCGGGACATAGACGATAACCGGTCTTCGTATGCCTGTTTTCAACACTGCCTGCTGAAGCTTGATGAGGTGCGGCATCACTTTTCCCGGAATCTGTTTCTTCACGGAGACGAACACCACAGAGAGAGCAGGAGTCAGGAACACCGCCAGCAGCATGGATACCGCTGTGGCCAGTGCAAGCGTGGCGGCCAGAGCGCGGAAAAAAATGCCGGGAACTCCGGTCAAGAAGACCAGAGGAATGAACACTACGAGCGTCGTCAGGGTAGCTCCCAGGAGAGGCGCGATGATCTCGCTGGTGGCCTGGGTCACGGCCTGTGTCCGTGGGATGCCCTGCTCTAAAAAACGCTCGACGTTCTCGACCACGACAATGGCATTGTCCACTAAAATCACTATGGCTGCCGCAAGTCCACCCAGGCTCATGAGGTTCAAGCTCATGCCCAGCAGTCTGATGAAGATGAAACTGATCGACAGGGCGACGGGTATGATCGCGGCTGTCACGAGCGTGATGCGAATGCGACGTAAAAACAGAAGCAGAATGATTATCGTGAGCAGAGCACCTAGGAGAATGGCATCTCGAACACTGCCTATGGACCGACGGATGAAATCCGTCATGTCATACCACTTTCGTACCTCCACATCTTTTGGCAGAGCAGTTTTGAGCGTTTCCCAGCGTTTTTCTACTTCCTTCATGATGGAGACGGCATTCGTACCGGGCTGTTTGATCACTGTGAGAAGGATTGTCTGTTTCCGGTTGCTCTCGCAGGATATGAATGTCTCCTTGATTGCCGGCTCCACCGTGGCAACGTCCGACAGGTAGATTGGTGTAACGCCACGTCTCGAGACAACGGTGCTCTTCACGTCGGCGATATCGACAAACCGATTGTCGGATATATTCAGATAGAGTTTGTTGTCTTCGTTGAGGCGGCCGACATACTTGAGGGAATTGCTGTTCACGAGCGCTTCCTCGATCTGCCTGTAGTCCAGGTGGCGAGCTGTTACCTTCTCGGGATCGAGATTGACCCAGTATTCCCGTTGGTGGCCACCCGTGACCTCGATATTGAAAACTCCCGGGATGCTGGCCAACTGTGGACGAATGGTGTAGATGGCAAGATCCCGCAGTTCAAGCAGGTTTAATTTGTCGGAGTACAGACTGTATCCCGCTACCGGATAGGTGCTGGTCGTGAAACGCCGCACCTCGAGCTGTACTCCGGAGGGAAGCTGGCTCTGGATGCCGCTGACCTGAGCTTGAACCAGTTGGAAAGCCCGGAACATGTCTTCGTGTCACATGAAATCGATATTTATCTCCGCCGAACCACGACTGATCGAAGACCTGACGAGACGAACACCCGGGACCATCATCACCGCTTCTTCGATGGGTTTGACGATTTCCATCTCCATTTCTTTGAGCGGTGCCAGACCGAAATCGACCATGACCGCAATACGTGGAAATGTGGCATCCGGAAAGACGCCTTCGGGAATTTGATAGATCAGATAAAAGCCGATCAAGGAGAGAAACAATGCGCAGAAGATAAAAGCACGTTTGTTTTCGACGGCGAAACGGGACAATGTTTTCAATCGATAATTACCTCCGCCCCATCTACCAGCGAGTATGCTTTCTGAGTAACGACTTCCTCGTTTTCCTTCAAGCCGGAGAGAATCTCTGAACGGTCACCTTGCAGGATACCAACTTCGAGAAGCCGTTTTTCCACTCTGTTGGATTTCACGACGAATGTGCTGAAAACCCCTTCTTCTTCCAGGAGTGCTTCTCGAGGTATCACCAGGGTGGCTTCATGTGTTTTCCCCGGGAAATACATCCGAACCCTCATCCCGGTGCGGAATTCTCCGGTTGGATTATCCAGACCGAGTCGTACAGCCACTGTCTGTTTGAGCTCGTCGACTTCGCCGGATACGGCCTCGATCGGCAGCGTCATCGGTTGGTGGGGGTAATCGACAAATTCGACTCCCAGGGATTTTTCTCCATGGATGAGAGGGAGGTATCGCACGGGCAGATCTCCATGGACATCCAACTTGCTCAGGTCTCCGATGTGCAGGATTGGTTCACCTTTCTGTACGACGTCACCGCTGTGGTGTACGACATCGAGAACAATTCCGTCCATCGGGCTGGAGAGTGGGATTGCTTTGATCTGCTGTTCCAGCGGGGGACGGTTAGCGATGTTGATCCGATCCATGACCTGCAGTAACGCTTCCCTCGTGGCGGGAATAATGGTACCGACCTGCTCTCCTCTTGTGACACGATCTCCGAGAAGGAGTGAACAATCAGCCAGTCTTCCATCGAATTGAGATGCCAACTCTGTTTCTCGTCGTAATCGCACTTCGCCATAAATACGAACGGTATCCGCCATGTCGGTACGAAGAACACGAGCGATTTTTATATGAAGAAGTGGAGTGGTTACATCCGGTGGACAATCAGAATTTCCTTGCCTGCATGAGGTAGAAGTCGAGAGCGCGAATGCGATGAATAGAATTGTCTTTCTCATCATTGTCGTCCTTTCAGTCGTATGCGTTATGATCAACTTCCTCGGATTATTCCACCCCGGGAATCGTCAATTTATCCATCTGATTCGATACGGCATAGAATTCGATCAGGTTCACCACATATTCCAACAAGGTCTTCTGGATGGCGATTTGCGTTTCCGTATGCTGTTCCTCGGCAGTAAGATATTCCAGGTTACTGATCAGGCCGGCCGAGTAATTCACTTCGGCAAATTGAAAGGCTTTTTGGGTAATGTCCAGGCGTTTTTTCTGTAAATCCCGAGTGTCCTTGAGCTTTTTCATGCGTTGAATCGTCTGCTCCAGCTGAATTCCGTATTCGCGTTCTACCACACTCCTCTGGAACTCGAGTGAATTCAATTCGGCCTGGGCCTCTTCTCTCTGATGCTTCACCACACCCCAACGAAAGAGCGGAATATTCATACCGGCTCCGAGAATCCAGTAATTTCCATCTCCCGTGGGATCGGCATCGGCGGTATAGCCGCCCGTCAGGGTGAGATGAGGCAGTTGAGACGCACGGACTGAACGAAGGTGGAGACGCTGTCCTTTGATTTGAAAATCCAGTGATTGAAGGAGCGGATTACCCGCCAGCACTTCTTCCGTTATCGAACATGATGTATGGTTGATGATCCGGTCTAATTGCAAGGGCTGTATCCGCAAAGATCGAAAATCCGTCCATCCGATGAGTCGGGCCATCTCCTGGAGCAGATTGTCCTTTGCCATCTCGATTTCGGTCGATTGTTCGCCAAGGTGGATGATCTCCGATTCTGTCTGGAGCACATCGAGTTGCGAGCGAGTACCGGCTTCCCACAGAGCATGTGAAACATCACGGTGCATGTCGAGCAATTCCCGTTTCTTATCGAGAAGATCGAGTTGAACCTGCTTTTGCAGTATTCCTACATACAACAGGATCACACGGCGATCAACATCGATGCGAGTTTGATCTTCCAGTATTTCTGCTGCCAACGCCTGATTTTGTGTGGCTGCGGATGTTCTTAGCAGCCAGTCACCCAGCGGCCAGTCCGCTGTGAGAAGTGTCCACTGCTGACGGAAATGATAGGGGACAAGGAGGAATTGATTCTGCCCGATGTCAGCAAAAACTTGCGGTAACGAGCGCGAACGTTATTCATGATACATGCTCTGTGCCAGGACTGTTTTTTGATGCTGTTCCTGAAGACGAAAACTCGACTCTCGTGCTCTGTTGAGACAATCCTTTACAGAAAGATATTGCCCGTCCTGTGAGTATAATGATGGAGAAAAAACTGAAAATATGAAGAGAATGGAATAAAAACGCTGCATTGATCTTAATTCTCTCAGATAGTACTATCTGAAATCAGAAAATTTCAGATATGAATACATCGGTGACTCTCATTTGTTCCTATCGGTATCTCAATGAGGAGGTACCGTGTTTAATTGAAAGAGCGCGAAAAATGTGCCACGCCCACTCATGATCACAATCAAACAAAGAGTCTTGTAATAGTTAAAAATTGTACTCGATCTGAAACCTGGTGCGCGAGGCGGTATCGGTGAAGGGGCTGAAGGCCGGGCCGGGTCTGAAGAAACCCACGATCAGTTTCAGGTCGATGTTCCACAGTTTTTCGTAACCCAGCACGAGGTCGATCTCATCTCCTATGGCTTTGCTGTTCCCGTTCGGTTCGATCAATAGATCGGAGCCGTGCAGCTTGTTTTCCGGCCTGTCCTGTCGATAGACGTGGTAGATGACATCGACCGATCCGTTTTCCGACCATCTCGAACCGATACCGAATGTGACTACTCTGAGGTTGCTGAGTTCCGGATCCAGCACCTCGCCGAAGTATTTGAAGCTGCTCACACCGTTGAACTTGTCGTTATCGTCGTCGAAACCGGTCTGCCGGAAATTGCCGTCGACCATGTCCCCGAGGTTGTCATCGCCGGTTCCGTATGCGTACCCCATGGTGAGGGACGGCTCGAAAGCAAGTTTTCTGAGCCGGGCGGTGAATCCGATGTCGATGGCGCCCGAGCTTAGTTTCCTGCCCCTCCTCTCTCCCCGCAGCAATGACAGCTCCATCCAGTATTCCAGTGATTTTCCGACATCGCCGAACGACCTTAGACCGTACCATCTGCGATTGAAATTTATAAATGGATCATCGTCTTCTCTGTGTATGACGTAAGCTGCGAAGGTCCTTCTGTGGTTCATTTCGTAAGCACCGTAGAGAATGTAATTGACCACTCCCTTGTCACTCTCCGTATTCTCCGAGAAATTGGTACTCGCTGACATTTCAACCAGCAGAGGATCCAGGTTCAGGAAGAAGCGAACGGCGTCCAGATTTTCATCATAGAGCCACTCCCGCTTCTCATCGAAGTCCTGGCGACCGATTTTCAGTCCGAGCCGCCGGGTAAAAACATCTCGCCACAGGACATATGCTTCGGCGAGACGGATATTACCTTCACTTCTGTTTGGGTGAAACGGATCGAATTCACTCATCGGCTCCTGGGCAGCCATCTTGAAAAAGAGATCGAATTCCGAGGTGGGCCTGGAGGAAAGTTCGAGGATCGTTGAAACTTTCGAAAAAACAATGTCTTCCCCCATCGCTTCGTCCAGGTCATAATTACGTTCGGGGATCAAATCCACCTGAAATTCACCGCCCACAACCACGAGATCGCTGATAGCAAGTCGGCTTGCCGGTCTTTCATCGTCGTTATCGACCAGCCGGTTGTAGATGTCGAGCTCGAAGTAGTCGACAGAAACCCTGTTCTTGTCGGGATCGTAGAACTGCGTATTCTCATCACACAGGAACCGTCTGTTGAGCAGGATGATCTCCATGCGGTTTTTGCCGTGGATGACGAGGTGTTCTATCGGAGCTTTGATCTCGACATCCTGATCACGCGAATCGAGTTCTGTTATCGTGGAAGCCATCAGACGTGAACCGTTTATTGTCAATTCAATATTGACCCTCATGCCGATATCGATCGAGGAAGCCGATAGAGTATCTGCATCAGCCGCACATACCGGTGTCCCGGGGGTGACCGCGACGGAAAACCCCGCAATGTCGATGAACCCTTCCTGCAGATCGAGTTTCCGGATTATTCCCTCCAGACTGTATTTTTCTGATGTATCTCCCTTCAACTCGATTTCATCTGCTTCGAACAGTCTCTCTCCTCTCTGCTTCCCCTCGACTTTTATACGCATTCCCTCCGTCAGCATCTTTCTTACGTCCCATCCTGATTGGAGGTCCCCGGGTGAGGACAGGACGACAAGGGAGGCGAGAACAAGTAACCTGGTGATCCTGGTATTCGGAATAATCGTCATTTTTGATGATCTATTGTTATTTTATGTATCCGATAGCCCTTAATTCTTCTATTGTATCCTCATCCAGTCTCTGGACGTCTGCTGCTTTCGGCCCATTCGTGCCGGGTAAATTCGGGAACTGCTGTTCGAGGAGAGATCCGAGTCTCTGTGCCCGTGAAGGCATGAGAGAGATCAGATTGTGGATCTCTCCAGGATCCTGAGTGAGATCATACATCTCTCTCATTTCAGTGAATTGCCGCACATCTGTTGAATCGCCCGGTGATTCATCACTGTTTCTGTCGGTCTCACCTGTCACCAGGATCCTGTACTCTTTCACCGATATCAGGGTCGTGTCTGATCCCACATCGGTCAGGTCGTCGATGACGCACTCGAGTGAATAACCGGTCTTTTCCCGCTTTTTTACGCGCAGCCTGTCGATCTCGATAACGTTACCGTCACGGATATGGCCGTTCACCTTGATTCTCATGCCGTCTTCGATGTCGTTCAGTTCAAGAGGATTGCCTTCGGATCCCTTCACTTTCACACCCGGCTCAGGTACGATTGTAAATGACATAAGCTTGAAAGGATTGTCTCCGCCATCGAGCTTCGAGACCGGCCCTTCGATCTCTATATCGTCGTCGGACTGGTTGTCATCGAGAGCGATACTCCTGGCTATGAAGGTATGATCACTTCCCTCCATACCGTCTATCTCCACCCTGTCTCCGATGTGAATCTTGCTCAGAAGATGAGAGGGAGTCCTGGCCCGGAAATCGCCTGAAAAGGTTTCGATGAGTTTGTAATTATCCCCGACAACTGTTCTCTTATAAGTTTTCCTCTGCAGGACTTCGGCATAGGCGTATCGAGATGAGTTTTCCTCCCCCCCCGCATCAACCAGAACGGGCAGGAGAGAGTGCCCGTCGACTCCCGAGGGAGGCTGCCAGCCGAAATAATCTGTAATGGTAGGGAGAAGGTCGACCAGCTCGGAGATTTGATTCATTTTTTCCCCACTCCATTCTCCATGTGGAAATTTTATCATGAGTGGGATCCGGAGGAGTTCATGGTAGAGTGATTGACCGTGTCCGATCTTGCCGTGCTCGAGAAATTCGTCTCCATGATCGGCAATGAAGATCAGCATAGTGTTATGGTAGAGGCCTTTTTTCCTGAGCGTGGTGAAGAGAGTTCCAAGCTGCTCGTCGAGATATCGTATTTCACCGTCATAAAGACTGATCATTTTCTGGAGGTCACCTTCCTCCAGTTCTATTTCTCCATGGTTGATCCCGGTCCTGAGCGCTTTCCATTCGTCGGTGAAAAAATCGATGTCTGATTGGAAAGTCCCGAATAGTGTGTCGTAAGGTGCAGGCGGCTGATAAGGATAGTGAACGTCAAGATAGTGCAGATATGCGAAGAATGGTCTGTCTTCTCGTTCTGCGAGCCAGTCGAAGAATTGACTGTTGATATTTTCAGCATCCCCTGCCCTGTCCTGGTAGAGGTCGAATCCCTGCGAGAATCCTAGAAAACCTCTCAGCTGGGCGTTGTGAACAAAAGCTGCGGTACTGTACCCGTGCTGGTTGAACACCTCGGCCATGGTCAGGAGAGAATCATGAAGGACATCCGATGTGATGTGCCCTTCTGTATCTTTACTGCTTCCCAGAAATACACCGTGTCTCGATGGGTAGAGGGAAGTAAAAAGCGAAGGGATGGAGGGTTTTGTCCAGCTCGAGGGACTAACAACGTGCGTGAAGACTGTACTCGTTTCGGCAAAATTGTCGATGTTCGGAGACGTGTCACGTTGATATCCATATGTACCGAGGTGATCCGCACGGAGGGCATCGACGAGTACGATAATCACGTTGGCTGCATCTCTCCCTTTTCTCTTTGTAGTTTCTCCACAGGACGTTGTGATCAATATAATACCGAACAGCGACAGAAAAAACATCGTGTATATCGTTGACCTTCTGTACATATCACACCCGTCTGTTCTTCGATAGCCCGGAACCGACATGCAAAGACTGGATAATCTGTTTCCGACATTCACCGAAAAGCCTCCCGATCAGTCTGCTCCAGGTCGGTCTGTAGGCATACAGGCAGGCGAGACGGAACAGCGAGGTGGAAAGATAAAAGGTTATCCTCCTGTCATCGATCCACGGGTTGTGAGAGCGGTACGCGGAAATGAAATAATGAGCGTTGTGGGTTGTTTCATCCTCCGGCTCGCCGTACTGCAGGGCTCTCAGAAAAATATGAGCAAGGAAATTGCCGACATCCATGGCCTGATCGGACATGGTCACCGTGTCGAGGTCGACAAGGTATATACCTTCCTGACATACAATCGCCTGCTTATCATAGAAATCCCTGTGGGTTATCCCCGGGGTGAATTCACGCATGCCCAGTGAATCAGCGGCCTCATGGATCGAAGTAAGAAGATCCCGGCTCATCTCGTCGAGATCCGGCCGGATGATCGGAAGGTAGTTCCTCATTTTCCCCAACAGTAATAATTCATCATCCGGTGTGTACTGCCCTTCGACGATGATCCTGGAGCTGTGAAATCGTGCGAGTAGTTCGGCCAACCCGGCTGCCATCTCCCGCCTCAGTTCTCCCACCTTCATCTGGGCGAGATTGAACCCTTTTTTTGCCTCCTGGAAGTAGATATTGTATTCAGGTACGTAGAAGAGTGGCTTTGGTATAAGGGGGGGACGGCTTTTTGACCCTGACGACGACCAGTCCCAGAGCTGCTGAAGAATCTCGAAGGTAAGCCGTCCCCTCCCGTCACAAAAGGTTTTGCCGATAATCCGGATTCGATCGGAAGAACGCCTCCGGGAACCTGATACCGCAAGGGAGTATTGAAGAGTGCATCTCTTCCCATGTCGGTGACCGAGGAGTGCGAGATCCTCTGACAGAGAAATGTTTTTCCTCCCATAGAATTTGGTAAGCTTAAGTTTAAGTAGATCCCCCATAATCCGTTGGTCCACCAGATCCTTGAGCCAGGTCATCCGGGAATCATGAGGGAAGCTCGAAAGGATCATTCGGGGATCTCGGAGTGAGATCGTTCTGAGCCCTGAGAAAAAACGGTCGAGTTCTCCCGGTGTCATAGGAATGGAATCACAGGCGATTGGATTTTTCGAGTCTTTCCCTTTATCGGGACACATCCGTGCATTGATAATCCTGGTTTTCGTTATTCCCTTCTCGTGGTTACCCAGGTTCACCTCGTATTCGATCGCTCCCTTTCCCCCCATCGACCAGGGAAATGCCCTCCTGGTATTCAACTGGAAGGTATGCTGACCGCCCGGGACCATGATCGAACCGAGTTTCCGGCCCATCAGCCGACTGTCCATTGCCTTTCTGAAAAAATCCGCGTTCAGAAGTTTATTCATGGTTGTCCGAAGTATGAGAAGACGGCCGATGTGTTGGCCCGAACTTCATTCGTGAATCATCTGTATACTCGGCCTCATCCAGGAAGAATCTCACACCATCCTGCCAGTCCGGTGGGAGATACTTCACACAGCTGAGTGCCAGCTTTACGAAAGATACCCGCTTGTACCAGCGGTATATCGGGTCGCTCCGGGAACAATCCCGGTCTCCAGCATAGCTCTCGAGGAAAACCTCTTCTGCCGCCTGTGCTTCTTCCCGAGTGAGAGATCCATCAAACACATGCTTGGAAAGATGAGCGTTGAAATTGGCGACATCGGCCATCGGCTCTGATGCCCTGACTTCGTCGAGATCGATGATGACAGGCCCCTCCTCTTCCATAAGTACCTGTTCACTATGAAAATCTCCGTGAACTGTGTGAGCCGGTCTTCCATCGAGGCCAAACGATTCCTTCTCGAGTCGATCATAAAGCTCGAGTATGTCCCTTCTCCAGTCCGGAAGAACGAGTGAAGTCGCCTGCATCGATAATCGCAGATCTTCCAGTTCTCTGGAAATCTGGTACGCTCTCAAGCCCTCGATTTTCAACTCATGAAATGATCTCAACGATTTTGCCGTCCGGCTCAAATTGGTGAACCAGACCTCCCGGGAGGAAGTGGAGGGTGAAGGATACGGGCCTTGCACCTCCTCCTGGAAAAATATTACCGCGTGTGCATCGTAAGCCATCGGCTCCGGAATTATCGGTGTGGATTCCGACTTCTGATACATTCTCCAGATCTGTTTGTTTGTTCGGTAGACATACGCGCCTGCGCCCTTTTCCAACATCTTGGCGATCACATTGATCGATTTTTTCTTTTTCGTACTGTCGTTTTTCAAGCCGAACTGACACTTCACCACACAGTGCCTTTCGGGTTTATAACTCAGGATGTCCAGTGTGGTTTTCCTTCCCCTGATCCGCCAGGGAGGTTCGACATGTTCGAAAAGGCAGGACTGTGCGATCCTTTTCAGTTTGTCAGGATCGAGTATGAACCGCAGCCCCCTGAGACATCTGTCATTGGGGAAATACGAGACCATCATGTTGATGTCATTGAACCAGGCCACCGGTGGTCCATATCCGGGAGTGGCAGTGTGTGTTTTCAGAGATTTCTCGAAAGAAGCCCTTCCTTCATCAGGCGGGAAAAGTCTTCCGTACACGCGTTGTGTCAGAGATGTATTGTTATCAGAAATGAAGAGGTTGTATCCAACAATGCAGCTCACACCCGGTTTGTAACGTATGTAGTCCGGGACGCACTGCTTTATCCTGATATGATTCCCCTGAGAACTCCCTTCGAGTTCCCGCCGGAAAAGATTGACCATAAACACCGGGTCGAGTGCCGCAGCAAGTGCCGGAAATCGCACATCACGAGGGAGAGGATATGGTTTATTCATAGCTGGAATTCCTCGTGCTGTTTATCGAGTTACCGGCTATCTGTATAGAATACAGCGTTCGATATTTACTGCTATTTTGCATCAATGTGTGATGATCTCCCTCTTCGATCAGTTCCCCGCCGTCGACAACCAGAATCCTGTCGGCCGATTCGATTGTCGAAAAACGATGGGCGATGACGAGGCATGTTCTGTCCTTCATGAGACGGTTCAGCGTGTCGATGACAAGCAGCTCTGATTCAGCGTCGAGACCTGTTGTCGGTTCGTCGAGTATGATAATGGGAGCGTCACGGATGGCCGTTCGGGCGAGCGCTATTCTCTGTTTCTGGCCTCTCGACAGGGTCGAGCCCGATTCACCGACGACAGTTTCGTATCCTTGTTCCATATTCAGAATAAATTCATGGGCGTTGGCAATTTTAGCAGCTCGTATGATCTCATCTTCCGAAGCTTCCGGTTTGCCAAGGGCGATGTTTTCCCGAATGGTGGTGGCGAACAGGGACGGTTCGTGCAATATCACACTGATCTGTCCTCTGAGGGAATCGAGTGTTATGTTCCTGATGTCTTGGTCATCTATTTTTACACTCCCCGTCTGAGGATCGTAGAATCTGAGAAGAAGATACAGAATAGTCGTCTTCCCGGCACCTGACGGCCCGACCAGTGCCACCGTCTGACCCGATTCGATCACAAAATTGATATTTTTCAGTGTGCTCCCATCGCCGTTGTAAGAAAATGAGACACGGTCGAAATGAATCCGACCATCTGACAGCGAAGCTGTGACAGCCGTCGGAGCGTCTTTGATAGCTGGCTCGATGTCGAGTATTTCGAGAATCCGTTCACCGCATGCCGTAGATTTACCCACCCGGGAAGTGAGTTTTGACAACTGTCGGAGCGGCCGGTACATGTCCCTCATGTAGGAGATGAACACGAGCAGATCCCCGGGTGAAAGGATTCCATCCAGTACTCTCTTGACTCCGAACCACATGACAACACAGGAGCCGACGGCGAGGAGAACCTCAACGATCCTCTGGAATGAAGCGACGAGGCGAGTTGTCCGTAGGCCGGCTCTCAGGTTACTCCTGTTATATTGCGAGAACTTCTCGTACTGTAGCTTCTGCAGGGAAAGTGCATGTATCAGAGAGATCGAGTTGAGAGATTCATAGGCAATGGAAGCTACTTTCCCTTCTTTATGTCTGGCACTGTTCGTGGAAATTTTGATGCTCTGTGTATACTTCGCTATCGAGAACAGGAGAAAAGGAACAGTGGCCAGAGCCATCAACGTCAGCTGCCAATCGATGACGAGCATGATGACTACCATACCAACGAGAGTCAGAGATTTTCCGGTGGCGGTGATAATGAAATCCACCAGCATCTCCTTCAGAAGTGAAATGTCTCCGGTGAGGCGAACGATGAGATCGCCGGATGTACGCCTGTCATGAAAGGATCTCGAGAGGTGCTGCAGGTGGTCGTACAGTCTTCTGCGAATCGAGGCTGTTGTCCTGTGTCCTACTTCGGCGGTCAGTATCCGCTCGTGATAGCTGAAAATACCTTTCAGAATAGCGATAAGTACTATTGAGATACAGGATACGGCGAGGACCCAGGTGGTCCCTCTCTCGAAGAGTATCGAGAATAAAGGGTTATTCTGCACTTTCTTTTTATCAAACAGTATACCGTCGAATATAAGTTTTATCGGCCAGGGTTTGAGGAGATCCATCGCCATAATACCAAACCCGCTCAGGAGAGCAAGGATGAGCTTCGAGCGGAATCTGGAAACATACGGATAAAAATACCCGTACACCCTTTTGACGGATTTTATCTTTATATCTTTCAAGCCCGGTAACATTTCAGTGTTCACCCAACGCGTCTTTGAATAATCCTGCCAGTTGAGAAGAAGTCTTTTCGATATCGTATTCGGATTCGATGAGGTTTCTCCCCGACGATTTCAGATTCTGCCGCAGCGGTTCGTCCTCCATCAGGTTCCTGATCGACCTGGCGAGCTCCCCTACATCCCCCGGAGGTACCAGAAGCCCTGTCTCTCGATGGCGGACCAGCTCGGGTATGCCCGCGACGGCGGTTGTGACTACCGGTATTCTCATAGCCATCGCTTCTTCGAGTACTACAGGGATACCATCCATATCGTTGTTCGCGGCAACCGTGCACGGAAGGACGAGGATGTGAGCTTTTGTGTAATAGTCTCTGATGAGCTCATCCTGGATCCTGGATCCCTCGAGTCGTACATGTTCCGAAAGACCCAGTTCTGTGATCCTTCCCTCGATCTCCTCTTTCAGCGGTCCGTCTCCAACGATGATACACCGGAAATCCTTACCCTCTCGTTTCAGAACACCGCACGCCTCCACGAGATACACGAACCCCTTTTTTTCTACCAGTCTGCCCACCCCCAGGATTACCGGTCTGCTTTCGCCCCCTGAAAATCTTCCATTTGGAGAAAATTCCTCGATGCGTAAGCCATTCCGTATGACATGGATCCGTGCCGTGGGTACGATATTCTTCAGATAGTTCCGGTTGTATTCGCTAATGGTGACAATGAATTGTGCTTTTTTAATGCGCCTCTTGAGCTGTTTCGGGCTCACCCGGTCGGAGAAAATATCCTTCGCATGGGCCGTAAAACTGTATGGTACTCCGGTCATGATATGAATGTACTTGGCAAGTCTCGTACTCCCTGTTGCAAAATGAGAATGAAGATGCTGTATCCGTCCTGAAATTACGGATCTGCCCACATATCCTGCCAGGAGAAATTTTTTTCTCGACTCCGGGCTCGAGTGTTTCCTCGCATAGGCGAGGCATCTTACGTACCCCACTGGATTCCGTATGAATGTGTAAAGGTGAGCGACGAAGAACTCGAGACGGTTCTCCTTCGAAACAGCCGGGAGATAGTGCACAGGACTCGTAATCTCTCGAACAAAAGAATGTATCCGATCCCCGGGATCTTTGATGGAGAAGATACGGATGTCGAATCCCATATTGCTCAACGAGAGGATTTCATTGGCTATGAAAGTCTCCGAAAGCCGGGGGTATCTTTTCAGGATGTAGGCAATCCTGGGGTTACCGTTTTTTGGGGATTGTTCAGCCATATGTTCTCCACGAATCCGATGATACTGTTCGCGTTATTCTTCCAGTCTCCGTGTTTGCGAGCTGCTTTCACTGCATTGTCTCCGATCTTTTGCCCGAATCCAGGATTGTCTCTCAGGAAGATAATTTTGTTTGCCAGATCCTCAGAATCACCTGGTATGCACAACAGACCGGACTCCCCGTCCTTCACAAGTTCTTGTATCTGCCCTAATCTACTGGCTACGACAGGCTTTCCGGCAGCCATATATTCGAAGATCTTCAGTGGGGAGAAATAGAATTCCTCGATATCGAGGTATGGTGCGACTGTGACATCCATGCACTGGATGTATGAGGGGATCATGTCATGATGTACCTCTCCGGTTATAGTGACTCCCTGACTGAATCCACCCTCACTGGTGGTTTTCTCGATCCAGTCCCTCAGAGGCCCGTGACCGACGACGAGGAGATGAAAATCAGGTGAGACAGACCAGAGGAGCTTCATGGTTTCCATCAGTATTTCAATGCCATGCCATCTTTTCAACGATCCGATGAATCCAACAACCAGTTTGTCTTCCGGGATATTGTATCTCCTTTTTATAGTCCGACTATCAGTGTGTATTCCCCGAGCGAACCTGTCAGACTCCACTGCATTCGGAAGGACCTGGATCTTGTCGGTTGAAGTTCCTCCTCTCGTGATATAGTCTTTGAGCGCCTCTGAGACTGCTATCAGTAGATCGGCTTTCCTGAAGAGAACAGCTTCGATACTCTGAGCAAGTGATTTGAGATGAAGCGAGCGATATGTCTCCTGTTCAACAGACAGCGGGGCATTGACTTCGAGGACATGCGGGATTCCGAGTGTCTTTGAGGCTTCGACTCCTGAGAAATTCCAGAGTGAAAGTCTCTCATAGATGAAATCGAACGGCTCTGTCTCATGAAATATATCGATCTGTTCAGAGATCCGTCGATTTGTGAGAATTGATCGTATTTCTTTCAAGAGTGCTGTTTCACCTGAAGAACGGCCTCCCCGTTCTTTGAGCTGCCCTAGAATCGATTGTTCGAGAAAAGACAGCCGGATCTCTTTTAGATACCCGGGGAGCTGATTTCCTCCTTCGTCACCTGTTCTAGGCGTGAGAGTAGTCACTTCATGTCCAAGATCGTGAAATGCTTTTACAAGTTCCCGGATGTGGACGGAACCGCCTTTATTTCCGAGGACAGGTATCCCGTAATCAGCTGAGATATAGAGAATTCTCACAGAAAGAGCCCCCCGAAGTCCAGTCTGTCGTTTACCGTTGACAGATCTCCCTCCGGAGAGACCTGGGGCATATGACTTCCAAAAGATACGGAACGAAGTTTTGCTAGTCTCCGTGTGATGTTCTTCAGTCCTTTCATATCGATCACGGGCAGCAGGGATTTTGGAAGAGGAGGTTCAGAAAGTGTTCGTTCGATCTCACATCTCAGTACAGCAGGTGAGAGATCGTCGGGATGGATCATTTTCACGATTCCCAATTGGGAGAATCTCCGCGCCCTGATGAGCTGTTCGGTTCTCGGATGGATCCGTGGTATGAGAATCGCTTTCTTACGCAGAGATACGATCTCACACACGGTGTTATACCCGGCCATCGACACAACCAGATCAGCAGCATTCAGATAGTCGATGATATCTGTGGAATATTCTCTCAAGAGGATAGAGTTGTTCGGTTTCAAATCTTTTTTCAACGATTCCAGCTCATCAGGAGAGAAATCCGGTCCCACTACCATGAGATGCCCGACCCCGGAAGATCCATTTTGTCCATTCGTCGCTTCCAGGAGTACACGAGCGACTTCATTACCATCCCCTCCCCCACCGAGGGTGGTGACCACCATTTTCCTGCCGCTCATATTCAGTTGCTCCTTTACTTTCACAGGATCAGAAACAGGATCCTCTCTCTTCAGATAACCGCAGTAATGGACCTTGTCCGCGATTATCCGGGGAAGATCATAGTCGCGTATGATATCCGATATTGTTCGTGAACCGTAGACCCAGATTTCATCGTAAAGCGTCTCCAGTACATCATATATCCCTTTTCTCCTCCATTCTCTCCTGACATTTTCAGGATCATCCAGAATATCCCGGATCCCCAGGATCGATATCGATTCCGGTCTCTTCAATTTCATATACAGCAGGGATTCGAGAAGCTCACCCATCGCTCCGATAGGTGCTTTATCAACAAGGAGAAAATCGGGTTTGAATTCTTTGATACTCTTGAAGATTATCTCCCTGCGCAGCTTCTTTACCCCGCCGGTGCACATTTTGAGATATTTGGGCAAGTATCGATCATTCGACAGCTTAGTCAGGCAGGGGAGCTTGATATAGTCCACATTGTGTGGGATCCTCATCGAATGTATCATAGAGGACCCGGAAAGGATGAGGATTGACATTTCAGGATTGGCTTCAGTTAGAGCTTTCGCGATGAGTAGTGTACGACGAATGTGACCGAGTCCGTACGTGTCGTGAGAATACATCAGTAATTTCATACCAGGTTCCCCTTCCGTTTGACAAATATTTCAGGACCCGTTATAATTGTAATGCTGACAAAAAAAGGGCGTTTCCTTGACTTTCAGGAAATATCCAGGCCCGTAAATTGTCGGCACCGGGGAAGTTTTCTATCTCGCAGTTCAGTATCCCCGGATAGCCCCACCCTTGCCCGGTGGGGCTTTTTTCATGATCCGTCAATGCGCCGAAGCGTCCATACCCTTCACAACATCCTTTATGTTCTTTACCGATCCGGCTGCATCAAATTTCTCGTACAGCGCAAGAGATTCGCGCAGAATTTTTACCGCCTTCTTCACGTTCCCCTGTTGTCCGAGGAGAAATCCGTAGTCACGGTATGTACAGGCCAACCCGAGGAGGTTATTCCGGTCCTTGTTGATTCGGATACTCCTCCTGTAAGAAGCTTCGGCCTTTTCATTATTTCCCAGATTACCGTATATCCTGCCTTCCAACCTGCAGGAATCTGCGATCCCGAGCTGATCGTCCAGTTCGACGAAGATCCTTGAAGCAAAATTTTTGAAGGAGAGAGCTGTATTGTGATCATCGCTCTCAAGTGCGAGCTCTGCCTTTATGAGATATATCATTGCAAGCAGGCTCCTTTCACCGAGACTCCTCGACAGCTCGGCACTCCTCTCGAGGTGTTTCTGGACCAGCCTCCTCTCTCCTTTGTGCTTGTAACTGATCGCCAGATTGTAATAGGTCTCGGCCATTCCCAGCATGTCACCTGATTTCTCGTAAAGGGGCAGAGCCTCGTGATAGGAAAGAATCGCTTCTTCCGGATTTCCCCTTGTATCGGAGATAATACCCATGTTGTTCTGAATCTGGGCGACCAGCCTGTCGGCTTCCCTGTCTCTGGATAGCGAGAGGGCTCTCTTGAAATAATCGGTGGCTTTCTGCCACTCCCCGGTCTCGAAGTAAATAGAACCCAGATTGTTGTCTGCATACGCCTCTCCGGTGACATAGTTGATTTCGCGGCAGATGCGTAAGCTGGCCTTGTTATGTTTGATGGATTCTTTCCAGTTTCCCATCTTTCGGTGCGTGTGGCCCATCCATCTCAGTATGTCAGCTTCGAGTTCTTTCTTTTTCAAATCGATGGAGAGTGCTTTTGCCTGATTGTATTGTTCGAGGGCTTTTTCCCAGTGACCGGTGACATCATGAGTCCGCGACAGTCCCAGAATCAGGCTGAGTTCGGTTTTTTTGTCCAGACAGTGAGGGATGCTGTCCATGAGGATTTTCCACAGGAGGTCGAGGTAGGTGCTGCCGGCCTTCTGGGAGACAGTATCGACTGATTGAACGAACAACGCCTGCAGATCATCAAGGATGGGGTCCAGTTCACCGGTGGTGACTCTCTCCCCCGAATCGAGAAGATGTTCCTTGAGTTTCGACTGGAGCTGTTTCCACTCTCCACTTGCCAGCTGAAATGTATCCATGAGACTGTTTTTCGGTAACTCCTCTCAGATCAGTGAGCTTCAGTTGTGATCAGCCAGTGCATATCTACCGTACAGCGTGTCTTCGACCGGGGGAGCGAACTCCAGGATTTTCAGTGAGATCACATTGTGGAGTGTATCCACTTCACCCCCTATGTACTCCCATTCCTGGAACTGTGGCAGCCACTGAACGATAGAGATGTCAGTCTCGTCAACGCTGTCGAGTTGTGCCGATGCATACGAGAATGTGACAGATACGGAATCGTTGAATGTGAGTGCAGCCGGATAAACGGAAAATTCGAGAAAGGGGGAATCAGGGATATAGAGAGCCATCAGGGTATCCTGGGGCAGTGCATACTCCGGGATGTCTATCTCGTTTTCCCCGACCTCCAACTCTCCGCCTTCATCAGCATAGATGAATTTGATGTCGAGTGTGTCGACATCGTCTTCACCTTCGTTCTTCTCTAGCAAATCGTCGAAATCATCCAGAATGTCGAGACCCTTATTGCCGGGAGAGACCGGCAAACCGGGAGGGGACACATCGACATCCCTGCCGGCAGAGGTCGGGGGAGATACAGGGATCAATTCGACGGTACCGGCCTGTTCGGACTGCTCGTACGTCTTCACACGGTTCGATCCGCATCCAAGGTGCAGGAGAAGGCATAGGGCCACAACGCTGGATATTCTCACTACAGGTAAAAGCAAAATTTTCCCCTTCATGTGTCAGTCCTCCGATCAGCTGAGTTTCCGGGATTTGTGATGAATGGTCGTCTGCCTGGCTATCAGCAAGGATTGTGCCCTGCATGGAGAGACAGGGCTGTGATTCTTAATGTGTTGTTTAACAATAGCTTGCAGAGATCAATTTATAGCGAGAGTTTCGGTTGGAAACAGGATGATATCCACGGTGATAAATAATCATATAAAAAAATTTTGCAGTTTGGGGAGATTATTCCTTCTCGATGCCGTGCCGTTTGATTTTATTGATAAGTGTAGGCCTCGTGATCCCGAGTTTTCTCGCGGCCTTACTCTTGTTTCCTCCAGAGAGACGCAGAGTCTCTCTGATCAGGAGCTTCTCGACTTCTTCCTTCGAAATCCCGTCCTCGCCTATGCGTATGACAATCTCTGATGAGCTTTTTTCCGTGCCGGTCGGTTCCTGAGTCGATTCATCGAATTTCAGCATAGCTACATCGATAGTATCCTCATCGGAGAGGATGACCAGCCTCTCGATCGTATTTTTCAATTCGCGGATATTGCCCGGCCAGGTGTGTCCCAGAAGGGCTTTCTTCGTCTGGGTCGCCAGTTTTTTCGAGTTGAGGTTGTACTCGCTGGCAAACTGGGTCAGGAAGTGTTCGGCAAGAATCAGGATATCGTCGCCCCTCTCTCTCAACGGAGGCAACGTGAGAGGTACGGTGTTCAGCCGGTAGAACATATCCTTTCTGAATGCATTCTCCTTCACGGCCTTTGTGAGGTTGACACTCGTAGCGGTAATGATGCGGGGGGCAATCGAAATTGTTTTAATGCCTCCGAGCCGTCGTATCGTTTTGTACTCGATGACATTGAGCAACTTAACCTGAAGAGAAGTATTCAGGTGTCCGATCTCATCCAGGAAGATGGTTCCATTCTTCGCTACTTCGAAGAGTCCTTGTTTGGTACTATCAGCACCCGTAAAGGCGCCTTTCTCATACCCGAAGAGTTCGGATTCGATCAAATTGTCCGGGATGGCACTGCAGTTGACCTCGACGAAGGGTTCATCGGGGAGAGCACTGTTGTAATGTATCGCACGCGCAAGGAGTCCTTTGCCTGTTCCTGTTTCACCCATGATCAGTACAGGACTCAGCTTTGTGGATATTACTTTTTCGACCACCTTGAGAAGCTCTATAAATTGAGGGCTCCTCCCGAACATATGGGAAAAATCATAGAGGGATTTCTGGCAGCTACGCAGTTCATCACTCCTCTTTCTCTCTTTTTCCCGTTCGGCGATTCTGAAAAGACTTTTCTTCAGCAATTCAATCTCATCGGGAAGTGAAAAAAAATCGTTCGCGCCTGTCCTCATCGATTCCACTGCTTTGCGAACGGTTCCGGAGAACGAAAAGGCGATCGATTCGATTTTTGAATCGGTGCGTGTAAAGCTCTTCAGGAGGGTAGAATCACGGGGTACTGATTCAATCTCGAAGAGAAGCACCTTACACTGTTTATGAGGTGATTTAGGTAACATTCTCTTCCAAATGATCTTAAAGTCTATGCCTCCGGGAAGGGAATTCCAGATATAGTCATATGCCGGACGAGTGGAGACACAGAGGACCTGATTCTGCTGCAGCATGGTATTGTTTTTTATGATCCGTTTTTTAGCAACATCTTGGCAATTTTTGTGCCGGATGTCAAGTGGAACACAAGAAAAAAGCAAAAATCATGCCGTTCAGACCTCGTCATCATTGTAGAGCATGTACAGCTGACGAATTCCCGCAGGAGATCCGATGATGGTGACGCAGTCGCCCTCTTCGAGCAGTGTGCCGGCATCGGGGACTATCGATTCTCCTCTTCTCTGGATGACCGCTATCAGAGCTCCTCTGGGAATGTCCACTTCAGTAACTGTTCGTCCAATGAGTTCGGATGTCTTCAGGTCGGTCGCGAGAAACAGCGAAATGGTACGGTCGTGTCTGGTAAGGATTTCTTTCATCTGCTGTTTTGTCTCCGCCGACAGCCACTGATCCAGAAAGTGTTTTCCATCGACCTGTTCAGCGATTTGAGCGAGAATCCGCAGGTGCTGGCCGGGATTGTCTTCAGAACTCACGAGGAAGAAGAAGGCATGAACCGGAAAGCGAGCTGATTGCTGGCCGAGGAATTCACTCTCGATGTCGATGACCACCCCCGGGATGGAACGGACAACTGTCAGTTCCGGATGCGGAATATCGGGCAGACGCAGGTGAGGCAGCGCAACTCCGTGGGAGACCGGCGTCGCTCCAACCCTTGTTCCCTGGAGAAAACCTTCCGTCAGCACCTCTGGATCGGCATTCAATCTTCCGGAGAGGGAGTCAGATGCCTGATGAACTACTTCTTCGAAAGAGGCATTCTCGTGGATATCGAGGACATGTGCGTTGGCAATGACAACATCGAAAGGATCCTTCTCCCGGAGACCTTTTTCTCTCATGATGCCTCTCAACTCCGGATCAAGGCCTTCGTAACGCAGCTCTCCAAGTCGCGCGAATATATGGTAGATCGCGCCGTCACGAACGACCCTCCGCCGTGCATACGAAAGGTACCACCCTGCCCCAGTCCCGATCAGAACTAGAGAGAAAATGATGGGGAGCCAGCCCATCCCGGCTATCAGGGCGATGCTGGCAATGATACCTGAGATCTGAGTCCAGGGATAGAAAGGAGAACGAAACCCGGGGTCGTAGGAGTGGATGTGACTCTCTCTCATGATAATGACCGCACAGCTGCTGAAGGCGAAGAGAAGCAGCTGGAATGCACCTGCAAGCTTGGCGATCCTGACCGGATCAAAAAACAGGAGACAGAGGATGATCAGGAAGACTGTACCCATGATGGCATTCCTCGGTGTCTTGCGTTCGGTGAGCTGCTGGAAAAAAGGTGGAAGCAGGTGATCACGGCTCATGCCGAGAGGATAACGGGAAGCGCTGAGGATCCCTGCATTGGCGACGGAGAAGAACGCGAGAACGGCAGCGATACTGACGATTATCCGTCCTCTGTTACCCATCGTCTGCACTGCTGTACCAGCTACAGGGGTCAGGTTGCCGGAGAGCTGTTCCGCCGGAAGAACACCGACCATGAGGTATGTACCGATGGTATAAATGATCAGAGCCGTACCGAATGCCAGAAGCATCCCGAGAGGGATGGTTTTCTCCGGTTTGCTGACCTCCTCGGCGACACTTGCTATTTTTGTCAGGCCGATATAACTGACGAAAATCATCCCCGTCGTCCCGAAGAGAGCGGCGGTCCCTTTATCAAAGAAACCGGAAAAGTACTCCGGATGAACTTTGTCCAGGCTCGATCCGGTGAACCAGCCGAGTAACAGCAATAGTCCCAGGACGAGTAGCGTCTGGAAGCCCCCCGTTTTTTTTACACCCAGCAGGTTCACTATGCCGAAAAAAATCGCGAATCCGCAGGCGAGCGGTATAAGTGGTATATCGGGGAAGAAGATATTAAGATAGACACCCATCCCGATCAGAGCGAAAGCGGATTTGAGAGACAGGGTGAACCACGTCCCTATCCCGCCGAGCGTCCCGAAGAGCGGCCCCATACTTCTGTCGAGAAAGTAATAGATCCCACCTGCTCTGGGCATCGCGGTTGACAGTTCCGCCATAGAGAGAACAGCGGGGATGAGAGGAACCGCCGCAATTACATAACTCAGAATGACAGCCGGACCTGCTTGCGCAAATGCGATTCCAGGCAGGAGAAAGAATCCTGAGGCGATGGTTGCTCCCGTAGCGATCGCATAGACATTGTAAAGACGGAGCTCTTTTTTCAGCTGTTTGGATTTGTCCAGTGTGGCCATGGTGATATATAATACAGAATTACCGGCAACATGACAAGCTCAAAAACACATTAGGATGACTGGCCCGTTTTACTTCCGCTGTGATCCGGACAGGTTGATTCAGACCCGGGGTTGTGCCTCGAAACGGCGGGATTCCAGCACCCTTCTACGGTGACAGGTCACACGGACGGCGTACGCGGGGAGGAGGATGAGTTCTCAGAATCTCACGTAGATACCGACTCCGGCACGTCCATGATAGTGGCGGCCGTAATACGGATTGTAGTAATATCCGCCTGAATATCGGCAGTCATATCCGTAACGTGGATGGTATCGATGAATAGTCGTAGTCGGGATATACACAACGTGTCCGTTACGGTAATAATGGGTGGTGCAGCACTGGCCGTTATGCCGGTAATGTTGCCTTCTCACCACACGGTGAGAGAAAGCTGGCGATACAAGCGTGGTGAGAAAAA
Source organism: uncultured Gemmatimonadota bacterium (assembly GCA_964654825.1). Taxonomy (GTDB): domain Bacteria; phylum Gemmatimonadota; class CAZMKB01; order CAZMKB01; family CAZMKB01; genus CAZZKG01. The sequence goes on along the minus strand of CAZZKG010000035.1, from coordinate 7,479 downwards.
TCAGAGAGAAACCGGCGATCACTACCCCGCTTCCCAATCGTTTGAATATCCGCATCTTCATGGTTGACCTCCTTGAAAGGTTCCGGGCCAGTTTACCAGATGTACCTACGTTCGTCAAAAGCAGATTCTGTGCCAGAAGGAGAGATATGAACACACGGAAAATCACAGCCGCCGGAGAGGTATTAATAGCATTATCAGTAATAAATTATGCGGTTCCGCTTGTGTATAACTTGAAGTGTTGCCCTCGCCCCCGGGTTGCTCAAAACGGTGTCGACCGTCCTCGATAGTGGACGGCTGAGTGGAGAGAAGTGGAACAACCTGAGTGAAATCGTCGATTCTTGAGCTCTAAGACAAACGGTGGCAGGGTCTATATCCTCCAGCGGATGTCTCCGGTACCGGAGATTTTGTTAGAGAGGCGTGCAACGACGAACAGGTAATCGGATAACCGGTTGAGGATAAGGAGGATGAGCTCCATCTGGGCCATGGAACGGTTATCGGTATCAGCGGTTTCGAGTGATTGGAGAAGGGTTATTACACGGCGCTCGGCGCGGCGGCATACCGTCCTCGCAACATGAGACACCGACGCTGCCCGGTCACCTCCCGGAATAATAAATCCATCAAGAGCCGGGAGCTCCTCCTCCATTCGGTCGATCGCGACTTCTATCTTCCTGTGAAACTCAGGATCTATTTCGACCAGCCGATCGATTGTGGATGAGTCAGAGGATGTAGCCAGCCACGAGCCTGCCCGAAGGAGGTGTCTTTGAATCTCTCGTATTTCACGGGTGAGCTCAGGCCGATCTCGGGGAAGGAGAGAGACCAGTACACCGAGGACGGAGTTCAGTTCGTCTATGGTTCCGTACGCTTCGACGCGGGTATGATTCTTCGGGACTCTCTGCCCGCTGAAGAGGCTCGTCTCCCCCCGATCGCCGGTACCGGTGTATATCTTCTTCTTCAGTTTTCAGGCTCCCCTTCCCTTACCAGAGGGACAAAACGGACTGAAGTGACATTCTTTTTTTTGAGATCCCCATCCACCTTCCTGATGAGGATAAGTTCCTGCACTCCACCTCGGGGCCCGATCGGAATAACCATTCTGCCTCCCTCAGCGAGCTGTTCTACGAGTGCTCGAGGGATACTGTCCGCAGCGGCAGTCACGATGATTGCGTCGAATGGCCCGGTGAGCGGCAAGCCTTCCCACCCATCACCGACTATCACCTCGACATTGAGACAGTTCGTCTCCTTGAGTATGTCCCGGGCCTGTGAGGCGAGTTCAGGGATTATCTCGAGCGTGTATACTTCCTTCGCCAGTTTCGACAGTATTGCCGTCTGGTATCCTGAACCGGTCCCGACTTCCAGGACCTTTTCGTTTCCATCGAGCTGGAGCAGTTCGCTCATGAGAGCGACGATATACGGCTGAGAAATCGTCTGTCCATGCCCGATCGGGAGCGGGTAGTCACCGTACGCTTCTTTTCGCAGATCCTCCGGGACGAACCGGTGTCTCTCGACGGTCCTCATTGCATCAAGAACTCTTCGATCTTTTACTCCCCTCGAGATGAGCTGCCGTTTTACCATCTCGGTACGCTGGTTCGAGAAATAATCATCGGTGAGTCCACCTTGATCGAAGAAGGAGTTTATGGAGATCATCACCATCACGAAAGCGATCACGAGGGCGAAAAGGCTCATCTCACCTACTCTCCTTACAGTGGAAGTCACTTCTTCTCATTTCTGGTTACCGGGTCGCGTTCGTTTCCGACTTCTTCAGAAATGGCGTGAAGAGATCGATCGGAACCGGGAAAATGGTGGTCGTGTTACTTTCCGAGGCCACCTCCGTCAAAGTCTGCAAGAACCTGAGCTGAAGAGCCATAGGATGATCACCGATGATTCCGGAGGCATCAGCAAGTCTTTTCGCAGCCTGAAATTCCCCTTCGGCATTGATGACTTTCGCCCTCCGGTCTCTCTCTGCTTCAGCCTGCCGTGCCATAGCTCTCTGCATCTCCTGGGGAAGGTCGACGTGTTTGATCTCGACGGAGGTGACTTTTATGCCCCAGGGATCGGTCTGCTCATCGAGGATATTCTGCAGTTTTGTATTCAGATTCTCCCTCTCGGCAAGGAGTTCATCGAGCTCGTGCTGCCCGAGAACACTTCGGAGTGTTGTCTGAGCGAGCTGCGAGGTAGCGTACATGAAGTCCTCGACTGAAATCACCGATTTTTCGGGTTCCATGACCCTGAAGTAAAGAACTGCATTAACCTTGATCGAGACATTGTCCCTGGTGATAACGTCCTGCGGGGGAACGTCAAAGGTCACCAGCCGCAGGCTGACCTTGACCATTCGATCGATTATCGGTATGAGCAGGAAGAGACCCGGTCCCTTCGTTGCGACATACCTGCCGAGTCGGAAGATGACTCCACGTTCGTACTCCCTGAGCACTCTGACGGCACTCACGATGAGAAATACGAGAAACAGTATTATGACACCCATGAATGACATGAATACCTCCTTCTTGAAAAAGCTCGTTTACACATCCCCGTTCGGACCTTCGGCATCCTCTACTTCGAGCTGCATGTGTTCCATAGCGACAACCCGTACTTTCCTCCCCTCCCTGATCGGATGACGTGAGAATGCAGTCCAGAGTTCTCCCTCGAGAAACACCTGGCCCTCGAGATCGATGTCCGTCTTTGCAACTCCGACACTGCCGACTGTGCCTTCCTTCCCAATAATGGGTTTCCTCTTTTGTGCCCTGAGTCCCATACCAACTGCGAATATAAAGAACAGAGCAGTCACGATGACCGTCGAAATGATCACGCTCCAGGAAATACGGAGAAAGGGAATGGGGGTATCGATGAGCATGATAGAACCGAGAAGCATACTCACAACTCCTCCTACGGTGAGCAAGCCGAAACTCGTGATTTTGATTTCGGCGATGAACAGAATGATTGCAAGGCCGATCAGAAGGAGACCGGCATAGTTGACAGGAAGCATCTGGAGGGAGTAGAAAGCCAGAATGATAAAAATTCCACCTACCACACCCGGGAGAATTGTCCCGGGATTGGAAAGCTCGAAGAATATGCCATAGATCCCGAGCATGAGGAGAATGTAAGCAATGCTCGGATTCGAGATGACGTTGAGCAGGCGGAACCTGAAGCTCATCTCGATTCTCGTGATCGTTGCATCCTTCGTCGAGAGCTGCTTTGTGCCGGAGGCAATTTTCACCTCTCTCCCATCGAGAGAATCGAGAAGGCACGCGAGATCTTCGCAGACCAGGTCAATCACACCCTTCTCGAGGGCTTCTGCAGCAGGGATGGAAACCGATTTTCTTACGGCATCCTCAGCCCATTCAGCGTTTCTCCCCTTCTTGTCGGCAATCGAACGGATGTGGGCTACCGCATCGTTCACGATCTTCTCCTCCATGGTATCGGTGTCGGCCGAGTCGCTCTTGTCGGCTTTCGGTGCCCCCATGCCCATCATGACGGGGTGTGCCGCTCCGATGTTTGTCCCCGGTGCCATGGCTGCGATATGCGATGCAAGTGTTATCCATACTCCTGCAGAGGCCGCACGGGATCCTGACGGGTAGACGAACACGCACACGGGGACGTCGGCAGCCATCATTTTTTTTACGATCTGTCTCATCGAAAGATCAAGACCACCCGGGGTGTCCAGTTCTATCACCAGGCACTCGACACCGTCCTCTTCGGCTTTCTCGATGGTTACTCCCAGATAATCAGCAATAACCGGGTTGATTACTGCTTCGATTTCGGTTACATAGACCGTTTGAGGTGCAGAAAGACACGAAGTTATCCAGCCTGCAATGATCAGAAGAACTGCGGCGAAGAGAGTGCGTATCATCCGATATAGAGATTGATCAACCATTCGAGTTTCTCCAGGATAGCTTCTTCAAAAGAACCAAAAGTCTCCACTCCTACCCTCCAGCTGAAAGGATCATCTCTCCTGACGGGGTTATCGGGATCGATTGCGTTCAGGTGCTCTGCGATCTGATCAAAATAGGAATCCACGGTGCCGGCATCCTCCTCCCCTTCTGAGAGGCTGAGGAAGGCGGAAGACAGTATAAGTCTCACGTCGAAGATGTTGACCGAGCTGCGATGAGTGAACTGGAAGGAAGGGTTGGATGTGACGACAGAGCCAAGTACCTGAACGGTCTCATCGTATTCCTCTTCCCTGTTCAATACAGAGCCCAGGCCCGTTCGTGCTTCATTTGCGACCTGACTCAGGTTCTGACCTGTGGCGATCTGCACGGCGGTGTTCAGGTCAGTTTTTGCGCCGTCGAGCCTTCGGAGTTCGAGATTTGACCAGCCTCTCCCGTTATATGCATCGGCCCAGTCGGCATTCAGTCCGAGAGCTTCGGAGAACCTGCCGATCGCGGCATCATAGTCACCGACGGAGAAGAGGCTCCAGCCCTCAGCTGTTATCTCATCAACCGGAGTCGGATTGCCATTGTCACCACCGCACTGTATTGTAAGCAGAAGAATAATGACAAAAAATATGTGGTTTTTCTCAATCATTTTCAGCCCCTCGGATGATATTTTTTGTGTATCTCCTTCAGTGCCTCCCTGGATGTGTGCAGGTAGATCTGCGTTGTCGATATATCACTGTGTCCGAGTATCTCCTGGACCACCCTCAAATCAGCTCCTCCCATGAGGAGGTGGGATGCGCAGGAGTGCCGCAGTGTGTGCGGACTCGCTTTCGACCCAAGGTTACATTTCCGGATATATTTCTTCAATATTTTCCACACTCCCATGCGGGAGAGCGGTTTCCCCCTCGCGTTCAGAAAGACGTGACCATCCCCGTACCCTCGCTCGAGAGCAGGCCTCGAAGATTCGAGGTAGCGCCCTAAGGCATGAATTGCGGTTTCTCCAACGGGTGCGATCCTCTCCTTCTTCCCCTTGCCCAGGACTCGAATCACGTATTGTTCGAGGTGGAGATCGGCAAGCTTCAAACCGGTCAGTTCGGAGACACGGATACCAGTTGAATATAACAGCTCGAGTATCGCCCTGTCCCGTACCGATGTGTTGCTCTCGCCGTCTGCCGCCTCGATGATCATGAATACTTCTTCGATAGTCAGAGTACCGGGGAGTTTCTTCCAGGTACTCGGGAATTCGATAAGATCGGTGGGATTGTTCTCGATCCGTGATTCTGATATCAGGAAAGAGAAGTATCCTCTCAATGATGACAGTTTCCGCCTTATCGAACGGGCCGAGATTTTCTCGTCCTTCAAGTAATAGATGTAACTCACTACGGTTTCCCTGTCAACACACCCTACATCCCTGATTTCCTTCGCCAGCAGGTAGGAAATAAATCCTCGTACATCGGTGAGGTAAGCTCGAATGGAGTGAGGTGAAAGCCCCTTTTCGAGCTGGATGTGGTCACCATAGAGATCCAGAAGAAATTGTGATCTCAGAAGATCAGGGTGCTCGTCGGGAACCGTTTTACCGGTTTGCATCGATCTCTCCCAGATAGTCGAGAAGCCGTTCGGCTGTCTCGAGTGGAATTTTCCCCTTCTCCGCCAGATCGTCGGGAGTGGCAGCAGCTATGGCATCGATCGAATCAAAAGCAGCCAGCAGATACCTTTTTCGAATGGGGCCTATCCCCCTGACTTCTTCGAGAATGGATCGCGTCAGAGCCTTTGCTCTCTCTTTCCGGTGGTAGGTGACAGCAAATCGGTGCGTCTCATCTCTCAGGCGGATGAGGAGTGCACGTGCCGCAGAGCGTCGTGACAGCCGCTTTCCATCGGCTTCACCAGGGAGAAATAGTTCTTCCTCACGTTTGGCTATGGCGATCAGCGGTATCTCCAGTCCGCCGTCCTCGAGTGCCGACAGAGCGGCGCTGAGTTGTCCCTTCCCGCCGTCGACAACGATGAGATCGGGTGTTTTTTCTTCACCGGACACACACTTTGCCGCGAACCTGCCGATGATCTCGTTCATCATCGCGAAGTCATCCTGGCCGTCGACTGTTTTGATTTTAAACCGACGGTACCCGGACTTGTCCGGCCTTCCATCTGTGAAAACAGCCATCGAACCAACGGCAAAAGAATCACCCAGGTTCGAGATGTCGAAACAGACCAGACGATCCGGTCTCGTTTCCAGAGGGAGAACCTCCTTGAGTTCATCGAGGGGACGTAGAGCTCTCTCCATTTTCCTGGCCTGCCGGATGGTGATCTCTTCGAGAAAGAGTTCGGCGTTTCTTTTCGCAAGATCGAGGATCTTCCTCTTCTCACCTCTCCGGGGGATGCTAACCCTGATCCTGCCGGTCACATTCCTTCCGAGCCACTTTCTGACGAGCTCAATGTCATCGAAATCGAAGGGGAGCAGCAGTTCACCCGGAAAATCGCGATCTCTCATGTAGTAGCGGGCCAGAAAGAGAGAGAGTATGCTCCCATCTTCCGCATCTTTTATATTGCTCAGATAATGGTGTTCGATACCCAGCAGCTTACCCTCTCTCACTTTGAGGATAACCCCACAGGCGAGGTTCCTGCTCTTCGATTGGGCGATCACGTCATAGTTCTCCAGCCCGGGAGAAAGTACCCTCTGACGCTGATTCACCGCATCGATGGCGAGAAGTCTGTCCCGTAGTATCGCCGCCTGCTCGAAATGCTGAGATCTCGATGCTTCCCTCATCCGTTCCTCGACCCGCCGCCTCACTTCCTCCTGTTTCCCCGTGAGGAAGAGGCAGACCTCATCGATCATACTCCGGTAATCCTCCTCGGATTGGCGCCCCATGCAGGGACACATGCATTTCCCGATGTGGAAATCGAGGCATTCTCTCTGAGGACGTTCATCCGGCAAACGGTAAGAACACGATCTGATGGGAAAAATGCTCCGAAGGGTTTTCAGTGTCGTTCGCATCTTCGTGGCTGCCGTGAATGGCCCGAAATACTTTGCACCATCCTTTTTGATTTTCCGGGTCACGAGAACTCTCGGGAAAGGTTCATCCAGGGTTATTTTGATAGAGGGATATTTTTTATCATCCTTGAGATTGACATTGTATCTCGGTTTGTATTCCTTGATCAGGTTGCTCTCGAGGATGAGGGCTTCGACTTCCGAGTCAGCGTTGATGTGTCCGATGGCTCTCGCTTTCTCCATCATGAGTCGGGTTTTCCTGTCGAGGTTTCCCATTTTCTGAAAATAGCTCCTTACCCGCTTTTTCAAGCTCTTCGCCTTACCGACATAGATGATTTTCCCGGTCATGTCTTTCATCATGTAGACACCCGGCGAGTCCGGGAGTGTACTGACCGTTTCCTTGAGCCTGTCTTTTGTGAACGACATCATCGATCAGGATCCGCACTGGGTAGAGATTCGATTAATTTACGGAATGATAATAGCTTACGTGTAAAATATAATACCGGAATCTCAGGTAGACAAGCTCGAAAAGGACTCCTAGGAAGCGATAGCGAGTATGGTGGAGCAGAGCGGATTCGAACCGCTGGCCTCATCCGTGCGAGGGATGCGCTCTCCCAACTGAGCTACTGC
>CAZZKG010000034.1:6284-37736 GCA_964654825.1 uncultured Gemmatimonadota bacterium | reverse complement strand
GGACAGCACGTCTCGACCGTCATCTCCCGGTATATCCCGGAGTCCGCTCCTCCCGGCTACTACACCTGCCGAGCGTACGTCGGAGACGCAGGTGCGTGGGAATTCACCGATTTCGAAACATTTTTCTTCACCAAGCTCGAGTAGGTGAGAAAGGAAAGAGCATGAAGAAAACAATCCTTCTCCTGCTATGCATCTCTGCTTCTCCCTCTTTCGTTTTCGCCGGGGTCTCGGTAAAAACGGTCGACTTTCTGGAGGTCCCAGGAGTCGATATTAACGCCGCCGGCCCTCTACTCGTCCGGATGGACGATCGGCGGAACCGACTCATCGTTGCCAACACACTCAGTTCCTCTCTGACGATCATCGACTGCCGGGACGATCGGGTTACGAACATCGCGCTCGGGGGACGTGCGCTCCAGCATCTCAAGTCGGAGTCGATGACCGTAAGCCGCCAGACGGGAGATATCTACCTGATCGGGTCCGAGTGCTTTTTTATCGTGTCTCCCCGTGACGTATCAGCCAGGACAGTGCCGACCGATGTCCAGTACGAATCCATCGCGGTCGATGAAAGTTCGGGTAACGTCTTCATCGTCGGGAGAGAGAGTGAATCACTCGGTTTCTATGATCGTAAATCCGGTGAGCTGAGGAAGCTCCCGTGGCTGGATCACAAGGAAGACCTCATCAATCTAAATCAGACACCACCGCCCCCTATCCGGAAGGTTACACCCGACAGGAAACACGATCGGATCATAGCCGTGGATGGTTTCACATCGACCATCTGCTTTTTCGACGGGCGTGACGGCGTAAAATCCGGGTCCCGCCAGCTCGGACTCACCAGCGGCGGCCGCTGGCACCTGGCCGGCTTCAGTGAAGAGGACCAGAATCTTTTTCTGGTAGTGGAGACGAAGGAACGGAAGGTGATTGAAGCCGCCCGGATCGATGTGGAGCACGGCAAAGATGTAATTGTGCCCCTGCCCGGATTCACGGAGGGTGTCGGCATCATCTATAATCCGAAGCTGGATGAGGTCTACATCCCTTACGACAACTACCCTTCCGTACATGTGGTAAATTTTGACGATGGAGGACGGGTAGAGGAAATCAAGATTCCCGCCTACGGAAACGACGCGAGCGTAATTGACCTGGACGACGACATCCTCTACGTCAGCAGCTGGGCATTCGGCGAGATCGACGAGATCGACCTCGAGACCAGAAAGCTTGTAAAAAGACACACCGGGCTCGGCATCGTTCCCCACATGTTCACAATGTCTTTCAACCCCAGCAACAACCGAATCTACTTTCCCAGAGGTGGAACCGCGGTCAATGGTACCTTCGGCAGTGCGGTAAGCGTTTTTGATCCGGCAGCCGAACACACGACGAAGATCCACACCGGCTGGGCACCGATCGACCTGATCGAACTCCCCGGACGGGACCGCTTCCTCGTCTTCAACTCTGAAGACCAGTTTGCCGAAGTGCACCGTGACGGGAGTTATGCGTTACACGACCTCCCTTTCGATTACCCTGTCCGATCGACATACAGCCCGGGCGGAGATGTCTATCTCTCCTATGGTCCCCACCAGACATACTGGCCCGTGGTGTACATCTGGGGCGCTAAAAACGGAGTACTCACGATCGACGCAAAGGACCTGAGTTTCTACGACCGCCGCATACCCCGGCAGGCCCACGAGATGGTCCTGGACCAAGATGGCACTCTGTACTTTACCCAGAACAACTGGGGGCGTGAGGAACAGTTTCTGGGACTCCTGGAAGATGAGGTGCGCGTGTTCGAAGCCGGCAATAGGATCGCGCTGGCCGATTCGGTGGAGAGAGAGATAACCCAGAGGATCCTGCGGTATGATCCCGACAGACACCGGCTGTTCCTGGTGCGGGTGGGTGAGAAGGATGACGATCCGAGCGTTCTTCAGGTCATCGATCCGGCGGACAGGACCGTAATTCACAGGATGACCCTCGGACTCACGGCGACGGATCTCGCATTCGACAGGGATGACATCTACATCGCCAATTTCGATTCCCGGAATGTCTCGGTGATCGACAGGTCCGACTTCACATCTTCTGAAATCGAGACAGGTGAGCAGCCGCTAAAGCTCTGTAACCTCGATGGCGACATATACGTCATAAACCACGGAAGCAACTCCCTGCAGAAACTGAACGGCAGAGGGGAAATATTCGAGATCCCCTACCCCGGCAGACCCGACAACATCTTTACCTGGGACAACCGGCTTATCATCACATCGCACAGTGAGGAAGCGCTGTTCATCATCCGGTTCGATCCTGAAAGCCGGTCGTTCTCACTGCTTCACGAGGAATCCTATCCCTACGGAGATACCGGATTCGACTCCCGTAACGTCTCCTTCTACCTCAACGGTCAGTACGGCGATGCCGTGTTCTCGATAACGAGGGGGAAAGAGAGTTCCGATGGCAGGCTCTGGGTCACGGACTTTCTCTCCGGCAGTCTTTTCATTCTCGAGGAAGACTGATCCAAGCCGAGGTAGAAAAACCGTCCCGTATTCATACCGTGTGGAACGAACAGCGGGGTATCACTCACACGGTGAATCTTTTCTTGTCGGACATATTCCTCTATGGATGCGCGATGAGAACTCCGAAGGCCAGAAGGGTATTCTGTATCGACTTCCAATCGCCGATGGAAAACCCGATCTTCTCAGCCGCGAAAGACTCGACCTCTCTAACGGTACACTCGTGTGATTTGATGTATTCCAGCACCGAACCCACGGCGGACGGGAAATCCTGCACTCCAACCGAAACGAGATTAGCTGCGAACAGCTTCTCTCCCCCATCCGTCTGAACGACGCGCGCGACAGCGTGAGGCGATACTGCCAGGGGCCGGTCCGGTTCAATAGTAGTCAGACCACAGAATTTCGACAGCCGCGGCAACTCGGAAGGAGCGAGAACATGGGTCCGTTCGACCTCCCTGAAGAAATCCGAGAAGAGCTCCCGGGGAAGCTCATCCTTCCCGATTAATTCTGGAAAATCAGCGGCCGCACGACGTCTCAATTCGTTGAATTCCTGCAGCTCCGCTTCCGACATGATGAGCCCACAGATACTACCTTCACTGCTCACGCGAAATCCCAGATACCAACCCGGACAGACACCGGTGAGCTTGAATTGAGAGGAATCGAGCGAGACATGCCAGATCGAAACTTTCCGGGCATAGGTGGGCGGTACTTTACACAATCTCGCACCATAGGCACGACCTTGCGCGACAGTGAATTCGAGCAGATTCATCTGGCCCAATCTGTCGACACCCTGATTGGGTCCGCTGACGGTACAGGGAATTTTTTCTGTTATCGGAATCAGTTCCGGAGTGATATCAAGGTACTCGGTGTCCCAGCTCTCCGTTTTCAAACCATAGGTTTCGAGTGCGTGAAAGATAGGTTGTGCCGGAGTAAGAATGAACGGCGCGAGGCTGGTGCTCAGCTGTGCAGGATATTCCTGCATGAGGCGGCTGATCCAACCAACAGTCCCGGTGAATCGTTCACAGGTGTCACCGGGAAAACCCGGAATAATCCCCAGTTCAACGGCAACCCCTCGCTCGAGCAGCACCTTCACGGAACGGATGTTGTCTTCACGCGATCTCGACTTCTCCATGAGCGTGAGCGTTCGGTCATCCAGTGACTCGACACCTATGAATGCGTACCGGAGTCCCGCTCTGAAGAGGAGATCGGCCATTCGGTCATCGACATCGGCCCGCATGTATGCAGACCACTCGAAATCAGGATCCTGTCGGACAAGCAGTTCGGCGAAGCGCTCAAGCCGCCCGGGGTCCCCGTTCACGAGGGAATCGGTGAACGACACGTGCTTAGCGTCGTACACCGAGGCCAGGGTCGTGATCCGCTCGGCAGCCAGATCTGGTGAAATGGAACGGAAGTGGCGCCAGAATACCCACTCACTGCAGAACGAGCATTTGTTGATACAGCCGCGTGACAGCTCGAAGTTGATCGTTCGCCTGCTAGGTGAGTAGGCATTCAGGTTCATCGGTTCATAACTCGGAAGTGGTAATTCGGATAGTTTGAGAAGCTGTCTCTCACGTACCTCGAATTCGTCCTCACCGGTTAAGGCCAGCACTCCCGGGATCTGATTGATCGCCTCCACCTGTCCCCGATGAAACTGCTCGTACAGCTCGAACAGCGTGACCTCTCCTTCCCCGCAGGCTACGGCGTCGAAGAGCCCGCTCTCGAGTCCGAGTTTTGCCGCTGACACGCTCTCCGTAACATGGGCCCCTCCGGCGACGATGAACGGCGGTGACGGTCGTTCCTTAAGAATCGCCGAAGCCAGGAGCGTGGTAAGATAGTTGGACGGCCAGACACTGAATCCGACGAACCTCAGGTCCGGAACCTGATTCAGCGCGGCTCGCAGGAAGTGCTCCATCCGGGACAGGTATACTTTGAGCCATTCAGGATCGCGCAGTCTCTCCCGGCAGTAGCGTGAAAACTGCCGGCTCACGGGTCCGATGAGCGGCCTGCGCCTGTCTCTATGAGCGTTGAGAAGTTCCAGGACGAGCGGGAGGTCGGGGATGTCCACCACATAATTTTCGGCAAAGAGTCCGGTGTACCTGAAGGTCGGCGCATGATCCATCGGGCTGAACGGAAAAGCAGGTGCCCAGAGCCTGAGGTCGAGGAAATCGAAATCGCGGCAGCCTCGTGCCTTCAAATAACCGAGCAGGGCTGCAGCTCCGGCAGGCGGTGCGCCCATCATATAGGGCGGGACGATAATGAGAAGGTTGGGCTTCCACGCTTTACGATTACGTTTTACAGGCATCCCCGGATGTATCCATCGGACGTGAATATTCTTACCGGTGTTCGAAAATCTCATATAACGAACACCGGCAGCGATCTCGAAATCGATTATACCCGGGATGGGACTTCTTGTCAATACACTGACACACTATTTGCTGGTTTTTTTCATGAGGTACCGTGCGCTGAAGAATTATCGCACGGGGAATCAATTAGGAACGCCTGTTTCCGCCTTCTCTCCCGCGCGCCCCCGACCACTATGATCCCGCTTCCGCTTCCCGCCTACTTCACCGCCACCATCTTTTTCGTAACGACTGATGTCCCGTGAGGACGGGTAACGCTCAGCCGGCAGAGATAGACTCCCGATGCTACCGTCTGCCCGTCGGATCCCAGGCCATCCCATGTGACAGAGTGAATGCCGGCCGGCTGCAGGCCTTCCACCAGCACCCGTACCTTCCGACCCCTCACGCTGAAGATCTCGAGGCGGATTTCTGAATCGTTATCCAGGTTGTAAACAATCGTCGTCGACGGGTTGAACGGGTTTGGAAAATTCTGCTCCAGTCGAATGGCATGGGGAATCTGCTCCACCCCCCACGGCTCCTCATAGCTCACAGGCTCCGTGATCCTGCGGATGACCTCGATCTCCCGCCATGAAACCCAGGACGGGCTTTCCTCGGTCTGCACCTTTATGTATCGGATGTCCTGCCACGGCTCCGGCGGCGTGTGGCTCAGGATATCCCCGTTTTTGGTGAGACGGTCGAATTCGTGGAGGAGCGTGTACTCCGCGCCGGGGCCCGGACCCTTCCCCCACACCGTGTGGCGGGTATCTCCTATCGGGGATTGATCGACGACGAGCTTGATGTTGTCTATGGCGCGGCTCGCCTCGAGGTCGATTTCGATCCACTGCGGGGGAAAAGCTCCCGCGCCCCAGTGGTTGCCGATGTCTCCATCGACCGCCATCTCCGGTGGATTGTCGGGAAGCGAGGCCGACGCGGTGACGGGACGATCCAGAGCCAGGTTTTCCTCGAAAGCTCCACAGAGGGCCGATTCCCCCGGACGACAGTATTCCGCGCCGCCGCCGACCATTGTCATGAGGATGTTGATGGTACGAATGGAGTCCGGCTCGACAGTAAGAGGGTTGTCGGACAGGATTATGAGGTCGGCGTATTTTCCATGTGTGAGACTCCCCAGCACTTCTTCCCGAAAGAGTGCGTATGCCCCTCCCTTATTCATGAGCGGAAGCGCTTCGGAGGCTGTGATGGTGTGTTCAGCCAGCCAGTCGGGTGGTTCACATATGGAAAATCCGTCTTCGTCGACATCCTTGCGGGTGACCATGCTGTACATCTCCTCCAGCGGGCTGATCGGCCCCACCCATGGATCATCTCCGTGCCAGGTTATGGGCAGTTGAGGGTTGGCATCGAGAAAGCTTCGCCAGTCCTCGAGCCAGCTAAGCGGTTCTTCTCCGTAAAATTGGCTCAGAAGGCTGTCGTTCACTGACAATCACGCCCCCGGCGGCCAGGAGCAATTCTCCTCTTATAGAGAAGTCAAACCCTTCGCTTCCCACTCTTTAATATAATAGCAAGCGGTGCGGGCCGGTGTCAATCGGATACAGGTGAAGTGTCGTAAAGGAGTCGACAATGTCAGATCCGGTAAATCTCCCTCTGAGGAACCTGACGTCGATTATGCGGTTTCATGACTGAACCGGTAGGTATTTCTTAGAGATCAAAATCGAACCTTGACACGTGCGATCCTGTCCACGGGATAGATTGAATTGATGAATAGGCTTTTCCCGTCGGGCATGGCTTCGATGCCGTAAATGGAGAATCCTGTACCTACCTGCTCCTCTAGATCGATCGTGGAGAGTTTTTGAAACGGGCTGAGGAGGTACACATCGACATACCTGCCGTTGTGCACGAACAGAAAGTCATCCAGCGGGTCGACCGAGATGTCTCTGCAGTTTTCCAGGCTGGGAACGGTCTGAGGCTGAAACGGCGTCCTGACTTCCCCGTAGATCAGCTGAGTACCGTCTGAATAATAGATATAATTTCGGCTCGGAACATAGGCTACGATATCCTCGATGACGGGATAGGCCTTGAAATTGGTATTCCACTGCTGCGTGTCTGTTGCTTCTTCCCGTATGTCGAATCGTGTGACGATCAGGGTTGTCGAATAGGAAAAGGCGTAGAGAAAATCCCCGGCAACCTGCAGGCGAAAGATCACTTCCGGGACTCCGGTGATGGTCTCGATGAGTGCTCTGGTGGTGCGGGAGAAAACGAATATCTCGTCCGTCGTACCGGAGGATGCATAGATCCTGTCTCCGCCGGTGTTGTAACAAACATCGAGAAAATAGCTTACACTACCGACACTCACTTCGTCGAGGTAGGTCATCGATTCGGTGTCGATGAAAATCAGCCTGTTGTAACTGATGAGGGCGGCTTCTCTGCTGTCGGGAGAGAACCCGATATCCCTCACGTAACCATCCGGCTGATATATCCCCTGAGAGAGGAGCGTGTTATCCTGGAACGAGAATTTTTCGATATGTCCTCCCGAAGGTCCGGAGGGGAGCGTGAAGAGGTGATTTGAGCCCGAGACGCGTATCCTGAAAGGGTAGTTCACACTGTAGATACCTGCAAAGCCTATCCCCCTCGTCTCCTCGTTCTCGGGATCGAGGGGATTGTCATGCTTGACACAACCCGGAGAGAGGAGCATGGCAAACAGCAGGATTTTTATCAACACACTGCCGAGTGATATAAAAGAAACGTAAAATGTGTTGAATCTGATCATGCCAACCTCACCAGGGACATCAGTAGTCGGTTTCAGAGATCAATTCATATTCTTCAACTGAGGGTTTCCGGATGATAATGTACCGAATGAACGAATAAGCCGAAAAACCCGCTATCGACAGGGATATGATTTGATTCCTCCTGGCACTATCGAAATTCTTATCGATTTCAGACGATGTCGTCGAATCCATGTATTTGTCATAGGCCCGTCTCTGCAGGACATAGAAGAGAACCGATCCTCCTGCGGACAGGAGACCTGTATACAAGTGCCGCTTTCGTTTCGAACGATAAGAAGCGTCCCTTTCTTCAAGAGCAGCTTTGTTCAGGATTCGCTCGACGTCTATTTCGAGAACCTTGTCGGGCTTGATGAAATAATCACGAGTGCTTTCGTGTGTCAAACCCCGGCTGAAACGAAACTGACGTCTTCCCAGAGGGACACTGATTTCCGCAGGTGCGAAACCTGCGGCGACACCGTCGACTTCGATTTTAAGTGAATCGAGGGGAGATTTGACCGAGACGGTTCCCTCGAGCCGGGAGAGCTCTCCTTCGATCATCCGGCTTTCCCTCTTCTTAACAGATACGACCTCGTGCCAGCTCAGTGTGTCCTGAAGAAGTGTGATCTCGTGCTGTCCCGGCGGGAGGAGAAATATCGACAGGGGGGTGTTCCCTCGGTACTTCGAATCGACGAACACCTGTGCACCGTTGGGAATCGAGACGATCTCCAGACGGTTCATCTCGGCACCCTTCTCCATGTGAGCGGTGATCCAGTATTCGTTGTCGGGCGCCACGCACATCCGTTGATACCAGTGATCGAAGCCATCCAGCGACACACGAATATCGTGGAAGCCGGGCCGGAGATCCTCGATCGATCTCGGGAGCTTCCCGACTCTCTTCCTGTCGAGGGTCAGATAGGCACCGGGAGGGTCCGAGTCGAGGAACATTTTCGAAGAAGGGATTCCCTCTTTCTCTTCGATAAAACAGGAGGCGGCGGCTGACACTTCGCCTTCACCGGCCACATGTGAAGATCCGGCGACACCGACGTATTCGTTCCGGAACTCACCCTTCTCCAGGGTGGCTGCTATGGTCATCGTGTCCGCCGCAGGTACGGAGACTTGCTCACGCCAGCTGAGGGTGTCACTTCGAAGAAAAACGGCATGCTCGCCGACCGGGATGTAGTAGATGGTGAGCGGTGTGATGCCTCGATACTCCTCATCAATAAACACGTCAGCGCCGTCAGGTATCGAAGAGATCGCCAAGCGGTTCATCTGTGCTTCTTTCACCAGATGTGCCGTGAGCCAGTATTCCCTGCCGGGTGCGAAGTACATCTTCTGAAACCAGTGGGTGAACCCCTCTTTCGAAACCCGCACATCATGAAAGCCCGGGGTTATGTCTTCGGACCACAGCGGCAGCCGCCCCATCAATTTCCCGTCGAGTGTCAGGTACCCCTCGGGCGGATCCGAAGTGAGAAACAGCCTGGCGGGAGTGGTGGTGCTTCCTTCCTGATCGGCAGGGGAAGTGTTTAGCTGAAGCAGGAGAGAAAGCATGGAGATAAGCGCTACCGTCAACAAGCGTCTCATACAGACCCGGGTCCTGTGAGAGATATCAGACAGCTTGCAGAATAAAACATTACTGGGTATACATAAATACTACCGATTATTTTAATTGTGTCAATATATATTTTCGTTGCCTCCGGTCGGTCGACCTGAGAATCCCTACCGAGAAAAGGAGAAAAAACGGTCAAGCAATGTGCACGGTTCCCGGCGGGGACTATACTGTTACCACTCACGAAAATTTTCAGGACACCAGGACTACGTCGTGAGCAAGTTGGAAGCGCAGTAGTGGCTGGACGATGCGCAGACAATTGGGGAAATGACAACCTTCGTCGAGGGTGAGGGCCTGTCATTCCACGGCCTGCACCATGAAATATATATCTCCGACCCCCGGCGAGTGCCGCCGGAAAGGTTGAAAACGATCCTCCGGCTCCCGGTGAGGCGAGCGATTTAACGTATTAAAGAAATTACGGCGCGCAGCGATTCCAAAACAGCGCCATCCAGGGAAGGAGTTCCGTTGACATCAGTCTGGGCGAAAGCGATCGACCCGAAGGACTGCCTCGCCTCGCTCACAGGGTCCGGAAGCCCGGCAAACCTGTTGAATGCGAATCCCGGATATACTGTCAACATAGAGTGCCCCCATCGATTGATGAATAACCCTTCGATATCGTTCTCAGGACTGAATCCATGCGGACCGAACAACCTCGTGAGGTCCTCGACCGCCCTCTCTTCAATATCTTCGAAAGAGGCGGAAATCAGATACGTACGCCCCATCATACCCTGCTCCTGCGGAGTATGCCCGGGGAAGATCTGAGGTGCCCAGATGGTGTAACAGTTCGGCAGGTCCGGATCCCGGTTCTCCGGATCGAGGATACCGTCTGCGACACTGCAGGCGCATCCGAAGCCGTCATAGTACTGCGAAAACCAGCCGAAACCTATGTCGGCAGCAGGGTGAGTGTTATTGACGAACACGTTACATGTGACATAGGAGGAATATTGAAACTGGGAAAGTGCTTCCCGATTGCTCTCGGGAAGGTCCGACACGATATGCCGTGTCATATATCCTCCGCCCGCCAGGACAGCCGACTTTCCGTATATCACGTGCTCCTCACCATCCTTCAGGTAGCGGACCATTACGTCGGATGCGCCTCCCCGAGGAGAGTTCTGATGACAGACTTCTATGGCTGTTGATCCCAGACGCAGACGAACACCATTCTCAGGCAGATCAAGATTCCCCTTGATAATCGGATGAATGATCACGTCCCGCATCCCGGGGCCATAAGGTACCGCTTCCGGGATCAAGGCCCTCAAAATAAATCTCGCGAAGCCTTCGTTTCCGCCCGGGAACATGTAAACACCCATCCCCGATTCGCTTCTCCTTCTTCCGGACGATCTGCCAACCGGGTAAGATCGGGACACGTCAATACCCTCGAGTACGACCTCTTCCAGATTCATGTTCCGGTTAATATTACCCCCCACGACACCATCACCCCCGCTGAACCAGTAGAATGCTGCTGCTGAGATCACATCGGCGCCCAGGCCCAGCATGTCGGAACACTCGATACTATAGAACCGCGTCACTTCATGATGGTACCCGAGATCCTGTTCGATGTGTTCCTGGAGCGTCATGCCGTCGAGTCTCGCGATCTCTTCCTCCCAGTCAGGTCTGCCGAAAAAGCGTATCAGCCTGACGGCGAACAGGGCAATCTGCCGCTTCGCCACCTTTGGAATGGGAAACCGAAGCAAACCCGTGCCGTAGGGATTCAGGATCCACTGGTGCGGGACACCGTGCGACACTTCATCGAAGAGGAGTGCGCCGGGTGAGTTCGGGATTTCGATGTCCTCAAGGGTGATGCCGATCCTCTCGTAGAACGATTCTATAAGATAGTTAGCCGGAGGACCCACATAGCACGAACCCTGGGGAGCAAGAAGGTGACGTTCATTCACTTTCATGTGATTCCTTCGTGCGACACCGCCGACTTCGTCATGATTGTCTAGAATGAGCACCTTCGCTTCGCTTCCAGCCAGCTCCCGGTAGAAATATGCAGCTGAAAGCCCACTCACCCCTCCCCCGATCACGATAAGATCATACTCCGTCGGATCACTACACTGTGTACCTGCAGGAGTGTGTCCGTGAGAGGGTGAGAGGCCGGAACTCCAGACCGAGTGACAGGCTTCTATCACATGGTCGGAATTTCCATTCGGCCCGGGGAAACCTCCTCGAGGTGGACCGAGCGAATCCGGTAGACGGCCGATACCTTGAGCCATTTCGTGAAGCATCCCGGGCCCACGCATGAACATACTCCCTGCGGCGACAGCCATACCGTTGAGGAATTGCCGGCGGGTAATGCGGCCGGATCCGGCAGCGGCAAGATATCTTATCAACGATTCTGATTTGTTCTTGTTACCTTTTGACGACACAGATCGTGCACTCCTTGTAAGAAACCATCCCGGGAGCTAATCCCTGACTCCTTCGATACGGACATTCCTCACCCGGTACTATAAAAAATCATCAGTTGCTGTTCTGTGATTCAAGGTGACTGCAGGAAGACGGTTGTGCCGGGCCGTTGAAGCAACGAAAGAAGCTAGGAACCGCCCAATATCTAATGTATTGTAACCATTATACCATATTTTTCAATTTGTGTCAAACAACCCCGGGGAGGACCAGAGAGGACACGACCACACAGATTGCATGTACGGTCTCTTTACACACTTAATTCTCCATGTTACCCCCCACGATGTGATATGTGTGCCATGGTTCAGTCTCGAAACCTCCATCTGCGGGAAAGATCGCACCGGTGGTTACATCCTCTACCTCGGCATATCCGTCAAGAAGATAGAAGAAATGATCAAATGAGAAAAGTACAAGGTCGCTCGACACGCTGTTAGACCACGCGACACCCAACCACTCATCACCCTCGGCAACAAGCGTGCGCCGCTCCATCAGGTCCTTTACCTGGAGGAAATCGAAGTTGGCCTGCTGGATCCGGGCGATGTTCTCTTCTGAATATATATTTAGCACATCGAGATACTGCGGTGATACGTGCCCCTTCGACGCCAGTGCCCTGTAGTAGCTACCGGGAAGAGCGACAGTGTCAACGATGAAGCGGTAAATCCCGTATTCACGTCCCAGGATCCACTTCAGTCTTCTCCTGGCCTCCTCCTGTTCTTCCGGCGGAGCCGGGGGTATAAAAGACTCGTAGCCCGGGTACCCGCCGCTCGACAACCCGAGTGGCCCACAACCTTCGATGATAATGTCGGTGAAGCCCATGTTCCACCAGTCATGCTGCGTTTCCAAGGTAAGATCTAATTGAGGAGATGGCTGTGCTAATCTGAAATCCGAATAGAGCCCGAATGTGAGATGGGAATCCACCATGAATCCATCTACATTGGTGGATTGGCGCACGTTTTCATATCGTGACATCGCATAGGTGTAGTAATCTGTGTGCAGGCTCATCCCCACAACATCCCCGTACCCTACGTCCTCAGGTGTGCCATTACGTCGCCACATGATCCATTCGGGATTCTCGACGAGGAGAGGTGAGGAGTTTGAGAGATGTCCAGGACTGTTCCAGAGAACGATTTTGACGCCGAGATCATGTGCCCGGTCGGTTAATTCTCTGAGGGCCTCCACACCTCCCAGGGCCTCACTGATCTCCAGCTGCCAGGGGGCATTGGCGGAACCGAAGCATTGACTCCCCTCCAGGTACTCCTCCGGTGAATGTTCAGCATCACTCTCCCATGCAACTACACGGATGAGGCGAAATCCGAGATCTGCTGCTTCCTGAAGGCCATTGTGTGCGAATGTATAGAGCCACGATTCTTCCAGCGGGGGAGGGCCTTCTTCGATGTAGCGGGCCATATACTCTTCATCAGCAAACCTCATTTCAAGGACAGGCACGAGCTCGGTGAATCCCAGGCCGAGAAGTTCCCGGTAATACGCTTCGAGGAAGTCGAATACCATTGTCCACTCATCCACGGCTTCCCACTTCGACTCGAGGACTGTATCACTGGACATCCAGTATTTTGTTGGTGTCTCGCGAACAGCTCCTTCACCGAGCGGGATCCGCGTGTCGACGAGATGTCGTTTTCCCACTTCGTTCACCTCGACGCGGGCACAGACAGGTTCTTCAAAGAAACTCAGGACGACACCGGTCGATCCACCGGTGAAGAAAAACGGCTGTACATCCCCGAAGTACCAGCTCGCCTGGACATGAAAAGGTTGAGAATGTCCTGTTTGGCTCTCAATGAAATGTTCCCACGTCTGTGCGATCGCCCAATCTCCTGAGCGGGCCACTGCTGGTTCAACAATCCTCAGCCACGCAGCCCGATCAACGCCGGCCAATCTCATCTTCCAGCCGATTCCGAGGTAATCATGTTCACTTACCCCCGCGCTTGCGGCGGTGAACACCCACTCCAGCTCACCCGTCCACTCCCCGTCCTGCACATCGAGAACAAGAACTACGGTTTCCCCGTCCAGGTAGTAACCGATATACTGGGCTGAATCGAGACCTATTTGATACATTCCGCGATTTCCAGTTTGGGGCCATTCACCTCCGCTCGCTTCTCTGTCGAGCAAGTATCCCGGCCAGTCTGTTACCCCCCCTACCGCATCATCAGTGAAAGCAATGAGCGTCACAGGCGGAACCTGTATGTCGTGGGAAGACGAGAGTATCTTCCGCTGCCCCACAAAGAGACTCTTGATTCCGTAGATTCCACCTTCTTCGTTTCTCTCGAGCCTCACTCCTACCAGATCAGGGAAGAGAATTGTGATCATGTCCTCCCGTTCAATGACAAGCGGTTCAGACGCCGGATATTCCATCCGGGACACATCCGGGGAATCAATCCCGGCAAGACTTCTTCCAGTGGATGCGATTCTGATCGGGAGGTCATTGGTTTTCACAGGATTTCCCACAACCGGGATGATCACAAGCGCGACACTGCTTATGATACACATCAGCATAATTTTCCAGATTGATTTCGAGGTTCTCATATTGATCGCTCCTTGTTTATGGTAACTCCCTCACCTCACGGAGAAGCTCCTGTTGTTCAGGAGTTAACATGTTCTTGATGCGGATAGCCAGAGTCAGATTCGCTCTTTTTATCTGACTTTCGAGTGAGAGGATCTTCTCCAGGGTATCGAGAGCAAGTTTCTCATCTATTTTGTCCTGACTTATCAGGGAAATAAATTTTTCCATCTGACTTTCGAGATCCCACTGCAGGTCCGTGAATCTCGTCTGCGCAGCCAGTACTTCCTTCTTTATGAAACTTCTCTGATTTTCACTCAGTCCAATAGCCTGTTGATTCTGCATAACCAGTTCCGGTGAAAATGTGTTTACCTCGATTGGATCAGGCGGTTCTCCCTGGGCACAAAGAGAGCTGACACTCATGAACAGAAAAACACAGATTACATGTAACGTCCGGCTCATCTTTCCCTCCATTTGTTAGTTGTATGAAGTGGGAGCCCCGCTCCATGAGGGGGGTACACCCAGGTTCAAACTCCTCTTTAAAAAGTTTTCTCCGGAAGATCTCATCAGTGCGAGAGTCGGCGAGGACCAGTGAGATCCCGCCACTGTCATCCGGCGTGGTTCACGTGATGATGTTGTTATTCTCTCGGTGCCTGACAGTAAAGTCCCCGGGATCCTCAAGAGACTCGCTGTTGGAGACTGCCATCCAGCAATCGGTATCTCCTGAGGCGGTCTCCAAATCGAACTTTCATGATAGATGACCAGCACAGATCCTCCTAACAGGATCAGGATAACAGCCGCCGCCGCCAGTCGGGGGAGTATTCCGAATTTCGGTTTTAGACCTGATCTGATTTCAGCCTCTCTGTAGACCTTAGCAAATGACGGTACATTGTTCTCATCTTCCGTGCGCAGTTCTTTAAACAGTCTCCGTATCTTTTTCTCGCTGTTATCGTAATTCATCGAGCACCTTCGATTGTTCCAGCCACTGGTGGACCCGCCTCTTACCCCGATCGTAATGTTTTCGAACCGAGCCGATCGATATCCCCATTACTTTCGAAGCCTCCTCCAATGTGAGAGCCTGATAGAAAACCAGATGAAGAACCTCTCTTTGCCGACGCGGAAGAGTGTCGAGTGCCTGTCTGATCAGTCTTCTGATCTGGGACCTTTCGGACGCCTCTTCGGTCTCATCCACCGAGAGCCTCCCCTGAAGATCGCTCTCTTTACTCGAAAACCTCATCTGTCGGAACTTTCTTCGCCGGTGTTCGTCGATCGCTGTTTTGCGAATCACCGCAAAGAGCCATGTCAGGAAGGAGGACTTACCGCTGAAATGTGCCCGGCCGTCGAGGATTTTTAGATAGACCGTCTGGAGAACTTCCTCCGCCTGATCTGGATCCTGATAGCAGCAGTTCAGAGCCCATCCAAAACTGGCATTGTGATGTTTTTCGAGAAGATTTTTCAACTCTGCTCTGTTCATGCGATCAGGAGACCTTTTGTTCTATTAGTCGTTCCCACCGTAGAAATATATGACTGTTCTCGGGAATTATGTGACATGACGGAGAACTACTGTCACAACTCAATGTCAGGATTGATGATACCGGCTGATATACATCCTGTCAACTGAAATTCCACCACCGCCTCATCTCTTGAAAAGGATTGGTCCGCCGTATATCTTATGTTCTGATGGAATCAGGCCACGCTCGACCAGGCCATCATACTTCGACACGACAGGATGCATCGAAATATCGATGCGGAGGGAAAAATGAGGAGATTAAGTTTTCTTGGCGTCACTGTTATCGTTCTTTCCTTACTACTGGTATCTTCCGCGGGAGCGGGAGTAGGTGTGTCGGCGAAAGCGGGGACTCTCGGGCTCGGGGTGGACATCTCTTATCCACTCATGCCGAGAATCAATGCCAGGGCAGGATTCAACGTATTCTCCTTCAGCTATTCGACAACACAGGACGACGTAAACTACGATGCCGATCTCACCCTTCGGTCGATGGATCTCCTTCTTGATCTCTTCCCCATTCCGGGACGCGGTTTTCGCGTGAGCGGCGGACTGCTCGTCAACGGTAATGGAGTCGACCTGACCGCCGAGCCGACGGGTTCGTACACGATAGGATCTACGACCTATCCCGCTTCCCAGATAGGCACCCTCTCCGGCAATGTGGACCTCGGCAACCTGACACCCTATCTAGGCATCGGCTGGGGGAATGCAGTGACCGACAGGATGGGATTCATGCTCGATATTGGGATCGTTTTCCAGGGCTCTCCCGATGTGACGCTCTCGGCTTCCGGTCCCATCACCCTCCTGCCAAGTTTTCAGGAGGACCTGCAGCAGGAAGAACAGTCCCTCGAGGACGAAATCGACCAATACAAGTATTACCCGGTACTGTCGGTCGGACTCAGTTTCAGCCTGCCTTCGATCTGATTCCCTGACATGGGGGACACACGGCCGCAACAACTTCGATTTTCCAAACCGGGGTCATTTCCTTTTGAACCTTTTCGTCGCTCCGCGCGTAGTACTGGGCAGAGAAGGGGAAAGGAGATAGAATCATGAATGACTTCACAATGAAAGAATGCCCTTACTGCAGAGAGGAGATCCTTGCCGAAGCGGTCAAATGCCGTTACTGTAAAAGCGACCTCGGGAAGAGCAATGAGAAGCCTGGACACAGGGACTTGCCGGGTCGCATCCTGGCGGGCGTTGCCGCGTATCTTGCAGCGACAACGGGCATTTCGGTATCGCTCGTGCGGGTTTTGTTCGTCGTCGCCACCATCCTGTTTGCTCCGCTGGGAATGGGGGTGTACGGCGCCCTCTGGCTCATGATACCTTTCGGGCCGAAGGACCGATCTCCGCTCGAGAAGCTTGGAGCGGAAGCACAACGAGTGTATGACAGATTACGACAGCAACCGAAAGACCGGACGGAACATAGTAATTCCGGGCCCGAAAATACCGCGGTTACGGAAACAGACGGGCAGCCCTGACGGTTCAGTGAAGGACGGTTCGAATGGCCGGTAGGGAGGCCACCGACGAATGGCTCATGGAACGCGCCGCATCAGGTTGGGAGCCAGGCATCGAGGAACTGATGAAGAGGTACAACCGCCCCCTGCTCGCGTTCATCCACAGGCAGACGGACCTCGAGGCAGAAGACATTTTCCAGGAAACCTGGCTTAGAGTGGTGAGAAATGCAAAACGCTTCGACAGTAACAGAAAATTCAGCACCTGGCTCTTCCAGATCGCAATCAACCTGTGCAGGGACGCACACAGGCGGCGAAGGGCCCGGGTGGAGACAGTACCCCTTGATGACGCCGGGGCCATTATGCCTTCTGACGATAGAGATGAATTGGACATGGTGAGACTCGGGATGAACAGCTTATCCCAACATGACACGGAGATTCTGTCCCTCCGGTACTTTCTTGGATATAAGGAATCGGAAGTAGCCGAGATACTCGATCTCCCGATCGGCACGGTGAAAAGCAGGACACACCACGCCGTGGCCCGTTTGAAAAAAATCATCAACCCCCAAGAGTGAAAGACGGAGATCCACTTGTGAACTGCAGGGAAGCGAAAGAAAAAATTAAAAAAGGGCAGCTCGACCTCATCGCGGATCACACAGCGATGTGTCCCGACTGTATGGCCTTCGCACAGGATTTTCGAGAGGTTGCGCCGACCCTCGAGCAGCTCCCCGATCCCCCCGAGCCTTCAACCGATCTCTTCCAGAAGACTCTTTCACTCGTTAAAGATGAAATCCGGCTTCGTATCCCGGCCCCGGAACAAAACCTTTCAGAGAATCTCAGAACCACTTGTGCGGTCATACTGGCCGTGCTCTTCGCTCCGGTTTTGATCCTGCTGAACTACGGGATAGCGACGACTGGACAGATGCTCCTGGCGAAATGGCTGCCACCTGTAGTAGGTACGGTGTTCTTCGTTCTGTACGCACTGGGTACCATATTCTCCTTGAGTCTGGCATACGGCTCACTGCCGCTTCTGGTGGCGGCTGCACGAGATGCACTTCAATCGCGAGCGGCGGGAGGAGGTTTGACCGCATGAACGATGAAACGAAAACATGTCCCTATTGCGCCGAGACTATCAAGGCCCAGGCGAACAAATGCCGCTACTGCGGCAGCAGGCTCATGAGTAGTCCTCTGAGGGAAGAGTGGTACAGGCTCGAAGAAGGAAAAAAATTGGCCGGGGTGTGCAGCGGTCTTGCCCATCACTTCGGGATCAATGTCACTCTTCTTCGCGTCGCGTTCGTGCTCGCGACCTTCGTACCCGGCGCGGGTGTCGGTCTCCTGATATACATCACGCTCTGGATCATTTTGCCCACAAGACGATTGAGTGATATACGTTAAAGGTGGTGGACATCTCATCCTCTCCTCCACAGCCCTTCCCGCATTCTTTCACAGTTGACAAGTATACATCTTTAGGGTATCGTCCAGACAGGTGTGAAAGGAGTGATACCATGGCGAGGAAACCCGAGGACAGAGGACTCAACCAGATTGTAGCCCGGCAGATGAGACTGTGGGAGACGAGGAGGCTGGGTGAGCTTCAGCGAACGAAGGAAGCAATGAAGGTCGAGGAAACCACCGGGCCCTACCTCACGATATCTCGGGAGATCGGCAGTGGGGGGAGAAGCATTGGTGAGAAGGTGGCGGAAGAGCTCGCATGGGAATTTTTCGACAGGGAACTCGTTGAACACATGGCAAAAGAGGCCCGGGTAAGGCAGAGTGTCATAGAATCTCTCGATGAAAGAACCAAGGATGGCATCAAAGAATGGATTTCGACTCTAATCGATCGTGACACTCTCGACCGTGATCACTACCTGAAACATCTCATGACCGTACTCATGACGATCGCCGGGCATGGTCACGCTGTAATCGTCGGGAGGGGGGCCGGTTTCGTCCTTCCGCCTGAGAGAGGATTGAAAGTGAGGGTGATCGCTCCGCGGGAGAAAAGAATATCGGAAATGCAGGGCATCCTCGATACGAGCCGTGAACACGCAGAAAAAGTGGTGGCCGAGAGGGATAGACAGATGCAGGAATTCATCAGACAGCATTTTCACAAGGATATTTCAGATCCCGCATATTATGACATGACATTGAATACTCGTGACGTTGATATCGATGCGTGCGTGGAGATTATCATCAATTCAATGCGCCTCCGTTTCAAAGATCTGCTGTAGAGCCCGGGAGAAGTTTGAGATGCGACCCGAGAGATGATTTGAGCCGCCAGCCGCTCCCCGGGGAATCTTCTCATTATTCGTTCCCGGGAAATCGTGATTTTTCCCTGACCGTTCCGTGAATATCGAATTTTTTCCTTGCGTTTTTCGCGTTTTCCCGGTATATTATTGATACACTGACTGAATTCGTATTCTGGTCATATTGCTTTATGAAGACAAGCACTGACACAAAACGGGACGTTATCCTCCACTCGGCCTGGGAGCTGATCAGGCACTACGGGTATGCCAAAACCACCATCCAGGACATCGCCCGTGAAGCCGGCATCGGAAAAGGGACAGTCTACCTGTACTTCCGATCCAAGTCCGAAATCATGCTCGCCCTCGTCGATCTCACCAACGAGCGGATCATCCGGGACCTCGAGGAGATCGCACGGAGGGACGCGCCGCCCGAACAGCGGCTCAGGGAGTGCCTCCTCCACCGGGTTATAACAATCTATGAGCTTGTTAACCGCTATCATCACGGTGAGGAGATCATCACATCCATCAAGCCGGAGATCGCCCAGCGGATCGAGGTGTATGTGAAGAGGCAGGGCGCCATCCTCGGCAGGATTTTAGAGGAAGGCAGGCGTTCGGGGGATTTCCGTGTATCCGACCCTTCCGCGACAGGGCTGGTTCTGGCGAATCTCTTCGAGCTCCTGACACCTCCCTACTACCGCTTCACGTCCCGGGAATCCCTCGAGCAATTCGTCCGGGACGTTTTACAGTTGTGCCTGGAAGGGCTCCTGGCGGGAAAGGGCTCCGGCGAGGTGAGCTGCAGCCCCGGCATAGCAGATGGTATGACAGACGGAAACAGGGACGACCCGGGAGGGAGTAATGGGTTCGAGTACTGACTCACGTGACCGCGAAATTCGCTGTCTGAACTGCTTCTCCCGATTCTCTCCGGAACCGGGTGCCAACCGGGCCGTGTGTCCGAGCTGCAGGATAGAGTGGCGCATCTCGTGGCTTCGGCCTGAAACACCTAAAATCCGAGGCCCTGTCTGGGAGCACTATCCCAACCCGGAAGAACCAGAATAAGGGAGAGACATTTCCATGACGATGACCACGAATTGCGCTATAGTTGATCTCACCAGCGGTGAGATCAGAACTGAGCCGATCCCCACTGAATTGAGGAAGAAGTATATTGGAGGACGCGGGCTCGACATCTACTACCTCTTCCGGTACCTGGAACCCGGTGTCGACCCTCTTGGTCCGGACAATGTCTGCTGTATTTCAGCCGGATTCCTCGGCGGCACCCCGGCAAGCGCTTCGGCACGCACCCACATCATGGCGAAGAGTCCCCTCACCGGACTCCTCGGCTCATCCAACATGGGCGGCTTTTTCGCTCCCGAGCTCAGGTACGCCGGCCTCGACCATCTTATCATCCTCGGCACTTCGCCCACACCGGTGTATCTCTGGATCAACAACGGGAAGATCGAAATCAGGGACGCCTCTCATCTCTGGGGGGCGGACACATTCAGGACCCAGGAGCTCATCCGGACCCAACTCGGTGATGAGGAAATCAAAGCGCTCGCGATCGGTCCCGCGGGTGAAAAGCTGGTCAGGTTCGCGAACGTCATCACCGGTCACAAGAATGCCGGCGGAAGGACGGGTATGGGAGCGGTTCTCGGTTCGAAGAAGCTCAAGGCGGTCGCCGTCAGGGGGACGATGGGAATCGACATCGCTCACCCTGAGGAAGCTCTTTCCTACAACCGGGAGATGTGCAGAAAAATAACATCCACAAAATTCGGTCAGATCATGCAGCGCTGGGGCACCATGTTTATCTACGATGTCACCAACTCGACGGGACTGGTGCGGACGGAGAACTTCCGCCTCAACCAGCACGTGGACAGTGAAGCGATCGAGTGCGAGGCGATCGAAGATCACTCGGTGGGGACATCCGGATGTTTCGGGTGCCAGCTGCACTGCCGCCATCGATACGTCATCAATGACGGTCCATACGCCGGGACATACGACGAGGGACCGGAGTACACGACTCAGGGCGCTTTCGGGGCCGAGCCCGGATGCAAAGATTTTTCCACGATACTCTACGGCAACCATCTCTGCAACAAGTACGGGATGGACACCGTGGAATTCGGCAGTCTCGCCTCCTGGGCGATGGAGCTGTTCGAGGAAGGCATCATCACAACCGAAGACACTGCAGGGCTCCAACTCCGGTTCGGTGACAGTGAAGCCCTGATCCGTCTCACTCACCAGACGGCAAACCGTGAGGGCTTCGGCGCCGTTCTCGCGGAAGGCGTCAGGGGGGCCATGGCTCAATTCCCCGATGAAGCCGCCGGTTACTGTATCCACGTGAAGGGCATGAGCAATCTTCATTCCGACGAGCGGCCGACCCCTTCCCTGGCTCTCAACATCGCGACGTCATCGCGAGGTGCCGATCACCTCCGGAGCAGACCCGCCATCGACCTCTATCACCTGCCCGAGAAACTTCTCCGGAAGATCTACGGTCACCCCATTCCCTATGATGGTCCCCTCTCATCCGAGTTCACGGATTACGAAGGGAAGCCCTGGCTGGTGTTCTGGCAGGAGCAGTGTTACATGGCCGTGGATTCTCTCGGGATCTGCAAATTTCACACGGTGTTTCTCTCACCCAACATGCCCGCATTCCAGGAGTTCTCAGACCTGCTGAAACTTATTACCGGCCTCGAAATGAGCCCGATCCAGGTGTGGGAGGCCGCGGAGCGGGCCAACAATCTCGAGCGGCTTTTCAACATCCGCGAGGGCGCGACCCGCGAAGATGACTGGCTGCCGGACCGCTATTTCGATGAACCGACCAGGCTCGGATTCGAAATCATCAGGAACAGGACGATCGACCGTGAGAAGTTTACCCGGATGATAGATGAGTATTACCATCACCACGGCTGGGACCGGGAGGGAGTCCCCACTCCCGACACTCTCAAACGCCTCGGCCTCGAAAAAGTATACGAACGCGCAGTTCGGGGAGCACCCGCATGTCAAACATGATAGTAATCGATCAAAAAAAATGCACCGGCTGCCGCCAGTGCGAGCTCGTCTGCTCATTAAAACACACCGGTACCGCGAACCCGGCACGGGCGCGGATACACATCATCAAGTGGGAAGCCGAAGGTTTTTATCTCCCGATGTTCTGCCAGCAGTGCCTGGAACCGGAGTGCGCCGCCGTCTGCCCGAAGGACGCCATATCACGCGACAGGGATCTCGGCCGAATCGTGATCGATTATGAACTCTGTATCGGTTGTAAGATGTGTGTCTTTGCGTGCCCTTTCGGCGCGATGGGGATCGATTCGACAGAAGAGCGCGTCACGAAGTGCGATCTCTGCGACGGGAATCCCTCCTGTGTGGATTTCTGCGAAGCGGGGGCGCTCTCCTTCGTGGATGCCGAGACCGCTCACATCAGTATGAAGCGCGCGTGCGGAGCCCGCTATGCCGAGCTCATGCAGAAGTCGACCTCACGGGGGGTACCTGAGATTGAATCATGAAGCTGTTGAGATCCTCATAAAGGAATGTCATCTCGCCGGGTGCCTCGAGTGCGGGAAATGTACCGCCTGCTGCCCGTATCGTGAACTGTTCGGCGATCTTCGTCTCGGCCGTTCACCGCGCCGCATTATCGAGAAGGCTCTGCGGGATGTGGACCTGGTCGCGGACGAGTCTATCTGGTGCTGCCCCACCTGCGATGAGTGCACAGACCAGTGCCCCGCGGGGGTTGGGATCAGGGACTTCATCACCGGCATCAGGCGGCTGGCGATTGAAGCCGGGTTCATCTCTCATGCCGTGCTGTGCGCGCGTTGCGGCACCTACCTCCTCCCCGCTGTCTCGCACGCTCACCTGACAAAAAAGCTGTCCCCCGAGGGGGGCGACCCTCCCCCACACCTCGAGCTCTGCCCCCGCTGCCGGGCGATGGATTTCTCACGACGGGTACGAGAAAGCCTTCCCGGTCGCCGCCGGACCGGGTGAGGACGGTCTCTTCCCATCAGGGTTGGGGAATCGCCTCACGCTTCGAAGGATATTGAACTATCTTCCACTGAAAACAGCAATCATCGGTCACCATGGGGTCAGTGTCGAAATACCGGCTGGATATCCGCGTTGCGACGGGGCTCAGTCCGCTTGTTCCGTCTGGAAGCGGTCCGATGTCGAAACGGAAGATCGACGGGCCGGGCGGGAGGAGGACGCCGGGTGTGAGAGTGTGCGTGAATACGGGGTTCTCCAGGACGCCGCATCCGGTTCGAGCGAAGTGCTCTACCAGGAGATCGTACGACCCGGCGGGGATGTCATTTTCCATGTTGTTCGTGATGGTCGCTTCGAATGGGAGGTACCCTCCTTCAGGAACAATGTCTTCCACGAGGTAGCAGGATATCGTTAGAGTAGGGGGTGTAACCAGACCGAGCAGCTCTTCTATCGTCCGGATCATTTCGTCGGGATCGTACTCGGTGGCGATGTACCTGATTACTCCCTGCTGATCGATGATGTAGTCTAGCGGAAAGGGAGACTGGCCGCCGTTGGAGTAAGTCAGGTAGACCCCTCCTGCCGGATCCAGAAGTACCGGAAATGTCACACCGAATGTCTCCACGAAATCCTCGACCACCTGCTGCGGCTCGGAGAAGTTTATGCCGAGAATGACCATGTCTTCATATTGATAGACCTGCCACATGGAGGTTTCGAGGTCCGAGAACTCCGGACCGCACACAGGTCACCAGGAGGCGAAAAAGGCGAGGACGACGACCTGTCCGCTGAAATCGGACAGGGAGTGCGGTATGCCCCCCAGGTCGTTCAGAGTGAAGTCGGGAGCGAGCTCTCCCTCCTGAAGAAACCGGGCATCCGTGATCTGCGCCGTCAGGCTCCGTTCGCTCTCATCGGGATCGTCACTCGAGATGATGAAGGTGGTATTTGTGGAACTCTCGAAACTTCGGGTGAACGTAATCTGCAGTTCCCCGGTGTCCGACGGGTCGAGAGTGAAGGAAACCGGCTGGATCTCGAAGTCGGGATTACTCGAAGTGATGCCGCTGACAGAGAGAAGTGCCCCGCCGGTGTTTTCCACTGTGACGACGGTGTCGACACTTTCGCCCACGCCGACGTCGCCGAAGTTGATACCGGTGAGAGGAAGATGAATGTCCGGGTCGTCTGTGGGTCCCGAACGATACAACCGGAAGGTGAACCAGTCGGCCACGAAAGAATCGATCCCCTCGGCATCGATACCCATCGCCCGTGCGGGAGTGTCTTCCCATCCGGCGAGCTGCGGATCCGTCGGATCGGTTATCCGCACCACCTGAATACCTTCCCAGTCTGCAACGAACACGAGGCTTTCCTGCACGGCGATACCGGCAGCAAAACCGGGCGTGTCGAAGTTGGAAAGGAGTGTCGGGGATGCAGGATTGGATATGTCCACGACGTCAACACCGGCACTTCCAACCGCCAGAAGGGCGATGTCGTCCTGCACGACCACATCGAGAGCCGCACCACTGGTCTGAAGACTCCCTGCGAGGACAGGTGCCGTTGGATCGGTGATGTCGATCACCTTGAGCCCTCCGGAGCCATCGGCAGCGAAGACAAAAGGACCCCGTGCGACGAGCCTCTTTGCGGCTTCGAGATCTGTAAGCGAGCCGAGGAGCACAGTGGTGTCCGGCTGGGCGATGTTGAAAATCCGAAGGCCCTGATCCAGGGCGGCGGCGAAGAGCAGGGTGTCCGACAGAGCCACTCCTTCGAATGCCAGGTCTTCCGGTTGATAACGGCTCACACGTGTCGGATCGGCCGGGTTACCGAGATCGAGGACGACGAGCCCCTCGAATCGGCTCGCTCCATACGCATGGCCGTTTCCAACAGCGGACTGGTAGAAGCGCTCGTTGGGACCCTCTGAATCATACCTGCCGATGAGTTGTAAAGATTCAGGATCGGCAACATCGATGATAAAGAAACCGCTGACACCGCTCACATACGCCGTATCGCCGCTGGTTTCAACATCGAGGAGCTCGCTGAAGAACTGCGTGTCAAAGTGTCCCAGGTATTGGACGGAATCGTCTGCCCGGAGAGCGGGCACACAGCACATCAGAATGATAAGAAACGAGGCTGCGGTTCCGTGATACGCCTCTCTCCCCGGAAGATTCATGAACACCCCGCTTTTGACATTATGTGGTGAACTTTACTCTCGGGCTGCAGATGAGCGGCGGGCGTTCGCGAGGTCATCCGTCCGATCCAACCGCGACCCTATGGCGCGGCGCGCCCGCACCATCTAAATAGTAACCGGATCCACTATCATCAAGAGGCAGATAAATAGGGACAGTCACCATTTAAAAATTGAAAATTTAAATGGTGACTGTCCCTATTTATTCCACTTTTAAATTTTAAATTTGATGAAAACGGTTCACTCATAATTCTTAAATGATAAAAGCGGCGGATGCATTTGACAGAGAAGGAAAAGTAGTATATAATGGTGTAATGTCGAAGGAGTAATGTACGGTGAGAAAATTGTACTACTCAGGGATCATGATCACACTCCTGTGTATTACGGGAGCGAGCCTTCACCTTTCCACTTGTGTCGCCCGAACCAGCGCGGACGCCGCTGGTCTTCAGAGCTCTGCTCTCGCTCAGGAGGGCTCGCCGTCCCCGCTCAAGTTTACCGGCTCCGTCGCGATCTACGACGATCGGGGTGCCGACTCTTCATCCGTCATCGCCCTCACTCACCTGGCCGAGTGGCTCGGGAATGAGGTAACGAGCGTCGATCACAATGACATCATCGCCGGGGTCCTCGAAGACCAGGACATCCTGATCATGCCCGGGGGATGGGCTGAGTACTACTGGTACGATCTCTGGGGGCCGGCTGTGTTTCGCATCAGGAATTTCGTGGCATCCGGCGGCGGCTATGTCGGCATCTGTGCCGGGGCATTCTTCGCCTGTGATTCCGTCTTCTGGGAAAATGAGAAATACGACTATCCACTCGATCTCTTCGAAGGCGCCGGCATCGGTCCCATCAACAGTATCGCCCCGTGGCCGTCTCTCGCGATGTGTTCGATCTCACCCGTACTCAATCCACCAATCTTCCCCGGAAGGCTCCACCAGGATTCGGTGCTTTACTGGGGAGGACCGTTTTTCGCGGAATACTCACCCGGCCAGTCTGAGACGCTGTTTCTCTACGACGAAACAGGCGAACCGGCGACGGTCACCTTTTTCTATGGTGCGGGACGGGTTCTCCTGTCAGGGGTTCACCCGGAATTCGAGGAGGACAGCGATCGCGACGGACTGGTGTGGGATAACTACCTGGATGATAACGGCTCGGAGTGGGACACCCTGCGGCTCCTCTTCCTCTCCCTTCTCAATCCTGACCGCGAATTTTGAACCGATCCGGCACAAACCCGCCCGAACACAGGCGAAAGCAGGAGATCGTTGCAAAGACTGGTGAGGACAACGTTTTTATCGTTTTACGAAGACGAACTTCGACCGGTCGTTTTTTACGATTGCTTTGATGAAGTCCGCGTAATCCGCGTAGTCGGATCGAGGGATCAGCTTCTTTTTGATCTGTAACTGCCTGCTGTAGGTTAACGTACCACCAGCCGTTTCATAAGCAGTGAGAAACGATCCGAACGACGTATCCATGTCTTGCGAATCGGGAGCCGCCTCCATTTCGAAGCCCTTCGGGAGACGGATCACGAGTGAATCGATATCCAGGTAGGCATATCCATAATAGACGGGGAAGACGCGTTCGTCCACCGGCTCTTTCGGAGCGTCTCTCGCCCCCACCCTCTGGAGCATGTTGGGATTTATGAACATCCGTGTGCTGCTCACACGGCCGAACTTCTCGACGGTCCCTTCGAACGTGATCTCCACCGGTTGGTCGAGACTGTCCTTTACATTACTTACCTCATACCGGTTGAGATTGAGCTTCGGAACGTATGTCCCGATCAGATTACTCATCCAGCGGTCGCGTTCTTTTTTCGATTGAGAGATGAGCGTAGATCGCACCCAGTTGCACTGGTTCCCCGTCGTCCTCAGCCGACCGGAAAACTCGAGCTTCCCGGATGAGTATACCTTCCCCTCGATCCTGCTGGTCCACCTGTTATCTTCTGGAGCGCTTTCAGGTGTCCGGATGAATTCACAGGTGTCGCCTTTGATGACCAGTGCATCACACCCTTCATCGTTACCCGGCAATTCCCCACAGGGAAAATAGTCCACCGTGCAGTCCAGCCATACAGTGTCATCCGTCCCGGGGACGAAGGTGATCACGTGGTTGAACTGGTTCGACGGGAATTCCGTCCGTACCAGACCCAGGTCACGGGTCCTGAGCAGGGCGGGGTAAGCTTCGATGCCGACCTCTCTCAACATCGACACCATGAGTGTCGACAGGTCCTTACAGTCTCCGTACCGGTTGTCGAAGACCGATTGGGCTGAAAACGGCTGCCAGCCTCCTAGACCGAATTCGATGGCGACGTAGCGGGTCGATTTCTGCAGAAACGCGTAGATCCACTGAATTTTCCTCTGATCGGTCGCAGCGCTGTCCAACAGTGCGTTGACCTGGTCCATAGCCGCTGTTGTCAGCCCGTACTTCCCGTCATACAGCCGGTTCAGCCAGACGGCAAGACCTTCCCATGAGGTGAGGCATCCGGTTGTGTTGTCGACCGTAAAATACTCCGGGCTGAACAGGAGCGCCCGCTGGATCCTGTTCTCCGGTGGCATCCTCCCCTCATCGACCCGTTCTTCGATATTCTCCAGCTCCCAGGTGAAGGTCTTCTTCTTTCCGCTCTCGATGAGCAGCGGTTCGGTATCGATCCCGATGGAGTGTGTGCGATAGTCGATTTCCTGCGGGATCTCCAATACGTACGTTGATTTCAGGACAGGGACATCCTGCTGGGGCATCCATCGCGGCCAGTTGAAGAGACTCTTGTAATCCCACCCGATTGAATACTCGACCGTGTATGGGTAGGTGTTGGTACCGAGTTCAAACTGCCGGTACCTGTCATCATCGTAGAGAACATACCCGCCGGATTGTTCGGTGACATAGATATCTTTCTCTTCGAGCTTCTTTACCCGTTCCCCCTCCGCATTCATAACCTGCCCCGAAACATCCACGCATTTTTGATACTTGCTTTCGTAAATGGTAACCTCGCCGTACTCCTCCCCCCGCTTGTTGTTGATCCTGATTACCCGGTGGCGGCGGTACTTCGCTTTGTTCCGGCTTTTTATGATGAACGTGTTCTCATCCAGCAGGACTACTGCATCCTCCTCTTCCATCCACTGAAGATCAGTGCTGTCCTGTGCCGGTGACGCTGTCACGAGTACGAGACTGGAGAGGGCCGGCGCGAGAAACAGCATGATAACAAATTTCATAAATCCGGACACATGAACTCCGAGACAATCCGGCACACGCTTCATTCTCTCACCTCCCCAGGACAAGACTCGCCTGATCACACCCGATGACCTCTGAGAAGAAACTACGCACCTGCTGGTACTCTGCGGGTTCGAACACCACCTTGTTCCTCTTGTATCGACGTGTGTACATTATGGCCTCTCCGACTTCCATACAGTTCGTCGAATACATCAATCCTGGTCTTCTCACACTTTTCGCTCTCGGTTTCTCTAGGATCCGGTACCCATCCGGTATTGATAGCTCGATCTCATCGGTCGATGTGTACTCGTATGGATATTCAACAGGAAATCTCCGCTCCTCATCCTCGAAGGGATTCGACTCGATATGGTTCCAGAGAGGGGGTGTAATATATATCATGTCACCAGTCTCTTGCACGTAATCAGGCAGTGTAAAATCCAGGACCACCTCGAACGGCCTGATTAAGTCGTCCTTATATCTGACTTCGAAGGTGTCAAGCTCGACATCGCCGAACCGATCTTTGATCTTTCCGTCGATATAATCTTCCTCTCCCTTCTCATCGTATATCTTTCTCTCCCGAACAGCCTGGTACCCTTCATAACAAAAAACAGTCCGGCAGTGGACAGCACCTTCCTCATCGAGAACGGCCTTCGTGGTGACACCGCGTTTACTGACCTTCTTCGATCCTTCTATCTCGACGATTTCACCGCCTTCTTCGGTTACCATAAAACCCTTCCCGTTTAAATCCTTGGTAGGGAGGAGGGCGAAAGGGCAGTAGCTGTCGGAAGTGTCCAGGGAATATGACCTGTTCCCGATTCGAAGCAGAGTGATCACGTGATTGAACTGTGTCAGCTGCGCCCACCGTTCACGAAACTTTCCGTTGCTCCTCGTACTGATCAACACCGGGTGGGCTTCGAAGCCGGCGTGTCTGAGCAGGTTGGTGAGGAGGATGTTCTTCTCGATATTTGAACCTTCTTTATCTTCGACAACCTGGTGAGGCGGTGTGAGACCGAATAGCTTCCGTTGCGAGCTGCTGTTTATATCATCCTTTACATACGCGTAGAGAGATTCGGCCCTGTCCACTCCGCGGACAGTATCCGGTACCAGCTCCTGTTCCAGCTTTACCAGACCCTTGTCCTCGTTCAGAATGTGCCTGTAACTGTCCATAATCTCGGCCGCCAGGTCATCCCATGAATTGATGAACTGGATGTTCGAGTATGCAGTGGCATACGAAGACAGCTGGAAGTATAACGCGGTCCGGTAATCCTCGATATTTCCCATCCGGGGTTCGGGTCTCAGGGCGGGAAGATCGGTGAACGTCCATGTGTACTTGAGTGTCACGTCGTTTCGTCGGGGCCCCGTGTTGATCTTTTCCTTCACCGGATCGATGCTCTGATCGTGGAGGCCGGCGAAAAAGGCCCGGTACTTGAATCCATACGGGAGCTCCATGGTCAGCCGGCTGAGCTTCGTAAATTCGTCATTCTGGAACCTCCAGGGTTCGAGATACCTCAGGTATTCGCTTATGAATTCGTATCGATATTCTATGATTGCCCCTACTTCGACCGCCGGAAACGTGAACACTTTCTGCTTCCATTTCCCGTCTTTCTCCTCGAAGATCTGATCCTTGTCGAGCTTCACCTTTTTGCCGCCGGGGAGTATTGTGTGGGCTTCGAGTTTCTTCAGTTTGGCTTCATGCCAGTATTTGATCTTCTCATCTGCTAGATCTTTCCCTTCTTCGGTGAGGATCTTGATCCTGATGTGTCGTTTGACGTGGAGGTTGAAGTTGTTCGTGATGCTCATTTCGCCGATGTCGAACAACACTACCGCATTAGCTTCGGGATCTTCCGGGATGGATGTCATCGCCAGTTCTTCCGGCTCCACCTTACCCCACTTCTGTGCGTAAGCTGAGTTGAGACTGAAGAGACAGCCTACGAGAGACAGGACGAAAAAGACCTTCCGCATAGGATGCTCCTTGATCATTTGTGTGATTCCAATTTAATTATGGTTCTCCCCGTACCGGCTGCATTGTGAGGGTGAGAAATAACGGATATTCGACGATCCTGAATCGTGATCCAAATCGAGTGAGATCGCGACGTAACCGGCGAACAGGCCGAATTAATGAATACTCACCGAACCGTTCATTTTGATTATACATGTACGTGGAATTTATGTCAATAAAATTCGCTGGTTGGACCGGCCCGGTGATGCAGAATTAAAAAACAGAGGGGTCCTGAATTTCTTCAATCACGAATTCGGTTCCCGATACCGGTTCTGGAGGCGGGTGTCGCGCTGGAAGGAGAGTCACAGGGAAGCAGGATCGTCCTCCCCATGTCTTCGGTTCTCCGGCATCGCACTCCCAGGTGAGATCCTCCACTGACCAGGGATTCATATCCAGGAGGGAGGTGTTACAGGGAATCTTCACCCGAAAGAATCTCGTATCGACAGCTTCGGGGGCAAGTGTTCCGGCGCACAGCGGCCCATAGCGGTAATAGGAACATGTGCGCTCCCCGCAGCTCGTAGCTGCGTAAAATAGATGGTCGATTGCGTAATCCATCGTTTCTTCGGTCTGGTTGATGTAACTGATCCGGTAGGTGAGATATTCACCGAGGTGAACGTCCCCGACACCATCACCGTTACTATCGGGATTGAGGAGCTGAGCGCGGACGGTCACGGGGAGCCTGATGCCGGAACCTATAGTGACATTGTCGAGTACCACGCCGGTTGAGGAGATCTCATCGTTCGACTCGAAGAGGATGCGGAACCTGAACATCGTGTTGTCCCAGTCGGAGAGGGGAAAAGACCAGGTCCTTAGTACACCGCTACCGCAGTTGGTCTCTCCACCAAGCCCCTCGTCACAGGAGCC
>CAZZKG010000034.1:0-6184 GCA_964654825.1 uncultured Gemmatimonadota bacterium | reverse complement strand
TAGATATCCGGGGATTCCAGCCAGCCGCACGCATTGTCGGGATAGTCTCCTCCGAGTACCGTCTCCCAGCCGTTCCCCCATATCATATGACTCGGCTCACCCCACTCCCAGCCGGCTGAACCTCCGGCGGTGAATCCGTCATCCGAATCGTCGAAATAGAAACCATCATCCCATTCAAAGTAGTAGAGGCCGCACTCGGCAGAGCCGCTTTCGAGGGCACCGACTACACCTCTCACCTGGTAGTTGCGCGGGATTCGAGTATAGAAATCGGTGTAGTGCGTTTCTTCACCGGGGAGCTCTGCCACTAAACAGCCGTCCCGGTACACGTGGATCACGTCGTAGGTATCACCGTTACTCCAGTTGAGATAGAATTTACCCCACCATATATCCATCGTACAACTCAGCTCATACGGCGGCTCAAACGGCGGGATCCTGTACTCGTCGACGTCGAACGGCGGGGCGAAGCCGGTGATGTCGGGATGATAGCTCGCGGTGGAAAGTGCCGAGTCGGAGTAGGTGCTCTCGATGAGTGCTATCCCCCAAGCATATGCAGTCTCCCCCAGATCACAATCCTCAACCGGGGTGAGCCCAACAGCGAGATCGAAATCGAATGTCTCACGCGTATTGAGTGACCCTCCTCCTCTATACTGGTTGACCATCACGAGCTGGCCTCGGTCATCGTCGAATGCCATGCCGGCCATATCATAGCCGTTGCTGCCTGACTGCCAGGGCACAACCCAGCTGCCGAGAAGCTCCCCGAGGGGTCCGCCCGAGATGTCGTACACGTATACCATGTCAGGATAACTGTTGGTACCCACGAAGAGAAGATCGTTCGCGTCGTCGACGGCGATCGAGGCGATGCCGAGGCTGGTGTAGGTTTGCGAAAGGACCTGGTACGGCGGATCGGCTTCGTGCCGGTTCAGGTAACTGTCGTTCCAGCCACCGACCCAGATCTGATCGTACTCCCGATTGTAACCGATGCCGCGCTGCGAGATCCCACCGTTTATACTGTAGTAGGTCCCTGAAACAACAGAACAGGTCGCAGGGTCGACCTGGAACACTCCGTCACTCCCGGAGGGGACGTCGATGAAAAAAAGTGTGGAATCGGCAAGATTAAATGCGCCGTCGGCGATGAAGACGGATTCATTCTGAGGATACAGATCCCCGCAGTTGTCCCGGGAGATGCTGCAGGAGCCGCGGGGAAGAACGTCCATGACAGAAGATGTTTCGAAAGGAGCAAGGTGACGGGCCGTATCGATGTCTGACCGGGAATCCCGGGTGGGAATGCGGTTTCCACCTACCGGTAACGTGGTTAGGAAGAGGAAAACGATTCCACAGAGGATCGTCAAGCCGGATCTTTTTTCCATCTTACCTTCCCTGTCGATAGATACTGACGTTATTGTACCATGCTGTCTCTGTAATGTCAAGGCATGGGGATGTCACTCCATTCATTCACAACGTATGTGGGAACCGAGAGAGTAGTCGCCTTCATTGAAAAGCAGGTCGGGTGTTCCGTTCTCGATGGAATCTCATGCAGAGAAAGAATTTGTCCGACCAAGACCGCCGTTCACCGGCAGAGCAGTGAGTCGAACGGCGTCAGGATGTCCCGTTCACCGTCGGCGGTGAGCTCCGGGAGTCGTCCCTTAATGCAGAATAGGCCGGTGTCCTCCTCCCGGTCTTCCATGAAGGCCACGATGATCCTCCCGTCGGCATCGACACAGACGCTGGGCCTCCGGCTGGGTTCGGGAGAGAATGTGAGTCTGGTTTCGTTGGTCCACCTGTCCTCGTTCGCGTGGAACCCCGTATAGTAAACCTCGAGATTCTCATCCCTGAAATCCCTCCACACGACGTGGACTCTCCCCCCCGAGTCAACAGTGACTTCCGGGTTTCCGGCACGGGCATCATTGTGGGAGAGCCGGACTTCATCTTCCCAGCCGTATTCTCCCCTCTTCCGGTAGTAGACTTCCCAGTTGCCGTCCTTCTTGTCGAGCCATACGAGGTGCAGGTTGCCGGAGGAGTCGACCGCCATGTTCTGGTACCAGGACATGGTCAGCGAATCGCTCACCCGCTCGTCCTCACTCCACTCTTGCCCGTCCCAGAGCTTGTAGAACACCTCGTACACCCCTTCTCTCGAATCATACCAGGCGACGTGGACTTTCCCGTCGGGACCGGCGGCAATACTCGGTTTGCTCGAGAAACCCTCGCTTTCGGTGAGGCGCAGCTCGGGTTCCCAGGCGAGGCCGTCACCTCTCCGGTAGTAGATATCACTGTACCCCGGGACCCTGGCATCACTCCAGACGATGTGTACCTGCCCCGAAGGATCTGCGGCGACGGATGGGTAGCCCTGGTATTCAGGATCGAAAGTGATCCTCTGGTCGGCGGTCCAGTCGATACCGTCGCGCATCTTGTAGTAGATCTCGAAGTCGCCGTCCCGTTTGTCGTGCCAGACAACGTGCACACGAGACCACGGATCTGTGGCTACCTGCGGGCGGGCCGATTCCCCGGTGCTGAATGTCAGCCTCTCCTCGTCGGTCCACGCGGCACCATCCCACTCCATATGATAGATCTCGGATTCTCCGTCCCTCGAATCATACCAGACGACGTGTACGAGCCCGTCGGGCGAGTGCACCATGTCGGGCACCCAGGAGTTGGAAGGGAACCCGCTGAGCCTTGATGCGCCGCTCCAGACGCCTTCCGCGTGCCCAGCGGCAGCGAGGACACAGCCGCAGAGGAGAAGAAGAATCATCATCGAGAAAATGCTCTTTATTGCAGGATGGTTCCTGTTCATCTGTCTGTAAGTCGCCTCCTACCAGGGACTTTCATCGTTCGTCCTACCAAGTTTCACGACAGGCCACGCAGGTTAGTATATAATTGTATCATATCCCGAATTCAATGTCAAACATGCGCGGGAGATTGTGTCGTTTAGGTGGTCTTCTAAAGAGACGAATCGATCCGTTTCTTCCATGTACGGGGAGATGCTGCATTCATGTCGGCCAGGCCCGTTTTACTCATAGGGATTCGTTCTCGTGAGCTTGTCCAGTCGATTTTTCGCAGGCGTGAAAGAGGGATCCAGGGAGAGCACTGTTTCATACGCCCTCCTCGCCTCGCCGAGGTTTCCGAGCTTCTCTTCTACCCTTCCCAGGTCGAGCCAGACATTCTTCGCCGTACTGTCCGCTTCGAGAGAGAGCCTGAAGTTCCCTGCTGCGTTCTCCAGCTGCCCGAGACCCGCTTGGGAGGCGCCTAAAAATGCATAACAGGCGGCGCAGTCGGGTTTGAGGCGTATCGCCGTCCGGAGCATCTCGAGCGATTCTTCATAGCTTCCCCGCTGCGTGAGGAACCTCCCGAAATCCCTGTAAAGCCGGTAGTCGTTCCTGTCGAGCACGATCGCGGTGCGAAACGCTTCGAGCGCCCCCTCTCCATCCCCCGATCGTGACCTGGCCTTCGCCAGTCGCAGCCAGGCGAGGGGATCGGTGGTGTAGATCCCGACGAGCGTCTCCAGCATTTCGGTCGCCTCGTCGTACCTCCTCAACCTCGTCAGGACTTTTGACGCATCGTAATAGGTCCTCTCTTCGAGCGGATCCAGCTCGATGGCCCGGGTGAGCCAGGTGAGTGAGAGGCTGTCCTGGCCGAGGACACTGTAACAGAGGCCGAGCCCGCGATTGACCACCGGATCACGATCGTCCACCCGGTATGCCTCCTGGAGTATGCGGAGAGAGAACTCGGTGTTTCCCTCCCGGAGATATCCGTAGGCCTCCAGTATGTCATCGTGAAGCCCGATCATGTCCTTGGGATCCTTCTGGCCATCCCCGGACGGCCTCGACCTGAACACATAACCGAGGTTTTCGAGAGCCTCGAAATCGGTCTGGCCCATGGAGATGTTCTCGCTCATGCCGCTTCCTTCGCCCAGGTGCCTCAAACTGTCGAGCCGGGAAGCGAACTCTTCTCCGGGACCGCCGGATTCTTCATCGAAGCGGTTCACAAGTTCGTGAGGATCCGCAGCGAGATCATAGAGCTCGGGTGCCGGGGCTTGTATATACAGGTATTTCTCATCTCTCAGGCTCCGCAATTCGCTCCAGCCGTACTGCAGCCGGGGGGCCCACGTCTCGGAATATGCCTGCGCATGTGTGATCGTATCCACAACGGTTTCAGGCTCGAGGAGTACTCTCCCCCCGCAATTCTTGGGTACGTCGTAACCGAGGATTGAAAGAATCGTCGGCACAAGATCCACGAGCTCGACGATAGAAGAGTCGCGCGCTCCGGGTCGAATCGTACCGGGCAGGCTCATGAAGAGAGGGACCCGTGTAGTCGAACTGTACAGGAAGATCCCGTGGGTCAGCTCTCCGTGTTCACCGAGCGATTCTCCATGGTCGGCGGTCGACACGATGAGAGTCTCACCGGCAAACCCCAGAGCAGTTACCGATTCGAGCAGTTTCCCGATCTCCTGGTCGACATAAGCGATCTCTGCATCGTACGGATTTTCGTACATGTCACGGAAGGGTGCCGGCGGATTATACGGACTGTGGGGATCGAAGTAATGTACCCACAGGAAGAAGGGGGATTCGGCTTTTTCGAGCCAGTTCACCGCTTTCTGAGTTGTTAGCTCGGCCGGGCGGCTGACGAACATGCTTGCGATCTGGTAGGCTTCTCCCGGCATGTCATCATCGTACAGATCGAATCCCTGTGACAGACCGTATTTTTTATTCAGCACGTATGCAGCGACGAATGCGGCTGTCCGGTAACCGTGATCCTGAAGTATTTCAGCGATTGTCACCGCTCCAGGAGCCAGCCGGTACTTTCCGTTGTGCCGCATCCCGTGCTCATACGGGTACATGCCGGTGAGAATCGTGGTGTGCGAGGGCAGGGTAATCGGTACCTGACAGAAGGTGTTCTGGAATAGTATCCCCGCCTCCGCCAGGCTGTCGAGCGCCGGTGTCGATACATCCTCCCCCCCGTAGATTCCCAGCTTGTCGGCCCTCAATGTGTCGATGGTGATGAGAACGACGTTTCTCCTGCCAGAACGGATGTGGTGGCGCTCTGAAATGGTGAACAGGAGGATGAGCAGCAGGGACGCTGCTGCGACAACGATCAGGAAACGGGGATATTTCCGGCGAGCTCTCACATCGACCTCGATGATTGCTCACAAGATAAGAGGACGCGGCACAGATGTCAATCCCCGGTGCTTTTCCCGGCCGGCCGGGAGCCGGAGAGAGCCGGAAAAATGGGGTTTTTAGTTGACATCCCCTTATGGATGGGGTAGAATCCGAAGTGTCCTCGCCACGATTCCGGGATGATTGATCGATTTGGTTGAATCCTGGAGGTCACCGTTTCCTCGTAATTTTGTATGGATTCTTCTTGTTTTAACTTATATCGTTATCGTCATTATGCCAATCTCGGGCTGAGGAATTCTCAAGATTGCTCGTTACCCGTACATACTTTTCGCCCGGACAGCACACGTGGAGATCAGACCACATGCAATGTGTTCAATATGGCAATATCTTTACAGGATGGAGTTCGTTGACTATATAGATTATTATTCAGTTGCGACAGGATGATAGTATGGGCCTGGTACATCCGGCGAGCGTAACATCGATTCTGGAATCAATTTTTCGACAGATTAAAACAGACATGCGGGAGGAACTGTGAAAAAAGATGAGGAGCCAATCATAGTAGAACAAACCTTTCACGCGTCAATTGAAACCGTCTGGAAGTCAATTACCGAGA
Source organism: uncultured Gemmatimonadota bacterium (assembly GCA_964654825.1). Taxonomy (GTDB): domain Bacteria; phylum Gemmatimonadota; class CAZMKB01; order CAZMKB01; family CAZMKB01; genus CAZZKG01. Next base: position 463 of record CAZZKG010000034.1, on the reverse strand, counting down.
TTGACCGGATGCGTCAATGGTATTTTGAGAATATCCCGTCGTTTGAACCTGCAGTCGGATTCGAGACTCAGTTCAATGTAAAGAGTCAGGAGAGAAATTTCCTGCACATGTGGAAAGTGACTGAAGTGGAACTTTTGAAAAAGATCACATACAACTGGAAATATGAGGGCTATCCGGGGGACTCATTCGTAGTATTCGAATTGTTCGAACAGGACAATTCGACAATGTTGAGACTGACTCATCATGCGACGGAAAGCTTTCCCGAGGACATCCCCGAATTCAAACGAGAAAGCGGTGTCGAGGGCTGGACATATTTTATCAAAAAAAGCCTGAAAGACTTTCTGGAAAGAGATCAGTAATTATCGTATTACACAATTCCCACGCTGACCTTCTGGAAAGGCTCTGGATAATGGTTCACTTGCTCAGAAGAGGCCGGTCATGGCGGCACGGGCGGAATCGTAAA
>CAZZKG010000033.1:34887-38962 GCA_964654825.1 uncultured Gemmatimonadota bacterium | reverse complement strand
TTTGGGAAGTGGAATCTGGACAGTCTGGACCATTTTCATCCTCCATGAACTCTTGCAAGCACAACTTCACAGAGGATAATATAAGCTTTGCTGTAAGAATATGTTACATTATAAGTTGTGGCTCAGGTTCCATGCCCTGAACTCGCTGGCAGGGCACAACGGATCTACATTTCAAGTGTAAAATGGAAGGGAACAGATCAACCGGCAGACTCTATGGTATATGGTAGGTGTACCTGACTACTGGAGAATGACCTTTTCGATACTCATCCCGTCCGTGCGGCGTCGATCGGCGGCCTTCAGCGCGAGGGCGAAGAGGAACCCGACGATACCGAGAGCTGCAAACATGATCATCGTCATCGTGTAGTCCACCTTGCTCACCTGCTCACCACCAATCGTCTCGACCGTAGTATACGCATCCGCGACCCTTCCGGCGAGGTAGGGGAAGAGCATGAGGCCTACGTTCTGGACGTACCCGACGACGCCGAAGGCGGTCCCCAGGTGACGCTCCTCGACCATCATCGGAATAGCTGCCCAGAGAGCGGCGGGGACCAGAGACAGGGCGATCCCGACGACGAAAATCGGAACTACCGGCGGGAAGTGCGTCATGCCGAGCAGGAGGTGGCAGGGGATAAGGAGGAGCGACCCCCATATCATCATCGTAGCCCGTTTCCCGCAATGATCGACGAACCACCCGAGGATGGGCGTAAAGATCATCGTGCCGAGAATAAGGAAAGATGTAAACATACCGGCTTTCGTGATGCTGTAGCCGAATTTCTGGACGAGTATGTCCGGGGCATACGCCTGGAATGGGAAGACGGCGGAATAGAACGTGACGCACAGCAGCGTGATAAGCCAGAAGGAGCTATCGAAGGAAAACGCCTCGCGCAGGCGGAACTTCTCCTCCGGATTGTCAGCGGTCTGTTCGCCCGCGGTGGTTTTAACCTTCCCGCCGATAACCTTCTCGATAGTGAGGTAGATGAAAAAGGTCCCGAAGCCGAGGGCCATGATAACCGCCGCGAACCAGAGGGCCGACTGCAGGCCCCACGCCTGTGCGACCGGGGCCTGAAGATTGAGAGCGAGGAAGGTCCCGAGCCTCATGATCGTGAGGTTTACACCGTAGGCGAAGGCGAGCTCCTTCCCGAGAAACCAGCGGGCCAGGACTTTGTTGTTGACCACAAGGACGGCTTCGGCCCCGACACCGTAAATGGTCCTTCCGAGGAGCATGATCTTGAGCTCCGGACTCCACGAGGGAAGAAATGCGTGGCCCAGCCAGCCGTACAGCGGTCCGAGCAGGGTTGGAAGATCAGCCAGGGCACCCACTGCGGTGAGCACCGCACCCAGCAGGCAGAGGAATGCGTACAGGATGCCCGAAAGCTTCAGGCCGACCCTGTCGACGAGGATACCGGCGAAAATGAGCATGAAGAGAAACACGTTGGCGGCGGAGTAGGCGGAGAAGAGGAGGCCGTACTCGGTACCCGAAAATCCCAGGTCCTGCTTGATGAGCGTGCCGAGGGGCGTGATGGAATCGTAGATGTAGTACTGTGCGAAGCAGACAGCACTCATCGCCAGGAGGACGAGCCACCGATACCAGGGCTTTCCCGTTTCCCTGTTATTCTGGTTCGTATTTATGATACCCACCGGTCGGCTAGAAAAACCCGCCCAATCGTGTGAACTAATGTCCTGTCATGTAACAACTGACACATCTCACCAGTCCTTTTATCTGTCTGGAGCGTTGCTCCTTCAGTCGAGCCTTGCATGCAAACAAAATTACTTTGTAATCTATACGCCACTTCTTACATGACACAACACTGGCAATGAGCCCTCTCATCGAAGCTCTGAAGTGTACTAGGATAGCTGCGCATTTCAGCTATCGCCTTCCCTGTCTGTCTGAATGCAATATAAGTCACCGGCACCCAGATATCAAGTATCAAATTATATTGTTCGTCACTCCTATCGGGGAGTGCTTGACAGTCCCGGAGGCTTCGGGTATTATCCTCGTGAATTCACCCGGCATAAACTTCTCCGAGGGGGATAACCGTGAAAGAGAGAACCGGAATCAGCCTTATCCTGTGTACACTCGTTCTGACAATAGGCTTCCTCACAACCAACCCCTGCCCCCGGCCTGCTTTTACACAGGGAACCGCCACAGAGCAGCTCACTCCGGAACAGATCATCAACATGAAAATACCCGGTGACGTGGCGATATCCCCGGACGGGAGCAGGGTTGTGTACGCGCTCAGTATCCAGAGAACGGAGGGTGAAGAGACAGGGAGGAGACACTCGGAGATCCGGGTGGCAGACACTGCTTCGGGTGAATCGAAACGCTACACATCGAGCCCGGGACGATCATGGTCCCCCAGGTGGTCACCGGACGGGAGCCGCATCGCTTTTCTGACATCCCGGTTCGACGATGAGAAGAGAGCCCAGATCTATGTGATGCCGCTCGGCGGCGGCGAGGGCGAAAGAATAACCGATGAGGAGAGTTCCGTGTCGACTTTCCGATGGTTCCCGGATGGAGAAAGAATCGCTTTTCTTGTGACCGATCCGGAAAGTCCGGAACACGAAAGTGCCGAGGAAGAAGGAAAGGACTGGACGGTCGTCGACTCGAGTTACAGCCACAGGAGGCTCTGGGAAATCGATGTACGGAGTAAAGAAAAACGACTCCTCACCCCCTATGATCTGACGATCCACGAGTTTTCGATATCTCCGGACGGTAAAAAAATCGCTCTGACCACGGCTCAGACACCTCGAACCGATGACTCGTACATGTTCAAGAAACTCTCCATGCTTCGTGTCGGGAAACGAAAGCTTTCAGTTCTTTACGATCCGAAAAGCAAGATGGGAAATCCAGTGTGGTCGCCTGATGGAAAATTCATCAGCTACAACGGAGGGATCGACTCCAGTGATCCCACACCGGGAAGCCTGTTCGTGGTGAATGCCGGAAATGGAGAGGCGGTAAACCTGACGGAAGGTTTCGCCGGAACCGTCACCTGGAGTGACTGGCTCGATCCGGATCGCATCGTGTTCGTCGCCGTTACCGGTACGAAAACGGCTCTCTACACGATCGGTAGAGACGGAAGCGACCTTGAAGCGTTGATCGAGGACGGTCCCGTTTTCACATCGATGAGTCTTTCCCGGGACAGGAAACACGGGGCTTTCCGGGCGAGTACATCCTTCAATCCCCCCGAGGCGTACTACACATCAATCGGAAGAACCGACGTAAAACGGCTGACCTGGAGCAATCCCGACATCGAGGAGGCGGTGCTTCCGGAACAGGAGACGATACGATGGAAGGCCCGTGACGGCCTCGAAATAGAGGGCGTCCTTGTAAAACCCATCGGCTACCGGGAAGGAGAGCATTACCCGCTCGTCGTCAGAGTCCACGGAGGACCGGAGTACGCATACCTCGACGGTTGGAACGCTTCATACAGCGGTGTGTACAACCTCGCCGGTCGGGGTTTCGTAGTCTTCATGCCGAACTACCGCGGGAGCTACGGCAGGGGGGTGGCTTACGCGAAAGCCGATCACAAGGACCTCGGCGGCAGGGAGCTGACGGACATCATCGACGGTATCGATCACCTGGCGGATATCGGGATGATCGACCGCGACAGGGTGGGAATCATGGGTGGCTCCTACGGCGGATACCTTTCAGCTCTGGCTGCGACGAAATACACGGAGCGCTTCAAGGCCGCGATCGTACTGGCCGGTATCACGAACTGGAACTCATTTATCGGGACTACGGACATTCCGTATGAGAACTCACTGGTACACTGGGACCTCTGGACCTACGACGAGCCGTCCCTGGGCTGGGAGAGGTCCGCGATCGCCCACATCAGAAAAGCGAACACGCCGGTACTCATCATCCATGGGGAGGAGGACCGCCGTGTCCCCATCTCGCAGGCTGAAGAGCTGTACACAGCGCTCTCCATCCAGGGCGTTTCGGTGAAATTCGTGCGCTACCCGAGGGCCGGTCACGGCCTCAGCGAGCGCGAACACCAGCTCGATTCTCTGAACCGCACCCTGAACTGGTTCGAGACCCACCTGAAGTAGCGGGACAGCGGCTGCCCGAATGGAT
>CAZZKG010000033.1:0-34787 GCA_964654825.1 uncultured Gemmatimonadota bacterium | reverse complement strand
GTATTTGCACTTGCTTCGTTTCTCAATGACATGGGGTCGGACATGATCTACCCGGTCTGGCCCCTCTTCGTGAGCGGGGTGCTGGGTGCCAGTATGACGGCGCTCGGCGTGATCGACGGGCTGGGTGAGGCCCTCGTCTCCATTTCACAGGCCGCCTCCGGTTATCTCTCAGACCGCTGGAGAAGGCGGAAGGTGTTCATCTGGACCGGATACCTCGCAGGCAGCCTGTCCCGGATCGGCTATTCGGTGTCGGCCACATGGCAGATGCTCATCCCCTTCAAGGTACTCGACCGGGCCGGGAAGATGCGTGGCGCTCCGCGGGATGCGATCATCGCCGACATTTCGACAGACGACGACAGGGGACGAAACTTCGGACTCCTGCGAACAATGGACAACCTGGGAGCGGTCGCAGGGATCGTTCTCTGCATATTCCTGTTCGATCGGCTTGGATACCGGGTGCTATTCTTGCTCGCTGCCATCCCTTCCGCCGCAGGCGCCCTGCTGGTCTTTCTACTGATACGGGAAAGCCCCCGGCCGGCCGGGAAGGTATTCAGGGGAATCGCACTCAGCGCACTCGGGCCGGACTTCAAACTTTTTCTTATCACGAGCTCGGTCTTTGCACTGGGATCGTTCAGCTACTCGTTTCTCCTCCTCTTTTCCCGGGAACACGGCGTCAGTAACGGTTTCGTGCCCGTGATGTACCTGATCTTCTCCGTTTTCGCGTCCCTCTCAGCTCTTCCCTTCGGCCGGTTGTCGGACCGGATCGGGCGGAAAAGAGTGTTTCTCTTATCCCTCATTCTATGGGTCGGCGTCCTCCTGTGTTTTCTCTTCTCACGGACGCCTCTCACCATCATCCCGGCATTCGTGCTCTATGGTCTTCACCGCGGCGCCCTCGAACCTTCCCAGAAGACATTCGTTTCGGAACTGTCACCGGTGGAGTTCCGGGCGAGCGGTATCGGCGGATTCCAGATGGTGGTCGGTATGTGCGCGCTCCCCGCCTCGTTCGCGGCCGGGCTCCTGTGGGACACCTTCGGGATGTCAGCCCCGCTCTTGGTCTCTCTCTCTCTGACGTTGATGTCGGTCCTTCTGCTTGCATTCGTCAGGGAACAATCCCGTGGTAATCCCATAAAAGAAGATCTCTGAAAAAATCCCCTTCGCTCGGATCCCCCAGAGAGAGGCAGACAGAGCGAAGAGGCGTGAGTTCAGAAATCTTGGTATAATTAACGGATTATCACCGAATTAGCGCTTGACATAACCATACGAGTCGTGGTAGAATACCGGTATGAAGACCCGGCTCACCATACTGCTGGTGTTGTGCGTGTCGGTTCTGCTTGTCTCGGCGGCGGACAGGGGGATACTCCCGGTATCTACTCAGGAGAGCGGTCCATCGGCCTCCGAACATCAGATCCCCCTCTTCCTGAACAATCCGGAAGGAAACCCCTTCGGGAGATGGCTCTTCGAACTCCCCCCCGGAGATGATGTAGCGAGGACCGCCTCGAATCGCGGGCCGATCCAGGTGATCTACTGGGATTTCGACGACGACGACGGCAACTTCACAAGCGGTGCCGGCGGCAGCTGGATGTGGGGTCCGCCTTCCACACCACCTCTCGCCAGGACTACCAACAACGCCTGGGAAACCGGCGGGCCGGAGGACTATCCTCCGTACGACTGCTCCACCCTCGACAGCCCGCTCATCGAAATCACGAACAGCTCCGCATTTCTGTTTTTCCGGCACCATCTCGATTCCGAGTACTATGCAGACGGCGGGAACGTCCAGATTTCCTTCGATGGTGGTCAGACTTTCGAACTGATCCAGCCAATGAGCGGATATCCGTTCCCACCGCCCGTGGATGTGATCTGTGATGAAGGTCTTGACAGTGAAGTGTACTCGGGTTTCTTCGAGCAGTATGAAACTGCTGTCTTCTACATCGGCAACTACAACGATCAGTATGCCATCATCAGGTGGGTATTCGAGAGTGATGGAGTCAACAACTCTCAGGGATGGATCATCGACAACGTGCGTGTCTTCGGAGCCCGACTTCTATAAACCCTACTCCCAGTCACCGATGAGGACAAAAGGCGCCCAGAAGAACGGGTGGGCCATACTCATCCCCTGCCGGTCCAGGTCGAATGCCGCGAGCTTCGCCTCCCTCAGGGCTTTCCCCTTCCCTTCCGGCAGATGGCGATAGAATTCCTCCATGATCAGTGCGGTGGACTCATCAACACTCCAGAGGCTTGCGATCACCGAAGAGGCGCCTCCCTGGAGAAACGACCTCGACAATCCCAGAAGCCCTTCCGCCCCGCTCAGCGGACCGAGAGCAGTCTCACAGGCGGAAAGGACCACAAGCTCGCAGTTGAGATTCAATCTCGACACTTCGTAGGCGTGGAGGAATCCGTCGTCCACCCCGTGATCATCAAGACCGAGGATGATTTTCGAATATAGCGGTTCCCGGTCATCCGCGACACCGTGGGTCGCGAGATGGATGTACCGGTGGCCGGGAGCATGTTCCTTAAAAGCCATCTCACTGGCCTCTTCACCGGTCAGAACGACGGTCGCGTTCTCCTCGAAGAACCTGCCGATCCTGCGAACCTCCTCCCGGGCTCCGGGTAAGGGACTGAACCGGAAGTCGAGCTCGCCGCGGAGGACACTCAGGATCTCACCGACGTAAGGAAAGGTCATTCTCTCCTCGCCCACGTATGGATCCCCTACGGCATAAAGTTCTCCGCTGTAGTCCCTGCGTTTCCGATCCTTACGTACTTCGTTAATGATACTTGCCGATGGCGCATACGCCACGACGAAGTGATCGAGAAGATAATCCTGCGTGCGGTAGAACGAAAACAGACTCTCGTCGTGTTCTTCATTATCCACTTTCTCTGATTTCCGACCGGAAGTCAGCGCTTCGAACGGGACGTAGTGGAGAGCCGCATCGGGTATGACCACAAGGGTTGAGATGCCTTCCAGGGGGTTCTCGACCGGACGGATCACTACATCATAGAGTGCTTGTGAAGAAGACAGGGAAAAATCGAGATTCATCAGATCCGTCTTTCCCGTTTTGAGATCCATGAAAGGGCGTCTGAAATTCTCGGCGAGAGAACTCAGGCTGTCTTTCCCCACGCGGGTAACCCTGCCGACAACCGAATCCCCCGTTACGACGAAAATGAGTAACGCGTCCTCACCCACCAGATATTCGAGAAGAGCCACATCACCTTTCCTGCCGATCAAGCCCTGACGGAGAGAGGCCACATCCGCCGGTTCAGCCGGGACTGCGGCACCTCTCTTTTCAGTAACCTTCAGGTCGATCTCTCGAATGAGTTCTTCGTAACTCCTTCTCGCTTCGAGCAGGGCCTGCTCCACGCTCTCGATCAGATCTCTGTCACGCTCCGCACCCGGCCTGGCGTGTTCGGAAAGAAGCTTCCGGTCGAGCTGATCCATCTCGGATTCGAGTTCACTCCGCCTCCGTAGGAGATCCTCTGGAATATCGGCGTCATGGCTGTCGACCGCCTGAGACATCACATCGAGCAGAGTCCTCGCATGCGCACTCTCGGAAACTCTGAAAGCCTCCTCCACCCTCCCCGTCCGGATCAGAAGTTCGGCAAGTGAGACATACGGTTCCATCTTGTCCTGCAGGAATCGGACGGAGAGGGATTCGAGATTTATCCTGGACCTGATTCCCTCGATTCCCTCGATCGCCTCCCGGTAGAATTGGATCGCACCTTCGAGATCACCACGGGCCTGGAGTGCTTTCGCCTTCCCGAACCGACCGTACCAGGAAAGCTCGAGAGAGCCGCTTTCCCCGACAAGACCCAGAGCCCTGTCGAATGAGGCAATCGCCTCTGACGGCTGCTCCCGGCCGAGCTCTATATCACCGGCCGCGGTCAGGGCCAGAGCCTCGCTCCATCGGTCTCCGACTTCCAGGAAGATCTCGAGCGCCTCCACATTCCATTTCCGGGCCTCCTCGAAATCACCCATGGAGAGATGAACCTGGGAGATGTCGTATGAGATTATCCCTTCACTCCTTCTGTCACCCGTCTCCCGGTAGAGCGACCACGCCTGCCGGTACATCTTGAGCGCCCTCTCTTCATTTCCCATCGCCCACTCAAGGTTGCCGAGATTGTCGAGACAGGTTGCCTCATCGATACGGTTCTGCAGGTCCCGGGCTGTCTGCAGCTGTTCCATGTACAGATCATGAGCATCCTCGAACTGTCTCAGGTTCCAGTAAACGATTCCCATGTTCCCGAGCACTCTCCCCTCGATCCGCGTGTCTCCCGTTTTTCTGCTTCGCTCGAGCGCCTCCTGAAAACAGAGAAGAGCTTCACGGTACTGCCCCCGGGAGGAGAAGAGGACACCCATGTTCCCGAGTGCCAGGGCCTGTTTTCGTTCATCATCCGCAAGACGATGAATCGAAAGACATCGGCTGTAATTCCGGAGCGCCCTGGAATATTGCCCGAGGTGCCGGTAAACCATGCCGGCGTTCCCGAGACCACGTGCGACGAGTGAACTGTCACCGAGCTCCCGGCCGAGCCTCACCACCTCTTCGAACTTGACGAGGGCACTGTCGGCTGCGACCTGTCTCCAGTGCACCAGGCCGATCCTGTTGAGGACACTGGCCATGTCGCGTAATCCCCCGTATTCGACGTAGAGGTCCCTCGCCCTTCTGTAGTAAGAAAGCGAGAGATCGAGATTCCCGATCCTCCACAGGCAGAATCCAGCCCTTTCCAGAGCTCTGGCCTCTTCATCCTGCTTCCCGCATTCCCGGTACATCACGGCTGCTGTGGTGTCGAGCCCGGCAGCCTGATCGTATGCCCCTTCCTTTTCATATTGTCCGGCATGGACCCTCAGTGAGTCCGCCTCACGAGCACAGTCCTCCCCGGCATCCACAGACGAATATGCCTCTCCGACGACGAAGAGGCATAAAAATACCGGTATCAGTCTTTTCAGATTCATGGATAAATTCCGACGACTCTTCCCTTACCTCCCCTGTATCTCCTCCAACTGATCACGAGCTCTCTGGCTGTAATACCCCTCTTCCCCGGCGACCGCTTCGAGCAAACTCCGTGCAGTATCCGGATCTTTCTCGAGGAGAGCGGCCTGAGCGAGATACCAGCGTGATTTATGACTGATCGTATGATTGGGTGAACCGGCCGTCTTCTGAAGCTGAAAAACCGCATCCTCCACATCTCCGGCCAGGAGGAGAGAAACTCCCAGGTAAAAACCGATCCGCTCGTCGTACTCCTGCTCATCACTTGAAAGAAGTGTGAGAGCCTTTGAAGCCCCTGCGTAATCCTCCGCCAGGTATTTTTCCATAGCCCGGGCGAAACGTTCTTCCTTTTCATTCCCGCCGCTCCTGAGCGCGGAGTAGGCGTACGGTGTGGGAGTCAAATCCGCGATTGAATTGTAACCACCATACCGGTTGACATAGGTACTGAACGTGAGGAAAAGAACAACGACCACGGCGACGGGCGCGAGGACCTTTGCCGGAAAAGGAACAGGCGTAAAGAGAACATTCAGTTTCCTGAAGAACCCTCGGACACGGGAACCTGTCGCTTTCTCGCGGGCTTCGATCGACTCCATCTCGAGTAATGCTTCACCCCTCTCCCGGGCGACCGCAGCAAGAGAAGACAGGACCTCGAGATCGTCCGAGCAGGCGGTGCATGTGTCGAGGTGAAAAATTACCCGATCGAAATCATCCCGGTCCAGATTACCCAGGGAGAACTCCTTCAACAGTTCCCACATCTGGTCAGAACAAGCCATTCTTTGTTTTCTCCTCTCTGCTATGATTACGGCGCCGGAAGAGATTTTACGATAAATTTTCTCAGTTTCCTGAGGGCCGAATCTTCCCTCGATTTCAGTGTCGTGATGGGTACTCCGGTGATTTCGCTGATCTCGCGGTATTTCATGCCTCTCATGAACCTGAGGAGGATCACTTCCCGTTCTGCTGATTTCAGCGTTTTGATTCCCCGCGTGAGTGTTTCCAGCCGCTCTTCGTTTTTGTCCTGATCTTCCCTGGTTATAAGCGACTGGAGGGGATCTTCGTCACCACGAATAGTACCGGAGAGCTTGTCTTCGTTTTCCTCCACCCACCTTGTCCTGTCCTTGAGGACATCGGTGGCTCTGTTTCTGACGGCTTTCAGCAGATAATTTCTCAAATGTACCCTGGAGGAGAAAGTTATCCCCTCTTCGGTGAGCTTGTGAATTATGGTCATCATAACCACATGGACGACATCTTCCGCCATATCCCGGTCCCTGAGCAGGCCTGCGCAGGCGTTCACCGCGATCGCCCTGTAGCTCATCATCGCCGAGGCCCATTCGCTTATGCAGGGCTTCTCCAAGCTTCAAGAACCTCCATCAGATGAGGGGTAAGAGAAAGCTCAACCTTTCATGCTGCGGTAAAGATCCAGGGCCTCAGCCGGATCGGCATTCTCGTGTACGATCTTCCTGACAGCACTGATCATGGCGATGGGGAAATCGTTCTGCCAGATATTCCTCCCCATGTCAACACCGACCGCACCCCGGTTGACAGCCTCGTACGTCATCTCGAACACGTCCAGCTCTGTCTCGACTTTCTTCCCGCCGGCGATGACGATGGGAACGGGACAGCCCTCGACGACCTTTTCGAAATCGTCGCAGAAGTAGGTCTTCACCACATGCGCACCCAGTTCCGCAGCTATACGGCAAGAGAGCGACAGGTACCTGGCGTCTCTGCCCATTTCTTTTCCGACGGCAGTCACCGCGAGGACGGGGATACCGAGTTCCTCCCCCTCCTCGACGAGGCGGGCGAGGTTGATGAGCGTCTGATGCTCAAAGTCCGACCCGACGAATATCGAAAGCGCCATCGCCGCGACATTGAGCCGGACGGCATCTTCGACCGATGTAGTTATGCCTTCGTTGGCAAGATCACTTCCGACGATGCTCGTCCCGCCAGAAACACGCAGCACGATGGGCACGTCGGCCTGTGGATCGATACAGTTTCTCAGCACACCTCGAGTCAGCATGATAGAATCCGCGTAAGGGATCAGAGGCTCGATCGTCTTCCCCGGCTCCTCGAGCCTGCTGATGGGGCCAAGAAAGTACCCGTGATCAAGAGCGAGCATGACGGCGCGCCCGGTGCCGGGTTTGATGATCCTCGAGAGCCTGTTTGCGAGTCCCCAATCCATATCTCTATCCTCCGTTCCTTCCTCCAGGCCTCCATGAGGCCGAAAAGCGTGGGGTTGAACCGGCGGCTGAGCGCCGGAATCGAGTCTACCTCTGCGGTTCGATTATTACCTTCAGGGAATCTTTACCGCTCGCCACCAGGGAGAATCCACTCTGTGTCTCGGCGAGCGGGAGTGAGTGGGTAATCATATCTTTCACGAGAACCCTTCGGTTTCGGATCAGGTCGATTGCGGCAAGGTGATCAGCTGGAGCCCCGGCATAGGAAGTCGTGATTGTTACGTCTGTTCTCCAGAAGATTCTGTTCGGAGAAATTGGAATCTCGACCCCTTCATCGGTGGGAGCGAAGACGAGGACGGTACCCCCCCTCTCGACACACGAGAGGGCTGTCTCGACAGCACTTCTCGCCCCGGTACAGATGACGACAACGTCGGCCAGATAACCGTCGTTGTTTTCCCTGATTACATCCGCCCCCAGTTGATCTGCATGGAATGTGAATTCAGCACCGAATCGCCGGGCGGCATCGATCCTTTCCTCAGCGATATCAGTGGCGAAAATCCGGCCGGCACCAAGCGCAGCCGCCAGTTTTACATAGAGCAGGCCGGAGATCCCGCTGCCGACCACAAGAACACTGTCTCCGGGCTGCATATCGGTCCTTCTGAAACCTCTCAGGACACAGGCCAGAGGTTCGGTGAAAGTCGCCTCCTCGAACGAAACATCGTCGGGGAGTGGATACACTCCCCTGTCCACATTGATCTGCGGTAGCCTGAGGTATTCGGAGAAACCACCGGGAAAAAATGTCGTGGTCCTGAGCGTCTCACATACTGTGTGGTGACCCCGCCTGCAGTATCGACACGTGTTGCAGGGCACATGGTGAGACGCGGCGATCCGCTGCCCTTCCCGGAAAGCCTCTACGCTTTCACCTACCCCGACGACCACTCCGGATATCTCGTGGCCGAGTACGAGGGGCGCTTTCCTGGATCTGTACCACTCCATCACGTCGCTGCCGCATATGCCGCTTGCCATCACCTTGACAAGCAGCTCTCCTCTCCCGATTTCCGGTACAGGCTGTTCCTCGATGCGTATGTCACTGTTACTGTAGTACATGGCAACCCGCATGAGTCCCCTCCATAATATCGATTACGGCGGCTGATGTTCTTTCGATCGGCGGATGAGGCCCTGTCCGAGGAGCTTCGACTTCATGTTGAAATATAAAGAGTCTGTAATTGGGGTGCAATGTAAACTGTTCATTTTGATAAAGCTTGACACTCCGCCATCGAGCTTTCAAATTGTTTTTCGAATTCAGGAGGGGAATTCGTGAAATTGATGTCAACAATAGTCTTACTCGCAGTGACAATGTCATCGGCCCATGGTGCCCGGGTCAGGGTCTCTGAGATCGTAGTGTCGGGCAATCATCGCACCGACGCGGGCGTCATCCGGAATTACCTCTATCTCCGGGAAGGTGACGTGATGAGTCCGGAGGAGCTCGACACCAGGATAGCCCGGTCCAGGAGGCGTCTGCTCGATACCCGCTACTTCTCCAATGCGCGGATCACCGCAACGTATCTCTCCGGGGGGGATGTCAGAATATGCGTCTCGATTGTGGAGGGTTTTCTCTGGCGCCTCACGGCAGGGACATGGTACGTTCAGGCCGGCAGGGACAACCTCTTCGGCAAGGGGATCAACGGTTCTCTTTACATCAGCACAAAATCTCAGGCACTCACATTTGATGACCCCTATTTCAGAGGATCACCGTTTCTGATCAGGATGCAGGCGATCCACCTTCAGGCCGGCAGGGATATCGTCTACATCTCGCCGGAGGAGGACTTCGATTATCGGAAAATAGGGGTTGCCGGGTCGGTGGGATATAATTTCAACCCGGACCTGTCGGTTGCCCTCATCGCCGGAGTGTACGAATTCAAACTGGAAGAGGGGGAGTTCGGCCCCGACGCCGAAAGATTCCTGGAGGATAACGGTGTAAGTGGGAGGACAAAAGACACGGATATCGGAGCGAGCGTACGGCTCGACAGGAGAAACAACCGACTGACACCGACTGACGGGTATTCCGTGCAGAGTGCGCTTCTCTTCAGGGACGGGGCGCCCGGGATGACCGTCAACCTCCTGAATTACCAGGAGCTCGGGAGCCGGGCCTACTTCTTCTCCAGGCTGTCCCTGACGAGTTTCGGGGACGACCTTCCCTACCACCTCTGGCAGGGTCTCGGGGGTATTACCGGACTCAAGTTCCCCGGTTCGGAAGATCTCCTGGGTCGATCGACGGTAATCATCAGTATCGAACCCCGGTACCGGTTTATGGAAATACGGAAGTTCAACGCATTTCTGGAAGCCCGGTTGTTCTTCGACACCGGGACTGCCGTCATTCACACCGGGGACATAACCGCCGACCGGTTCGTGTCGGGGTTCGGAGCGGGGCTCAGATTGTGGATCGGCTACCCCTACTTCCAGAACGCGGTCGCCTACTATGGATCGCGACGAGGCGAAGGAAAATTCTTCTTCCGCTTCGGCTCTTCATTCTGATCCCTATTCGGTCGGTTTACCGAGTACCTCCTCGAAAGCTTTCTGATCCATCTCAGCCCCATCGGCTATCAGCTGCCGGTAACGCAGAAAATCGATGGTGTCGCGGCCGGTGATCTTTTTGGTGTTGAACGCGGTGAAACCGAGAAACGCCTCGACCGTCATGTTCGCGGACAGCCAGTGCCTGTTGGGGAGTTTCATCTGATCCCAGAAGAACTTCTTCTTGGCCCTGATCCCATCGATCGATTTCATGAGACAGCCGGGGAAGAGATTCGCAAGCGTCCAGACAACCTCGTTTACCGTCCTGTCCAGTCCGGAGAAGTCGATCGGTAACGATTTCATGATCTCCTTCGCTTTTTTCGCGCTGTCACCTCTTTTAAACTCCCCGTACACGATTTCCCCGTCATCGACATACCTGTCGGTGATCACAAGGGGATTCCGGAGATAGCTGTCGCCGTCCTTTAGAACGGGGACCACCTTGGAGACGAGCCCTTTCAGCTTCATTTTGTAGGAACTCCAGAGTTCGCAGGAGACGCAGCTCCACATGGCATCCTCCATCGAGAGGAACCACGGAAGGAAATCGGTGCTGCCGCCATCCGGCGCGGAACCGTGTCGCGGCCCGGCCTGGCCGAAGATGGCCAGATCCGAGGTTATGGCGAGATCACAGGCCATACCGATCTCCTGACCTCCGGCTATTCTCATCCCGTTGACCCGGCAGATCGTCGGTTTTTTACAGCCCAGGATGGCATCCACCATCTGGTTGAAGATGTCCATGTACTCGCCGTATTCATTCGGTCTCCTGGCGTAGTATTCCGCGTATTCCCTGGTATTGCCGCCGGTGCAGAAAGCCCTGTCACCAACAGCGGTGAAGATGACGGCGGCAACGCTCCTGTCGAGCGAAGCGTTCTGAAATCCGGCTATCACGCTCTTCACCATGTCGGTGGTGTACGAGTTGTACTGCCGAGGATTGTTGAGCACGATCCAGGCTGTGTAAACACCTTCTGTTACTTCCCCGTCGGGTGACGTGAGGGGTTTCTTCTCGTATATGACGGAAGGCGCACTATCGCCGAAATGCCCTTCCCCCCACATGGCGTGATCCTTCAGCTCATCGTCCTTCGGTAACCAGTCAAGTCCCATTTTCTCCTCCTTCTTTCGATCGCGGCTACACTGTTATTCGGTGTGGAAATTTATAACCTTCTCGATCGCCTCTCTGCAGACGGGGCAGAAAGGGACGAGAGCCTTCGAGAACATGATACAGTCCAGGGAGGGTCGATAGAGGCCTTCCGAAGCATATCCCGCCCCTTCGAACGCTCCCACCTTTCCCGCGTATGGATCCTCTTTGAGGATCCTCTCCCTCTCATCGTCGAGTTTCTTTCTCTCCTCTTCGTACTGTTCACTTTCCGTGTCCAGGTTCCTCCTCAGAGTCGAGACCGAGTCGTACCGGACCTTCTCCCAGGGAGTGGGAAGCGGAGTTCCCTCCTCGAGGTGGTGGCGCCATTTGAGCATCCCGACATCCGCGAGTGCGGTCACATTGGGCTCCCACGGTTCCACTCCCGGTGGATAAAAATCGGAGTATGCGACATTGGAGGTGTAGTATTCGTCACCGAGGCCGGCGAACGCATGTCCGAATTCGTGCACGAACACGTATTCCGGCCACCACGACTGCCAGTCCTCCTCGGGATCGGTGTAAGTGATGGCGAACAGGTTGAATATGCCACCGCCGCCGTAACGGTTTGAGTTGATAATGACGTAGATCTCATCATAAGGTGCATTCGAGGCGATGTCCCGCAAGACTCGGTTGTCCATGGTCAGCACGTAGCGCGGGGTATCGAAGGTGTTGTAAGAGGCACCGAGGACATTATCCCTCCACAGGCCGTTCGTCGGTTCATCGATGCCGGACTCCCCCGATTCGACGAATATGGTCCAGATGTTGAAGTCTTTTTTCCGTTCTCTGAAGGGAGCGAACTCGAAGAGCCTGTTCGTAAATCTCTCGACATCTCGTTCGAACTTTCCGGCTTCCGCTTTCGTGTATCCATCTCCCATGATCACGACATCCACTTTCTTCGCCGGGTCACCGTGATACATGAACTTCCGGGATTCGTATCCCCTTCCGTGATATTCCCTGTGAATTCCGGTGGATCCCGGATCTATGGTGTAATTGAAGAGCTCCTCGAAATGACCCTGCCTGTTCCTCTTCGCTATCACAAACTGGACACTTTTCTCAGGAAAAGGAAAAACCGCAGATTCTTGAAAGGTTCTCGCAACACCTTCTCCCGCCTCTCCCGTCGTCTCCCACTCTCCGTAGATGCTGGAAAACCCTCTCGAATAGATGAGCCGGTTGGTGTGAATATCGTACACCCTGAACATGTACTTCCCCAGGCCGGTTGTATCGATAAAATTTTTCCTGCTGCCTCCCCAGTGCGGTTCCTGATAAATCCGATCGATGCTGAAGATTTCCTGATCACCTGACCCGGTGTGATAAAAGTCCACCCGCATCGCCTTCTCCTCGAGAAAATCGCCGGAACCACGTGCGGACAGTGGGAGCAGGATCAGACCGCACAACAGGGTGATGGGTACCTGATACCTCATTGATTACCCCTTTCACTGACGAGAACGGAATCTTCTTACGAATCCGGTGAAAAATGGATGATCCGGTATGCCCGGGCAATCTGACATCGACAGATCAAACCTGCCGGCCCGGCAAGAAATTCAATAATACACCCGACCTCCCATACGGTCAAGCAGTTTAGGATATCCGTTCGCGAAGATGAAAAATGGCTTCGAAGCGAAGAGGACTGAGCTCCCGGGGGAATGCGAACTCCGGCCGCAGGTGGCATAGAAATTGCCATATCTTTAACGACCGGTGACCAATCGACCCGTTCTCATCACCGTCTGGAGGAGACAAAAATGATGCACCGAGTGCCTCTGATAGTACTCGCGACACTGGTGATTTTCATATCATGTTTACACAGAGAAACCATCGAGGAAAATGACATCGAGAGAGACATTACGATCGTCCAGTCTTCGGATATTTTCACCACGGATCCGCACACCGTTGCTGAGACGGTGACCCACTCCGTTCTCTACAATGTCATGGAACCGCTCATCAGTCTCGACGGGGAAAGCAAAATAGACATGGAGGCCTCGCTCGCCGAGGGGTGGAAGAATCCCGACGACCTTACCTGGAAGTTCTATATCAGGTCCGGTGTGAAATTTCACAACGGAAAAACGCTCACCGCCGCTGACGTTGTGGCGAGTCTCCTGAGGGCGAAAGACCACCCTAAATCAGATGTCGGAGGTGGACTCGGCAAAGTGGCGAGTATCACCACGGAGGGGGATCACACGGTGGTGATACGGATGAAAGAACCGAGCGCGATACTTCCCTACAAACTTTATAACTGCATGATCATGCCGAAGGAAATGGCGCAACGATTCAAGGACACGCAAATCGACGTCAATCCGATCGGGACCGGTCCCTACCGCTTCGTCTCGTGGAAGAAAGGTGTCGAGGTGAAGCTCGAAGCCTTCGATGAGTACTGGGGCGGACGGGCGGCGTTCGACCTGGTACGCTTCGTCCCCGAAAGCGATCCCGAGACGAGAGTGAGCATGATCTCGAACGGAGAGGGTGATCTGGTCGTCGATATCCCGGTGGACATGGTGAAAATCGTGAAGACCTGGCCGCAGGTCAAGCTCATTTCGCAGGAGAGCCTTCGTGTCATTTACCTCGGTTTCGACATGGCCAGAGACAGGAGTCCGTATGTAGAGGATGTGCCCAGTCCGCTCAAAAATCGAAAGGTCCGGGAGGCTATCTACCAGGCGATCGATGAGGAAGAGATCATCGATGAAGTTCTCAACGGCTACGGAAAGCCGGCCAGCCAGTTCTGTTCCCCCTATGTATTCGGGTTCAACCCGAAGATCGAACGGCCCGGTTACGACCCGGAAAGAGCACGGCAGTTACTCGAGGAGGCCGGGTACCCGGATGGTTTCTCGCTCACCCTGCACTGTCCGAACAATAGATACATCAAGGACAAGGAAATCGGGGAGAGAATCGTCTCACAGCTGAGGGAAATCGGCATCGATGCGAAACTTCAGGCGCTGCCGAAGGAGACATTCATACCTGCTCTGATTGATCTCGACTATTCATTCTTCCTGATGGGGTGGGACTGCCCGGATGGTGATGCCAGCTCGGTTTTCTTCGACTGCCTCCACTCCAAAGACAATAAAGGATACGGCTCCTTCAATACAGGCGATTACCGCAATGCCCTGCTGGATTCTCTGATAAATCTCGTAGAGAGTACTATCGACCCGGTGGAGAGGACCCACCTCTTTGAACAAGCTCAGGAGATCGGGATGAACGATCTGCCCTGGGTACCGCTCCACACGCAGATGAATCTCTACTGCGTGAAGAACGACATATCCTTCAATCCCCGGCAGGACAAACATATCTCGCTCATTACTATCCACCCTGTGAGGAACTGATGAACCTGCGAACGAAAACAAGCCTGGCGATGGTTGTATTCATCGTGATCATCCTGTTCACATACACGTTCCTGCTCATCAATCATGAGAAGAAGACGGAGAAGCGTGACCTCCTGTCGAGCGGAAAGACGTTCGCCGAACTCACGTCGATGGCATTGATCACCAACTACGAACGATATTATCACAACGCGTTCTACTCTTTTCTCTCTTCCGTCAGAAGGATCTATGAGACGAACACTGATCTTTACAAGATCGAAATCGCAGATGTAAACGGCAACATCCTGATGGGACTCGAGGAATTGACTTCCTCGGCTCCCGCCACCCGGCCTCGTACGATAGCATTCTCGGCATGGGAATTCAGCGCTCTGATGAGCATCACGCCCGAATATCGATTCGTGCAGAAGGACGAGAAGGATCTGCTCGAGATTTCCTATCCGGTTCTTCTGCAGGGCGGGGTTCACAAACACAACATCTTCTATTACTACTCATTCGAAGGGATGGAACAGAGGATCGCCAAGATCAGGAACATTATGGCGAGCCTTGCGCTCCTTTTTGTTCTGATCGCATTTCTGGGGGCGTCCCTGTTCAGCTACGGCCTGACCAGGAATCTCGGTAAGCTGGTGAGTCACGCTCACCTCATCGCGGAAGGTAACCTCGACGAACCGATCACTGTCAAATCAAAAGACGAATTGGGTGAACTCGCTTCCAGTTTCGATCACATGAGAATCGAACTCAATAAGAAGAATCGAGAGATCGAGTCACACAACAGACGGCTCGAGGAAAAGGTGAAGGAGAGGACAAAAGAGCTCGAAAAGCTTGCCACCCAGCTGAATGAGAACAATGCCATCCTTCAGAGGGCCAACGACAAGCTGATGGAGCTCGACAAGCTCAAGTCGGAGTTTCTGGCCAACACGAGTCATGAGCTCAGAACACCGCTGACGTCCATCATCGGTTATTCCCAGTGTGTTCTGGCCGAACTGGACGGTCCGCTGCCTCCAGCACACAAAGGCAACATCAGCAAAATCCTCCGTAGCGGAAAGGATCTCCTCGCTCTCATCAACAGAATCCTCGATTTCTCGAAGATAGAATCAGGCAGGATATCCCTGCACAAAGAAAATGTAAACATGAAAGTCATCCTGGAAGAGGCGGTCACGACTGTCAGGCCGATGTCTGAGGAAAAGGGGCTGAGTGTCATATCGAATGTCGATCCCGAGCTCCCACCTTTCCACGGTGACAGGATGCGGTTAAAACAGGCGGTTATCAATCTCCTGGCGAATGCTGTGAAATTCACGGAGAAGGGATTCATCGAGGTAAATGCATCGAGGAGAAATGGTGACCTAAAGATTTCCGTCCGCGACACGGGGATAGGGATAAGTGCTGAGGATCAGAAGATGATCTTCGAAGCATTCAGGCAGGTCGACGGTTCGGTGCAGCGGAAATTCGGAGGATCCGGACTCGGCCTCACCATCGCGAAGCGGCTCATCGAATTGCACAGTGGCAGACTCCAGGTAGAGAGCAAGCAGGGTGAAGGTACTATATTTTCATTCACTCTCCCCATGACCGGACAGGAGGTCACGGCAAATGAACAGGTTGAGTGACACGAAGGAACTGGCCATACAGAACAGGGTCATCCTTTCGATAGATGATGACCCGAACATTTCTTTCATCCTGAGCACCGTATTCCAGGGAAGAGGATATGATGTCGTTTCGGCTCCGGACGGTAAGACAGGATTGGCGAAAGCTATCGAGATCAGGCCCGATCTGATCACACTCGACATCTCCATGCCCGAGATGGACGGCTGGCTTGTCCTGAAGGAACTCAAGAGGACGAGGCAGGTGAAGAGCATACCGGTAGTCATCCTTTCGATATTCGACGAGAAGAAACTCGGTTACGATCTGGGAGCTTTCGACTACCTGGTAAAACCTTTCGAGATTGATGATATTTTCAGCGTCGTAGACAGGGCGGTGACCGGAACCGATGATGACACAGAGAAGGAGGGTTCGTGAAGCCGAAGATCCTCATTGTCGAAGATGATGATGACAACAGAGTCCTCCTCGCCAAACTGCTCGAGACACAGGGTTATGATGTGTACGAAGCGAGCGACGGCGGCGAGGCGATCGAACTGGCGGATTCACGCCTTCCGGATCTCATCCTGATGGACATGGGCCTGCCCCGGGTGAGCGGTTACGAAGCGACGAGGACCATCAAGAAGAATATCGAACATCGACATATCCCTGTCATAGCGCTCACGGCATTCGCCATGGAGCAGGACAAGCAGAAGGTACTGGATGCCGGGTGTGACGGTTACATAACCAAACCCTACGACATTTTCGACCTCCTCGAACAGATCAAAAGCTACATGAATCAGGATGGTAACAGTAACTAAAAGAATCCTTGACAGAGTACCCCCCACCCCCGTATAATTGAAAAAAGGTTTCTCACACTATAGAGAGGCTTATCTCACCGATGGAATGGGCCCTTTTCATCAAGAGACCGGAAGAATTACAGTGGCTCGACAGAGATTTTACGGAGTGGTATCCGGGTGATTCTGAGGATCACCTCCTGCCGTCTGAAACACCTCCCGACATTTCATTCTCGAGAATCTACTTCGGAAACGAATTCTCGGAGGCGCTCATTCCCGCCTCAGATGAACTGGAACAGTGTTTCATCGGTTCACTCGAGCGGGGGCTCTCGTTCACACTAGTCACCCCCCGGGTTACCGACCCCTCTATCGAAAAACTCAAGACCTGTTTCGATCTGCTCTCCCGGAGTTCCAAAGCGGCTGAAGTGATCGTCAACGACTGGGGCGTATTGAGACTGCTCCGGAACAAGTACCACAGACTCATCCCTGTCCTCGGCCGTATTCCCAACCGATCCCACAGGGGTTATGACAGGTCCAACGCCATAAATCTGACCTATTTTCCATACAGAAGGTTTTTGTGGAGTAATGGGATAAAAAGAGTCGAGTTCGATTGTCCGATCCAGCTGGCAGGTGTCAGCCTCGGCAAAACCGGATTGAGCGGATCATTGTATTTTCCTCATGACTGCTGTGTGATCAGCGGTTTCTGCCTGATCCGGGATCTCTCTAAACACGATGACGGAGAAACCTCCCACTGTGATGATTGTCAGAGGAAATGCGGCTATCTCCTTCACGGCGCCGATTCTCTTCTCACAACGGATGGCGAGGGATCAGGCTCGATTTCAATCAGTGATGACATTCTCTCAGGAACCGGTTCAATTCTCCAGCTGGAAGAAAAGCTCGTCATGGTGCGTGAGTCAACCATCGACAGGTTCATTTATCAAATCAACACTCCCCTATAGGAGCCCGACCGTGCGGATTCTTTCTCCCGCGTGCACTTACCAGGAAACCGAACTACTCCTCATCAGCGGGGCACATGCACTCCTCATCGACTTCAAAGAAGGATCCACTCACCTTCCGACGACAGCTGTTGCCCGGCAGGCCTCCGGAAGAAGGTATGAGGTCACATCGATCAACGAACTCCAAAAAATCGTGGAACGATCTCACTGCCACAGGGCGAAGGTTTACATCAGCGTCGACGCCGAGTCATACTCGAGCAGGAGCATGGAGCAGGTCGTCGACCTCATCAGGCGGCTCCGCACGAGTGCGGCGATCGATGGGATCGTGACCGGGAATCCCGGCCTCATCCTGGCTGTACGGGAAGAGAAGATTCCGCTGGAGATCATCGTTAGTCCCGATGAAATGGTGCTCAACAGTCAGGCGGTGATGTTCTGGAACGAAATCGGGGTTTCGAAGTTCGCTCTCCCATCCTATCTCACACTCGGTGAGATAGAGTCACTCTCGACATCGCTTCCGGAAAATGAATTCTGCGTCACGGTGTTCAGAGGATACGCCCAGTCCGAAAACTCGACAGCAGGGTACGGAGATCTTTCGGGGAGCGACACAGGTCTTTCCAGCATGGATTCCATAGATGCCGTTTACTGTTCGCTCTGTTCCATCCCCCGCCTGTGCCGCGCAGGTATATCCACAGTGGCTGTGTACCTCAAGGGTACTCCGTGTCATCAGAAAATAGGGTTGATCACTGTTGTGAAAAGGCTCGTGGAGGAGACTCAGAGTGGCAGTGCGTCCGAGGAATCGAGGAGAATCGCGAAAGAGGCGATGGAGTGCGACCGGCTCCGTGAACGCGGATATCTATGCCTTGATGAAGGAGTGAAAGAACCCTGTGAATAAGGTACTCGAGAAGAAACCCGTCGGCCGGAGGGAACTCCACTGGATCCGGAAGAACATACCCTGCCAGTGGTCATGCCCCGCTCTCACCAACATTCCGGCCTACATCTCAACGATATCAGGGACCGAGTACGACCTCTCGTACGGGATAAACAGACACTCGAACATCCTACCGGGAGTCCTCGGCCGTATCTGCAGCAGACCGTGCGAGGACAGCTGCAGGCACGGTGAGAGCGATCTGGGAGCACCGGTTGCGATCTGCTTCCTAAAGAGAGTCGCCGCGGACAACAGGAAAGAGGCCATCATGCCCGTACCGCTGTATGCGCCGACAGGCAAAAAAGTGGCCATCATCGGCAGTGGTCCATCGGGACTGGCCGCCGCCCATGACCTCGCTCTCCTCGGACACATGGTTACCGTGTACGAAGCTCATGAAGTTACAGGCGGAATGCTCGCTCTCGGCATCCCCGAATTCCGGCTTCCGAGGGACGTACTGGAGGAGGAGATGGACTTTATCAGAGCTCTCGGTGTCGAAATCATCACACACACCGCGATCGGTAAAGATCTCGATCTCGAAGAGCTCCTGTTAAAATTCGATGCCACCGTCGTCGCTTCGGGGACTCAGCTCCCCAATGCCATCGGTATCCCCGGGGTGGACCTCGACGGAGTGCACTACGGCCTGCCGTTTCTCGAACAGGTCAATCTCACCGGTAAGACCACGATAGGAGAGAAGGTGGTTGTTATCGGAGGCGGATTCACTTCGCTCGACTGCGCGCGGGCCGCCACGAGGTTCGGCGGCAGAGATGTCGGTCTCTACTTCCTGAGCACCGAAGCGTACCTCTCCGGTACCCGGGAGGAGATTCACGAGCTGAAAATCGAGAGGATAGGGCTCCATCCTCTCGTGAAACCGATCCGGATCCACGGGACAAACGGGGCCGTCACCGCCATCGACTTCGTCAGGACGACACCGCTCTCGGCAGACCGACAGTATGCGGTCACGGACTTCAGGGAGATCGAGGGCTCGGATTTCACCGTCGGTGCGGATTCGGTCCTCATCGCGATCGGGCAGCACGCGACCTTCCCGTTTATATCCGACGGCACGGGCATTGAGAAGAACGAACGGGGGGCACCGGTAATCAAACCGGACACTCACGCCACGACACGCGAGGGCCTGTTTTTAGCGGGCGACTGCATCACCGGGCCGGGCAATGTCATAGGCGCCATCGCGCACGGGAGACATGTCGCGGCATCGGTGGATGAATACCTCACTGGCACGTACCGGCACCGGCAGAACCTCGTCACCGCCAAAGCCCCGGACACCGGGAGGATGAGGGAGTACGACTTCATCGATCGGCAGAAGATGCCGACGGTGAGTCGCCGGAAGAGGCAGGGATACCGTGTCGAAGTGGAAAAGGGATACCCCAAAAAGACCGCGTCTACGGAAGCGAAGCGATGCTACCTCTGCCACTACAAATTCGAGATAGACGTCACGAGGTGTATATACTGCATGGCCTGCATCGAGGTTGCTCCCCGTGACTGCATCAAAAAAGTCAACCGGTTCACGGTGACACCGGACGGCATCATCGAGAGTGTCACAGAAGCTAACCGATGGAACGATGTGAGGGCGATCTTCATCGACGGGGACAGGTGCATCCGATGCGGCAACTGCGAGAGGGTCTGCCCGACACGCTGCATCAGTCTGACGAAGGTATCTCTCGAGGAAAGTTATGGGACAGACGAATAACCGGCTGCATTATGTCATCATCGGGTCCGGTATCTCCGGCATCACCGCAGCTCTGACAATCAGGAAGCGCGACTCCCGGGGACGGGTGACCATCATTTCATCCGAATTCGACCTGCCGTATCGCCGATACGCCCTCCCCAGGTTCATCAGCGGAGCCACCCCTGAGTCGAAACTCCTGATCCATGAGGCCGGATTCTATTCCGCGAAGCGGCTCGATCTGAGGATCGGCCAGGAGGTCGAGAGGGTCGACTTCCGAAGTCGGAAGGTTTTTTTCAGACACAGAGAGGTACTCGGATACGACAGGCTGCTGATCGCATCAGGTTCCAGACCGCACATCCCCGTGTACCTCGAGCCGGTGTGCGACCCGATCCACACCCTGAGGACCCTCGACGACGCTCGCGTCCTGAGAGAAAAGCTCGGCAGTGCGCCCGACGTGTTCGTCATCGGCGGCAGTCTCGCATCGCTGGAGCTGCTCAAATCTCTCCTGAAAAAAAAGATCGGGGTCTCCTTCCTTCTCAACCGAGAAAGTTTCTGGCCCCTCTCGCTATCGGACCCGGACTTCGAAGAGATCGTCCGTAGACTGCGGCGGGAACCATGTCTCACACTCATCGTCGAAGACGACATAGGCAGCATCCGGCAGACGGGAGATCTGCTCACGATAGGGACCAGGAAAGGAAAAAAAGTCACGTCCTGTCTGATAACGGGTTCATACGGATACAGCCCCGAAGTCTCATTCTTGAGCGCCCGGGAGATAGAGATCGACAGGGGGATTCTCGTCGATGAGCATCTCCGGACGAGCGTGGAGGATGTGTGGGCCGCGGGCGATTGCGCGCAGCCCTATCACAGGGGGATGCGCAATTATTACCTCAACTTCGGATGGCCCAACGCGAAGGTCCAGGGCAGGATCGCCGGTCTCAACATGACAGGGAAACCGACCGTCTATGACACCCTGAAAGTGAATCCGTACGACATCGAAGGGGTCGAGGTAGGCACCCCCTGGTGGAAGAGGTTCTAACCGATGGCGGCGAAATCGAGTCAGAAAAAATTCGACATGACGATACGGACCTGCGGCATCGCGGGAGACGGGGTCATCCTCACTGGTAACTTTCTCGTCGAAGCGCTGACCATCGCCGGGCTCAACATACTCACATTCAACGACTACGGCGCGGAGATAAAAGGATCGGGCAAGACCGTGTTCCAGGTAAGAGCCTCGGAATCCGAAATCAATTCGAGGGGAGGAGATACGGACCTCCTGATCGCCCTCAACAGCACATTCGCGATCGAACAGATTGATGATCTCAGTGAGGGGGCCATCGTCATTTTCGATAATGACCTCCCCACCTACCTGGAAGAAGAAGACAGCCTGATGAGCAGGCTCTCCCCCGACGTCATTGCCTACGGCGTCCCCATCGGCACCATTTCATCAAAGACATTCGGGACCATGAGGTCGAAGAACATCGCGGCCGTCGGAGCCTTCGGGGGGGTTTTCGGCTTCCCCATCGATCCTTTCGAGAGATACCTCCGGGCGCGGTTCGGAAAAAAAGGGAAGGACCTAATCGAGAAGAACCTCACCTGTCTCTGGATGGGTTATGAATACGGCCGGGACGAGGTCCAGAAGAGGGACAGCTTTTTTGCCCCGACACCCGGAAAATCGAAGAGAGAAAAAGTGATCCTGACCGGAAACGAGGCGGCGGCGTACGGGGCGATGGCTGCCGGTCTCGGGTTCTACGCCGGATACCCAATTACACCGGCGACGAAGATCATGGAGATTCTCGCGAAAGATCTCGTCAAGACCGGCGGGACCGTAGTCCAGACTGAGGATGAGATATCGGCGATTGGAGCGGTCATCGGTGCCTTCTACGTCGGGAAGAGGGCGATGACCGCCACGTCCGGTCCCGGTCTCTCCCTCATGACGGAGATGATCAACCTGTCGGTCATGGCGGAGAATCCCGCCGTCATCGTGAACTGTCAGAGGGGTGGGCCATCGACGGGGCTCCCTACGAAATCCGAACAGTCGGATCTCAACATAGCCGTGCACGGAGCCAGCGGTGACTCTCCCCGGGTGGTTCTCGCACCGTCTAACGTGGCAGAATGCTTTCCCATGATGATCACGGCACTCCGAATCGCCGAGAAATACCAGCTCCCGGTCATCGTTCTCCTCGACTTTTTCCTATCTAACAGGCAGGAAAGCGTTCCGGCGTTCGAATACGATCCGGCCTGGCGAGACAGCACCAACATCGCGCCCGATCCCGGCTTGGAGGAGGAGTACCGGAGATACCGGCTCACCGATAGCGGCATCTCGCCGAGGGCCATCCCCGGATCAGGCCGGTTCTTCTACACGCAGACGGGGCTCGAACACGATGAGACCGGAAAACCGGGATACACGAGCGATCTCCACATAGTTAATACGGAAAAACGGTACAGAAAGATGAAGGGGATACTGTCGGAAGGTCCGAAACCCCGGGTGTACGGATCGAGGGACGCCAGAACAGCGGTAATAAGCTGGGGCTCGACATTCGGTGTCATCCGCGATGTCCAGAAACTCGCAGGCGGTGACGGTATCAGGGTGGCGGCCATCAAGGTGCCGATGATCTGCCCGGTCAACGTGAAGTGGTTCGAAAGAAACCTGAAGAAATTCAAAAAGATCCTCGTTGTCGAACTCAACGCGACGGGACAGCTGGCCGGCCTCTTGCGGAGTGAGCTCGAAGGGGTGAAGCTTTCGAAATTCCCTTTCCTGTCATCAGTGCCGCTCAAGCCGGGCGAAGTGTATGATCGCATCAGAGGGGAACTCTTGTGAAGAAGAAACACGAAGAGCACCCGCCGGTACCCGTGGTGTCGGACGTCCGTGCGGTCGAGCGGAAAGGCGGCTTCGACTATCGTTCGGGTAATTTTCCCATCTGGTGCCCGGGGTGCGGTTACTTCGGGGTGAGCCACGCCCTCAACTACACGCTCGCATCACTTTCGATCGATCCGGTGAACCTGGTCTTTATTTCAGGGATCGGATGTTCCGGCAGGTTTCCGGGATTCATGAACTGTTACGGATTTCACACTCTGCACGGACGGTCGCTGCCCGTGGCCACAGGGGCGAAGATGGCCCGGCCAGACCTAACGGTGATCGCCGTGACGGGAGACGGTGACTGCCTGGGCATCGGAGGCGGCCACCTGCCCCACGTCGCGAGGAGGAACGTGGACATCACCTGCATCCTCCTCGACAATTCCATTTACGGGCTCACCAAGGGACAGGCTTCCCCGACTACCCCGATCGACACTATCACTGCGACAACTCCTTACGGAAACCCCGACGAACCTCTCGTCCCCGAGCTCCTCGCCCTCTCCTACAAGGCGACCTTCGTGGCCGCAGCTTCGGCCGGCGAACCCGATCAGATGTCGGCGATACTCAGGGAAGCCGTTCGCCACCGCGGCTTCTCCTTCGTCAAAGTGTACAGCCCGTGCGTCACCTTCGACAGGAGGATGACCTATGATTTTCTGCGGAAAACTCTCTCCTCCCTCCCCGATGACCACGACCCCGCCGATTTCAGCCGGGCGATGACGATTGCCGCCTCCGCCAGGCCCTGTACGGGCATCTATTATCAGACGAGACGAAAAACCTTCGACGAACGGATGGAAGAGACTCGAGAGAGAGCGAAGGCGGGGGGACCACCGGAGTTCGAGAAGCTCTTCATCAAGAAGTAGAAGTCGGCAGAGATACTGACTCAAACGGGTTCCCGGAACTTCAGTGACCCCGCGACACAACCTTTTTCAATCCGGGCGTGTCATACAGGGTGAGCCGGAAGACTCTCCCCGGAGGATGATTTGGATGATAACGAACTGGTCACCCGGACGGTGGCCGGAGATCCCGTTGCCGAGAGAACATTCTACGACAGACATGTCGAACGTGTTTACCGGCTCGCATACAGGATGACCGGGGATGAGGCTCTGGCGGAAGATTTCACGCAGGAGACCTTCATAAGAGCCTTCGATCGACTCGCCGCATTCGAGGGACGTTCCGCTCTTTCGAGCTGGTTACACTCGGTGGCGATCACGGTGATTCTGAACGGGTTGAGAAAAATGAAAAGGCACCGGGACCGTGAAGATGTGTGGGATGATCCGGGATCAGCTTCGGGAGGAATGGAGGCGCCGGATCTCGATTTACGAAGAAGTCTGAGCAGGGCGATAGATACATTGAGCGATCAATTGCGATTGGCAGTCGTTATGCATGATGTGGAAGGATACAAACACCGGGAGATTGCTGAAATTCTCGACATTCCCGTCGGGACATCGAAGGCCAGGCTGGCTCGCGCTCACGGAGCGCTGCGCCGGATTCTTGGTATGGCAGCCGTGAACAACCCCGATGAGGTGGAATCATGAAAAAAGACCGTTTCGAGGAAATCCTCCGCCGGGCGTCCCGTGAGTACAACTCCCCGCCACCTACTCCACGTGAGGAGATGTGGGAGCGGATCGAGTCTCGGCGTAAAGCCGGCTCGAGAATCCCCCGTACGGGCCGGCGGCGCACGCGCCGATTCGTCTGGCCGGTCCTTGCGGCGGCAGCTGTTGCTGTTCTGATATTCGGGATCTGGTACAGGTATCCCGGGAACCGGGAAGTGAAAATTGCCGAGGCACCCGTCGTTTCGGGGAAGGCCGCCGCCGCGTCACGGCGCGGCCTGTCCGGAGGAGGTGCGAACACCGGACTCTACCGGCAGGTTACCGATGCATTTTTGACCCGAGCCGACATAGTGCTCACGCGATTCAGAACTTCCGAGTCGACAGACAGCTCCCCTGAAAAAATCACCGCCTGGGCCGGAGATCTGTTGACTGAGACCCGACTTCTCCTCGATTCACCTGCGGCGGAGGATGTCGAACTGAAGCAGCTTCTCCAGGACCTCGAACTGGTACTCGCCCGGATGGTTCAGTTAGGCTCATCTCACTACGATGAGGAGCAGAATACCAGAGAACGAAATAGAATCCAGGATGGATTGAACAGGAAGGATGTTCTTATGAGAGTCCGTAATAAATCATCCGCCGGCGGCAGAGCGACCGGTGTTTAGGAGGATATGATGAAAAGACGACTTATCCCTTTCCGCCCGGTCAGTCTCCTTTTTCTGTTCACTCTGATTGTCTTGTTTTCAACGTCTTTGTTCGCCGGGGAGCAGGATCCGGTAGAATCTCTCTATGATTCTGCTCAGGAAGCGCTCGCGCAGGAAGAATACCGGCAGGCCGCGGCTGAGTTTCACCGGATCTACGAGGAATACTCTGCCTCAGCTTTCGCCGGTGACGCGTTGTACTGGGAGGCATTCGCGTGGTACCGTCTGGGAGGTATTTCCAATCTGCGAACGGCCGGAGAAGTGCTCGCGCTGCAGAACAGGCAATACGCCGAAGCCGCGACGAGTGGCGATGCGGCCGAACTCGCCGCTCGAATCAGGGGAGAGCTGGCCAGGCGTGGTGATGTGGAGGCCGCCGAACTCGTGGCCAGGCAGGCCGCCGAGCTGGCCGTAAACCACGCAGAGATCGTCCGGGAGGCCGAGAGGATATCAGAAGAGTTTGAAGTGCAGCAGGAAATAATGGAAAGACTTCCGTTACCGGCCATGGTTCCCGAGCCCCCTGCCCAACCATCTCTTGATGAGGAAGAAGACACACGTCTGGTTGCGCTTAACGCCCTCATAAGTATCGATCCGGACCGGGCGTTTCCCATCGTTCGCAAGATTCTATCGAGGCGGACCGAAGATACTGCGAGGTTGCGCGAACAGGCGATTTTCCTGATCGGCCAGGAGTACACGAAGGAGAGCGAAGATCTTCTCCTGGATGTGA
The DNA here is from genome assembly GCA_964654825.1 of uncultured Gemmatimonadota bacterium. Taxonomy (GTDB): domain Bacteria; phylum Gemmatimonadota; class CAZMKB01; order CAZMKB01; family CAZMKB01; genus CAZZKG01. The sequence goes on along the minus strand of CAZZKG010000033.1, from coordinate 8,872 downwards.
TCGAAAACGATCCGGCCATCGAAGTCCGTGAAGTGGCGGTCTTCTGGCTCTCCAACATGAAGAGTGAGAGCACCTTACTCGCTCTGGCAGATATCGCAAAAAACTCGAGCGATGTGCGCCTCCGCCTGAAAGCGGTCGAAGCGCTGGCGCATAACCCGGACACGCGATCACTCTCTCTTCTCGAAGAACTGGCGGCAGATGAAAACGCACCCAGGGATTTCCGACAGATCGCGATCATGGGAATTGCCGATAAAAACGTACCGGAGAGCTTTTCCTTTCTCGACGAGATGTATGACAACCTGACAGACAGTGGCCTCAAGGAAGGGATCATATTCGCGATCGCCAATCTCTCCGAAGACCGGACGGGAAAGTGGCTCAGAAGTGTTTTTCTCGACGATAGTGAAGACGAATCGAACCGTACGACAGCGCTCCATCTTGCAGGTGAGGGGGGTTACATCAAAACCGACGAGCTGGTCGAACTGTACGACCGGTTCGAGCTCACCGAAACGAGGGAGCAGGTCATATACATGCTGGGTCACAGCAAAGATCCGGTTGCTGTGGACAAACTGATCACTATCGCCGGCAGCGAAACCGACAGCGGCCTTCAGCGCACGGCTATTTTCTGGCTCGGGAACACAGGCGACACGAGGGCCCTGGATTTTCTCGAGGAATTGATCAACCGATAGGTGTGGACACTGAGTTAAAATCAGGGTGCATCTGATTCATGGAACGAACACGACTCGAGCCCGCTCCCGATCAGGTCAGAGAAGTGGACGAAATCCGGTTCCCCCTGAGTGTAGAACAGATGTGAAATACAGGCACAATCACTCGAGCCGAATCCCTGGATAGAAGACAGTCCGCTCACTTCCGAGAGGAGCCGGGCCCACTGGTGCTCGAGATACTTGCGGTCGTGGGTATACCACGCGCTGATGGGCTCCAGGTATTCACGCAGATAGTCGATGTGCCAGTGACGACGTTTATCTTTACGAAAATGCCGTGACACCCGCGCCTTCACGCCACCCGGTCCGAATGCGCTGCCGACATACAGGTAGTATCCCACATCGAGTGTAACCCGACCCAACCGGCCTACCCGGGTGGTGGCTTTGGAACGACTTCGGAGAATTAAAACATAGGTGCCGGGATCAGAGTTCATAAAAATAATTATTGAGGGAAAACGCCTCGTTTTTCGTAAAATGATAATACCCTACTCGATCGGGCCTGTCAAATCCAAAAAAGACCCTTCCCCGGTTCGTATTCTCCCGCACCCCCCATGGTCAAGCCTGCCAGAGATGTGGGAAGCTGATCAGCCGGCAGGTACTGATACCGCGGAGATTCATTTTCGTCCCACTTCGCTTCCGTCATGGAACACTTGAGGTGATTTTCCAATTGATGTATGTTTAGCATCGTAATGAGAACACAATATTAGTATTCACATTTCTGGTAAAGAGGTGGAGCAATGAGTAAAAACATGGTCGATATTTTCATGGACCTGGTGCGGATCGACAGCGAGTCGGGCGGTGAAGAAGGGGTTCTCACGTACCTCCAGAGTTTCCTGACCGATGAGCTGGGCGCCGCCTGCGAGAGAGACGAATACAAAAACCTGATAGCAAAAATACCCGGAAAAAACAGCGGCCAAACGGAACCTATACTTCTCAGCTGCCACGCGGATACCGTCAAACCGGGCCGGGGTATCGTGCCCGTCCTCGAAGGCGACATCATCCGTTCGAAGGGGGAGACGGTCCTCGGGGCGGACAACAAAGCCGGTATCGCCGAGGTCGTTGAAGCGCTAAGGACGGCCGGCAGGAGACCCCCCATCGAGTTCGTCGTCAGCAGGGAAGAAGAGATCGGACTCGTCGGCGCGAAGCACCTGGACACTTCGAAGCTGGCCGCGAAGACCGGGTATCTCTTCGACGGCGATGTGCTCGATAAGATCGTGATCGGGGGGCCTTCGCACATGATGATCGACGTCGAAATCACCGGGAAGGCGGCTCACGCCGGCATGGAGCCTGAAAAGGGGATTTCGGCGATCAAGGCGGCTGCAAACGGGATCGCCAGGATGAACCTGGGAAGGATAGATGACGAGACAACAGCCAACGTCGGCATCATCAAAGGCGGAGAAATCAGAAACGGCATCCCCGAGAAGGTCTCGATAACCGCCGAGTGCAGGAGCCTCGACAACGACAAGTGTCTCAGGGTAGCCGACGAGATGAAAAAACATTTCGAGGACGGGGCGAAGGAAGAGGGTGCCGCAATCGATGTGAAACTCGACCTCGCCTACAAGTCGGTCAACATCCCCGACAACTCACCGGTCGTGGAGATTTCGAAGAAAGCTATTCTATCCTCCGGCATGGACCCCTGTACCGAAGTGATCTGCGGTGGCACCGACGCATCGATCTACAACGAAAAAGGCATCCAGACCGCAGTCCTCGGCACCGGTGTGGAGAAGGAACATTCGAAGGATGAGCAGATAGCCGTCTCTGACATGGAGAAGGCTGTCTCGGTGCTTCACAATATCTTCGAGATGACCGCTTGACCGGCTGCTCTCAGAGTCTCTCTTTAAATAGGGACAGTCACCATTTAATTCGTGGATTAAATGGTGACTGTCCCTATTTAAAAATGGTGACTGTCCCTATTTAACTATTTAACGTCGCTCTTGAGCAGTCTCAGGCCGTTGAGGATTACTACGAGAGACGCCCCCATGTCAGCACCCACAGCCATCCAGAGTGTGGCGATGCCCGGGACGGCGAGCGCGAAGAACACGAGCTTTGTGATGATTGCCAGAGTGATGTTTTCCTTGATTACCCGGAGCGCCTTCTTCCCGAGCTTGATCGTATATGGAATCTTCGAGAGGTCATCCGACATGAGGGCGATATCCGATGTCTCGAGAGCGACATCGGTGCCTGCCCCCCCCATGGCGATTCCGATGGTCGCAGTCGCCAGAGCCGGAGCGTCGTTCACTCCATCCCCCACGAACGCCACCTTTCCATAGGAAGTCAGCAGTTCTTTCACTTTCTCCACTTTTTCCTCGGGAAGCAGACCGGATTCATACGACGAGATCCCGAGTGCACGAGCAGTGGCCTTCGCCGTCCCCTCATCGTCCCCGGTGAGCATGACGACCCGCTCGATCCCGAGACGACCTAGCTCAGTGAGTGCGCCTCTGCTCTCCTCCCTCAGGGTGTCGGCTATTACGATGACACCTAGAACCGCTTCAGCGTCAGCCAGCATCACCACCGTCCGGGCACTTTCCTCGTGCGACCGTACAATCTCATCGATCCGCCGGTTACAGAGACCTTCCTCCTCGATGAGTCTGTGGCTGCCGAGGAAGTAGGACGTGTCCTCGATCTTCGCTCTGACCCCCTTCCCCGGGAGACTTTCGAATTCACCGACCTCCTTGAGCGGCAGACCCTTCCTGTCGGCTATATCTGTAATGGCACGGGCGAGATGATGTTCGGACAGGGATTCGATCGAACCGGCGATCACCAGTACTTCGTCAGAGTCCCTCCCATCGAGAGGAAAAACATCGGTTACCGACAGGGAACCTGTTGTCAGTGTCCCAGTTTTGTCGAAGACCACAGCCCTGACTGATGCTGATTCCTCGAGGTAGACACCGCCCTTTAACAGCACACCGTTTCGCGCAGCGGAGGCGAGAGCGGAGACGATGGTGACCGGTGTCGAAATAACAAGAGCGCACGGACACGAGATGACGAGCAGAACGAGAGCCCGGTAGAACCACTCCGTAAACGGCTGGTGGAACAAGAGTGGAGGGGCGGTAGCCAGAACCATTGCCAGGATGATGACGGTGGGAGTGTAGTACCTGGCGAATTTGTCGACAAAATTCTGCGACGGCGCTCTTGTAGCACTTGCCTCCTCGACCAGGTGGATGATCCTGGCCAGGGTGGTATCTGAGACCCCTCTCGTCACCCTTACTTCGAGAAAGCCTTCCCCGTTGAGGGTTCCGGCGAAAACCTCGTTTCCCGGCTCCTTCGAGATGATCTTAGATTCACCCGTAATGGGCGATTGATCCACGTGAGATGAGCCGACGGTTACCTCGCCATCGAGCGGTATCCTCTCCCCCGGTCTGATGAGAAGCACTTCCCCCGGATTTATATCATCGGGAGAGACTTCGACTCCGTCACCGTTCCGACTCACCCTCGCCAGCGTCGGTGAGAGATCCATGAGCTTTTCGATGGCGTGTTTCGCCTTCTCGAGGCTGTACGTCTCGAGAAGCTGGGCAATGGAGAACAGGAAAACGACGACTCCCGCTTCGAGCCACTCACCGATGGCGGCAGCGCCGATGACCGCGATGCCCATGAGGAAATTCATGTCAGCGGTACCGGTGCGGATGGCAGCCAGCCCTTTCCGGAAGATGTAGAATCCTCCCGTGATGATCCCGATCAGAAAAAGAAGTGTAGACAGGTATGCGGCGCCTCCACCTGAGGAGATGAACCAGCCGAGAAAGATAAAAAAACCGCCTGCCACCGTGGCTACGTGTTTCCCTCTGCGATCCCGGAATCCCTCGCGGGCACTGTCTTCCCCCGACGTGGCGCGGAGTCCGGTTTCCTCGATCAGTTTTTTAATCTCCGTGACATCGATGAGATCAGCTTCGAACTGCACCTTAACCGTCCCCCGTATAATGTTGAAGTCGAGCGCGCCGATCCCGGAAACACCGGCAAGTTTTTTTCTGATGAGTCCGGTTTCTTCCGAACAGTCCATCCCCTCGATGTGAAACACGGTCGCTTCTCTCATCCCTTATCTCCGTTCTGAAACGTGGTCCAGCCCCTGGAGGAAGAGGAGCCTGATGTGATCATCATCCAGGCTGTAGTAAACCTTCTTTCCTTCTTTCCGGTATTTCACCAGTCTCAGGTTCCTGAGCACACGGAGCTGGTGAGACACGGCGGACTGGCTCACCCCGAGGAGTGTGGCAATATCACAGACGCAGAGCTCCTCGAGTGAGAGTGCGTGAATAATCTTGACCCGTGTGGGGTCACCGAGGATCCGGAACAGGTCGGACATCTCCCTGATCGTCCCGTCATCTATGATACGCTTCCTGACCTGTGCGACGCGTTCGGGATTCACCAGGAACTCACTGCAGGAATCGAACCCTTTCTGATCGAGATCGGTCATTTAATCCTCCTCATGACTCGACTTCTTTCGAACGATATTCATTGCACAATCCACTTTCTGAACCGAGTCCGTCACACACTCCCCCTTTATACATCGAATTATTTCTGATCTAGCTCCGTCACATCATCCCCCGTACAAATCGAATTCTATCTGAACCGGGCCCGTCCCACAAACCTCTTTATATGAACATCTGTTCATATATAACACTTTTCTCCACCCGAATCAAGGAAAAGGTAATAAAAAAACAGGTGCACCTTCCCAAGCACTGAGGAAAACGGTTAACTTAAAATCCAACATGACCACGGCTGTCCGCTGACTTGACATATTTTCGATTTTGGGCTAAAATAGCGGAAAAACCGGAGCAAGGAGGTTTCGATGACATACAGGTCACTGTGGATGATCCCGGTTATTATTGTCATTTTGGCGATTATATCCCCCCAGAACGGATTCTCTGCTGAGAGTGATTCAGGAACCATGAGCATGGACAGGGTCGAAGACGTCCTCGGACATGCCCCGGGTGAGATCCCGGGTACACTCGGCCCCGGGGGAACGCCCGAACCCAATTTTCCACCCCCAGTTGTCACCAACAAACTCGATCTGCTCCTCGTCATCATGACTAACATCGATGTCGACTACGAAGACGAAGAAGGAAACCCCCAACACGAAACCTCCTTCATGTATCCCCTGGACATCATTACTATCGAGAATCAGTTTCAGCGTTTCGTGGACACCGTCTCCTACTACTCCGGCGACTGGCTCGAGCTCGACTACGACGAGATTATCATCGATGAGCCCATCACGGAGATTTCGGGGAGCGGCGGTTCGGGTTACCACGTCAACGCATCCGACATGGCCTGGGCGTACGAGGACCAGATCGACTTCGGTCAGTACGACAGCGTCATGCTCTACTGGAAACCGACCCAGATTCCGACCGGCGGTATCTGGGGTCTCGCATGGTGGTATTACCAGGGCTCCACTCCGGAGGGAGAAGCCTGGGGAGGAGAGATACAGCCGTCACAGGGCGCCGCATACATCAACTGCTTCTACTACTCCGGCCTCGGCAATCAGCACTGGGAGCTCAATCTCCACGAGTGGCTTCATCACCTGAACGCGCTGATGTACTACAAGGCGGGATTTCCCGACGAGATGGTCCCCGACTCACACTACCAGGACGACCCGGACTGGGATCCACAGGGCCACTCCAGCATGGACTACTACGTCCACATCCTGGTGGATCACATGACACCACTTCTCTACGCCTCCGCGGAGGTGATCGACCGATCGGACGCTCCCTACTTCCGGGACTGGCTGGCTCTCGGTCCCTTCGACAACACGGACGATTCGGGGCTCGAGGAAGATTTTATCGGGGAGGAAACGATCCAGCCCGAGGAGGGAATGGAAAGCGGCGGGTTTACCTGGGAAACTCTCGAAAGCAGCGGTGATTTCATCGATCTCAAATCCCATTTCAGTACGGGTGAGGACAGGGTGGCTTACTTGCACACGTACGTTCACAGCCCGGGGACCAGGGCCGCGCGGATATGGACCGGTTCTAACGACGGTCTCCGGATATGGCTCAACGGCAACCTGGTACGCGACACTCATGTCCACCGTAAGGAAAGAGCCGATGCGGAAGCCACAACAGTGCTGTTTCAAAAGGGGTGGAACAGGCTTCTTATAAAAGTGGAAAATGCGACCGGCAACCAGTGGGGATGCTATTCCAGGGTATTCGGCCTGCGGGGTGGCGTTATCGATGAGTTCGTGACACGGCTCAATCCACCGCCACCGCATGATTTCGAGGGAGGACAGCAGCCGTAAACGGTACGATAACAGCTTCCGACGCGTTCCGTGAACATTCGGACACGGGACATATCAGATAAAGGGCCTGCACAGAAAGCAGGCCTTTTTTTTAAGACATGTCCACCGGTCTTGATCGACAGGGGGAGGATGAGTATTATTCCTCAGAATGAGTATACAGAAGGAATGATGCACCACGCTGACCGAGGGAAAGAATTATGCGATCGGTATTATATCCCCTGGCTGTACTGTTCGCTGTTCTGATCTCCTGTGCCAGACTCCCCCTCATCTCACCACCCGATCCCCTGTACCGGGGGCTGACGGAATCATTCGCCGGTTTCGACGCGGGCGTACTCGTCGGAAGGACCATCGTCGTCGATCCGGGTCACGGCGGAAGATTCGACGGTGCGGTCGGCAAGAAGAAAACCAGGGAAGCGGATGTGAATCTCGGGGTCGCGCTCGAACTGGCGAGAATGCTCGACAACTGCGGAGCGAATGTGATCCTCACTCGATCCGGCGACAGCGACCTGGTGTCAGAGGAACAGGAACCGGTCGCCAGGGATGACCTGTCGGAAAGGGTCAGGATATCGAACGAAACAGATGCCGATCTTTTCATCTCCATCCATCACAATTCGACCGCTTCGGGCCTGCGGGATTACAATGCCACCGAAACATACTACCGGATGGCAGATGACGGCCCGTCTCTCGATGCCGCCAGGTATGTCCACAAACACATGGTGAAAAATCTCGGCATACCGGAACACGAACTCGTCCCCGGTAATTATTACGTCCTCCGAAATAACGACAACCCGTCTCTCCTCGGAGAAGCGTCATACATCTCCAATCCCGACGTGGAGAAAAAGATCAGGCAGAAGGAAAAGCAGCTGCTCGAGGCGAGAGCGTACCTCCTGGGGATAATGGATTACTTCTCACGGGGAGTGCCGACGGTCGACATTATCGAACTGTCCGCCTCGGACACAACCTACGGAGTTTTACCGAAAGTACATGCGTTGCTCGATCCGGGCGAAGGAGGTGGAGGTGTGGACGTGTCCACCATAACAGCAGACCTGGACGGCAAAATGCCTGAGTGGACATTCGATGAGGGCTCGGGCCGGCTCACGGTGATTCTGACCGAACCTCTTTCGCCGGGTCATCACTCTCTCAGAATATCATTCAGGAACCGGATGGGCAACTCTTCCCGGGACACCGGGTACGAATTCGTGACGATAACAACCCCGGCCGTCATCCTCACGAGGAACTCTCCCGAACGTATCCCGGCCGGCTCGAAGACGCCCTTTCTGCTCGAAGCGACCGTGCTCGACAGGTACGGCAATCCCGTCGCAGACGGTACTGTCGTTTTGATAACTCTTCCTGGAGGTATCGATGGCGAGACGGAAGCACGGACCCACGGGGGTACGGCGCGGTTCTATCTCACTGCAAACAATCAGGGCAAGTACAACTGCAGGATCAAAGCTGCCGGCATGTCTCAGGCGGTGACACTCAGAGCCTACAGGGATGCTCTCCTGCCCCTCGCCATCAGGCTGATGGACGGGGCGATGGGAGTACCGCTCCCGGAGGTGAAGGTCGATATCGACGGCGAACTATTGCTCATTTCGAACAGAGACGGCTACGTGTTCAGCGCGGGGCTCCCCCGGGGGGAACACCGGATTGTCGCCTCGAAGCGGGGATACAAGCCATACAAAGGTATCATCAACACCGATGAGAGAGGGTCCAACAGCGGTCTCCGGGTACTGATGCTTGAACCTGTACTCGACGGAGTTTTAATGGGTAAAACTATCGTCATCGATCCCGAGGGGGGTGGAAAGGATACCGGTCCCGTGGGGCCTGCCGGTACGAGATCCATCGATCTCAACCTGAGGGTTGCCCGCAACCTGTATGATTACTTCGACAGGACCGGGGCACACGTATTTCTGACCAGGTCTTCCGACGAAAG
>CAZZKG010000032.1:4352-40037 GCA_964654825.1 uncultured Gemmatimonadota bacterium | reverse complement strand
CCCGCGATGCAGGCAGGAATCGTTTCGAGAAGGCTGTCATTCCGGGAAATATTTACTGCTCGGCCCGTTATCTTATTGTGTGCTCTGGTGAGAGTCAATAATCACCGTCATATACTTGACATTCGAAGGCTGGCGGCGTAGAAGAACAACATTTAACTGAACAAGCACCGGCTCACGGGTGAAGTGGCAATGCAAACCTTTTTGGTTGATGCTACGCGTCGAATATCTTACCCGGATTGAGGATGGAGTGAGGATCGAAGGCCCGCTTGATCCCTCGCATGATCTCGATCTGTCTCTCACCGAGAAAAGATTTCAGATACTTCTTCTTCACGAGACCGATGCCGTGTTCGCCCGATACGACACCTCCACGATCAATGGCATCTCTGTGGATCTCATCCCTCACTCGTTCGTAGCTGGGTTTCCATTCTGTCTCATCGAGATGCTCGGGGTGGTTTCCCTCGAACCGGACCTTCGTTATGTGCGAGTGGAGATTGCCGTCCGCCGCGTGTCCGTATGTGGGCACCCAGATATCATATTCGTGTGACAACGCAGTAACCCGTTCGACGTGGTCGGCAAGCTCACTTCTCGGGAGGGAAATGTCGAGTGTCTCCACTGTGTAAGGTTTGATACCCTCGTACAGCATGCTCCGCATGTGGAGGACTTCCCGCTGCTTCACCGCTGAATCGGCAACGAGAATGTTCATCGAACCATACTCGGCACAAATTTCGGCAGTCTTTCCCATTGATTGATCAATTGATGCCTGGTCAGGGCCGTCCAGGATGGCCATGAGAAAAAATTCCCCCTCCGAGCCCGGCCATCTCATATCGAGTTTGTCTTCGAGAAGCCTGATCGATTTGCCTTCGAGGAGTTCCAGAGCCATCGGAATGACTCCACGGTTCATTATCTGCAAGACGGCTCTGACAGCTTCCCGGGCAGAAGAGAAAGGCGCGATGAGTGTTTCTACTGCTCCAGGGGGTGCCATGAGTGCAATCGTCGCCCTGGTGATGACCCCGAGTGTTCCTTCGGAGCCGGTGAACAGGTGGAGGAGGTTGTATCCGGATGAGGTCTTGCTCATCTTCCCGCCGATCTTCAAAATATCACCACCGGGAAGAACGACCTCCATTCCCCTCACGAAATTTCTGACGACACCGTACTTGACCGCGCGGGAACCGCCGGCGTTGGTCGAGATCACACCGCCGACCATCGCGTTCTCATCACCGGGATGCGGCGGGAAGAAAAGTCCGGCTTTTTCGGATTCGGCGTAGAGGTCGGACAGCCTCACTCCTCCCTGGCACGTGATCATCATATTGTCGGTGTCGGTTTCCTCGACGGCGGCAAGTTTTTCGAGTGAGAGGAGGATCCCTCCGAACAGAGGTATACAACCACCGCAGAGACCCGTCCCACCACCGCGCGGAGTTACAGGGATACGGTTCTCCTGGGCTATGCGGAGTACCGCAGAAACGGATTCCGTAGTCTCCGGCTTCACCAAGACCGTCGGCATCCTGGCGATCTCCCGCAGCGAGAATTCATCATGTGTGTAGTCTTCACTGATAGCTTCTGCTACGAAAAAATTCTTCTCACCGACTGCCTCTTTAAGGGTCTGGAGAACCGGCTCGTTGATCTGTCCATATTCCATGTTATCACCCTCCTCGCCTGGGGCTCCGGTGGATACTATATCTGAGATGCCTTTCTTCAAATAATGCAATAGCAGCCCGGGATGGTCAATGGCATTATCGAACGCCGCTTGACGAATTACCGGTGTTTGTGCTAATATAGCGGGATGAAGAAGGAGTTTTTTCAAAAGTTTCATATGAACAATAGTCGCAAACCAACACTCACCGGGAGAAACCTGTGAACACAATCAGCTGTATGAAATTATCTGTCGTTTCCTGGTTCTTTTTCCTCATTATGATCAATCCTCTACGGGCCGGAGTGCCGGCGAATCCCGGAGATGATATTACTCACGAGGTTCGGTTCACGGTCAAATTCCTGGAAGGGGACCTTGTCAGAGAGATGGTGGGGGACTATGATCTCTTTAGCCTGCGGGATGGGAGCGTTTACTCGGAGCCGGGGAAGCCGGTTATGCCGGAGAAGAGTCTGAGCGTGGCTATTCCGGCAGGGACCGAGGTGGTGAGGGTCGAGGCCAGGCCTCTTGAGACGATAGATATACCGGGTCTTTACCGGGTGATGCCGGGGCAGCCGCCGCGGAGGACTTCGGAGAAGTTCAGTGGACTCACGATCGGTCCCGATGAGGTGATATACGGGTCGAGACGGATGTTTCCGGGTGAGCTGGTTGTGCTGGATAACCAGAGCGACCTCGCGGGTCAACAGATCGCCCACATCAGGTTGTATCCGCTCCGATACGTTCCCGCGGAGAGGCGTCTGGTACTGCACGAGATGGTTGAGGTGGTTGTATCGTGTAGAGTGATGGCTAATTCGGCCAGTCCTGCCGGTGAGAGCTATGACCGATTCACCGATTTTCAGCGCCGGACGTATGAGGAGATGTTGAAATCGATGGTGATGAACCCGGATGATGTGGAGCTGAGTCCTCCCCCGGGAGAGAGGTCGAGCCGGCTTCCGTCCGGTGAGTACGATCACGTGATCATCACGACGCTGGAGTACGCCGAGGCATTTATACCGCTTGTTGACTGGCACACGAAGAAGGGTGTGCGTGACACCGTAGTGACTCCCGGCTGGATATACAGAAATTACGAGGGGCCCGGAGACACGCTGAAGATCAGGCAGTTCGTCATGGACGCTAGTTCCCACTGGGGGACGATGTATTTTCTCATGGGCGGCGAACACAGTTCCGTGCCGTTTGTGTACAGACTGTATCAGAGCGAAGAGTGTCCGAGTGATCAATACTATTCCGATTATGACGGCGACTGGACACATGAAGTGTTCGTTGGGAGAGCGCCCGTCGAGTCCGTCGACGAGGTAACGATTTTCGTGGACAAGGTACTCAAATATGAGAAGGATCCCCCCCGCACCGACTACCCTGTTAATGTACTGCTTTTGGGGTTCGACCTCGACTCTTCCACACCGTGTGAGAACCTCAAGGAAGTAATAGATGGTTATCTGCCCGATTATTTCAACGTGACTAAAGTGTATGACAGTGACACAGGCAACCATTACCACGACGCAAATGACGCTCTCGAGGCCGGCCAGAATCTGGTGAATCATGCCGATCACTGCGGTTCTACCGTGATGGGTGTGGGCAGTGTCAATCACGGCTGGCTCTTATCAAACTGGGATGTAGCTTTTCTGAATAATGACGACAGAACATCGATCCTGGTGTCTATGGGCTGCTGGCCCAATGCCATGGACCAGAACGACTGTATCGCCGAGCATTTCGTCATCTACAATCCCGGCCAGGCCGGCGTGGCATACAACGGGAACACCCGGTCCGGCTGGTATTACATTGGCAATACCGAGGGGCTCTCATGTCAGCTCGACAGAGACTGGTGGCGTGGTATCTTCCAGTATGGCCAGAACAACCTCGGGAAAGCCATTACCTGGGATAAACATCATTTCCCGCAGGGCGGGTGGGACATGGGTTTGAAAAGGCACTGTGAGTGGACCTTCAACCTTCTGGGCGAACCTGAGATGCCGATCTGGCTCAACACACCGGTCGATCTCGATGTCTCATGTGCTGACCACCTCCCCATCGGGAACCAGGAGTTGGTTGTGGAAGTGTGGAGCAGTGGTGAACCCCTGGAAGGGGCCCGGATCTGTGTGATGAAAAAGGGAGAGGTCTACAAAGTAGCACTGACCGACACTTCGGGACTCGCGACTCTACCGGTACATCCATCTACCCACGGCAGGATGGATGTGACGGTCACGGCAGCGGATCACATTCCCTTCGAAGGAACCTGCCGGATAGTGCCACCTCACGAAGAGGTCCCGCTTGAGATGGATTGATTATTCCTGTTCGATTTCTTCGGGGAAAATGATGAATTGCGGAGGAACCTGCCTGGTCATAAAGAGAGGGCCGGTCCGGTAGAAGGTGTATCCCTGTTCATGCGCCTCGAGAGCTTTGATGGTGAGGACGACGGCTCTGGGATCGTGTCGAAGCCCCACCTGGTGAGCTTCCGCTTCGTCGACGGACAGGTGAACATATTGTCTGTCCATTCCCTTGAGCCCATCGATCCGCACCGATTCGATTGCCGCACGTGAGCTTCCGTGAAAGAGATTTTCGGGAGGTACGACCTCGTCCTCATCGAAGGATACCGGAATACTGTGACCGTACCGTGCTCTGATCATTGATCCGATTATCTCAAATCTCTGTTTCTCGCTCGTCTCCGCTATTCTGCGGATATCTTCTTCGGTTATCCAAGATTTTCTCGTCTGCATGGCTTCAACGAGACTGCTTATGGATATGAAGCCCCTGCTGTCGAGTGTCAGTCCGAATTGCTCGGGCTGGTGGCGGAGAATAAGGCTCATGAATTTCGACAGGCTCCTGTCTATGGAGTCGATGTGATCATCTCCGTGAGATGTCGAGTGATTTCTCGCGTCGTTTCTTATCCGTCTGTTCCTGTGTCCTCTGTTCAAAGCTGGCTCCTCACTCGATGTACCCGAGACTTCTCAGTCTGTCTTCGACCTTCTTTTCCTCTTCTTCGGAGTATCCGTCATCGATCTCGGCAACCGGAAGGAGGCCGAGCATCTCGAGTTTCTTGATTGTTTTCTGAGCAGATTCCTCGGCGTCTAGTTTGGAAGTGTCACAGACGACTTCGGCTGATTCCGGTTCTTCGTAATCCAGGTCGCAACCCGCAAGATTGGCGATCTCACCCTTCTCGTATTTCTCGTACAATCCCTTCTCCTCACGCGAAGCACAGATCCGAGGTGTGCATTTCAGGTAGACTTCGACGAAGTCCCCGAGTTTTTTTCTAGCATCATCCCGATAACTCCTGACAGGTGAAACCGAGGCAGTGATGGTGATGATTCCGTTTCTCGCGAGTTTTCCCGCGATAAAGGTGAGGCGTTTTGCCTGAGATAATCTGTCATCCTTCCCGAATCCGAGACCATCATCAAACCCCATCCTCATTTCTTCACCATCGATCAGGATGGTTTTCCCTCCCCTTTTCTCTATCTCGCCGGCTACGAGCCTGGAAATAGTGGTTTTGCCGGAACCGGAGAGACCCGTAAACCATATGGTGAACCCTTTCATCTATAACCTCCTTATATCAGTATCTTCCCTTTCATGTCGGATGGGACGTCAACACCCATGATCTCGAGGGTCGTGGGGGCAATATCCATGATGTGCGCACCTGAAATCGTCCGTGGACCGGTCTCGTCTCCCGTGTTGTGCATGATGAGAATGCCGTGCTGTGCATGATTGGCGTCATCCGGGCCGGTATCATTTTCGAATGTGTAGATATCAGGATTCCCGACAGTCCCGATCGATCGCCAGAACAGGTCACCAAAATAGATGATGAGATCGGGGGAGACACCGTTTGCGACAGGATAGATGTCCTCAGGTCTGAACACCCTGGTGCCGATATCCTTCCCTGTGTGGTCGGGGAGGTTCTCGAGTTTTTCGATGATCTCCGTCCGCACCTTTTCATATGAGCTCGGTTCGATCATTCCTCTCGGCTCTCTTCCCTTCACATTCAAGAAGAGTCTCCCGTAGTAACCGCCGGATCCCCATGCCGTAGTATTTTCCCAGTCGACGAGATCATTGCTGAATGGCTTGATGCCATCGGGGACCGACTTCAATTTGAGATAACCCTCCCTGGTCAGCCAGTCATTGATACAGATACCACCGTCCATCCTTTTTGCACCGTGATCGGAGACGATGATCACCGCAACTTCATCACCGACAATGTCTAGGATCTGTCCGATCTCGTGATCCAGATATTTGTAATAATCGAGTACGGCTTTGTGATATCCGGAGTTGTCCTCATATTTCATGTGCTCTGGGTCGAAATACTTCCACAACCCGTGGTGGACTCGGTCTGGACCTATCTCAACGAACATGAAGAAATCCCAGGGCTTGTTGGCCAGGAGGTGTTTGATAACTTTGAAATGCGTCTCGGTCATCTTCTGGATCTGAGTGATGAGGTAATCCTTGTCGTCGGTCCTGTAGTCACGCACGTCAAGAATGTAGTCATCCACGACAGACAACACTTCCTCCCTGAGTGATTCGGGGTAGGTGAACGGTGAACTCGTGTCAGGAGTCAGGAAGCCTGAGATGAGACAGCCATTGACCGGTTTTGGAGGATAGGTCTGTGGTACACCGACAATCACCACTTCTTTCCCCGCTTTCCCCAGAATGTCCCAGACCTTGTCTTCCCTGATTGCGAACGAGTTTGCGAAGAACATCTCGTCATAGCTGTAGTTTTTCCTGTTACGGAAACCGTACACGCCGAGCTTGCCCGGGCTTTTGCTGGTGACCATCGACATCCAGGCGGGACAGGTGATCGCAGGGATGCAGCTCTCCAGCAGTCCGTGAGAACCTGAACCGATGAGCTTTTTCACATTGGGGAGTTCATCGAGCCACCTGTCGAAAAGGAGCTGTGGTGTTACACAATCGAGGCCGATAATCAGTACCTTCGTCGCCTTATTCATCAGATCGAAACTCCTGGCTCAGTGGTCCTGTTCACGCAGGACCGCAGACTCCCTCAGGTTCACATGTCACATCGCTAAACAATATAATCTATTCCGGCCAGCATTCAAGCAGTCTGTAATGCTTCCTTCTCCTTCAGGAGTCTCTCATAGAGCCTCTCCAGCTGTGCTGTGCTGTTATTCCAGTTGCATCTGGAAGCAGCCATCTCCAGAACTCTCTGTCCGATCTCACTTCTCAACGAGTCATCCTTCAGGAGCCTGATAATCGCCTTGGCGAAAGCCGCGGGATCGTTATCATCAACGATGAGTGCGGTATCCCCGTCCTGGAGAATCTTCCCAGAGGACTCAGTCGCCACTATTGCCTTCCCGCACGACATATAATTGAGAAGCTTGATCGGAAATCCTGATGGGATGTTCCGTGTGCTGACTGCAACACTCGAGGCCTTTAGGATGTTCACAGCTTCAGCGAAGGTTCCGGGCCGGACGAAACGGACAAAATCGGAAAGTCCCTTCCGGTCGATCAGTGGATGATAATTACTCCAATCAGATCGTGTCACCACGGTAAGTTTCGCCGACTCCATCTCGTCTGCCACCAGTCTCACCGCTCCGAACAGAGTCTCGATATCCTGATAGTTATCCAGGTTGCCCATATAACATATTGATCCTTCTTCGACATCAACCGGTTCATGACCGTGTTCCTCGATGACGATACCCGGGATAATGCAGCTGAATTCGGTCTCTTTCTTCCCCATTGAGGTGAAGAACTTCAATTCGTCCTCACTCACCGCGATGAAATGGTTCGCCAGACGGAGCGCGAGCCGATCGATCAACAGTGCAAATTTTCGGGCGAGGCCTCTCGCAAATGCTGAGGTGAAGTATGTGTGGAGTTCTTTCGAAAGGATTGTGTGACTGTGGTAAACGAGAGGGATGTTCAGGAGACCGGCGACGGGAAAGGAAGCGAAGAGGGCTTCGTAGTTGTGTGCGTGAATGATATCGATCCTCTCCTTGAGTGCGACTCTGAAGAGCTGGATGGCGAGAAAACCATCCAGGAGAACCTTTAAAAGGCTCGGACCTGATCGCAGGCTGTGGCCGAATGGCAGGTCGGGAATTCTGTGTAACCGGTAATCGGGCTCCAGGTCGTATTCACCGTATCCGTAGGTGATGAGGTGCACCTTGTGGCCCCTCTGAGAGAGAGAGTCCGACATCTGTCTGATCAAAACCTGAGAGCCCTGCCAGGTGGGGTAGGGACATGCTGCCACGATAGCGAGAGAGACAGGCCTCACGAGAGTTCCCTGTACATTTTCGAAAGTTCGTGAAGGGCTTTGAAGATTATCCGCGGGTGTGCACCCATTGCTTTACCATTGAGCCTGGGAAAATGAGTTACCGGCACTTCCTTGATCGTGTATCCCTTCCTCGTGGCTCTGAGAAGTATCTCGCTGTTGACGAAAGCGCCGATGGAGTCGATGGAGATGTTATCGATCACCTCTTTCCTGAACAGCTTGAAAGCGCAATCGATGTCCCTGACATTCAACCCGAAAATCAATCTCACAAGAGTCGTCCAGCCCCAGCCGAGAACCCTTCTTCCCGAATGGTCCATCCTTCTCTTCCGGTACCCGATGACGATCTCATGTATGTCTATCCATTTCATGAGTTCAACGAGTTCCCTCATATCAAATTGCAGATCCGAGTCGGTAAAGAACAAGAGATCTTTTTTTGCACTCTTGAGGCCAGTTTTGAGTGCCGCACCGTATCCCATGTTGACACTGTGGGTCAGGCACTTGAGGTTATTTCTGTCCCTGGAGAGGCTCCTCACCACTTCTTCAGTCCGATCCAGACTCCCGTCATTCACTACAATGATCTCAAAGTCAGGAGTGATGCTCGAGAGCACTTCTTCCGAGACCTCGATCGAGCGCACAATGTTCTGTTCCTCGTTATATGCAGGCAGTATCAATGATATACTGTGTCCCACGATATATGCCCTAATCCAGATACCCGAGGCTCCTCAGCCGTTTTGCGATCTCTTCCTGCTCATGCGCCGGGAGAGGAGTTGGTGGTACTGCAGATATGTCCTTCTCTTTGCGGACTGTGAAATCTGATCCTGCTCCGGGAAAGTTTACGATGTTTTTTCCGTCCATATCATATGGAATCGACACACCCAGATAATCGAGGATGGTCACCGCTGGATCCCAGATCCTCAACAATCCGGCTTCCGTTTCACCTTCTACCGGAGACCCTCCAATGATGTAAATCCCCTCCTGGCGATGACTGCCGTTCATCCCCTTTCCCTTCGAACCGAGGAACTCATCTTCTCTGAGTGTTCGAAAAGTGGATGACCCCCCGGCCGTTCTCGAGGGAAGTACATTATAAGAATAACCCGATTCGAGCGAGAGTTCCAGTATGATGTCGGGAGCTTCCACGACGTAGTCACCCCGATACAGTTCTTCCCTCCTCCAGGCCCTTTTCACGACAGGCAATCCGTTTCCCCCGCTCGGCTCGCGCCAGCGCTCGAGATCGGCGATCAACGTGTTTCTCAGGCCTTCATACTCTTTTCCCCGGGAGACAGTACCCTCAGGTTCCCTTCCCCGGGTGTTCAGCCAGATACTCGGGAAGTAGTTGAGCTCCTCCGAGTAGGCGACGGTCCCCTTCCAGTCGATGTTTCCGAACCGCAGCTTCGACTCCAGCGTGTTGGCGATTTTCCCGCCGAATCTTCTGAACAGCTGTTCCTGTACCATGACAGGTACCACACCGAGTAGTCTGCTCTTTACCTTTTCCAGACCGCTGACCAGAGTTCTGCTGCCTTCCTTGAACCGGAGGTATCCCTGCCGGCTGAGCCAGTTGTTGAGATAGAGAACCCTGTCTCCCGAGCCGCCGAATCCGTGATCCGACACTACGAGCACCAGTGTGTCTTTTGGAAAGCTCTCGAGGATTACACCTATTGCCCGATCGATCCTCTGGTAGACCTCGAGGATGGCATCCCGGTGCCTGTCCGCGAGTTCCGGAGAAAATCTCGGTGACTCTGGATCGAACGCGCACCAGAAATGATGGGATACCGTGTCCGACTCACCAAAGAGGATGCAGAATACATCTACTGTTTCATTCTCCAGGAGGTATCCGGCAATCTGTTCCTTCCTCTCGATGGTCCCGAGAAGTCCTTCAAAAGCTCTGTCATGCCATCCTGGTCCGATGTGGAGTTCCTGGAAGTCGGTGATGAGGTACTTCCCCACATTCTTTTTTATCTTCGAATAGAGGCCCTTCGGCCATACGAACGAGTCTTCGATTCCGGTCGTGACGGGGGAATCGAAGCCGGATATCATGAATCCATCGAGGTGTTCGGGAGGATATGTTGAAGGCATGCCCAGAACACCCACTCGGAAACCCGCGTCATTCAAGAGCTTCCAGATCGTTGGTTTTCTCCTGAAGGTGGAGTTGACGAACTGAACGGCATATTCGCCGCTCACCCGTGTGGTAAAGTCCAGCAGTCCGTGCTTACCGGGATTTGTTCCGGTCATGAAAGAAGACCAGGCTGGGAATGTGGCGGGCGGCATGGTCGAAAGGAGTATACCGTGTCTTCCGGTTTCGATCAGTCCGGCCAGGTTGGGGAGGGTACCCTCCCGTGCCCAGGGGAAAAGAAGCTGAGGCGATGCCCCGTCCATCCCAAAGATCACTACTTTTTTACCTGTACTCATCTCTCTCTCGGGATTCCCGGGGCAGGGACGGAGGTCCTCACTCTACATATCCGAGAGCTTTCAGCCTTTCGTGGGTGGATTCGTCAATCTCCCCGGTTTGCTCTCCAACCGCTTGTTCGAGTGCAAAGGAAGCTGTACTTTCCACGCGGCTCTTCAGAAGCGCTTCGAGTTCGGGTTCTCCTCCCGCCAGGTTGTTCATCTCGCGGGGATCCGCCTGCAGATCGTAGAGTTCACGCTCAGAGAGTCTCCGCGGATTGTTCCGGTTCGCGAGAATCAGTTTGTGGTACGGATCCCGGACCGATTTAAGGATGTTGCCTTCGAAATCCTCTTCCGAGAACACGTACTCAGGGATAAAAATGCTCGTCAGCGTCGAATCGAGTAATGGTCGCCCCTGTATCGTCGGCGGAATTGCCACGTCAGCGAGATCCAGTAGTGTAGGCATGATGTCGATACTCCTGGCAAGTGACGTGATCACCACTGAGCTGTCGATATCGGCCGCCGGCTTCACGATGAGAGGAATGTGGATCTGTTCATCATATAGTGTCGTGCCATGCCACCATCCGTTGTGTTCGTAGAACTCCTCCCCGTGATCGGCGGTGACCAGGATCACCGTTCCGTCGTAGAGATTATTCTTTTTGAGCCAGTCGATGAGCCTGCCGAACTCCCTATCGAAAAAAGTGATTTCATCGTCGTACAGGTCTGACAGCTTACCGGCCATCTCCGGTGGAGGACTGGGCATCGAAACTCTGGCGTAGCCTTCTCCGTTGTAGGGATGCACGAAATACGGATCGTGTACGTCCATGTAATGGGCCATGAGGAAGAACTTTTTCTCCCGGTTTCCGTCGAGCCAGTCGATGACGTGATTCGTCACCTCGACAGCGTCCTGGTAGTAGAACTTGACCCAGGTCTTCTTCACGAGAAAACGCTCTCTGATTAGTCTCAGCTGATTGTAGACGTTCAGTTGGGTTGCCGATTCGGGTGCGTAGAAAAAATGGTCGGGTGCGAGGTAGTGATACTCATAAAATCCCTGGTCGAAATTAAATACCGGGGCTATATTGATGTTGTCGGCGAAACCGGTTGTGTAGTAGCCTGCATCTTTCATGGCCTCCGCGAGCGTTACGACGTCGTCGGGAAGCTGATCGGGTTTGCCGATCGCCCTGTGTGACGAGGGATAGAGGGAGCTGAAAACCGTTGCGATGGATGCTTTGGTCCAGGAGGCCTGGGAGATGGCGGTCGAGAACCTGATCCCATCTGCGGCAAGGGCATCCACGTGTGGACTCGTCTCTATATCGTAACCATAACACGACAGCCTGTCGGCCCTGAGCGTATCCACGATTATGAGAATCACATTGGGCCGATCACCGAGATTTGCCCGGGTCGCCTCGCTCTGGGTTCCTGCGGGAGGTACCGAGAGATTACCGTATCCGGAGGCAATGACATAGGTCAGGATGAAGATCACAATATACACCGGAATACAGCATGTTGCTTTCGTGAGGGCCTTCAGAGGTTTTCGTGAAAGGAGCGGTCCGAACACCACCCGATGCAGGATGAAGAAAAGAATAACGGCGGAGATGAGAATGATAAGATCGAGTATGTGACCGGGGCTTTTCTCATGGAACATATCCCTCACGATACGAAATCTTCCGATGATGATGGCCATGATGACAAATACGGTCGTTAAGTAAAATGACATCACTGAACCGGTGGGTTTTTTTCTCGAGAGGATCCGGGATATGATGAGGCCGACGAAACCGAGCCCGAGCCCGAGAAACGCACACAGAATACCATAGGTCACCACGGAATACGGAAAAAGGCCCAGTTCGGGAAGGTCGACATTCCCCGATAATACTACGATCGATTCGCAGATGCCTACCAGCGTTCCGCCGAGTAGTCCCCCCAGGAAACCCAGAACGAGCCTTCTGCCGGGGCTTGCAATGTCAGAATGCGTTGTGGCCATGACTTTATCCCTTTCTCGTCATTTTTTTTTCATGTCTTCGATGGTCTTCGCGTAATCGGTCTTTCTCATGAGGAAGAGCACAAAACCTATGATGTTGATGGAGATGCTCACGAAGTACCACATTGTGGCCGTTAGAATAGTCTTCGGACCGAGCCAGATTCCGAGATTTTCGAGAAGCCCGGCGAAGGCTCCTTCGCGGAGACCGATCCCGGCAATGCTCAGGGGAATCATTGTCGCAATCTGGGTGAGAGGGCCGACAATAAACACGTCCCTCAGTGAGATGCCTTTCCTCCCCGGTCTTGATGCTGAGCCGGCGATCATCGTGATTCCCGTTTTCATCAGGTTCGTCCTCTCCACGTCCGACAGGAGGACTTCAGCAACCGGTGTGTCTGTCTCTCCCGTCACCTCATCGAGTTCAACGAACTCTATCCAGGAGTTATGTAACTCCTCTTTTGCTCTATCCGTGAGGGCGACCTTCTCGATAGTACCTGTCGTCGGTTCCGGGACTCTCAACGCCCTGCTGTTGGTGTAGAAGGTACTGAAGAGAGACAGGTAGACGAGTATCCCGAAGAAGAGAGAGATGGCGAGAGGGGCACGGTTTCGGCTATACATGGTGAAGGATTCCACGGCGTTTTTCAGGATGCCTTCAATCTTTCCCTTCCCGGGAAAATTAGCAAGGAGGATTTTTTCGATAAGCGATGGCTTGAACAGGAGCACGAGGGCAAGAACGAGTAAAATACTGAAGAAAGCAAAGAATGCGTACAGGAAAGTCGGAGCGAGGTCGATAAAGAAGAGACTCACGATCACGAGGAAGCTGAGGGAAAGAAACGTCACGACGGTCTTCTCGATGAATACGACGGCTACTGATTCGGTAGCCTTCTTCGTGTACCTCGCGATGTCGTATGCTTTGTAGGCCTCGAGACCGACGCCGGTGGGAGTGAACGTACCGAGGAACCTGCCGACCATGTATGTACTCGCAAGATGCCCGAATGGGACCTGGAGATTCTGTCCTTTGAGCAACACGTTCCATCTCATGATGGAAAATATGATCGCGAGAAACTGGGTCCCGAGGGAGGCAATCCACCACAACGGACTGGAATTACCGAGTGCCGCAGTTATGTCACTCCACCCGATCTGAAATTTCTTGAACATGAGATAAAGGATAAAGATGGCCACGAGTATTTTGACTGGTGTGAGGAGTTTTTTCATTTCCCGCCTCTCTGATTCGGATTACTCGATATAACCGAGACCCGCAAGCCGCCCTCTGACAGCGTCCGCGTCCTCCTGTGAATATGCGTCTTCCTCGTCATCTCGACCGAATCGTGATGCTGATTCGTACCGGACAGGGTGATCGTCGAGGAAGTTCTGTGTGAATATCTCCTTCAATACTCTGCCGTCAAGATCGTCCGGCACGGACTCGCCCATGGCGTGGAGAACCGTCGGCATAACATCGGTAATGTGTGCTCCCGTCAGTGAAAAATCCTTCTTCATGTGCTTTCCGATTGAAAGAAATATCCCGTTGGACCGGTGGAATCCGTTGGCCTGGTTTTCACTCGTCTCGATCCACTCTTTCGTACCGAAGAGCTGTCTACCGAGCACTGCATAGTCCTTCGCGACGAAGAGGATGTCCGGAGCCAGCTCGGTGTAAGGTCCGTTGTATACATCCTCTCTGAAGAGGACCCGGTCGATGATCTCATCGCCTGTTTCGGGATCCCTCAGGTTCCCGAGCTCATCCCTCAGGCGGTTCCTCAGATTATCGTATTCCTTCCCCGGCTCAACGATCCCGCCATCGGAACCGTCGTTGATATTGATAAAGATACCCTGTGCTGGAATGCTCGCGAAGAATGCCTGGGTTTGCGACCAGTCCATCGTGCTCTCTATGTCCGATTTCAGTGTCCCTCTGCCTCGCCTGATCCGGTTCCTGATAGCACTCTGAAAAGATCCCGGGATAAGGCTCTTCATCAGTTTTGATTCATTGAACGACATTGCCGTATAAAATATGGATTTCTTCAGCGCCTCGATCCCTTTTGTATTGAGCAATCCCAGATCGCCAAGCCACCTGTTCACGTTGAACCATTTTTCAGTGTAGCCGAAACCGTGGTCCGACATGATAAAAAGGTCTGTCGAATCGTCCAGCCTGTCTAGAACCATCCCGATCATGTCGTCCACCAGAGAGTAGCACCTCAATATCTCTTCGCGTATCCTGGCCGAGTCGGAGAGGTTGTAGAACCTGCTCTCGGGAAACAGATATTTCCAGAAAAGGTGCTGGATCCGATCGGCGATGATAAACACCACCATGAAAAAGTCCCACTTCTTCTCATCGAGCAGATAGAAAAAAGCGTCCCTTCTCTTCTCGAAACAGGATGTCATGTCTTTGAAAAAACGCAGCGCGTCATCGAGCAGCTCAACGTCATATTGTGGTATGTCTATGTTGACCACATAGTTGCCACATCTCTCTTGTAGCTCGGATTTGAGCTCTATGGGCTGTGTATATGCGGACTCCGGAGAAGGGGTCATCATCCCCGAGATCATGAATCCGTCCACACGCTCGGGCGGGTAGGTGATGGGGACGTTCATCACTCCGGTCTTTCGGCCTCGGGCATTCAGGACGTGCCAGATCTTCGCCGCCCGTACACTCCGGGAACTGACGAGCGGCCTCAGGGGATTGAGGAGAAAGGATTCTCTGAAATCGAATATGCCGTGTTTTCCCGGTTGTTTGCCGGTGACGCAGCTCGCCCAGGCTGGTGGGGTTGTCGGGGGTATGGTCGATTCGAGATCTCCATGGGTTCCCGTTTCCACGGCTCTGGCCAGGTTGGGCATAATACCCTCACGCGACCACGGCAGCAGGATATCGAAGGTGGCTCCATCTATCCCGAGCAGGATAGCCCGTCTTTTCGTCTGTTTTTCCGAGTGTGGCACTCTACCTGTCTCCCTGATGAACCGCACGTTTCGAATTCCGGTACGGGGCGTGCAAGCGGTTGTTACCGTGAGCCTTGTGCAATTCTGATGCCATCGGTCTGACCCGGAGGTCGCCGGGGAGAAAGCACGATGAAACTACAAATCTAAGCTGAATAAATCGCGAGTCAAGCGGTGAGTGAGTGTGAAATTTCACCTTTTTTCCCACGTCATTCATTTCTGTCGACATCCTCAGGGTTTCTCATGATGGATGATGAGGAGAGAGGTGAATTGTTGCAAATTGAACGAAAGGCACTCACTGAATCAAGTCGATGATTTACTTTGACATTATTAACACAAAATGTTAATTTGTTACTAATGTGAAACAAAATAGCAACTGTCCACACAAAGTACTAAACGAATATAAATCTGAATAATCACTTTGTACATTCTCTTGCTATTCAGCCCGAATCGAGCCTCAAAGAAATGGAGTTAAGAACTCCATCAGAGACCCCTGTCGGACAGTGAAACACTCCTAACGATTTACCTTTTCAAAACCAACAGTTCATTCAAAAAACAATAGAGAAAATTTACCAGGAGGAAGTCTGGGGACAAAAAAGTGGTGTGTCTTCACGTAGAAATGTGAATGAGGAAGATTATTGACCTTTTTCGCTCTTGAATTTTGAATTACTCTTTGAGTTGGAATTGCTTGTTCAGGAGGTTTGACAATGACTGGAAAGCTGACAATCATGTTTTGTATGAGTTTCCTGTTTACCAGTTTAACCTTTGCTCAGGGAACCGATACACTGTCCGCGCTACTCGTAGAAAATCCACCTGTTATTGATGGTGTTGTAGATGGTATTTGGAATGATGCGTCGGAATTGACAGTTGCTTTAGGCGAGACCTTTGATGTCAATGATCCGGCGAGTATTCTGGATTGCTCCGGATGTCACACCTTTAGCAGTAATGTTACCGTCGATCTAAAAGCTGTTTATACGTCTGATCATTTATACGTCCTGGCAATCTGGCCAGATTCCACGGCAAGTTTAACTCGTGGAAGTTCATGGTCTTTTGAAGGTGGCAGCTGGGGAAAGCCGAACTCTGACCAATCTGAAGACCGTATATCTTTCCTCTGGCCGATGGGTACTATTGTCGGTGATCCATACAATACCGGTGGTTGTATGGCAAAGTGTCATACCTATTGGCCGACGGATAATGATCCACATGTCAGTGAACATGGTATCGTAGATGATGCCTGGCTGGTGAGCGGGAGAGCTGACATGTGGCACAGTAAGGCAGCTCGTGGTGCAGGATATCTTTCAGCGTCAGGATCAAATCTCATCATTGATCCCACAACACATCAGGTAACCGGTGGAACGTTTTCCTTGCTTGGATTTGCAGATGACAAGTATGTGGACGTGTGGGCGCCGGATTCCATCAATGGTGAAGATGGAGGCCGATACGGGGATGACGGGACCAGTGCTTATTCGCACAACAGGATCAGCGACAAATCCAGGCCTCAATATATGGAAACCGCTCCGGTTGATTTTGCTGATGCGATGATCTTAACGCAGAGTGAAATAGATAGCAGTGAATGTGTCGGAGATGAAACTCTGGGAGTCAGTGATGATGATGCAGCGGTATATTGGCCTCTCTATGCGGCACTGAATGCTATTGTACCTGAACGTATTCTCAGAATGCCCACAAATAGCCGTGGAGATCTTGATTTCGGATCGGTCTGGAGTGATGGGATCTGGACTGCTGAAATAGGGCGTGAACTTCAAAATAGCAACGATGATGATATTCAATTCGACGTACAGAGCGAATATCTTTTTGGTGTCGCAGCGTTTGAAAATTCACGTCACGGATACCAGCATCGAACCTCAGAGATGTGTACCCTGATATTTACCGAAGGTGTGGGAGTAGAAGATCAGACGGCAGAAAATATACCCCATTCTTACAATTTGGCCCAGAACTTTCCCAATCCGTTCAACCCGGTCACTACCATTTCATTCGATCTTGTTGAGAGAGGTCTTGTGGCACTGTACGTTTATGACCTCCGGGGTAAAAAGGTCAAGACTCTGAAGGAGGGGATTGTTGACCCTGGGCGTTACCAGTTCACATGGGACGGGACGGACGACCGGGGGCTCAGCGTGTCTTCCGGCATTTACATGTATCGTCTCGTTTCGGAAAATCAGGCCTTAACCAGGAAGATGCTTCTGGTTAAATAGTGTCAGATGACCACGGAAAAGCCCCTGATCTGAAAAGTGTACTCTGGAAAGCTACCATACGGAGTAAGTGATTTATTGCCAGGATGCAGTGGTTGATTCTGTGTGCCACTTCTTTTCTTCGTTACTCGGACTTTCGAGTGAGAGAACACTTCGAAGAAGGACGTTCTGTCATACTGTCTGAAGAAAAACCGAACATCCAGGCTCGATGGACTCTCGATCAAGCAAGAAGTGAAGTCGGACTGCCGGCACTCCGGGAGAATCCTCAGATCTTTATCTGAATCCCTTCTAGGGCTGCACTGCAGCCGATCCGAAGAAGAGACCCAGAATGACAGCGCTGAAAACGATCTGGACGATCCAGCCTATGATACACACACCGACAGCCCGTCCTGTGCTCGTGTAATCGAGCGCCTGCCTGACGGCTATGACCATAGCAATGAGCATCCAGCCGGAGGCTATCATTGAAACAATAAATCCCAGGCCCGGAATGATTCCCAGGACTCGGATCACTCCCGGAGAGCTCGAGAAGCCGATCGTCCTCAGCAGTTCACCGTAGGTCGCGCTCGTCTCCTGTGTGGGGAGAAACCTCGTTCCGATGATGTATGTCAGAAAGGCCCAGATGTACCAGCCGAGGAGGGCGAGGATCGTCCCCCAGATGACTCCCTGCAGCCCGGCATCTTGTATCGATCCGATTCCGGCAGCAAGGCTCGAGATGATGACAACGAGTGTTGCCTGACCGAGAGCGCTCTCGTCGGCTTCGACCTCCTCGTAGAGGTCCGGTTCGAGTTTTGCAGCTCTCTTCATGCGTACCAGCATGTCTGCCATGGTTCCCCCCTTATTCTCTGCTCACCACGGTTATGCAATCATGTTCACGCAACTCCTCGATTACGGGATTTAATCTTCTATAATACCCGGCTCACTCCGATGAGTCAAGCGGAGAAACCCGGGTTCATCGGACCGGAGAACTGATATCGTGTTGCTTTGACCATCGACCCGTGTTAGTTTTGATATCGAGCGTGGATGTCTTTCGTATCATTTTCCCTTCACGAGAGTGTCTTATGAAAAAAGAGCAGAAGCTTCCAGCCGGAAAACTCCCCGCGGTTGTCCTCGGTCGTCTTCTCGAGGAGTGTGTATGGACTGATGATAGTGTTGTGATAGGGCCGGCAGTGGGGATCGATGCTGCGGTCATCGATACGAGCGTCCGACTTCTTGCCCTTACGTCGGATCCAATCACCTTCACTGCCGGACACCTCGGTCCCTGGTCTCTCAAGATCAATGCCAATGACATTGCGGTTATGGGTGCGGTCCCCAGGTGGTTTCTCGTCACACTGCTCCTCCCGGAAGGGGATGCGACCGTTCCCATGGCCGAGGAAATATTTTTTGAACTCGGTCAGTCCTGCCGGAACATGGGTGTCTCCCTGTGCGGCGGTCACACTGAGATCACTGATGCTGTCAAGCGCCCCGTACTGTGCGGCCACATGGTCGGAGAGGTGGGGCCTTCGGGTGTCGTGTCGAGTGCCGGAGCGAAACCGGGTGATGTACTAATTCTCACGAAGGGAATCGCAATCGAGGGAACAGGTGTCCTGGCACGGGAGGCCCGGTCACGGCTGGAACACCTCGGGACAGAATTTTGTGATCAGGCTGCCTCATTTATCCAGAATCCCGGAATCAGCATCGTGGAGGAAGCGGTGACGGCCGCAGAGTCGGGGAAAGTCCATGCCATGCATGACCCGACAGAGGGAGGTCTCGCGACCGCGCTTCACGAAGTTGCGTCAGCGTCGGGTATCGGTATCGAACTCAACGCCGATAGGGTGAATATATATCCTGAGACCAGGATTATCTGCCGTGAACTCGGCCTCGATCCCATGGGCCTGCTCGCTTCAGGGGCTCTGCTGCTGGTGACGGACGCAGAGGATGCGAGCCCGGTCCGTGAGTCTGTGAGGAGACTGGGGATCGACGTTGAGATCATCGGCAGGTGTACCGAGAATACCGGAAATCTTTTTGTGCTGCAAGGGGATACAAGAATTCCCTTAAAGTGGTTTGAGAGGGATGAGATCATAAGAGCACTGTCTCCTTGACATAAAAAAGGACGGTGGTTAGTATTTGTAGTGACAATCGCGGGAACTGCACTGGGGTGAAACACACCCTGTGTCGAACGGTGAGTGATTAATTCCCGGATCAACCGAATGGCGACCTTCAGGAGGGCAGAATGAAGGTGCGGGGACCGTTTGTATCAATGCCGTATTCCGGCATTTCCACCTTTCTCAAAGCCCCTCTAGTCGAAGAGTTTTCTCGAGCCTCAAGAGAGTCTATCGCAGTTCTCGGCGTACCTTTCGATGAGGCAACCACCAATCGACCCGGTACGCGGTTCGGGCCGAGAGCCATTCGGGAAGCATCTCTGGTCTATGCCTACTGGAAAAACGGGGAAATCTTCGACAGGGGACACGGCCGGAAAGGGCTCTTCGACATCGAAACCGGCCAGACGATTCTTGCGGAGATTCGTCTCGTGGATGCTGGAGATGTTCCCATATCTCCTGTCTCACTCGATGAGACATACCGCCGGATCACCGAGTCCGTTAGTGCCATAATCCAGGCAGGAGTTTTCCCGCTGGTCCTCGGGGGCGACCACTCTATTACCTATCCCGTCGTGAGAGGTTTTGCAGGTGCCGGAGAAAATCTCTGGGTCCTCCAGCTCGACAGCCATCTCGATACCATCACAGAGCTCGATGGTTCCGAATTTACCCATGCAAGCCCCATGAAACACCTGAGGAGCTTGAGCTTCGTCGAGTCGGTCTTCCACGCCGGGATGCGAGGTATCCTGGCAGACGAAGATGTCCTCGAAGAAGTGGCAGCTGTCGGCGGCACGGTTGTGACGACAGCGGAAATTCTCCGCGATGGTATCGACGGAATCGTCTCCCGCATGCCCGCGCTCAGAAAATGTTATGTCACCATCGACATAGACCTGTTCGATCCCTCGATCGCCCCGGGGACGGGCGTCCCCGAACCGGGAGGGCTCGGTTTCCGTGACGTGAACGCCGTTCTGAGAAAAGTGGCTGAAAGTTACGAGGTCGTGGGCTTCGACATCGTTGAAGTCAACCCTCTCTATGATTCCACAGGCATCACCTCTTTACTCGCTGCCAGGACGGCCATCGATTTTCTGGGGGCGATATGTTCGCAGAAAACATGAAAGCCCGGTTTACCGGATTTTTCTTTTCCGGTCGGGCCTCGAGGCGCAGTGTATGATGGATCTTTTCAGTGACACCGACACAGAACACAGGGCTGGTGATCCGCTGCGGAAACCGCTTGCCGAGCGGATGAGACCAGTAACTATTGATGAGTTCGTCGGTCAAGAGCACCTGCTTGGAGACGGGAAAATTTTGCGGAGGATGATCGAATCTGACGAGGTAGCCTCGCTTATCTTCTGGGGACCTCCCGGGACCGGCAAAACGACGTTTGCACGAATCATCGCCAAGAAGACCGGGTCCGATTTCGTGTTCTTCAGCGCGGTCACCTCAGGTGTAAAGAAAGTGAGAGAGATAGTGGAGAGGGCCCGGGGCAACAGGTCACTCAGGGCGCGGAGGACAATTCTTTTCTGTGATGAGATCCACAGGTTCAACAAAAGCCAGCAGGACGCATTTCTGCCCCATGTCGAGGACGGGACGATCATACTAATCGGGTCCACAACAGAAAACCCCTCGTTCGAAGTCATCGCTCCTCTCCTGTCGCGGACCACCGTGCTCACACTCAAACCGCTCACCTGTGACGAACTCAAAATGATCGCCCGGAGGGCACTGACCGATACAGAGAAGGGTCTGGGCGCAACCGGCCTGATGCTGGACGATACCTCTCTTTGTTTTCTCGTCGAAACTGCCGGAGGAGATGCTCGCAGACTGCTCAACACACTGGAAACACTTGTACTCATCGTCCGTGCCGATGAATCCGGTCGGAAATGTGCCGGCAGGGAAGACATAGCGGCCGCCGTTCAGAAAAGTGTGTATCTTTATGACCGGGCAGGGGAAGAACACTACAACCTCATATCGGCCATGATCAAGAGCCTCAGGGGAAGTGATCCTGACGCGGCGCTGTATTGGTGTACACGGATGCTCGAGAGCGGGGAGGATCCGCTCTTCATCGCGAGGCGGTTGGTCATCTTCGCCTCCGAGGACATCGGGCTCGCCGATCCCGTCGCGCTTTCTGTGGCTGTGGCGGTGAAAGAAGCCGTCAATTTCGTCGGCCTCCCCGAGGCCAGGCTCAACCTGGCACATGCCGTCCTGTACCTGGCCCTCGCTCCGAAAAGCAACTCGGTCCTGAGGGCGCTGCTCACTTCCCGGGATGCTGCCGAAAAAACTCCGGCTGTCCCCGTTCCGCTCCACCTCCGGAATGCCCCGACCGGGCTGATGAAGGATCTCGGGTACGGTTCGGACTATCGATATCCGCATGATTATCCGGGGCACATAGTCGATGAGGATTATCTCCCTCCCGAGCTTCTCGGATCGATTTTTTATAAACCCGACGGGCAGGGGATGGAGAATGAGCTCGCAAAGAGAATCGGTGAGTTGAGGAACCGAAAAAAGAGGAAAAAAAAGGACGGGACACTATAATACCCTTTACAGTTCTCAAAGATCTGTGTATACTAAGGTGGAAATGGGAGGGCGATTTTAAAGGAAAGGGATATGGAGAGTTCACACGAGGTACCAAAAGGTCCTCTGTCCCTGATTGAGAAGCTTCTGTGCAATCTGCCCGGTGTCGTGTCGGCCCGGATCAGGTCCGCTCCCGATGGGACTATATCCGAAATCCATGCGCTCACGACATCCGACAGGCAACCCAAACAGACCGTACGCGATGTTGAGTCGGCACTCCTCTCGGGGTTCAACATCAAAATCGATCACAAGAAGATCAGTGTCGCGCAGATCAAGGGGCCTGCAGAAGCATTCGGGAGAGAGATCCTCGAGGAACCCGAGGGCGAGAAGGTGAAACCTGCCGGGAGGATTTACCCGGAGGCGAGACCCCGGCTGAAGCTCCTGAAGGTCGAGATGATGGGGATCTCAGATGTAAAGTCAAGGGCTGAGGTGACCCTCGACTACGAGGGGAATATTTTCAAGGGGACAGCTGAGGATGCTTCCACCGTGGATAGTAAACTCAGGATGAGTTCCAGAGCGACCCTTTCCGCGCTCGAGGATTTTCTGGACGGGGATTATGCCCTCACACTGGAGAGTCTCAAGGTCATCGGTGAAGGGTTCGAATCAATCGTCGTGGTGACTGTCGGGTTGAGGTCCTCTGAGTCGAGTAGAGGTTATGTTGGTGCCTGTTTTCTCGGTGAAGACAGGTATCGATCCGCTGCTGCAGCGAGCCTTGATTCATTGAACCGTTTATTGACCCATGTATAGGATAGTACACTACTTCCTTCTGCGGATTTGATTGACATATCCGTCTGTCCTTTCGTGAATCGAAGCAGGAGGGCACGAACCGGAATAATTCTTATTTTCGGCTGACACCCGGTTAGGATGCTCAGAGCGGAGCGGAGCAGGCCAGCGAAGCGGACACCGGATTCGAGTGTAGCGGACTCAAATCCAGTTTACACACGAAGGAGGTGACTCGCATGTTCGTGAAGCTTGTAACAGTGCTCAGTAAGGCAGTTATGGCAATCGCCGTTATGATTCATACGGGCGGCGTTGTCTGGTAAGTAACAACGGGTGTCAGCCCTTTTTACCTATGTCCGAAAAAAAAATATCATTCAAGTTCTGGATCTACATCTTCTCCCTGATGGTGCTCACGGCCGCAACCATCAAACTGCTGATCTCCCAGGGCGGATGGCTCCCTCTTAACACTCAACATCTCGGCGGGCTCGTAGCCTTCGGGCTTCTCAACATTCTGTCGTTCGTCCTGAGCGTTGAGCTTCCTACCGGCGGTGCTCTCCTGTCCGTTATGACCATGCTTGCCTGGCCTCTCATCATGCTGTTCGGACCGCTGCCGGCGGTCATCGTCATCACTTCGACATGGCTTCTCATCAATGCTTTTGTGAGAAAGACCGAGCCGCTCAGGATCGTCCACAACTTCCTGCAGCTCGCACTCTCGGCCGGGGTGAGCGGATATGTCTTCATCGAGCTCGGGGGGAAAACAGGTACCCTGGACTTCCCCTATATCCTCATACCGCTGACTGTCGGTGGCATCTTGTTTTTCTTCATCAACACCGGCACTGTAAGCCTTGCCGTCGGTCTCCACGACGACATCTCACCCTATCGCGTGTGGTATGAAAACTGTAAGTGGCAGCTCTTCTACCAGGTGGGTTCCATCCCTCTAATGCTCTTCCTCGCCTATCTGTATCTGAAGCTGTGGATCTGGGGTTTGTTTTTGTTTTTTCTCCCTATGATGCTTGTGCGGCAGGGGTACCACCTTTACCTGGAGCTCAAGAAAACCTATAAAGAAACTGTCCTCGCACTCGTCAAGGGAATTGAAGCCAGTGATACCTACACATCGGGTCATTCTGAGCGGGTATCTCTCTATGCACGGGCCATCGCCGAGTTGATGGATCTCCCTGTGCGGGAGGTGGAGAAGATCGAGATCGCGGCAATCCTTCATGATGTTGGGAAGATAGGTAGCCTCTATCATGATCTGATCAGAAAGCCCGCCAAACTGACACCCGAGGAGTACAGGGTAATCCAGAAGCACCCGGTTCAAAGTGCGGAACTCGTCTCTCACGTGAGTTTTCTCAGGGGGGACATCCAGAAGATCATCCGGCATCATCACGAAACCTATGCAGGGACCGGATACCCCGACGGGCTCGAGGGTGATTCCATTCCACTCGGCTCGAGGATAATCATGGTAGCAGATGCATATGACGCGATGACATCCGACAGACCATACCGGAAGGCCCTCTCTCACGAGCAGGCGCTCGAGGAGCTCGAGCGTTTCTCCGGGTACCAGTTCGACCCGCTCATCGTCGACGTTGTAGTTAAACGCAATCTCTCGAGGGAAAAGATCATAACGGAAACCACTTCCTTCATTGAGACACCGTTGAGCGTAGGAGTGAACTGACGATCCAGGGTGAGGATCATGACGGACCTCTTGCTTGTCAATCCCCGGTACAAAATTCTCGAAGAGCCCATCCAGGAGCATCTCGGTTTTGGATACATAACATCTTTCCTGAGGGAGAGAGGATTCTCGGTAGAGATTATCGATGCCGGGATCAGGAAACTTTCACCGAAACAACTTGCGAAAGAAATTCTTGCCCGGGAATTCCGTCTACTCGGGATCTCGATCATATATCAGGCTGCTGCCAGGGAACAGCTTTCCGTCATCCCTCTCCTGAGAAATGCCGGCCTCACTTCTCATATCACTGTCGGGGGATATTACCCGACCCTCGCCCACCGGGAAATTCTCGAGTGGCGCACAGACATAAATTCGATAGTGCGGGGCGAAGGGGAATACACGACCATGGAACTGCTCGAGAACCTATCGGGAGACCGATCTCTCGAATCCATCCGGGGTCTCTCCTACCTGCGCAACGGGAAGGTAGTCGTGAATGAACCGAGGCCCCTAATCGAGGATCTCGACTCTCTGCCTTTCCCTGCGAGGGATGAGTTGCCCGGCGCATTCGAAAGAGGTGGCTGTATCACTCTCGTCACAAGTCGCGGATGTTATGCGGCGTGCAAGTACTGCAGCATCCGGGCATTCTATGATGGGTTACCCGGCTCGAACTGGCGGGGCAGGTCGGCTGAAAATGTCCTGAAGGAGCTCGAAGAGGTCGTAGGGCGATTCGGGTTGAGAAAAGTGAAGTTCGAGGATGCGAACATCTTCGGGCCCGGAGAAAAAGGGAGGGAGAGGGTTATCAATCTCGCCCGGGGTATATTGGAGAAGGACCTGGGACTCTCCTTCAGGTTCGAGTGCAGGACGGAGAATGTGGAAGAAGAAGTGTTCGGTCTCCTGAAGGAAGCCGGCCTCGAAGAGGTTTTCATCGGTGTAGAATCGTTCATCCCCAGGGTGCTCGATTCTATGAACAAAGGCTCCAGTGTGGAAGAGAACATCAAGGCACTCGAAGTTCTTTCCCGCCTCGGGATCCGGACCGGTATCGGCTTCATCGCATTCGAGCCCGATACGACACTCGATGAGTTTTTCACCAACATCGAGATGGTGAAGAAATACATCTTCCCTCTCCGGAAGAAACTCGGTTTTTACATCGATCCATTCGGGAGACTGCAGGTTTTTGCCGGGACCGAAATCCACAGGGAGCTGTTGGAGGCGGGAGCTGTATCAGGAGAGATGTTTGGTGACGAGTTTGTTTTCAACGACAGCGTTACCCGTCTTTTCTACAAAGTCATCCAGCCATTTAAGAATTCCATTTACGGTACCAAGAGCTGGCTGAAACGTCACGGGTTGATGAAGCGAAGAGAATTCTGATAGGCCCAACTGGTAACTGAACGTGGACATCTATCTTATTCGACATTGCGAATCGGTCGGGAACAGAGAGAAGAAGATGCAAGGTTGGTTCGATTCTCCGCTCACCGGAAAAGGCAAGCGACAGGCGAAAGAAGTGGCCCTCAGGATGAAGGGAAGGGATGTACAGCGACTTTTCTCGAGTCCGCTCGCGAGAGCTGTTGATACCGCACGTGTGATTTCCCGGGAAATCGGGTGTTCACTCGAAGAGCTGGAACTCCTGAGGGAGATAGATGTAGGAAAAGCTGAGGGGATCACCATCGACGAGGCCGAGGAACTGTATCCTGATCATGTCCGTGATCTCCTCAAGAAGACGGTCAAAGATGCATCTCTGCCCGGCGGCGAGACGCTCGCACGGTTCCACGACAGGGCGGGGAGGCTCTGGGTTTATCTGTGTTCTCAGAAACAGTTCCACACGATCGCATGCGTGAGCCACGGCTGGATGATCAACGCGCTTCTGAAAAAAGCACAGTCTAAACCGCTCACGACGAGGAACCTCGTTTTCCCGAACGGGGCCATCCAGCATCTCAGGTCGGATGAAAAACGGTGGGAAGTCGTGTCGCTCGAATTTGTCGAAGAAGAGACATCCGGTATGCGGATGTGGCAGCTCTTCTGATCCGGGGAGCCTTCATGGAGTGGAAAACAAGCTCAGATCACAGTCGATCCGACGGACGATCGGAACCCGAAAGTGCGGTTCTCGTCGGAGTGAATCTATCGGGCCGGGGCGGCTGGTTTGAGGAAGAGTCACTGAAAGAGCTCGAGTTGCTGGCAGATACCGCCGGTGCCCGAGTAATGGGCAGCATCATCCAGATGAGACGATCCATCGATCCATCCCTCTACATAGGGAAAGG
Source organism: uncultured Gemmatimonadota bacterium (assembly GCA_964654825.1). GTDB lineage: Bacteria > Gemmatimonadota > CAZMKB01 > CAZMKB01 > CAZMKB01 > CAZZKG01. The sequence goes on along the minus strand of CAZZKG010000032.1, from coordinate 13,423 downwards.
GAAAGCACACGAAGTCAAGGAGCTGGCCGAAAGGAAGGAGGCTGATCTCATAATCTTCGATGATGATCTCAGCCCTGCGCAGGCGAGGAATCTCGAACGGGTCACCGGCAGGAGGGTCATCGATCGGAGTGAACTCATCCTCGATATTTTTGCTCTCCGGGCACGGACCGCCCAGGCGAAAGCTCAAGTGGAACTTGCACAGCTCCAGTACCTCCTCCCGAGGCTCAAAAGAATGTGGAAGCATCTTTCGAGGATAAGGGGCGGCATTGGGCTCAGGGGGCCTGGTGAGACGCAGCTCGAGGTCGACCGGCGTGTCATCGGCAAAAAAATCACGGAGCTCAAGAAGAGGATCGTCCGCATCGAAAGAGTCCGGCACCTGCAGCGTCAAAGAAGGCTCGACGAGTTCAACGTCGCCATCGTGGGGTACACCAATGCGGGCAAGTCCACATTGTTCAACAGGTTGACCGGTGACGAAACATTCGTCGAGGACAGGCTTTTTGCCACACTGGACGCCACAACGCGCATCGTGCGTATCGGGAGGCGAAAACTTCTGCTCACCGACACCGTCGGATTCATAAAAAAACTTCCCCATCATCTGGTTGCTTCCTTCAGAGCGACTCTCGAAGAGGTCGTGGAAGCGGACCTGCTCCTGCACATAATCGATGCGAGTCACCCCGAGCTGGAAGAGCGGTTGGGAACGGTCGAGGATGTACTCGCCGATCTCGGTGCCCTGGAGAAACCGCGTGTCAGAGTGTTCAACAAGATTGATCGTTTCGAAGACGGGTCACTCCTCACCGCACTCCGGCAGAAGGAGCCCGGCGGGATATTCTGTTCCGCACTTGATGGAGATCTGCACGAGCTGCTTGCGGAACTCGAAGTTCGTTTGAATCAGAGAGACGTTGTCGCCGAATTTCTGCTTCCGATCGAGGACCAGCGGGGGATGGCGGAAATCTGTCGTCTCGGCCGGGTGGTGTCACGGATTTCGGAGAACGGTTTGAACCGTCTCAGGGTCGAGCTCAAATCGGAAGACAGGGACAGGCTGATTTCGAAAGGATTTCGAATGGTCGGGGACAGCACTGACCACAGTGACCTTCAAACGGAGTGAACAAGGTGAACTTTTTTCTCGTCGGTCCCGGCAGAGTCGGCATATCATTCTCCACTCTCCTTACGAAAGCGGGTCACAATCTGATAGGTTGCTGGAGCCGTTCAGCCGAGGGGTGCCTCAGGGCAGAGAAGCACCTCCCTCCGCCGGCCTGCTCGGGGGAGATTCCGTCGGAGATCGGTCAGGCGGACTTCGTTCTGCTCGCAACAGCCGAGTCGGCACTAGGCGAAGTCGGCCAACTCATCGGCCGAAGCGGATTTCTCAGGAAGGGTCAGATACTCTTTCACATGAGTGGTGTCTACCCGGCGGGAGCACTGGATGCCGCCGGGGAACCGGGTGTTCACACCGGGTCTCTCCATCCCGTTCAGTCCGTCGCTTCTATCGAAGCAGGGCTCAGACTCCTCCCGCGGTCCGTTTTCACAGTGGAGGGCGACGAGCTCGCAGTCAAGACCGGCAGAAGACTCGTCGAGGACATCGGGGGGAAAGCTGTCCACATTGACGCAGGTTCGAAGCCTCTCTATCATACTGCTCTTTCGACCGCCTCTAATTTTCTGGTTCTCCTGGCCTGGATGTCGGCCAGAATGCTTCATCAGTCGGGGATGAATGAAGAACTGTCCCGGGAGCTGGTCCTCGGAATCATGAAGGGGACCCACTCCAACCTCGAGGAGATGGATATCAGTAATTCACTCACCGGACCGGTACTGAGAGGCGACTGGGATACAGTGAGATTACACATCGAAACTATGAAGAAGGATTTTCCTGAAGGGCTCGATCTCTACCGGACCGGATGCAGGATGCTTCTCGAGATCGCCGGGAAGAGAAATGAGGCCCCGAAGTATAAGCTCGAAAGGATCGCCCTGCTCCTCCGTGACGAAAGGTGTGCCAATGATGATATCAGAAGATGATAAAGAACTGGAAGTCGTGTACCAGCCGAAGGATGAGCTTCAGGGCCGGATCCTCGAGGGAGTTCTCAGAGGTGAAGACATTCCCTGTTATCTCAAGTCCCGCCAGATCCCGTGGATGGATGATATCATGGAGCTCGTCGAAGGATTCTGGGGTGATCTAATGGTCCCTCGATCTGAAGCTCTGAAAGCGAAAAAGATCATCATGTGCTACCTCGAAGAGAAGGAGGGTCAATGACCCGGTTAGGAGTAAACGTCGACCATGTGGCCACCGTGAGGGAGGCGCGAAAGACATACGAACCCGATCCCGTATGGGCTGCAGTCCAGTCTGAGCTTGCCGGGGCAGACGGCATCACCGTCCATCTCAGAGGAGATCGCCGTCACATTCAGGCGAGAGATGTGAATCTTCTGCGGCAGATAGTCCAGACCGGACTCAATCTCGAAATGGCAGTGACAGATGAGATGATCAAGTTCGCCCAAGTTTTGAAGCCGGACCAGGTCACCTTCGTACCCGAGCATAGAGAAGAAGTGACAACGGAAGGCGGCCTCGATGTGTCCAAAAACCTGGAGGCTCTGGCCGGAGGTATAAAAATGCTCAGAGCTGAAGAGATACGTGTCAGCCTCTTCATCGACCCATCGATCGAGATGGTCGAACGTTCTCAGGAACTGAGAGCAGATGCGGTCGAAATTCACACCGGTCTGTATGCCGACGCGGAGAATGAGGAGGACAGAGCGAAGGAACTCACCAGGATTCAGAAGACGGCGGAGCTTTCGCAAAAACTCGGACTTTCGACCTATGCCGGTCATGGTCTCACTTACCGGAATGTCGTCAACATCGCGCGTATCCACGAGATCGAAGAACTCAACATCGGGCACTCGATCATCGCCAGGTCACTCTTCGTGGGAGTCGAGGTTGCGGTCCGGGAGATGCTTGATCTCATCGCTGATCTCTGAGTACGCGGCCCGCGTGATCTGTTTTGTGGACCAAGAGGTCCCGGCACAGGTACATCACAAAACCGGAACGATCAACACTGAGCGGGGGGGCGGATGAAACACTCGAAATTTCCCCAGACATTCTGGGTCGCGAACACGATGGAGATTTTCGAGAGGATGGCGTGGTACGGCTTCTACTCGGTATCTTCCCTTTATATAACCGGCAGTATCATTGAGGGTGGTCTCGGATTCACATCCGAGCAGAGAGGTTTCATCCAGGGTTTCGGAACCTTTATCCTCTACCTGCTCCCCGTGATCACGGGCGCACTCGCCGACAGATACGGCTACAGGAAAACGTTTCTCCTGGCATACTGCATCCTCACACCGGCTTACTACCTGCTAGGGCAGTTTCACTCCTACCCGGGTTTTCTGCTCGTTTTCCTCCTCGTCGCGATCGGGGCCGCCATATTCAAACCGATCGTCGTGGGTACGGTTGCCAGAACTACCGACAAAGAGACGTCCTCATTGGGGTTCGGAATTTTCTACATGATGGTGAATATCGGTGGCTTCATCGGCCCGATCGTGGCAGGTATCGTTCGCGGCTGGGCCTGGAAATATGTGTTCATCATGAGCACAGTGTGGATCGGGATAAATTTTCTCCCTGTGCTGCTGTTTTTCGATGAACCGACCTCCGAGGCAGGATCGGATAAGGCCAGGACATTGAAAAAGGTTTTTACCGACACGGCGCTGGTGCTCGGGAACTGGAGGTTCATGCTCTTTCTCCTCATCCTCTCCGGATTCTGGGCGGTGTTCAATCAACTCTTCATGACGATGCCGGAATACATCCGGGATTTCGTGGATACCACCGACATTCTCATCTCGATCAGAAATATACTGGCAGGGCTGGGAATAGCTGGTCTTGCAGGAAAGATCCAGTCCCTGATAGATACCGGCTGGCAGGTAAACCCTGAATACATGATAAATGTCGACGCCGGCATGATCATCGCCTTCCAGGTTCTGGTTTCTCTTGCTTTCAGACGTTTTAGGCCTTTCCTCACCATGGTGGTCGGGACGATCGTCCTCTCCATCGGTATCGTTTTTCCGCTCATCGGTAACACCGGCTGGATCATAATCGCCGGTATTGCGGTGTTTTCATTCGGGGAGATGGCGACGAGCCCGAAAAGTCAGGAGTATATCGGCAGGATTGCACCGAAGGACAAAGTCGCCCTCTTCATGGGATACTATTTCGTTGCCATCGCGCTGGGGAACCTCTTCGGCGGGCTCCTGTCGGGATTCGCTTATGGGAAGCTCGCCCGGGACATGCAGCGGCCGGACCTGATGTGGCTGCTTTTCGCGGCGCTCGGCCTCATGACCGCTCTCAGTCTTTATTTCTACGACAGACTGGTGATCGGGAAACCGGCGAAAGAGGCCTGATCCACCGGATCCCCGTGTCAAACCGGTCGAAAGATTTACTCTAACGGGATATTTGACGTGCCACTGCCTGATTCTGCGAGATTGATGGTACCAGCAGGGTTGATTCAGCTCTCCTCTATCGATGCCATGATTTCCTGTCGGTGGCCGGCGATTTTCGAAGCTATTATCGCCACGTATTTACCCTGGTAACGGGCGCCCGCCAGCTCGTTCTCACCGGGCAGTCGTTCTCCCTTACCTCCTGCGATCGTTGTTGCACCGTATGGTGATCCACCGGTAACCTCATCGATACGCATCTGACCCTGAAATGAATAAGGGAGTCCGGCCACGATCATACCGTGGTGGAGCAATGTTGTGTGAAAACTGAGAATGGTCGATTCCTGCCCGCCATGCTGAGTCGCCGTACTTGTGAAGACACTCCCGACCTTTCCGATGAGTGCGCCCTGGAGCCAGAGTTGTCCGGTGGCGTCGAGGAACTGTCGCATCTGTCCGCACATATTGCCGAATCGAGTCGGTGTGCCGAATATTACCGCGTCGGCCGTGACGAGTTCTTCCACGGTACACACCGGGACATGACTGAAAGACTTCTGCGCTTCCACCGCTCCCATCTTTTCGAGCACTTCATCGGAAAGTGCTTCCGGGACACGGCGCAATTCAACTTCCGTACCGGCAACAGATCGTGTGCCCTCTGCGACCGCTTCGGCCATTAGATGGATGTGACCATAGAGTGAGTAGTAGACTATGAGAACCTTCATTAAGTACCACCTCCTGCTGAATCGATCTCGAGCATCACGAATCCCTGCAAAGTAAGAGGCAACCCGGTCGATAACAGGTTGCCTCGATCCCTCGGATGTTCAATAGTCACCGGTCTGCCGGTTGTCAACAGGCGTCCTCAGTTAAATAGGGACAGTCACCATTTAAATAAATGGTGACTGTCCCTATTTAACTCGGACATTTCTAAATTGGCTTGACAAGCGGGCCGAATTGTGATACACTGGCTGAAATGGCGGGAATTGCTCGGGCCAAGCCAACCGCATTCCCAACCGCTGCCACGAAAACCGCCGGTCGACCCGATTCCCGAAACTCACGTACCGGTCCTCGTATCATAACAGGGAGAGGAGATGTATCATGAAAAAGCGGTTGTTTCTTGTCTTCACGATCGGGATCTCCGGAATTCTTTCACTCGGCCGCTTCGATCCCGCGGCGGCTCAGCTCTGCCTCGGCACCGATAATCTCACCGGGCCATGCTGTACTTCCACCACTGTGAACATCCCTGATCCTCTGCCGGCTACGAGTCTCCAGGGTGTCGGGGTCTGCTGGACGGCCTGTGTCCCCTCGACCGATCCTGTCAGTATCGATATCTCTCCGCCGACTCAAACCTGGTGCGGCGCTTACCAGGCCCAGATCACAATCACGGACGCGAGCGGACTTCCCATCCTGACCGGTACGCTGGTACTTGACTACACAAGAACATGGACGGAGTTCAACGACGATGGCGACGAGCTGCAGGTCTGGCGCATGGTGACGAAAACGGACCTGATGCTCAGCGGCTCCTCATCGGCCTGCCCTGTGCCGGCCTGCCTCTCGACCGTTCCGACGGCTTTTTTCTATGGCCACCTCGATTTCGCCTACAACTGCAACAACAGTACCTGGGAGGAAGCGGCCAGCCTCTTCCACTCGTGCGATCTCTTCGTCCATGACCCGACCGCCTCTTCGATACCGGGGCCACAGCATCCCCCTGTGTCATACGCGATTGTAGGACCGGATGTTTCGACAAACCCCTTCGTCCCGGCAATCCTCCCGCCGATCGCAGGACCAATCACCGGAGGTGCCATCCGGAGAATGGCGGTTCCGGGTGCGACGTGCTGGACGGAGGATCCTCTGACCGCTGGGAACCTCGGGATCAATCTTCAAGGATGCGCATGCCCGATGAGTCTGACACCGGCCCAGTACGCCACCCAGCCGTTCTCGGCAGTCGGGGCATGCGGCGGGAACTTTTCCGCTCTTCTCACCCCACCTCCGCACTGGTGGAAGCGCATGATCACGGCAAGTCTTGGTACCTGGACCGGTTCGGGAGCGGGTACTCCGTACCCGGGTGATGAGAATCTGTGGGCCAACGAGGGGTTCTTCTTCTTCACCGACGGCTGTACGGGATTGACGCGGGTCGAGAGTCACTACGGGGTGACGACCGACCAGGGGTTCACCGTCATCCCCGATTCGCAGCGGCCCTGGCTCACGATGAAAATGATCGATCTCGCGAGCAACTTCGATTCGAGTAACGGGTTCAGTCCCCCCTTCGTCGGGAACGTGATGACGACGAGCCACACGATCCACGCGAATTTCTGATCATCTGACAGAGGGAGGCGAAACGGGCTGACGGTGAAAGATAGGCGGTGTCCGTGATTCTTTCACCCTGTCTGCAACGCAGCGGGTGCTTTTAACCGCCTCTTAAAGATCTTTCAGGTGTGTTTCGAAAAATTTGTACATGAGTCCGTAGAGGTGGCGCCGGGTCTTTTTCCCGGCGATGGAGTGGGTCTTCCCGGGATAGAGCATGAGATCGAACAGAACACCGGCATTCTGGAGGCGTTCGGTGAAAGCGAGCGTGTGTCGGAGAAATACATTGTCATCGGCCATCCCGTGGATGATGAGGAGATCACCGGTGATCCGGGAGGGGTCCCGCTCTAGAGGTGAGGCCTGCGTATATACCCGGGGAAGTTCGTCGGGAGAACCGAGGTAACGTTCGGTGTAATGTGTATCGTACCAGTGCCAGTCCGTAACCGGTGCGACGGCGATACCGCATCTGAACAGATCCCCGTTTTCGATCATCGACATGAGTGTGAGAGTACCACCGTAACTCCAGCCCCATATCCCGATATGCTCTCCGTCCACGTACGGGAGGGATCCGAGATAGCGGGCAGCCGCCGCATGATCCTCCACTTCGACGACACCGAAACGGTGATAGATTTCATCTTCGAAAACCCTGCCACGGTAACTTGAACCCCGCGGATCCACGCTGAAAACAATGTACCCGTTCTGGGCGAGAAACTGGTTCCAGAGCGCCGAGCTTCTCCAGCTGTCCGCCACTACGTGGCCGTGTGGGCCACCGTAGCCATAGACGACGACCGGGTAGCGCCGGGAAGGATCGAAATCAACAGGTTTCATGATGGAGGCGTTGAGTTGAGTGTGCCCATCAGCAGCGGTGATCCGGATGAATTCCGGCCGGGTCTGCATCAGAGCATCGAGCTCAGGCGTGGGATTGTCTTCGATCATGGTGAGTATGCGGCCCGAGGCGTCCTTCAGCATGACATGGACCGGCGATCCGACCGTTGAGTGGGAATCGACGAAGAATCTTCCGTCGTCTGAGACCTTCACAGCGTGCCATCCAGCTTCATGCGTCAATCGTACCGGTTCTCCGCCTTCCAGAGAAATGCTGAAGAGGTGCTTTTCGAGGCTCCGGTTTGTAACGGCGGAGTAGAAAACTGTATTCCTCTCTTCATCTACCCCTTCGATCTTCACTACCGGGAGGTCGTGATGGGTGATCTGCCTGATGAGTTTCCCACTTTGATCGTAGAGATAGATCTGTCGCAGGTTACTTCTCTCTGATGACCAGAGAAACCTGCCGTCATCGAGAAACACCAGGTCATCGTGAAGGTTGATGAAACTTTCAGATCTTTCCTCGAGCACTGTCCTGATCTCTCCTGTCGATGGGTCGGCGAAGAGGAGCGTGAGACTCTTCTGGTCTCTCGGTTCTACCTCAAGAGCGATCTTCTCACCACGGGCTCCCCATTCGACCCGGGCGACATACTCGTGTTCGACGTTGTCCGGGAAGTCTATCCAGCGCGTTCCGCCGTCGGCAGGATCCAGTATCCCCACCCGGATTACCGCGTTCGGTCTGCCAGCTCCAGGGTATCGCTGTTTGGCGACAGAGGCGCCCTCAGAGCCGTAGCTTGCCCGTTTCCACACCTCGACCCCGGACTCGTCGACTTCGAGGTAGGCGATCCGACTGCCGTCCGGACTCCACCAGTACCCTCTGTCCCTGTCCATCTCCTCCATGGCGATGAATTCGGCCAGTCCGTGCTTCAGAGTCTCAGAGGCACCGCTTGTGAGCTGACGTGCTGTCCCGCCTTCAGCCGGTATCACCCATATATCTCCGTCGCGGACGAATGAGACCATGGTGCCGTCGGGAGAGAACCCCGGGTCGAGCATCGGGCCTGCGGAATCATCGTCTATGAGCACAGCCTTTCTCAGCTGGAAGTCATACACATACAGGCTCCCGCCGAGAGGGAAAAGTATGGATCTCCCATCAGGAGACCAGGTGTACCCGGTTATACCCCGCTGTGATATCCGCTTACGCTCGAGGATCTGGATCTCCTCGTCACTGAGTCGGAGTTCGCCGTCGGTGACGATATCAGTGGCACTAACGAGCAACCTGCTTCCACCCTGCTCAACATCAGCGACCCAGAGTTCGAGAAGATCACGGTTCGTTTCGCTTTGACGCAGATAACCGACCATGCTCCCATCTTCAATCCACTGGATACTCCGCACGTGACGGCCGTCGAGCGGTGGGTCTTCGTAGATACGGTCGAGAGTAAGAACATGAGGGTATCCCGGCGTTTGTTCACCGGAAAGCGGTCCCGGGAAGACCACGGCCATACCGAGAAGAAGACTCCAGATAGTGTGAAATTTCGCACTCAAACCGTAAC
>CAZZKG010000032.1:0-4252 GCA_964654825.1 uncultured Gemmatimonadota bacterium | reverse complement strand
CCAGTTGGGGGTCGCCATTCGAATGAAACAGTGGAGAATCATCGAAATCCTCACGATCGTCTGTTTTCTCTCGCTCGCAGCCGCCGGTGAGCCGCTTCGGGCCGGACAGATCGAGCCAGGATTCAGAAGCGTTCTCAGCAGTCTCCCGCCGGATGAGTACGTGACGGCTATAGTCCATCTCGCAGAGGTGGTCGATCTCTCAGAACTCACCGATTCACTTGCTCTGGAACGAGCCGGCCGTCGGGAATGGCATGAGTCCGTCATACGTAGGCTGAAGTCAAAAGCTCTTGCCACCCAGAGCTCAGTCCTGGCGTACCTGAAAAGCGGATCCCAACTGGGCACCGTAAATCGTTTCAGGGAATTCTGGATAACGAATGCAATATCTGTCGAGTGTCTGCCCCAGGTGCTCTTCGAACTGGAAACGCACTTCGACGTCGGGACCATCTATCCAGACATTCGATTATTTCTCATCGAACCGGTCGAGGAGATCTCGAATTCTACGAGACGCAGAGGAGAAATAGAGCCGGGGATTCGTGCCATCGACGCACACCTGCTCTGGGCCCAGGGGATAACCGGTTGGGGGCGGTTGGCCTGTAATCTCGACACGGGTGTCGATGGTACTCATCCGGCATACGCGAGCAGATGGCGTGGTCTCGATGATGGCATCTCACCAGAAGAAGCCTGGTTCGACCCGGTGACGAATACCGATTTCCCTTTCGACTCGGGCATTCATGGTACGCACACGATGGGTACCATCGTGGGTAATGATCCGGTGACCGGGGACAGCATCGGTGTCGCTCCCGAGGCGAAGTGGATCGCGGCCGGGGTCATCGACAGGGTCGATATAGAGACGACGATCCAGGATGCCATCGCAGCGTTTCAGTGGGTGGCCGACCCGGATGGTGACCCGGAAACCGTCGAGGACGTACCCGATGTGGCAAGCAATTCGTGGGGTATCAGTCCGATTTTCCATGATGTATCCCCGTGTGATGACACCTTCTGGGATGTGATTGATGCTGCGGAAGCTGCCGGAGTTGTCTGCGTTTTCAGCGCGGGTAATGAAGGCGGGTTGGGTCCGATGACATTGAGAACCCCCGCCGATCGGAATACCAGTGACGTCAACGCGCTCTCAGTCGGAGCGCTTCTAGAAGACCAGACGAACATCGCCCCCTATTCCTCCCGGGGTCCTTCCGGCTGCGACAGTCTCACAATCAAACCGGAACTCGTTGCACAGGGGTCATATGTACGTTCTGCTTTTGTAGGTGGTGGTTATATCAAGATGAGTGGGACTTCACAGGCATGTCCTCATGTCGCTGGATCGGTACTGCTTCTAAGGCAGCTTGCTCCAGATGCCTCGAGCGATGAGATAAAGGAGGCACTTCTTCTCGGTGCGGTTGATCTCGGCTCAGACGGGGATGACAACGATTACGGAATGGGACGTCTCAACGTCCTCGAAGCAGCGAAACTGCTCGGAGGGTTCGGGACGATCGAAGGATTTCTCCTCGATGCTGAAACCGGTGATCCGATTACCGGGACCGTCAGCGTCGTCGGGACACCGATAGAGGTGGACTCGGATGATGAGGGTTTCTATTCGATGAGCCTCGTCGGCGGGGCGAGCTACCTGATCGAGGCCGGATCTTTCGGATACGAATCGTACCAGATCGAGATCGCGATCAGCATCGACAGTACCTTTACCCTGGATTTTGAACTCGAGAGAGTTCCATCTGGATCACTGGAGGGTGTTGTCATCAGCCCTGATTCCATCCCGATAGAGGGGGCTATCGTTTCCATACTGGGAACCCCACTTCCTTCCCTGGTCACAGATGAAGACGGTACCTACCAGTTCGAATACCTTCCGGCCGACACCTATTTCGTCGTCGGGGTGACGGCCACCGGTTTTGAGCCTTTTCGGAGAGGGGTAGACATTGTCGAGAACGATACGGTAACCCTTTATATAGGGCTTAATGACGGATTCTTTGATGATGTGGAAGGCGATTACCAGGGTTGGAGTCATTATGCCGTGACGCCCGGTTATGGTGATGAGTGGCACAACAGTGAGATGAGGAATCACACTGCGGGAGGTGAACTGAGCTGGAAGTGCGGTGCCTACGGCCAGGGCAGCTATGATGACCATCTCGATGCGGCACTCGAAACACCCTTGATCGATCTCGACGGCAACAGGGAACTTCTTCTCTGGCACTGGATGGATGTCGAAGTATACAGTGAAAACCTCGCCTGGGATGGTGCAGTCGTTGAAATGAAGCTCAATGGTGGTCAGTGGAACCTCATCGAACCGGATGGGGGTTACCCTTACGTGATTCACCCCAATTCCGGAAGCCCGTTCCCTTCCGGGATGCCGGTTCTTTCAGGAACGCATGACTGGGAGCCCCTGCGTTTCGATCTGCGAGGGATAGAGGGATCGGCGAGATTCAGATTCAGACTCGGTACCGATGGCAACGCGACAAAAGAAGGATGGTATGTCGATGATGTGATGCTGGTGGATTGGAGATTCCTCGATGTGGTTGCCACCGCTCCTGTGGACAGCACCGTGTTCGTCGGGGACACTCTCCGGTTCGGAACTACCGTCTGGAATCTGTCTGACAAGGAGCAGACCTTTCTGGGGAAGGTCGATATCCTGGCCTGTGGCGACTTCAGGCTCACTTTACTGGGCCCACGGGAATTCACTATGCCGCCATTCGGCAGAATCATGTATCCAAACCTCTTCATCCCCGTCCCCGACTGGGCGCCGCCCATGACGCTCACTCTCGAAGCGGGGACCTTCGAAGTCGGCGGAGAAGAGATCGGCACGGACAGCTTTACATTCACGATTCTCCAGAAGACGAACGATAACGCGATTGGATATCCCTCCACCGACTGGATAACCTCACTCCGACCGATCCTGCGCAGGCCTTCCGAGTGATTCTTTCTTCGTAAAAATTGAATCTCATCAGTATTAACTACAGAAATCGTTGACCAGCTGTCCTATCGATTTCACCGATCCAGGAGAAGGGTTCAGAACCTCTCCCGAATGTCTCAGCGAGTTCATTCCATCCCTCTTTTCCGGACGGGACCGGGGAGACCAAACGGAGAGTAGACGAGCGATGGTCCAGGACCCACTTTTCCCGGTATCGGTGAAAAGATGGAAGAGCTGGGGGGTAGGAACGAACCTTGTAGCAAGCGGAGGTGTCAGATGAAAAAGATCGCCGTCATCGTTTTTGCGATCGCTTTCTGCTGGGGCTGTGGCAACAGCCAGAGGAACCCCGTCGGAACCGATGAGAATTATGATAACATCCTCGGTCTTCCGAGCATATCGAATCCCGGACAGATCCAGATCAAGAACTTCGGTGCCGTTCCTGTCGGAGAGGAAGAGATTGCCACGTTGATAGAAAAGAGAGATCTCAACCCGGCCGATCTCGATCTTTCCGGTGGACTATGTCCTGTCCTCATCGACTGCTGGTGGGTGGACGAGTCCGAGTTTTATGAAGACTGGTTGTGGGAAAACTACTGCTGGTCGACAAATGGTTCTATGGTGTTCGTGTGGCTGGCGAAGCTCCCGGACATGACTGAACCATGCCCGATAATGCCCACCGACATCTGGGGATGGCTCGCGTTCACCCAGTGTGATCAGGGTAAACCCCGGCCCCAGCTCCACTCCAACCTCATTGAGATTCCATGGGGAACGCAGGATTATTACAAAGGCATCTGGTACTTCTATGTAACGATCACCATGACAGGGATGCCTCCCGGCTACCACGACGCCGTTTTCGTGAACAGCTGGGACGGGCCGGATCTTTTCCCGATCGACGATGCCTGCGGTATCAACTTCTGGGAGTCCGACAACGGCGGTATGCCGCCGCAGCTGTTCATGGTTTTCAACCCCGAGCCCCCGTTCCCTCCGGGTGGATGGCCTCCCTGCAGGATTGATGGTGAGGATGGGGAAACAAGACCGTGGTGCGTTCTGTTCGAAGGATAGGACCCGTCATCAAAACGTCGCTCGTTTGATACACGCCCCGCCTGAACAGCGGGGCGGTTTTTTACCTGTCTCACTTCGCGACAGTCATTTTACGCGTCATTTTCTTCCCGCCGCTTTTCAGCATGTAGAAATAGGTGCCCGATCCCACAGTCTTCCCCGCTCCATCTCTTCCGTCTCAGTTCATCATATACCTGCCGGAGAGGAGCGTCCCCTCGAAGAGTGTCCGTACGAGCTTCCCTCTCATAGTATAAACACGGAGGGTAGATTTGCCCGGTAAAT
>CAZZKG010000031.1:26021-40110 GCA_964654825.1 uncultured Gemmatimonadota bacterium | reverse complement strand
GGGGGCCGGTTTCTACATCTTCGAATTCACGCCGACCGGAATCATGACCGGTGATAATGACGCCCCGAGGATCATTCCAACAACCTCCACCCTCCACCAGAACTACCCGAATCCGTTCAATCCGGGGACGGAGATCACGTTCGATGTGGGAGGGGAGCCGGGGACGACACACGAGGTGAACCTGACCGTCTACGACGTGCGCGGCCGTCTGGTGAGGACGCTGGTCGAGGGGAAGCTCGAATCGGGCCGCCACGTGGTGGTGTGGGACGGGAGGAGTGAGGGAGGAGGACATGTGGCATCAGGTGTCTACTTCGCGACGCTACGAAGCGAGGCGGGTGCCTTCACGAGGAAGATGACGGCGGTGAAATGAACCGATCCTTCCCTCAGCTTCGATTCTTCGATAACTGAATGACGCGGGAAAACCGGGAAAACTCCACTTCCCCTCCCCTTGACTTTTGACCCCGAAATGACGAAAAGTAATCAGGGGCTGCTCTAGGAACATTGTCGTGTCAGAACCCGGGGAAAACAGCGCACACGGAGCAGCCCTTCCCTTTTTCAACTCGACCGAGCATACATTACCGGAAACGTAACATGGGAACCCTGACACACAGAAAAGGTCTCAGCATTCAGGTCAACCCGGGAAGCGGGTCGACCCCGGGGAAGCTTATTCCTCCGCATCCGGAGGGGCAAAACTCTCAATCCGGTCCACACGGAAGGACTTCTCCTCCCCATCGATGTGACAGTAAGCCCGGATGTACTCGTGCCCTGCCGCCTCGAATTTCCCGAGAGGAGTAATCAGTCTCGGAATTCCCCTTCGTGATCCTCCCCGATAAACCATCAGAATCGGCGTCCCGTTGTGGATTGCTTTCCGGAAGAACTGAGATCCTCTCAGCATCTCCCGTGGTGCGATGGAAGAGCCGACGAATTGATACGCAGGTGTATACTGGAGCAGATCCTCGAAGCTCCCGACGCCCTCCAGGCGATCTACGAGTCTCAGGAAAACCTCTTTTACAATGATGCTGTCTGCGAGTGCCCGGTGATGTCCCCTCGCATCAACTTCGAACTCCCTCGCTAAAAATCCCAGGCTGTGACTCTCGAATCCTCTCAGGATCCGCCGTGAGATGCTGAGCGTGTCGAGAATCATGTTCTCAGGCTTGGGGAGTGAAGTCCGCTCCATCTCCTCTCCGAGAAATCCCGCATCGAACTGGGCATTGTGAGCAATGAGAACGTTGTCTTTATCACCGATGAATAGGAAAAACTTCTGAAGGACATGGTCGATCGAAGGTGCTTCACGGACATCCGCATCTGTTATCCCGTGCACCGCCGTGGTCTCGACGGGAATCGGTACTCCGGGATTGATGAGCTCCTGAAAGGTATCGATCGTTCTCCCTGATTGATCGAACTTCACCGCACCGATCTCGATCACTCTTCCCATCACAGGGCTGAGCCCTGTGGTCTCGGTATCGAAAGCGATCCAGGTAATATCGTTCAGAGAAGAGCAGAAGATACGGCTGTCAGTTGATTCAGGTCGTTCACGGGACACACTAAAGCTCCCTCACTTCGCTCACCAGGTTGTCGACAGCCTCGCGGGCATCCCCGAAGAGCATGGATGTATTCTGGCTGTAAAACAGCGGATTGTCTATCCCCGCGAAACCGGGGTTGAGACTTCTTTTGATCACGATGACGTGCTGTGCCTTGTCGACATCGAGAATGGGCATTCCGTAGATCGGGCTCTGGGTGTCGGTCCGGGCGGATGGATTTGCGACGTCGTTGGCACCGATGACCAGAGCTGTATCGGCCCTCTCGAACTCAGGATTTATTTCTTCCATATCGTAGAGCCGATCATAGGGAACCTTAGCTTCGGCGAGGAGGACGTTCATGTGTCCTGGCATACGCCCCGCGACGGGATGAATGGCGTACTTTACAACGATCCCTCTCTCTTCTAGAGCGGTCGCTAGCTCACGAACCGAGTGCTGGGCCTGGGCAACAGCCATTCCGTAGCCCGGAGCGATGATGACGAGATTCGAATAGCCGAGAATAACTGCCGCTTCTTCTGCACTCACCTCGCGCACAGCTTTCCCGTCCGCGGCCGCCGCCGCCCCTGCTTTGAGATCACCGGTTCCGAACGCTCCGAAAATAACATTGCCGAGGGACCGGTTCATCGCCTTACACATGATAGCCGTCAGTATCAGACCGGAAGCACCCACGAGAGCACCGCTGATGATGAGGATCGTGTTGTCCACCACGAATCCTGCAGCCGCGGCCGCCAGTCCCGAGTATGAGTTAAGCAGCGAAACGACGACAGGCATGTCCGCACCGCCGATCGGGATGACGAGGAGTATCCCGAGTAGGAGCGCTGCCGCGAAGAAGATGCCATACAGCATGACATTCTGGGAGGAGACAATCAGGTAAATACTTATTACGATCATCCCAAGGAAGAGGAGCAGGCTGGATGTTTTCTGCAGAGGATAGGTCACCGGGTTGCCCGTGACGATACCCTGCAGTTTGCCGAAGGCGATCATACTTCCGGAAAAGGTGACCGCGCCAATCAGGGTCCCGAGCATGACGGTTACCGCTGTGTCCGTGGGAATATGCGTCTGGGTACCGGCGTATTTCATAAACTCGGCGGAAGCGACCAGCGCCGAGGCGGCCCCGCCCAGACCGTTGAATATACCGACCATCTGGGGCATGGCCGTCATCTCTACCTTCCTCGCTGTGATGGCGCCGATGCCTGCCCCAACGACAATTCCGACGATGATCATGGTGTAGTCGACGATGCTTCGGTCCAGCAGTGTGACAATAATGGCGAGAAGCATTCCGAGCGCCGCGAGGAGGTTTCCGCTTCTTGCGGTGGCAGGGGAGCTGAGCCGTTTGATACCGAACAGGAAAAAACCGGCTGCTACGAGGTAGGAAAGCTGGGAGAGGAGTGTCCCCATCTGGCTTGGATCTTCAGTCATTTTTTCTCACCCTCCCCCTTCTTCCTGAACATCTGGAGCATCCTGTCGGTGACAAGAAATCCTCCAACCACATTCACCGTTGCCAGTGCGACCGCGGTCACCCCGAGGATCTGGTCCCATGGAGTCCCCATCCTGCCTGCGACGAGGAGAGCGCCGATCAAAGCTATTCCTGAAATCGCGTTCGAGCCGGACATGAGGGGAGTGTGGAGTGTCGGTGGGACCTTCGTAATCAGCTCGAAGCCCGCGAACATCGACAGAACAAACACGTAAAGTCCGATAACGAGATCACTCATCCAAGCCACCTCAACTATTGATGAGCTCGGCTGCCTGAGCGTTCAGTATTTTCCCTTCATGGGTAATACAGGTGTCTTTGACAACTTCATCTTCCAGGTTCAGCTCGAGCTTGTTATCCTTGATGATCTGCGCGAGAAAATTCGAAACGTTCCTGGCGTACATCTGGCTTGCATGGAGCGGAATGGTGCTTGCCAGATTGAGCGGTCCGTGTATCACCACACCGTGTTTCACGACTTCCTTGCCGGGTTCACTGATCTCACAGTTTCCCCCTGTCTCGGCTGCTATGTCGACGATCACCGAACCGGGCTCCATACCCTTCACGATGTCCTCGCTGATAAGGATTGGTGCCTTCTTGCCGGGAACAGCGGCGGTGGTGATCACGACATCAGCCCGGGCGATATGCTCATTGAGAACGGCCTGTTCCCGCTTCTTGGCTTCTTCTGAAATCTCTTTAGCGTAACCCTGCTCATCGTGTGTTTCTTCCGTCTCGAGTGTTATATCGATAAATTTGGCACCGAGACTCTCGACCTCCTCCTTCACCGCCGGCCTGATGTCGAACGCTTCTACAACCGCACCCAGACGTCTGGCGGTCGCGATGGCCATGAGACCGGCAACTCCGGCACCGAGAACCAGGACTTTCGCCGGCGCGAGGGTGCCGGCGGCGGTAGTCAGCATGGGAAAAAACTTGCCGAGAGAGGCCGAGCCGATCAACACCGCTTTGTATCCTGCTACGATGGCCTGTGAGGAGAGGACATCCATACTCTGGGCCCTCGATATCCTCGGCATGAGATTCATGCTGAAAGAGGTGATCCGTTTCTCCGCGAGTTTTTTAATGAGCTCAGGGTCCTCGTGCGGCAGTAGGAGAGAAATGAGGATCTGTCCTTCCCGCATCATGTCCACTTCGTGCCTGTCGAGCCCGGAACTGAGGATCGGTCGCTGCACCTTGGTAATAATGTCGGCCGTCCTGAACACATCTTCTAGCTCAGTGGTAATCGCCGCTCCCGCTTCGGTGTAAGCGCTGTCGGGTATCATTGCCCCATCGCCCGCCCCGGATTGGACTACTGCTTCGTACCCTTTTTTCACCAGCTTGGCGAGCGCATCGGGTATCAATGCCACCCTTTTTTCATGTTCTGCGATCTCTTTAATGATTCCCAGTTTCATTGTAATTCCAGCTCACTTTCGACCTGTAGCCCCTGTTGCATCTTTGAAAAGCCCATTGTACGTACTTTTTCCGGCTGTGTCAAGGCCTCTCACAGCTTTGAACCTCCGGTTGGAGGAGGGCCTGGGCCACACACGAAAGGTACCGGGATGATGGTGATATCAGAACCTGTAAATGAGCGCTCCGGCAATACTTAACCACGCATCGCTGGTTTCTCCTTTGCTGTTTTGATCAAAATCGTCCTGGCTCTGGTCGAGGATGTTTCCGACATTCTCTCCCGAGGTATCAGTCCACACGTAACGTACCCGGGCACCGAGACCGTATTGTCCGGAGAAAAAATGATCGTAGGTCCAGTTCCCATAGTAGCCTAACCCGCCCCTGCTGACAGTCTCCCTGGCGGCGAGCCCGAGAACATCTATCAGGCTAAGGCTCTCGGCGTACCTGTTGTAAAGAACTCCGGCACCGATACCGATACTGGAGGATCCGCCCCTGAATCCGAGGGCCAGTTTCAATCCGATTGGAAGCTGCAGGTAGCTGCCTCGCAGTTCGACTATCCTTCCGGTCTGCGTATCGATACCCACGATGCCTTCCTCCGGGAGAAACCCCGTGGTGTACCCAAGCCCCCCCTCGATCTGCACAAAACTGCGGAGGTTGTAGCCGATCATGAGTTCCATGAGCGTGCCGGTATCGAACGGGTCGCTTACGTCCCGTCGAGGCATGTTCCCGCCGATACCCAGCGCCATCCGGAATTTTTTGACACTCATGTCTTCTTCCTCTTCTTCGAGCATACCGCGTCGGCCCCGTCTTCCCCTCTGCTGTGGAGAGAGGTGGGCCTCCGGAAGATTGCCCGACTCGAACATCAAGGGAAACTCAAAGAATGCCGGGGGAGTGGAAATACCGTCTTCCGCAGGGAAAGCCCGGCCATGTTGCGGGAGAAGAAAACATATAATCAGAACCACACTCGTCGCGACAAGGGATCCTGAAAAAAATCCGCACGTTGTGAACTGACCTTTTGTTAATCTCATAATACTCCTGCTCTGTCCGGCCCCCTTCCGCCGGTCGGGAACCTGTAATTCTCGTGATCGGGCATCAGTTGTTACTCGGAACCCACGGACCCCATACCCGACACGACGATGTCGAACCGTGAGATTTCAGCCACTCCGGCGAGGTTCTCATCTCCGTATGCGTCAAATTCCATTTCGGCCGCTATACGTACTTCATTGCCGGAAAAGAGATTGAGAATCCGCTCGTCTCCCTCCCCCAGGAAATGAGCGGTGTACGTGGTATCGGGAACGAGTGACAGATCGCCTGAGAGAAAGGGCGGGGTTTGGAATGGTTCCTCTTCTTCACCCGCAATATATACTCGTAACGCGGTGTCGGCGGAACCGGTTCTGTTCGTCATGAGGAGATCGAGAGCGACTTCGACCTTGTCGATCTCGGTGACGTTTTCGAGCTCACCTGCTATCGGTATGACGAACACCGCGGTCCGCACGGTGATCGCGGGGCCTACCGGTGGGATGACCGGGTCCTCTCCGTAGGTCACCGTCCTGTCATCTTCGGAGGTGAAACTCAACGCGTCGATATTCACGGTGACACGTGTCGTACCACAGCTCACGAGCAGGAGGAACACCATACACGACAGAAGAGCTCTGAGGGCCGGGGAAGTGCAGCGCATGTATAACTCCTTATCAGGTTCACTGTGAGTTGGAAGGAAGGCGAACGCCTCCTGACGAATCTCCTATAATGTAAGCAGGAACATCTTCTTCGTGCAAGGATTAACATGAGAAATACTAAAGTTATTGCTTCATGCAAAGTCGAATACTTTTCCTGATTCGTCAATTCTCACCCACCATAAAGTGGTTTTTGCCCGTGGTTTTTGCCCGTTGACAAACAAACGTTTTTGTGATAGAATGTCTTCAGGGCCTTTATCGAGAAAAGGAGGGTGCCGATGAGACCGAGAATCTATTTTCCATCAGGGCTTACTTCCATTACGATCGCGCTTTTTTGCGTCTGTTTCATTCTACTACACATTCATAGCTCAAACGCTCAAGACACATATTTCACAGATGTGACCGATCAGGCAGGTGTGTATGGAGATTTTGAAGGAGCCAGAGGAGTCTGCTGGGGTGATTACAACAACGATGAACTGCTTGATGTCTATGTCTCCAGCTCCTACGGGGAAAATATCCTGTATCACAATAATGGTGACGGTACATTCTCCGATGTCACCTCCGAAGCAGGCGTAGTAGACAGCAGTGCCTCAAATGGTGTGGCCTGGGGAGATTACAACAATGACAGCTGGCTGGATTTATACGTAGCCAATTTCGGGATCAACACCCTGTTCAGGAACAATTGTGACGGGACCTTCACAGATGTCACATTTGAAGCCGGAGTTGCAGACAGCGGCGGCGGGGAAGCCGTGACATGGGTCGATTACGACAACGACGGACAACTCGACATCTACGTCGTGAATCTTGGCGGCCCCAATGTCCTGTACAGGAATCTCGGTGATGGGATATTCGGTGATGCCAGTGAAACATCGGGGCTGGCTGATTACGGGACCGGTGAAAACGCCGCCTGGGCCGATTACGACAATGACGGCTTGCAGGATGTGTACATCTCTAACCGCTATACGAACGCTTTATACCACAACAATGGGGACGGGACATTCACCGATGTACGATTTGAAGCGGCGGTTGCCGACACCGGAAGAGGACACGGGATCTGCTGGGGAGATTACAATAAAGACGGGTGGCTGGATCTGTACCTGGTGAACAGGAACACTACGAATATCCTGTATCACAACAACGGTGACGGTACCTTCAGTGACGTTACATCGGAGGCGGGAGTCGGGGACGAAGCGCTCTATACTGTCGGGACATCTTTTTTTGACTTCGACAATGATGGAGATCTCGACATCTACAACACCTCGGGTTCTATCAACACGATGTTCAGCAACAATGGTGACGGTTCATTCACCGATGTAACCTCAGAAGCCGGAGTGGGAGATTACGGCAGGCTGGGCAACGGTATGGCGTGTGGCGATTACAATAGTGACGGCTCGGTCGATATCTATGTTGTCAACTGGACCGGTGGCTGTGCTCTGTACAGAAACAATCTGGCGGAGAACAACTGGATTCAACTCAAGCTGATCGGTGTCGAGAGCAACAGATCTGCCATAGGAGCACGCATCGAGGTGCGGACAGGTGAAGACACACAGATCCTGGAAATCAATGGTGGTTCCGGTTTCTGTTCTCAAGGCAGCATGATCTCACAATTCGGACTCGGTGAAAATACGATGGTTGATGAAATTCTCATCAAATGGCCGAGTGGCGAGATGACAGTACTCGAGGAAATCGAGGCGAATCAGCTGATCCTGGTAGAAGAAACTCTCACCCCACCGCTGCCGTTGGAGATTTCGGTTGAACCCGATACGACGTATTTTCAGAGAGGGGAACTGATGGGTTTTACCGTCACGGTGACCAACACCACCGATTCATTGATTTTCTTCCAGGGATGGACAGAAGGAGAAACTCCCTGGGGAACCGTGTATTCACCGCTGCTCGGACCGCTGAACGCAGTCCTCGGTACGCATCAAACTGTCTCTTCGCACCTAAACCAGATGATTCCGAACAACGCAGTTTTTGGGGGTCCTTACGTCTACACGGTAAAAGTGGGGCAGTATCCGGAAGAGTTCCTCGCACAGGACTCCTTCGAATTCTTTATCGTTCCCGGACTGATGGAACAATAAACTCAGGAGGTGTCCGGCAACCGGGTGGTTACAGTTTCACGGTGTTAAAAATACGCTGACCCCGGTCTGAAAAACTGATTTACTTGCAAATCATGCTGACCGCACACCGGTTGTGGTCAGCATTGATTTTTCCAGGAGTTCTTTGTATTCATTCCCGGTATAGAGAATGTAGTAATTGCAAGGGCTTTTCTATCACCGAAGATCAAACTGAAGGCCAGCCGTGGAATCAACAGAACTCTATACCGAAGAGTACTACGAAAGACTCAGAAGAGAATACGTTACCGATACATCCTGGAAACAGAATAGGATTGCCAATGTTCTTGAGCTTCTGAAAAGTATCACGCTCAAAGACGCAATCACTCTGGACATCGCCTGCGGAATAGGCACGTTCACGGTTGAAACGAACAGAATGGGCGCCGCTGCGATAGGCCTGGATTATTCTCTCAATGCAATGGCCGCCTCATCGAGACTTTATCAGGAAACGACCGGAAACAAGGGTGTCTTTCTTGCTTCAGATGCACTGTTTCTCCCGTTAAAAGACAACTCCATCGACATCGTAATCTGTGCAGATTTTATCGAGCACATTACTGCCGGGGAGTACTGGAATCTCGTGTCGGAGTGCTGGAGAATCTTGAAGCCGGGAGGACATCTGGTTATCTACACCCCCAACCGCCATCACTTTCTCGAACTGATGATGAAAAACAATTTCATCCTCAAAAAGGACGAATCCCACATCGACATCAAAACGATGAACAGTACCCTTGGTCCTCTGAAAGAAAATGGTTTCCATATTGTCAAACATTACTACCGCCCTACTCATATTACATTCCTGAAATCTGTCGAACGCATTTGTCTTTATCTCCCATTTGCGGGAGAACTCTTCAGAAGAAGGATATGCGTGCTGGCCCGAAAACCTGGTGGCTGAGGGATAAAACAGGGGGGAGACATCTCTGCCTCCCCCCGGGGGGTTGCGTTGTGCCTTTTCAGGCTACCTCGGTGTCTACTTGAAAGCAACCATTTTCCGTGTTTGGACGAAATCATCGGTGACGAGCCGGTAGAAGTAGGTGCCTGATGCCACTTTCGCTCCTTCTTCATCCCTGCCGTCCCATACGACGGTGTGTGAACCCGCTTCGACGTTCCCGGAAACAACCGTCTTCACCAGCTTCCCTCTCAAATCGAAGATCGAGAGTTCCACCGGCACCTTCAGGCCCTCGCTGCCGGGGACGTTGAACTGTATCGAGGTTACAGGGTTGAACGGGTTGGGATAATTCTGATTCAGTTCATAACTTCGCGGCAGAGTTCCGCCCTTACCCTCTTCATCCTCGATCGCAACAGGAGTGGTGAGGGAGTCGAGCTGGTCCTGGTTGTATCCCAGGAAGGTGTTCATCGGCTCGGTGGTGTTGAGCTCGAGCTCGACGGCACTACCGTCCCTCGTGTAAAAGTCGCCCCAGACGCGTACGTAATCGGATTCATCGTATGCGTAGGGGATAACCTGCACGGTCCCGAGGAAGAACGGCGAGTCGGCACGATGACAGTCGCTGCAGCTGCCGTTTGCGCCGAGCGCCTGCTCCGCTGCGGCGACGTTGTGACTCAGGTTGAACGGCCGGGCGTAAGCGGTCATGTAGGGATCGTTGACACCGAGCCCCATGAGAGCCGTTCTCATCACTTCGATCTCCGCGGCAGTGTTGATCTCCGGCCGGGCATCGAGCACATCATCGGTGATCGTCACGCTCCCGGCGGCTTCGGCCATCTTGCCCATGAAGACCGGGCGATCGCGTTCGGGACCGTCATTCCAGTAAGCTGCACCCAGGAAGTTGACCGGATAGATCTTAGCCTGCGCGCCCTCTTCGGGGAACCACCACACGTATATGGGAGTGAACCCTTCATAAGGAGGCGTCGTTTGTGGCGAGCCCCCGATAAAGTACGGCTGCACCGACCCCATGCTGAAATCCTTCTGCCGCACCCCGAAAAACCCCTTACTCGGGATGTGACATGTCGCGCAATCTATCCTGTCGAAGTGCCGCTGCGAGAAACCCTCATGACTCGGAACGGGTGCTCCATGGGAATTTCCCGGCGCGTGGCAGTCGCCGCACTTCTCCATGGTGTTGTCGAGGTCGCCCCTTACGTGACTCGAATAGGTATGGCCCTTGGCGATCTGGTGATCAGCCTCTGCCGGATGACATGTAACACACCCCATACCCGCATCCTGGTGGACGTCGGGATTGTCGGGATCATCCCAGCTCATGCCTCTCTTCGCGGCATCTGCCCGGAGAGCTCCGGTGTACGCGAAATAGTCGCCTCCCGGCCGCGCCGCGTGGCATCTCGTGCAGTTGAAATCTTCGGGACTACCGGAAACATCCGGTGTCACCATTCCGTTTCCATCGAAGATGTCTTCGTACTGGACGGTCTGGTTGTCGGTAGCCGTCCCGAAACCGGCTCCGGCCGTCGCTCCCGAGCGGAAATTGCCCACTGCGACCTGCCCGTTTCTGGCCATGATATCGTAATTCCGGCCATGGCAGACCATGCAATCGAGCTCCAGTGAACCGCTCTCGAGCCAGTGGTTCTTGTAGTAGTCCCCATCGAGGCTGGTCGAATCCTGCCAGGTCAATTCGTTGTCGTACCTGTTGTCGTCCCGGTCGTATTCCGCGAAGCCGCCTCCCGGATGACACATACCACACCCCATGACATACTGATAAGCAGGAAGGTCGATCTCACTAGCGTCCGAGTTGGATTTTTTCGCCAACTGGCGATAGGACGGGGGTCACCAGCCTCCGAACATGCCGTCGGAGAGAACGAAGTCAGGCCTTTCGTTCTCCTCTCCATAAGTATCACTGATTATGGACTTCCCCTGATCAACGTGGTAGCTCTGGTTGATCGTGTCGTATTCGTGGCACGTCGAGCACGTCGCCTTCGGGCTGTACGGCACCGTCGAGTTCGAATCAGAGGTTATCGTTACGATATTCCCCTGATCATCATACCCCTTCAGGTCGATCGGGAACGGGTGCTGCGCGAGACAATCTTTCGTCATGATCCCGAAAGCGGTACCGATCAGGAATAAAACCAGCGGTTTTGTAGCCTTTCTCATTTTGCCTCCTTTCCGCTGTAGAGGATACAGCGTAGCGATGCGGACATTATGGAAATTATCGAATTACCCGCATATCCGCATATCAGGATATAATAATATCCATAAAACGATTGATTGTCAAGAAAAATCGGTTGATAGAAGTGCGGGAATTAGCGCTTGAAGGAGGAAATCCGTTTGTCATCTTCCTGGATCACTCTGAAACCGGGGAAGATTTTCTGAATACATTCGAGGACTTTTTTGTGGATGACACCCTCCGGTTTGGCGAGCGAGTAGAAGACCCTTGTCCCAACTCTTTTGTCATTGACGAGACGCACATTGCCGAGGACGCCGAGGTGCCTCGAAATAGTGGACTGGGGAACCTCGAGAATCTCGGTTAAATCCTGTACGCAGAACTTTCCCCGTGAAAGTACAAACAGAATCCTGAGTCGGGTTTCATCCGACAGAGCTCTGTAAAGCTTCGTCGTTTCTTTCAACTCCACGAGTGCCTCTCCTCTTTTAACAAACCCGCCATAAAATAACCAATTTGAGCCTAATCGTCAACGAACCGGGGTGCTGTTGCCAAGCGTGAGATTCCACGAACATTCGTTAAACGTTCCGGTTCCGGTCCACCTCCCGATCGAGAAATGATTCAGTGAATACCCGCCAATACACACTCGGCACGCCCATTTCGTCCTATCACACACCGGAACACTTCTTGCTCCGGGACAGATCGACCTTCCTTCCGACACGACTGAATATTTTTCCTGGAAGGAGGCCCCATGAAACGGATAGCATTCGTCCTGTTCCTCTCCCTTTCCCTCTTTTCTCCACTCATCGCCGCAGATCTCGACAACGATGGAATCGATGACTCGCTTGAATCCGTTCTCGCCGAAGACTGCCTGCCTCTGATATACTTCAGTGGCCAGGAAGAGTGTCCCGCACCCGGCGTGATTCTCTATCACGTGAGGCCCTTTGCACCGGGTATCGACAGCATCATCAGCATAACCTACCTGCTCCTTTTCTATGAGGATTGCGGTTCCATCGGTCACAATGGAGATGTGGAGACACTCTGCCTCACGCTGTACCAGGATTCCGGGTGCCAGAGCGGATACAGGGTCCATTCGATGAGGACTTTCGCCCACTCAGGGGTCCCGGTGTGTGAGTACATTTCTTCGCTCACAGTCGACCGTTGTAATTTCGGTGCGTCATCAGGCGATCGGGTCTACATTTCGAAGGACAAGCACGCCCTCTACCGCCTGAAGAGTGCTTGTAACGACCCCGAGCGGTGGTTCTGTGACGACGAGTGTGATGACGGACTTCTCATGAACGATGGTGTCCTTGTCAGTCCCGGTTCGGGGCAATCCTGGTATCTGCACAATGTTGGAGAGCCGGACTATCCATTGCTCAACGACCTCTCCGAGCTGAACAACGGCACGATCGACTTCGCGCCGCTTCCGGTGTGGGATTTCCGCCACTTCTGCGGTGGAGAGCAGTACACGCCCGGGGACTACTGTCCCTCCATCATCACAAACCGCCTGTTTCATACTTCATCAGGTCCCTCCCTTCCCGTTGAAGTCTCTTTCACCGGAGGTGGCGCCGTGCCCTCGCCCATGGGTTTCTGCCGGAACCAGTTCCTCTTTCTCGAACTCCCATACGGCGGCAATGTCATCGCACACCTGTACGACATCAGCGGAGATGTGTTGGACAAGGTTTTCCTACCTTACTATTGCGCGACCGAGGAACTCACGGCGCCTTACTGGGACGGCGTCGACATGTACGGCTCCTGCGCCTCCCCCGGGAACTACTACCTTGTAGTCGAGGCGCAGCGTGGTGACGACTATGCCCAGACCGAGGCGATTCGCTTCGGGATATCCGGTGACGAAGGGCGCCCGAACGGTCCGACGGGTCTCGAGGCGGCGGTTGATGGGTCCACGGTCACACTCACCTGGCTCGACCAGTCGGGTATCGAAGAAGCATATGTTTTGGAGCGGTCCTTCGACACCTGCCCGTACCAGGTCATCTCCATCCTGCCGGAGAACTCTACATCTTTTGTCGACAGCCCCAACTACGAAGGCACCGCCCGCTACCGGGTCATGGCACACCGTACTCTCGGGGGCAACTCCCCGTACTCAAACGAGGTCGAACTCGATCTGATTGGGGAATCAAACCCGCCGATTCTCATGGGCACCGAGTCGAGGAACCCGCACCTTCACTCGATGATCTGGCATTTCGTTCCCGGCGAAGCAGATTTCGATTACTATTTTCTCTTCAAGCGGTACAGGATCCCGCAGGGCGGAAGGAACGGCGACGAGATCCCGCCGAACTGGTCCCAGTGGTTCAACATTTACTACACGACCGATCTTCTCGATACGGCATACGTCGATTCGGCACTCATCGATGAAAACTGTTACGAGTACCGCGTTGCGGCAGTGGTGCACGATGGTTCCGACACCCTGACGTCGAACACGCGCAATTTCCACGGAAACTGCGAGGCCAGAGGGTGTCCTGTCCTTTTCGTGATGAATGGCACGAGAGGAGAACGCACCACGAATCTCTTCCCGGCGCTCGAGTATGCCGGTGCGGCTGATTCTGATCCACCCCGTATGCACTCGATCGATTTGGTCCACATCGGGACCGACGTCCTCTCGGAGCATGCGGGACTTGTCCTCCGGATCGAAGAAGTCGGAGATGACACCACTTTCCTCGATGAAGTCGGATTGCTGAGAGCAGAAAGGCCAGACAGCCTCTCCGTGGGTATCACCCCTCCCGGCGAGATAATATTTTTCGGGGACACCGTCAGGCCCCACTCAGTCTTAGACCGCAAAGGGGCGGACCTGATTGATCAGGTTACAAACGGGGACGGG
>CAZZKG010000031.1:0-25921 GCA_964654825.1 uncultured Gemmatimonadota bacterium | reverse complement strand
GCCTCCTCGGCAGGCGACCGAAATCAGCCCCACCAGAGCTCTTTCCGATGAAGGAGCGGATCTCACCGAGGAACTCGCAGGGACCGACAACCTCTCCGCCAAGCTTGAAAACGGTCAGCATGTCACGTTATATTTCAAACAATCCGGATTGAGCCCCGGCCCGAACGTGAACGAATATTTTCTTCTGGTGAAGGGTTGTTATGTGAAGGGTGGGTGCGATGGAAACTGATAAATACAGATGCGGACATGGGCGATTTCGTACAGCTGCCGGCAGGCTTCTCGTTATGTACCCTGTTCCTTTTCTGATAATCGCCATGGTTTTCTCCGCTTCGTTGTCCACTCGTGCCGAAGAAGACCCCGTTACGGCGAGCGCCCGCTATACCGGACAGAGATGGTCCCTATCTCCCGTTTTTGGTTTCATCTCCGGAGGGTTTGTGATCGATTCACCCGGATCGAACAAGCTGATTTACGGTATCAAACTGAGCCATTACACCAGCGGCAGTACCCGTGTTGATATCGGTGTGACCCGTTATGAGAGTCACAACGACTCGTTTCTGATTAATGGGCGGGCAAATTATCAGATCCTACGATACCGGTGGTTTTTTCCTTACCTGTCAACAGGCGCCGGGCTTATCGCTGCGGATTCGGGAGGTGCGTTTGATTTTCTCTTTGGTTCGGGTTTCATATTCCGGATCACAGACCGTTTTGCGGCGGAACAGGCCTATCTGGTCCACTATTCGCCTTCCCAGGCCCTGACTGACGCCGAAGGGAACCCGTTCAACTCGTTCGAGTCGAGTCTTCACTTCTGGTTTTGAGGGAATCATGGAACAAGTGATCGTCATCGGAGAACGATTGAACTCGACCCGGCAGCAGATCACCCGGGCCATCCAGGAATCCGATTCGTCCACCATCAAGGACGTGGCGCAGGCCCAGGTCTCAGCCGGGGCTCATCTGGTCGATGTGAACGCAGGCACATTCCTCGATCAGGAACCCGAATATCTCACCTGGCTCGTCACGACTGTCCAGGAAGCGGTTGATGTCCCCCTCTCGATCGACAGTGCGCATCCCGCTGCCTTCGAGCAGGCCTTCGAGGCGCACAGGGGGAGAGCGCTGCTGAACTCGGTGTCCGGCGAACGACTGCGTCTCGAATCCCTGCTCCCTCTCATCAAGAGGTTCAAGCCGTTCGTCATCGCCCTCTGCATGGACGACAGCGGTCTCCCCGGGACTTCCGATGGAACTCTTACAGTCGCTGAAAATCTGATCGAACGGCTCGTATCGAGCGGGATCGGCGCAGGAGACATCTACCTGGACCCCCTCGTTCGCCCTGTCGGGACCAATCCCTCGTTCGGCAAACTGGCTGTCGAGTCCATCACGCGTCTCAAGAAGCATTTCCCCGAATCGAGGATCGTCTGCGGTCTCTCCAACGTTTCGTTCGGTCTCCCGAAGAGACGGCTCCTCAATCAGAACTTTCTCTCGATGGTGGTGGCAGCCGGGATCGACGCGGTGATCGCCGACCCCCTCGACAGAAGACTCATGGCAAACCTGACCGCTTCCATGGCGCTCTGCGGACGTGATGAGTACTGCAGGGACTACCTCAAATCATACAGGGAAGGCAAATTACCGTAGTTGCTCCGCCCGGGCTGGTGAGGATGTTCACTCCCCGGCACCTGCGCTCACGCCATCGCCCCCGCCCTGCTCAACGCAGCAGGTGCGTCCCGTCGAACGAAGACGAAAAAAGGGTCCGGTTTCGAAACCGGACCCTTTTTTGTTTGATTATCTCAGGTGGCTATTACTTCAGCAGTACCATCTTCCGCGTTGAAACGAACTCCCCGGCCTTGATCCGGTAGAAATAGATCCCGGAACTCACGTGGGCACCGAGTTCGTTTCGGCCGTCCCACTGGGCGGAGTAGGAACCGGGCTCCTTCGTCTCGTTGACCAGGTTCTTCACACGCTGACCGTGGATGTTGAAAATGTCGATATTCACGTTTACGCCGCTGCCGACTTTCTCGGGCACGTCGTAGGTGATGACGGTCTGCGGGTTGAAGGGGTTGGGGAAGTTCTGCGAAAGCGCGAAGACCTTCGGCAGAGCGCCACCGGCGACGTCGTCCCCCTCGACACCGGAGAAATAGCTCTTCTTGACCTTTACCCGGATCATGGTCTCCGAGGTGTTCTCGGCCCACGATCCTCCGAAGAAGCGGAAGCTCACTCCCTGGAAGTCCTGGAACCCGTCGAGCAGGGGCTGCGGGTCGAGGAGGGTATCTTCGGAAACGTGTCTCATGCCTGCCCAGAACGTTGTCGGGCCCTGGAACTCGAGGAGTTCGGGCACCTCGTACTGGAAGAAGGTGTTGGCGATCGTACCGTTCTCGACGTCCTCATACCTGGCGACCTCTCCGCCCGGTTGTGTCGTGCCGAGGTTTACCACGACATCGAACAAGCCACCCTCACGAGCGAAGTAGAACAGGACCTTGTGGAGTGTGAACATCGTATCCGCGGGGACGGTAAATTTGTTCGCGAATCCGCTCCCGATTTCGGGCACCGGGAAAACGCTCGCCC
The DNA here is from genome assembly GCA_964654825.1 of uncultured Gemmatimonadota bacterium. Lineage (GTDB taxonomy): Bacteria > Gemmatimonadota > CAZMKB01 > CAZMKB01 > CAZMKB01 > CAZZKG01. Next base: position 23,368 of record CAZZKG010000031.1, on the reverse strand, counting down.
CGATACCGTCATCGTAGGCTATCGTCACCGCATCGGTCACCTCGAATGTCAATCTCGGGCTCGTCGTCTTGTTGAACACGGTGTCGTACGCCATCACCTGATAGAACACGTCCGTGTCGTAGGGAAGAGGCTCGACTTCGGCCATGAAGGTGTCCGCCCCGACGGAAGTCATACCGACGATGGTCTCCTCGGTACCTTCATCGATCGTGTAGACGAGAAAAACGGAATCCTCGAGCACGGCCGAGGCGACATCGGTAATAACAGCCTTCACCTGGACCGAGACACTATCCATCGGCACGTCTGCGAAGTTGGCCGGCGACACTACATCGACGATCGGACCCTGCTGGTCACTCGGCGGGGTGTTGGAGATGAAGAGGTCATCCATGAAGTAGCCCTGGCCGCCTGCCAGCTGATCCGAGACGAAGTGCCACTGTATTTGAACCGTGTCCCCCTGATCGGCGTAACCGGCCGCAATCAGGTCGATAGTCTGTATCGCACGCCACTCGAACTGCTGAGGGGCGTGAGTGTGTCGTGGAAGCCTGTATTCATTACCATTCCCATCAGGATCCTGATATGTGAACACCGCATAGGGATACCCGAGCGGGCTCAGGAAACTGCCGCGGGTGTCATAACAGTATGCCCAGAGACCCTGGAGGGGCGGGTTCGTACTGCCGATGATCGCATCATAGGTCGGTACGAGCTCAAGAGCGGCTGCGGAATCGATCTGGGTAGTGGTACCTCTCGAGAGATTGATGAACTCGACTATGAGGCCGTCGAATGTATCCGTCACGCCTTCCCAATCGGCCCAGTGATTGAACCTCAGGTACATGGCCGGGAAACTGTCATCGAGGGCGATTTCGGGAGTGGCGAAGAAGCCCTCCCAGTGCGTATCGGGATTGCCGTTTGGATACGCCGACTGGCACGCCTCAGGCACGCCGACGCATTTAACACCCGAAGTGGCCTGCTGAGGGCCCCACTGGCAGGTAGATACGTCACGGATTCCCCACCCGTCAAAGACAAAGCCGGGCGTCGGTCCCTCGAAGTTCGTCCCTATTTCATAGGCAGACGAACCGCCCGGAAGAAGAAAGAGGAAAAAGGAAAAAACCAGAAATGCGGACAACAACGTTCTCATAAGCCCTCCCTTTGTGGAAGAATGAAAAACCTTTGTAATGCAACAGATACCTAATCTTACGACTTTTTCAGGGCCTGTCAATAAAAAAATGGAGGGGTAGCAATGGTGTTCTACTGGAGATATCCCAGAGATTTGAGTTTCTCATAGGTATCCGCATCGAACGTATCTTCTGTCTGCGTTGGCTCAGAGAGGCATTCGAGATCGGCTTTCCAGGATTTGTACAGGGCGAAGAGAGAGTCTGTAACGCCCTGTGTGACGGCAAGCTGCGAGGCAGGAGTGTCGGTGCCTCGCGATACATCGAACAAGGTGAGCTCGCCCTCTTCGTCATCATGGTTCGTTTTTATGATGAGTTTCCAGTCAGGCGTCCTCACCGCATAATCCCTGCCGTGCAGCTGCACGAAGGCGACATCTTCCCAGGCGGACTCTCCCTCGAGAAGCGGGAGAAGGCTCTTGCCTTCGAGCCGGCTGTCGGCCGGGATGCCTGCTACCTCGAGGAGAGTCGGCATCACGTCGATCAGCTCGACCACCCGGTTTATCATGGTATGATTCCAACCCTGAGGCGGGTAGCGCATCACCAGCGGGACGTGGATCCCACCTTCGGTGAGCCCGCCATGGCCGACGAAGTAGGGCGCTTCGTTCAGGAGATTCTCACCGTGGTCAGCGGCTACGACCACCAGGGTGTTTCCGGCAAGCCCGAGGGATTCGAGCTCATTGAGGATGATTCCGACCTGCCGATCTGTGTAAGCGATGTCACCGTCATAGAGAGCTGTGAGTTGAGGAGCGAGTTTGTCGGTGATCTGAATTTTTCCCTGCTTGGCCATCTTGAAAAGCGACTGCTGCAGACCGCCGGTTTCAACCTTCGTTTTTTCCCCATCCTGAAACAGCTTATTGTAAGGCTCAGGGGGCAGATACGGCCTGTGCGGATTGAGATAGTGAAGAAACATGAAGAACTTCTCGTCCTGTATTTCCCTGAGAGTGCTGATCGCGTATCGGGTCGATGGCTCCATGCGCTCCGAAAACTCGCCGCACAGTTTTTTTAGGAAGAAGGTTTCCATCATGAGCCTAAGGTTCGTATGGTTTATCAGCTCGAACTTCCTCCCGTTCACATAGGTGTCATAGCCCTGAATGAATCCGAACCTCCTGGCGAGCCAGGGGTTGTCTAATATCCCCACGGTCCGGTAGCCCGCGTTGTCGAAGTATTCTGCGAGAGTCGTGAAGTCCTCGGACAGGCGGGAGCTCGGTACATGTTCATACGTACAGTGAGAGAGAGGATAGAGTGAAGTAAAAAGAGACGCGTGTGATCCGAGCGAAGAAGGGTACTGGCATATTGCTTGAGAGAAGGCGACCCCCTCCTCAGCGAGTTTTTCGAGATATGGGGAAGTCCTCCGCTCGTAGCCGTACAGGCTGAGGTGGTCGGCACGCACCGTGTCGATGATGATGAGTAGAACATTCGGACCAGTGCCACGTGCCTCGGTTGACAGCCTTCCTCTGAACCATATCGCGGCGTAACCCAGGTATGATGACAGTAATGCGATCACGAAACACGAGAACAACACCCTGCGAACGACGTGGCTTAAAGGCTTCAGAACAAAAAGTGTCACCCGTGAGATGAGCGAAAAAACCCATCTGGTGACAACCAGGATACCGATCAGGAGCACACCGGTGATCAGGTAACCAACGATGCCGTATTTCGCGGGGTCCGGCAGGAGGGGTCTTTCGATATACAGAAGGAATCCGGCAGTATACAGACAGAGCCAGAGCACCGCTGATCTCGTCGTGAGCTCGAACCTCTCGGGCTCGTCGCGCGCGAGAAGCGGGAAGAGAAACACATTCAAAAAGGCTGCCGCAATCAACGTGATGGTCGCATTGAAGACCACCGATGTCATTATGAGCTGAAGGCCTGCGCTCCTGAGACCTTCCTGTCGGGTCAGAATGAGGAAGCCTTCGAAAACACCCCACAGGATCCCGGCGACAATTCCCCCCGCGATACCCGTACCCACCGCATCTTTGATCTCGATTCTCAGTGTAGCCCTCTCATCATCTATGAAACGAGAAAAACGGTTCACGAGCCTCCGGTCCTCAGGCGTCGATGATATATGACGAATTAATCGTGCAACACCCTGCCGTCAATGCCGGCCTCACGAAGTCTTCGAAGCATCTGGATGGCTTCATCGCGACCCTCGAAAGGTCCCACTCTCACACGGAAGTAGTTTCTGCCTCCCATCTTCATCCGTTTTATCTCTGTCTCGATTCCTTTTTCTCTGATCGTCTCGGCGAGACTCTCGGCATTGGCATGGGAGGAGAATGAGCCCACCTGCACCCACAAGAGCTCTACGGGAGGCGGTGTGGCAGTATCCTCGACCCGCTCGACAGGTGATTCGGACGGCCTTCTCTGGCTCCGGCTTACCGTCATCTTCTCGAGCGCTGTACCCTTCGCGCTCTCACGGAACTCCCGTCTCCACCGCCCTGCCTCATCAACTGCCCCCATACTTTCCAGAACCGAGGTGAGTTTCGCCATGGACACTACCGACAGCGGGCCCTTCTCCTCGAGGAGCGTTACGTAGAGGTACGCTTCCCGCGCGCATCCGTAGTCCTGTGCCCGAGAACAGGTTTCGCCAAGCCAGTAGTGGAGCTCACCCTCCACCCATGGAGGTGTCTGTGGAAAATCAGGCAGAGAGTTTATGCCATGCTTCAATTCCACCTGAGCCGACCTGTATTCGCCTCTCTTCAGGTAATTCTTCCCGAGCCAGAGCCTGATTTCCGGCTCGAGAGGCGTCAGGAGGTAATCCTTGAGGATCTTTCGGAGCAGGAACTCCGACCGGGCAGGATTGTCGATCTCGTACTGATATACAGCAGCCTTGAGCAAGGCTCGCTCTGCGTACGGACTGCCGGCAAATCTTCTGGAAATCTCCATGAACTTTATCTCTGCCAGCTCGGCGATCCTCTCTGCCGACGCCTCACAGAACAGGACTTCCGCAGAATCGCTCCTCGTCGCCTCTTTGAGAACAACGGGGACAAGCTCAATCGCTTCGTCGTATCGTCCCTGGTGATAGAGCTCCCGCATCCTGTCCAGATTTTCACTTGCAACCAGTCCGTTTCCACGGAGGCACAGCCAGAGGAAACTCGCAGTAACCAGAAGTATCGACCTCAATGTTTCCTCCTCTTCCCTGCACACATGGACAGATCAACAACGAGCCGTTCGAGAACCAGGTCGGCGCGAGCCCCATCCCGCTTTATCGAAATGTCCGCATTATATATGTGAGCGAGTGATATCCTGATGCTCCCGTCATCATGAAGTGCCGCTTCGCAGAGCTGCCTGCGGATGACCCCTCGTGGCCGTTTGCCTCTCCGCTCGAGATACGATCTCCGCATCTGCTCCGTCGGCTCGAGCAGCGCTCTGCCGAGTTCCAGGTAATGTCGGGCGAACCAGTAGATAACTCGAACAGGGGGTTCGCCGTGCAGTTTGAGGTTCTGGAGAACCCGTACCGCATCACCAGGTCTTCCCTCGGAGGTCAGGTGCATCAGTTCGAATACGGTGTCCTCCCGGTACTTTCCCGTGACCTGCTCGATGTCCGTCTCTAAAATGCTGCTCCTTTCGGCGGCGAATGTGGTGATCTTCTCAACTTCTCTATCGAGCCGCATGAGATCTTCACCGACGACCTCGACGAAAAAGTCGGTGGGGTCATCATCGATCGAAAACCCTCTCCTTTTGAACGCTTCTTTTACCCACTTTCGGAGATCGTTCTCGAACAGACTGAAACAGGTGACGACCGCTCCTCCTCCGGAGGATACCGCTTTCAGGAACTTCGAACTCCGTTCCGAGGATGATACATCCTGAAACTTCCTCGGATCGATCATCACCAGCACCACTTCGGGTGAAGGTCTGCCGGCGAAACGGGTGGCGATCTCTCTTGCCCGGGGGCTCATCCGCTGAGCGTCTTTCACGTGGACAAGGCGTTTGCCGTACATCATGGGCGGCGTGTTGAGGAGAGAGGCGAATTCGGTTGGATCGAGTTCCCCGGCATCGGAGGGATGGTAGTTGAAATCTCTGGTCCTCTCATCGACGGCCTGATGAATGATCTCTTTTGAAAGATCCTCCTTGAGAAAATTCTCATCTCCCCGGATGTAGTAAGCCGGTCTCAATTTGTCGGAGGCGAGCTCCTTTTTCACACTCTGATAGGAGAGATCGTTTCCTCTCCTCATCTGGACTCCTTCACCATAACGGTGTCTTCCGGTATCGGTATAATGAACTCAATCGAAAGCCTGCATCAGCATATAATATAATTCCGGAAGGGCGACTGCAACATCCCCGATCCGATCCTTTAACACAGTCCTCTAGCACGTCATTGACATATCGCATTCGTTACAATATAATGATATCCTCTCTGGAAAATTCTTCGTAAAATGCCGCGGCACCCGGATCTGTGACCCGGGGTGATTGAGGGAACAGAATCATGCTGGAGAATGAAGCTGACAGGCATCTCGAGCTTTCGATATCCGCCGAGAAGGACAATTACTATCTGGACGAACCCTTGTACCTTGTGGTTCGACTTACCAACACGAGTTCCGGACCACTCCCGGTACCACCCCCGAGGATCGAGCCTTCCGGGATCCCTTCTAACATCGGTCTCTCGGTGAAATCGAGCAGCGGGAGTACCCTTCAACCGATTTCGAGAGAGAAAACCGGCGGGATAGAAATTTCCGGGGAAGGGAACGTGTTCGCCACACTCGCACCTCAAAGGAGTTGGATAGTTGTGGTGGACATGCTCGCGGCTTACGGCCAGGGGCATGATATGGGGAACATGGTCTTTCGAAGAGGCAGGCTTCAAAGAGATGAGTATACGGTTGAAGCATTCTACAAAGCATCGTTTGCACACTCAGGTATCATCAAGTCGAGTCCGTTCCGAATCAGGATCAGCGGCACTCCGCCCTGGGAGTGGGCAGCGAAAAAACGAATTCAGAAAGCACATCACCTGTTCCGTTCAGAGCAGTCTGAATCGGCCAGACGGAAATCGATCGATATCTACAAAAAAGCCATACGGAAGAACCCGACAAGCAGATACCTGCCCGATGCCTACCGGATGCTCGTCGAGATATCGAGAAGCAAACCGGGCCGCACAATCAGGAATGCCGTCTTCGACACTCAGTCAAAATATAGAGACCCGGTTTTTCTTTACGATATTGCCATGAACCTCGAAGAAACCGATGTCCTCGATCGGGAGGCCCTCATCCAGGTCCTCAGGGACATTTTCTGGAGGGCTCCGGCGAGCACATTTTCAGAAATCGTGAAACAGCGTCTGGTCTTCGAGGAAATGGTGACAAACTCACTCAACAAGGATGAAGTCGACATGGCGATAGCTGTTCAGCCAGGATCATCTGAAGAGAAGCAACCATGAACACAGAGGAGGCAATGTGAAGATCGCGGTTTTCGTGAAGAGAGTTCCTGACACGGAATCCATCATCAAGATAACGGATGACGGGAAGGGGATAGACAAATCCAATCTCAGCTTCGTAATGAACCCGTACGATGAATTCGCAGTCGAGGAGGCGCTCTCGATAAAGGAAAGTGTGGGTGATAGCGATGTGGTCATCGTCTCGCTGGGTCCGGAAGAGACGAAGGAGACCATCCGGAGCGCCCTCGCCATGGGTGCCGACCGGGCCATCCATGTCCTAGTACCCGCTTTTCCTGAGGATCCTCTCGTGACCGCAACGGCATTGAAGGACGCGATCGAAGGTGAATCGTTCGACCTCCTGCTGTTTGGAAAACAGGCTGTCGACGGGGACGAAGGCCAGACCGGCACACTCGTGGCACAGCTCATGGGCCTGCCGTCCGCCGCAGTGGTGGTGAAAGTCACACTCGAAGAGCAGAGCGTCACCGTGCACCGTGAGGTCGAAGGAGGTGAAGAGGTGGTGACTCTTCCGCTCCCGGCGGTACTCACGACACAGAAGGGCCTGAACGACCCGAGGTATGCCTCACTCAAGGGAATTATGGCCGCGAAGAAGAAAGAGGTCGTCGAGAAAGAGATACCTCTTCGTGATGCCGCGATCGAAGTCATCGGCATCGAGTACCCGCCCGAACGGGCCGAGGGGAAAATCGTCGGTGAAGGGACGGAGGCCGTTGATGAACTTCTGCGGCTCCTGCGTGAGGAAGCGAAGGTTCTCTGATTATCGAGATACGGACATCTCGAACGATTCATGGAGGTAGATAGAAATGGCACAGGATGTACTTGTTTACTGCGAACAGAAGGGTGGTGACTTCAGGGCCATCGCCTTCGAGTGTCTCATGGCGGGCCGGGCACTCTCTTCCGCTACGGGGGGGAAGTGTGTCGCCGTCATGGGCGGCCCTCCGGGAGGCGGTGATCCAGCGAAACTCGCTCACTACGGAGCCGAGAAAGTGCTCACCGTGGAGAGCGACGATTTGGCGAACTACGCCCCGGAGCTCCTGGTGCAGGCGCTCGAAGCGGCTGTGAAAACTACCGATCCCGCTGTCGTCCTCTTCGGAGCGACCTCGATGGGGAAGGACCTCGCCCCCAGATTGACGGCCCGGCTCGGCGTGAGCCTGGTTTCAGACTGTGTCGGCCTCTCATGGGAAGAAGGGATGCTCAGGATCAAGCGACCGATCTACGCCGGTAAGGCGTTTCTCAACGCGAACGTCACGTGCACCCCGGGTGTCGCGACCATCAGGCCGAAAGCGTTCACGCCTGGAGAGCCCGATGCCGGCCTGACCTGTGAAGTCGGTCCTCTCGAGGTCTCACTCGACGCAGGAGCGACTAAGTACCGGGTGACCGAAGTCACCCAGTCTGGAGGCGCGGCTATAGACCTGACCGAGGCCGACATCATAGTCTCGGGCGGTCGAGGCATGAAAGCCGCCGAGAACTTCACCATGATCGAGGATCTCGCCGAGGCCGTGGGCGGTGTCGTCGGGGCCTCACGCGCTGTCGTCGATGCTGACTGGCGGCCGCACAGCGAGCAGGTCGGCCAGACGGGGAAGACCGTATCGCCGACGCTCTACATCGCGTGCGGCATATCCGGCGCGATCCAGCACATCGCCGGAATGCGTTCATCGAAGGTGATCGTCGCCATCAACAAGGACGAAGAAGCTCCGATCTTCAAGCTGGCCGATTACGGGATCGTGGGTGATGCGCTCGAGATCATACCTGTGCTTACCGAGAAGGTCAGGGCGATGAAGGCCGGAGATTGACCGGAAGAGCGTCGATCTCCTCGACCACGAATCCGTCGAGCGGCTCGGGAACCGGCGGCGGTTCCCAGGCGGGGAGCAGCGTCACGTCGAAGCAGCAGCTTCCACTTTCATTCAGGGGCTCATCACCGTCACATTCCCATGCCGAGACTTCGACACAGAACGGATTGAACTCGAGGAGTCGATTGTCATCGGGTACCCGCACTCTGAAGTAGTGAGTTATCTCACCGTATGCCTCCAGGGTACCTTTACACTCGGGTCCTAATTGAACTGCGGCGCTATCCGGATCCTGGCAGCTCTGGCCGGCAAAGAAAGAGTGCCGCGCTCCATAATCCAGAGGAGCGCCTATCTGATTTTTAAACGTCGCGCTGTAGTACAGGTAATCTCCGATGTGAACATCCCCTGTTCCATCCCCATCCATATCGGGATTGAGGAGTCGACACCGCACGATCAGCCACGGCAGGGACCCTCCGTACAGACACACATTGTCGACAACGAGACCGGTGTACGCGACGCTCGGATCCGACTCGAAAAGGAATCTGATTGCAACCTCTTCGCGAGGATAGCCGGTGAGATCGAAGTCCCACACCTCAACTTCATCATCTCCGCAGTTGGTGTCACCGCCGAGCCCCTCTGTGCATTCACCCGATGGTACACCCTGATCATATCCAAATATGGGAAGGATTACCGTCCACGAGTATCCGCCGTCGGTGGAAAGCTGAACGTTCCATCCGTCATAGCCGCAATCGACATGGTCGTATGTATCAAAAGAAAGCCAGCCGCCATCGGAACCCAGCTTAATGACGGGCGAATCGAGCCATCCACATGCATTGTTGAAATAGTTCGTACCGATATTCGTCTCCCAGGCATTTCCGTCGATGACGTAGCTGGGGGTACCCCACTGCCAATCAGCGTACCCACCGGCTGTCCAGGCACCGTCTGTGGCGTTGAAGTCGAAGCATGGGTCATGAGAACCCATCAGCACATCACACCGGACCTGGCCGCTTTCCTCTATTCCGATCATTCCAGCAACTCCGTACCTATGGAATCCCGGGTGGACATATTCATCGAGATACTCGACAGCATCACCCGGCAGTACTCCGATGAGATCCCCATCCCTGTATATGTGTACTTCGTCATACTCCTCTGCATTAGTCCATTCGAGATGAACCTCCCAATACCCGCTGACAATGCAATAAAGATCATACGGCGGGTACACACGCGGGATCCCGTATTCATCAACCTCGAACGGTGGCGAGAATCCCGTGATGTCCGGATTATAGGTGTAGTACGAACCCGGGGCGGGATCACCGTCCTCGACCAGGGCCATACCCCAGGCATACGTGGTGTAGTCTAAATCGCAGTAACCTGCCCCGGCGAGACCGTCTTCCAGACTGAAGTCAAAAGCTTCCATCTCCCCGGAGATCGTCCTCTGGTTGACCAGGACCAGCCGGCCGCTGTCGTCATCGTAACACATGCCGGCCATGTCGTAGCCGTTTGTGCCGGACTGCCAGGGCACCTGCCACGAACCCAGCAGCTCCTCGAGCGTGCCGCCCGTGATGTCATAGCAGTAAAGGTAATCGGGATAGCTGTTCGTCCCGATGAAGAGGTAATCATCGACTTCATCGACTGCGATCGATGCGATGGCGAGCCCTACGTAGTTGGCCGAGACCTGATCATACGGCGGCTGCGCCTCGTGCTGGTTCAGGTAGAAATCGTTCCAGCTCCCCACCCAGATCCTGTGAAATTCCGGATCGTAGCCGACTCCTCGTTGAGACAGTCCGTTGTTGACGCTGTAGTAAGTCCCGGATATGACCTCGCACGTGTAGGGATCCATCTGGAACACGCCGTCCGCTCCGGAGGGGACATCTACGAAGAAAAGCGTGCTGTCGGTGCTGTCGAATGCCCCGTCGGCGATGAAGACCGAGTTCGGATTCGGCGTAATCTCCCCGCAGTTGTCACGGGATATGGTACACGGATCATATCGACCTGGTGAGCCCGGGTGCGCGTTACGTCGTATGTCGGGATCCAGATGGAGAGAAGCGCAGTGATCTCGGAGCTCCGGGGCAGGTTCCATCCGTGAAGAATCAGGAATGGAAAAATTTGCTCCTGGCAGGGAATTTGCTTACTTTATCAATAGAGAAAAAATGTTCCACAACAGGGAACTATTCCGCCTGAGCCCGGTATAATGTGTTAAAACCGGGAGTATTTATGGAAGAGAGGAAGCTCGAAATAAAGGGGAAGATCGAGCCCGCGGGATTCCTGACCGATGAAGAGCTCATCCAGCTCTTCCTGGACGGAGAACGGTCCAGGTTCAGGGAACTCGTCGGTCGGTACGACCAGAGGCTGTTGAATTTTATCTACCGTCTCATCGGCGACCGCGAACGATCTGAAGACCTCGTCCAGGAGACCTTCATCCGGGTCTACAAGCACCTCAAGAGATTCGACCCGGATAAGAAGTTCTCTACCTGGGTCTATACAATTGCTTCAAATCTCGCGAAGAACGAGCTCCGCAACCGGACACGAAATCCCATCATCCTCTTCCAGCAGATCGTGAAAGACTGGGAGGACGACCACAAGCCTCTCGAATTCATCGATCATGCCACGCGTCCCGACGATCTCTACATGAAACGGCATCTCAAGGAGCTGGTGGAGAAGGCGATCGAGCGGCTCCCTGCTCATCACAGGGTCGTGTTCGTGCTCCGTGAGACGGAAGGGAAGAGCTACGAAGAGATCGCAGACATCACCAAATGTTCTCTCGGCACGGTGAAGTCGAGACTCAACAGGGCACGGAACAACTTCGCCACCATCATAGCGCCCATGCTCGAAATAGACAATTTTGAACCTGTCGAGGAACAAGGGGAACAGTAATCGCCTGGAAGTGTAAGGTAAGGTTGTCACGAGGCAATGATACACGGGGGATAATATTTAAAAGAACGTTGTAGGAGCCAGCTTATGAACTGCAAGGAAGTCTACCGTGACTTCTCCGATTATCTTGACGGAAAATTATCAGAAGAAAGACGCTCGGAGTTAGAATCCCACATCACAAACTGCGCACGCTGTAACGCATACCACAGGACGCTCGCAGACGGCGTCCGCGAGTATCGTTCCCTCCCTCAGATCAAGCTTCCTGATGACTTCTACGGCCGGCTCGAACACAGTATCTACGATATCGAAGAAAACGAACGGCTCGAAAGATCCCGGCCGTGGTTAAGGTCTCTCACCGGAACACTGTCCCCGGTTCTTTCCGCCGGAATAGCTTTCGCTGGTTTCATTTATCTCTTCAGCACACATACTCCCGATCGACAAACTACCCTGCAGAGTGCTGCGGTTCAATCGTCTTTCACTTCCACAGCCGAGGCAGGACGCTCGAGTGCAGGCAGGGACGAGGCGTTCGAGCTGGCACGCTTCCTCGAGGATTTCGTCGATGATTACATCGGTGACCGGCTCACCCCGTTTCGAAGTTCCATCGGAAATGTTCCGGTATCCGTCGAGGATCCCGCCTTCGCGACATTTGTGTCAGAGGATCCGAGTTTCTCACCCGGCAACAGGCACACATCGCCCGCAACACCGCTCATCGAGACATCGATGGGCTTCGCTGCCATTCCCGCTCGCATGGAGAGGCCTCTCTCCAGGCTCACGAAATCAGAAGATGGCCTCCTGGTGGTCGACGTTGAATTTATGAGCAAGGCGTTCGTAGCAGGACTCAGGAAGGGTGATGTCATCATCTCCCTCGACGAGCAGCCGATCAAGCAGGCCAGGAGCATGGTCAGACAGGTCCTGGATGATCAGCAGAAGGCCCGGGGTATGCGCGTAGTGAGAAGTGGAAAAGTCGTGAATCTGAGGATCGACTGATCCCCCTGATTTCTCCCCCACCCGATCTGTCCAGTCCGCCACCAATCCGGCCAGAGGTACGATTTTCTATCGGTAGAAGCCGAGTTTCTGAAGAGCTTTGACCCGCTTGCTCCAGTTTTTCTCCACCTTCACCCAGAGGTTGAGATAGACCTTGATCCCGAAGAAGGATTCGAGTTCCAGTCGGGCTTTCGTCCCGATTTCTTTGAGCATGAGGCCCTTCTTCCCTATGACGATTGCCTTCTGTGATTCCCGCTCGACGTAAATGACAGCTTCGATGGCAAGGATCTGCCTGTCCTGCTTCTCCTGAAACTGTTCAACGACAACGGCAACCGAATAAGGGATCTCCTGGAAAAGATTCTGGTAGATCTTCTCGCGAACGATCTCGGCGGCGAGTGTCTCCTCCGGTATCTGGGTGACGACATGAGCCGGGAAGAGAGGCGGGGATTCCGGCAGATGCGAAATGGCTTTCTGGAGCACGATGTCTATCCCGTCGGCACTTAGAGCACAAATCGGGATCACGTCGGTGAATTCCCGTAATCGTGTATAGTTCTCGATCAGGGGGAGAAGTGCATCCGGAGACGGCAGGAGATCGATTTTATTGATCAGCAGAATGATCGGCGCCTCGAGGTCCCCGGCGTAGGTCCCCAGAAATTTCCACTCAGACTCAGCCGTGTTTCTGGCATCTACCATGAGCAGTATGACCTGAGATTCGAACAGGACTCTCTTCGCCTGTTCGAGCATGAACCTGTCGAGGGAGGAATGTCCCGCGTGGAGTCCCGGGCTGTCGAGGAAAACCAGCTGGGCGCCGGGGAGGTTCTTTATCGCGGAAATCCGGGTTCTGGTCGTCTGCGGCTTCTTTGACACGATGGCAAGTTTCTCCCCCACGAGTTCATTGAGGAGAGTCGATTTACCGACATTCGTCTGGCCGCAGATAGCCACGTATCCTGCGCGGTGAGTCATTCTGCCCCTCTCGAGGGAGGTTTCATCATCCCGGGCACACTCATCGATTGTTCTTCATGAGGATAATACAAGAGCCGGGTACGGTTGTCAATCACCTCCCAGGACAGGGAGCTTTCTTCCGCTTTTCTTGATAAAAGGTGTGGGAGTTTCTATATTCTCCCTATTGGTGTGGAGTTTGCAGCTCTGTCCCGGTTGAGGAGAATTAACCTGTGGGCATAAAGGACCTGAAGAACAATCTGCGGAAAAACACCTATCTCGGGATAAACCTGGCTTTCGAGTACGTGCCGTCTTTTCTCAAGACGCCGCTCCTCGCCGGGCTTGCCCGCCTTCCGTACGAGAAGCGGCTCCCCTGTTTCATCATGGTCGAACCGACGAACACCTGCAATATCGCGTGCCCTCTTTGTCCTGTCGGGTCAAAAGTGATGAAGAGGAAAAGGGGTTTTATGGAGCCTGAGCGATTCAGGGGTTTGATCGATGAGGTTTCCGGTTTCATGAAGGAGATCGTCATGAACTTCGCCGGCGAGACCCTTCTACACCCGCACATCGGGGAAATGATCGCCTATGCCGAGGCGGCAGGGATTTCCGTTACAATGGGCACCAACGGCACCATTGACAAAATGGACGAGATCCTGGATGCCGGCCCGACGGAAGTGCTCTTCGCCCTGGATGGGCTTTCCGATGAAACGTATTCGAAGTACCGTCGTGGTGCGGATCTCTCCACGGTGAAGGCCAATCTCCGGAAACTCGCTGAGGGGAAAAGGCGGCTCGGGTTGAACAAACCCAACATCGTGCTCCAGTTCGTCGTGATGAAGGACAACGAACACGAGATCGACGGCATCATGGAGCTGGCAAAAGAATACGGAGTCGATGAGGTGGCTCTCACCCCTGTCATTATCAATGATTTCTTCGAAATGGACAAGAGCGACCTGATTTCACGATATCTGCCCGAGCACTCGCAGTTTCGCCAGTACAGGCTGGTGGGAAACAAAATCCTCGAAAGAAAACCCACCATCTGCGTCTGGGCATTCCAGTCGGTTGTTCTCTACAATGGTGATGTCACGATCTGCTGCTTCGATTTCGATGGCAGGATGGTCGTCGGAAACGCCTTCGAGGATGGAGGATTTCTCAAGGTCTGGAACAGCGACCGGTACCGTAAATTCAGAGCGAACATCATCAAGAGAGAATTCGAGCTCTGCCGCCAGTGTGATCTCTCATACGTGAAGCCGTTTCGCTTCACAATCGGTGATTCGGATGGTGACGTGAAAAAGGGGAGTTCCGGATGATCACATCCGGTTGACCAGGGGATTGTTCTCTCCCGACGGAAACAGAGACTGTCTATCCAGGCCGAGTATGTAACCGGCAATCTGAGAGTAATACAACACGACAACCTCATCCTCTCCGACTATCCTGTCACTCTGCATGCTTCCTTCGAGGAGACTGTGGCACTGAGGACAGGCGACGGCAATAACATCAGCACCCCAGCGCGATGCCGCATCGACAATCCTCTTACTCACCGGTCCCCATGCATCAATCGAATCCATGTGCTGGTGACCCCCACAGCACTCATCGGATTCCGGGAACCAGATGGTCTCCAGACCAAGAGCATCAAAGATCTTCTCCATGTATCGCGGTACTTCACGACCCTCTTCTTCCTCGCACATGGGCTTGAATACACAGCCGTAGTATGCCGAGACTTTGAGGTCATTGAACGACCTGGTCCGCATCGACTGCATCATGTCAAGTGTGGTTTCTCCCGTCAGGAATTCGAGTGGATGGAGAACACGAGGCAGCTCCTCTCCGGAGCCGACCAGAACGGATCGAATTGTCCGGTAACAGTTGGGGCACGGTACGATGAGGGCATCCAGTCCCCGGGTTAGGCGTATGATCTCATTGAGGAGCATTTCCCGTGCCGGATCAACCGGCGTGCTTCCCTCGACGATTGTCCCGCAGCACCCCGAATTCTCGAACACTTCGAGATTCACGGACATACGCCCTAGAATACCCCTGAGGGAAATGTCGAGCTCCTGTTCAATCGTTGTGACGCTGCACCCTGTGTAGTACCCATACTTCATGCTGATAATCTCGGAACGCCCCCTGCTCCTGTCAAGAGGTAAAGCCGTAACGATCCTGTTATCACGGTGTCTGCAGCGGCTCACGGTGTACTGGAAATGCATCGGCCCACCACGAAAAGCAGCACTCGTCGGTGACCTGAGGTACAGGATCCAGCAGAATCGTCGATATTCTCGTCGCCAGCGGACTCAACCAGGCAGTTCCCTCGGGTAACGGTCCGACATCGAACCTGAACGTCATCGGTCCGGGGGGGAGCACGGCCCCTGGGGTGATAGTGTGCACAAAGACCGGATCCGTGAGGACGCTACACGATGTCCGGGCGAAATGTTCTACCATGAGTTCGTAATCATCCGCCGGAATGTCCGTTTCAGTATTGTTCGTGATCGTCACCTCGAATGGCAGGTATCCACCTTCCGGGACATGGTCATCGACCGCGAGGCACGTCATGGTCAAAACCGGCGGCGGTGTGATGCCGAGAAGCTCCTCGATGACCTGGATGATTTCCTGAGGATTGTATTCCGTCGCGATATACTGGATGATACCGTCCTGGTCGATGACGTAGTCGAGGGGAAACGGTGACATCCCCCCGTTGGAATAGGTCATGTACGTCTCCCCCACCGGGTCGAGGAGGACCGGGAAGGTAACGCCGAACGTGTCGATGAAGTCCTGAACCACGACCTGGGTTTCACGGAAATTGACTCCGACCACTACCATATCCTGATCCTGATAGACCTGCCAGACGGCGGTTTCGATGTCCGAAAACTCCGGACCGCAGACGGGTCACCAGGATGCGAAAAATGCGAGCAGAACCACCTTCCCCTGGTATTCGGAGAGCGAATGGGGGAGACCGTCGAGGTCATTGAGGGTAAAATCCGGAGCAGGTTCCCCTACCTGCAAGTTTCCAGCATCTGTTATTTCTACTCTCAGTGTCCTGTTGGGTTCGTCCGGATCATCGCTGAACATGCTGAACACACCGACTGTCGACATTTCGAATGACCGGTGAAATGTCACGAGAACGTCGGTCGAGCTAGAAGGAGCGATGGTCAGTGAATCCGGATCGATGCTGAAATCGGAATTGCTCGAAACGATATCGTTCACCGATAGGAGACCGCCTCCCGTATTTTCGATCGTCACGAGGGTGTCCACCGTCTCTCCCACCTCAACATCTCCGAGTTCTATCTCGGTGAAGGGGAGGTGGATATCCGGATCGTCAGTTTCGCCGTAGCGATAGATCCTGAACGTAAACCAGTCTGCGACGTAGTGGGTGATCCCCGCCGCATCGATTCCCATGGCGCGTGTCGGCGTGTCCTCCCATCCCGCCAGGTCGGGGTCGTTCGGATCCGAAATGCGGACCACTTTGACACCCTCCCAGTCTGCAAGGAAGGCGAGACTGTCCTGAACAGCAATGGCAACAGTAGAGCCCGACGTGTCGAAATTGTACAGAAGCGATGGGGAAGTCGGATCCGAAATGTCGATCGCGTCCATCCCCGACCCACCGACGGCCAGATAGGCCGTACTGCCGCTGATCGCGATGTCCTGTGCTGTGCCGCTTGTCCCGAGGCTCCCCGCAAGGACCGGGGAAGTGGGGTTAGACACGTCGATCACTTTCAAACCACCTGCCCCATCGGAAACATACGCGTAAGGTGGATCGAGCACCACCCGCCAGGCAGCGGCGAGCCCTTCAAGGGCGCCTATCTGAACCAGCGTCTCCGGATCGGCGACGTTGAATATGCGTATCCCGTGGTCCCTTGCCGCCGCGTAGAGCAGTGTGTCATCGAGAGTCACACCCTCGAATGCCACCTGGGTCTCCTGGTGTTGATCGATGAACTGTGGGTTGGTCGGACTTTTCAGATCAATGATGGTTATGCCGTCGAAGCGCCCGGCGCAATATGCGTGCTCATTTCCGACCGCGGACTGATAGAAACGGACGTAAGGTGATCCCGCGGGCTCGTATCTCCCGATCAGGAGAGGATTCGTGGGGTCACTCGCATTAAAAATAGAAAGCCCGCTCACACCAGAAACGTATACGGTATCACCATAAGCATCCACATCGAGAAGCTCGGCGAAATAATTCGGAGCATAGTGTCCCATGTACTGGACCCGGTCGTCGGCCCGGAGCGAAAGCGGCATGAGTAAGAGCATGATCATGAGGAAAACATTCGAGACGGTGTGTCTGTGTTCGGTTATCATAACCTCCCCCGCGTAACAAGTTTAACTTAAAACCTTTTCATCTGTTTAGTAATAATTGTGTGTCCCGTCAAGGGTTCTAACTTGCCAGCGATTAATCGGTTACGATAACGAATGCCCCCTTTGTTCAGATCACGAAAACCTCTTCTCGCGAAAAACGTGTTGACCCGTTCCTGTATTCATGATATATAACAGTGCACCGCCTCGCTCGTCAACCGGCTCGACATGAGAGACATGTTCCAGAGGTATTTATGAACAAAGAAAACCTGGACCAGTTGAGGTCGAAGGTCGAACATCTCGACCGGCAGATAGTCGATCTTCTCGCCCGCAGACTCGATGTCGTCCTCGAGATCGGTGACATCAAAAGTTCTCTGAAGATACCCATCCGGGACTACCGCGTGGAGCGAGAAGTCTCGCAGAGGATGCAGGACAGATGCAGGGAGCTCGAAATCGATCCGGCTGTCGGCATGCTCCTCGCCCGACTCCTCATCGAATCTGCCATCAGAGTGCAGGAACGTGTATTGGAACCCCGTTACAGTGGGACCCTCAAGCGGATTCTGGTCGTGGGAGGTTGCGGGAGGATGGGACAGTGGTTCTGCCACTACCTCAAATCCATGGGTCACCGCGTTTCGGTTTTTGATCCCCGAGGTCCATTGGAAAACTACGACTTCGAGACAGACCTCTCCGCTGCGGCATCAAAATCCGACATGATATTACTCTCCGCCCCTCTCGGTGCCAGCGGGGACGTACTGGAGGAAGTGCTTTCGCACCAGCCCCGGGGGATCATCTTCGACATCTGCAGTCTGAAATCTCACCTTCTCGAAAGGATCCGGGCCGGGATCCGGGAAGGTTACCGCATCTCTAGCCTCCATCCCATGTACGGCCCCGCCGTCAGGACCCTTCTCGAGAGAAACGTCATTCTGTGCCGGTGCGGGTGCCCGGGAGCAGATGCTGAAGTGAGGAAACTCTTCGAAGGAACCGAAGCGAATCTTCTCGAGATGAGCATCGAAGAACACGACGAGAGGATGGCCTATGTTCTCGGGATGAGCCACGCGCTCAACCTCATCTTCTCAGACATGCTGTTGAAAAGCGGCAAACCCCTGAGAGATCTTTTGAGAGTCGCGAGTTCGACCTTCGCCAAGCAGATAGAGACCACCCGTGACGTTGCCTTTGACTCCCCTCAGCTCTACTACGAGATCCAGGTCCTGAACAAACACACTCCCGAGGTGTTCGATCTCTTCCGGCATGCAATGAACGACGTTCAGCGCGCAGTCCATGAAAAAGACTTCGCCCGGTTCAGTAAGATCATGGAACGGGGCCGGGCGTACTTCCGGGAAGTTGATTCGGACGTGGAGCGCCTCTCCTGAAGAGCGGATAAAACTCGTTCGGGCTCGTAAAATCCCTTCCTCGCTGTGTGATCACAACTGTTTTTATGACTGTTTTTATGATTGACACGTCGCTCTTTCCATGATAGAATTGGAGATTCCTGACGGCTTGAACTATGGATACCACAAAAACCCTTAGCCGGAGGTTGCGCGCATGGACTACCGTTGTTTACGCGGTACTTTTTGGCTTGTAACACTCGCCCTCACTGCCCTGTTTCTCTTCACCGGTACAGCCGGTGCCGGCCTCTCCATTCAGCCGGCATCATCCCCACTCCCACCAACCCTTCTCGACCTCTCCCAGATCTGGCACAACCAGAACCAGGTCGAGGTCCTGGTCACCAACGTCGGACCGATTGGGCAGGATCTCCTCAGCGGGAACGGGGCCGGATTCTGGCCCACCGGCAGCGGCAACAGTTACATCTTCGGAAATGGCCTCTGGATCGGCGGTATTGCCGACGTTGACGGAGACGGCAATCCGGACACGGTCGCCGTGCTCGGATATGACCCCAGCCAGGGGCAGACTGAATACCGGGAGGGCCGTGTCGGCCAGAGCTCTAGCGATCCGCTCACACGTGTCTTCGACAGCCGCGACTCGCTCGATCTCGAAGAGTGGCCGGAGGAGTTCAGCGATCCCCAGGGAGACCCGAATGTTCTTTCCGACCAGGACCTGGTCACTATATACAACGACATCGGAGGAACACCTCTCGGGGCTAACAGGCTCGGCATCCAGGTCAATCAGCGGAGTATGGCGTTCTCCGGAAAAGTGGCCGGGACATCCGTTCACGCGATCTACTTTATCTGGACGGTGGTGAACATGTCCGACAGCCTCCCCGACGGTCCGTACACGCTCGAGGATGTCTATGTCGGATTCAATGCCGATATCGACGTTGGCGGGAATGCCGCCGACGACATGACCTCATTTGTTCCGACGTATATCAGCGATGGAGACACCACTCTCTTGAACACCGCGGTCGCTTGGGACAACACCTTTTTCGAAGCCGGATTCACCGGAGAAGTCGGGCTTCTCGGATTCACATTCGACGAGAGTCTAGTTCCAGGTGCTGACGTGAACTTCAGCTTCATGACCAACCCATCGAACAATCAGCCCAGGCCTGACCCCGATCCTGCCGATGACCGGGAACAGTACAACATCCTGGCCTGTCTCGACGGGGAATGCGAGGAACATGACATTGCCACCGACATCCGCTTTATCCTGACAATCGGCCCTGTTGACATTACTCCCGGTGAGATGCAGAGATACCGGGGGGTGCTGTTCTTCGCCGACCCGTTTGCACACCCGAACGGCCTCGAATGGTCAGGAGACCCCGTTCGTGTCGATCCCTACCAGGAGGCGCTGGCCAACTTCATGCAGGTCGCTCTGGAGATGAAGCAGGGGCTCGGATCGGGCGCTTTCCCATCCCCTTTTACAATCTTTCGGACGAGCTTGCACGAGGACACTGCCGACACGCTCGGACCGTACACCATCTATACGGGCATCACGGACAGTATAGGACTGAAGGAAGTTCGTCTGTTATACAGCACGGATGAAGGTGTTACCATCGACACCCTGGCTATGGATGCGTCCGGTTTTCTGAATTACAGCGGCGACATCCCCGGACAGCCTGATGGAACTACGATCCAGTACTATGTTGAAGCGGTCGACTCTGCAGACATCTCACTCGTCGATCCTCCCGGTGCGCCTGGTGATTCTCTCTTCACATTCGACATCACCGTCCCATCCGGCATCGAGAACGACGACCCCGCAGGACCCGGAACACCACTCGCTTTTTCACTAAATCAGAACTATCCCAACCCCTTCAACCCGATGACCGTGATCGCGTTCGACATACCGGAGAAGAGCGAGGGTAAACAGCACACGACGCTCTCCATTTTCGACACGAGGGGCCGGCTCGTCAGGTCACTCTTCGACGGAAATCTCGATCCGGGGACTCACCACATCACCTGGGACGGGAAGGACGCATCGGGCAGGAAAGCGGGAAGCGGAATCTACATCTACCGTCTGAGCACGGGCGACGAAACTATTTCGAGAAAGATGGTGCTTCTCAAGTAGAGATGATTTTTAGACGTATGGGGGGCAGCGATGCCCCCCTTTTTAATGCTGGTTTACGTACTCGCAGGTTTATAGACCACAGCGGCGATAATTCCCAGAATGCACATGCTGATGACCCCGTAAATGAACCACTGGACCGCCAGGCTTCCTGAGATGGGCATGGTAACATAAGTGCCGAATGACATCGGGAGCGACATGAGAAAGCCAATCAGGAGGCCGTACCTGAAGCCCTCCCCGATCCCCTTGTTCTCATATCCCCTAGTGAAGATGTAGACGAAGAAAAAGGAGAAGATGAGATCCCCGAGCCACATCATCCACATCATGGAATTCATCTCTGCTTCCGGCCTCCAGAGAGAAGCCGTCGCCTCATAGGCGGAAGACAGGATCCTCACATGAATGACATATCCCAGGACCTCATTCACGATGAATACGACGATACTGGCCAGGATGAACTTCTTGGTGTTCATCTGTACCTCCTCCGAAGAAGAAAGTGCCCTCTGAAACTGATGGAATGATCACTGAATAGACTAGCTTTTCTGCCCTGCCGGAGTCAAGGGTTTTTTCTCATCTAATTACCTTCATTCCGGAAAGTAACCCGTAAGTGCTTGATAATTCAAGGTCGAGATTTCTTTCTGTGACTACATGCCCTCCTCATATTCCAGAAGCAAGCGGGAAAGGCCAAGCTTCTTGATCAGAGCCTTGGCTTCACAAGAAGGAGGAACGACCTTGGTGGACATTGTTCCAGATCTTGAATCTGTCATCGTCACCAGTTTGGAGTTTCTGAAGGGATCATAGAGTTCATCTGAATTCAAATAGTCCCTTCCCTCTATGTTCTTACACATACGAGACAAGGTTTTGTTGATATGGTAAGCGAGCACACAAATGGTAAAGACCGTCCGGACATGTTGGTCGGTGTTGACGAAAAACGGTCGTAACTTGACGAAGGATTTCAAGTTTTTAAACGCATCCTCGATCTCCGTTTTCTCACGATAGGCCCGCAGGATATCCACAGCTTTCATGTTATAACCCCGTCCTTGTTTCGCCACATGATTCATCTAGTTGTCAAGACCAAAGTTGGATCTGATTTAACGCGAATCATTTTATCGGGGCCAAAACAATTCCCCCGTTTAAGCTTAATTAGGGTCAAAAGTATTCCTCATACCGGGGCCATAAGTATTCCCCACCTTCTCACTATCCACACAGGATTTCCCATATGTTTCTCCATGTACATATTCTCAACTCATGGAGGGAATTACGGGATACAAGAGGATTACAATCATGGACAACTGGGAACTCGTTCGCCGCTTGCACAGCGGACAAAGTATCAGGCACATTGCGCTTGTACTGGAATATGCCAGAAAGACCCTGAGGAGATACATAAACAAACTCAAAGACGCTGGTCTCACACTTGAAGGTTCTTTGCCTAAGTGACAAAGTTCAGCCAGCGTTGACACTTTTAGGTTCAGCGATCGTTTACACTTTGAGAGCATCCGGGATGATCTGATTATGTCAACTTTCGATATCAGATGATGAAAATTCTCACCCTTCCCGTATGTAGTTTTCCACGATCGACGGAGTGAGTTTTCCGTCTGTTGTGCCTCCTGCGCTGTTCTCTTAAACTTCCCGATCCCTTCTCTCCCACGGAGTTGCAAATCATGCACTCCCGTCTGTGAACTTCCGGCACGGATTTTTCACTTCTTCTCATTTCCGAGACCCATATCCCACGGGACATGGTCCTGACAGTGGTGAGAGGAGAAGGGTGGCGTGTCGGAATGTGCCGGGAAGCCGTTTCCTTCGATCTACCGCCCCCGCAGACCACGGAGTTCCCCTCTGCATCGTCTCCTCGAGGAGCACTTCGATCGGTTCTGTGTGATCTATAAGGAGCAGTTCGAGAGGGAGTATGGACCACTGCGGCTGATAGTGATGATCACGCTCACTGTACCCAAACGTATCCGCCCGTTCTTTAAGTGGGACAGGAAGCTCCTGGGACTTCTCGCCAGGTGCGGTGCTCAGACGATTAAAACATTTTACCGGGCGATGACGGGAGAGCCGGATGGTGTACCCGGCATGGTGGTTTCCATACAAACGTTCGGTAACAGGGCCGGCAATTTCAATCCACATCTTCACTGTCTTTTGTTAGTGATGTAAAGAAAGCCTATTGCGAAGATTCTTGCTCACATTCGAGAGAAGGGTGTCGACGCCCGGGCATGACCTTTTGCAGACAGTACCACGTGATGGTCTCCCTCCAGGTAATCTATTTTTCCTCTGAAGGGATCAGTTTGCTTGGGAGGGAGAATTCTACTATTGTACGCCTTCTGTAATGACCTTCTCTGAGAAATATCAACAGGAATTCTGCCAAGAACATTGGATTGTTGACTTGACATCTCCTGAAGTGTGAGGGAGAATCAACATTGAAGAAAGGGTGAAATCTTAGGTTGGACTATCGATAATCATTAGCGGCTCATGGGAGTCCTGTTTCGTATCGTACACTACCTCGAGGTTCGGTGCAA
>CAZZKG010000030.1:0-41469 GCA_964654825.1 uncultured Gemmatimonadota bacterium | reverse complement strand
TGACAGTTATTGAAAGTACTGCATTCTGAATAATTTTCAATCAGCGGTTTGGTTTATAAAATCCTATTTTCATTTAAAAATGCCATGACTTGTTCTGCTACAAATAGATGTCCGTTTTTATTCCAATGTCCATCACCTTTTATAAAATTTTTATCTGAATTGTATCCTTTTATTGTTTCTAAGTCCAAGATATCGAAATGATTCTCTCTCAAGGATCGAATAAAATCTTCATATGTATCAAAAGATTCACTTATCCAGTAGCTGCTGGTGCTGATGATTAAAAATCTAGCTCCCATCTCTTCGACTTCATTTTTCATTGTATCTAGCAATTTTAAAGTTAATTTTGATTGATTGATTGAATGTTCAATAGACAACTCGGATCCTTCGTTGTCAGAACAATTATTTCCAATACGATCAAATGTAAGTAATGATGATTTAAGCAAATCAATCAAGCGTGGTCGCACTCTTATCATAAGCAATGTAACTAAACTTGAATATTTACATCCAAAGTAGATAACCTTCCTTGAGAATGAGGGTATTGGAACAGGTACATTTTGGATTTTAAGTTCGTTATCTTCATCCAATGTAAAAACGGGCTTGGGATGAACAATATACACTGATTCTTTATTATTCGCATAGTCATCATTTCCACACATTACCAAGACAACCAGGTCAGGCGTATATCTCGCACCCTCATACCGCAGCCATAACAATTCTTGATCTGTACTATAACCAGCTACGCCAGCATTTATCACCTCAACATTTGAAAGCAGCCGTTCCATTTGTTCAGTAAATATTTGCTCTTGTTCAACACCCCACCCCCAGACAAAGGAATCTCCTAAAACGAGAATTCGCTTCTTGTCCTGTATTCGTTTATAGGGATAATCAATATCCCGTAAACCCTTTTGATTTATATTAACCTTGACTCTAAACTGAGGTTTTTCTAAATAATCTTTTTGTCCGGATTGGTGATGCCATCCCATAATCGGATGATAGTGCCAGAATTTTTCATGCGTAGTCGTCCAATAATAGTTTTCATATCCAAAAGTCCTCAAAACGAATTCGGCTATAATAAATGACAAAAGAAGTGAACTGAGTAGAAGAAGAGTATTCAGAATAGTATGCTTCATATTGGAATTTTTACACTGTTAAAAGAGAGGATGATGAGTTTTATGTCACCACTTCCTTCCGACTCGAGATTACCTTCACTCCACTGGAATGTCAAAAAATTCTCGGAGGCTCCTGCCGCTTTCGTCAATTCAACTGATCCCTGCCAGGGGGTTTTTTCAGTACCGATCAATAAAAAACGGCGCTTCCGTGTCCCCGATGTCGGTCACGTAACTTGTAAAAGTCCACGGCTGAGGGTCCCCGTCTTCGATGATCGCCAGCCCCCAGGCATACGCGGTGAATGACAGGTTGCAATATCCGGCCGGCGTCAAACCGTTTTCGAGGTCGAAATCGAAGACTTCGAGCGTCTCTCCGCGCCCTGCCAGGCACTGGTTTACCATGACGATCTGGCCGTTGTCTTCATCGAAGGCCATCCCCGCGCTATCGTAACCGTTACTTTCCCCCTGCCACGGCACATCGTAGGTACCCAGCAGATACAGGGTCTCAGGATCGTACACATAAACCTGATCCGGAGAGGCATTCGACGCGAGGAGAAGGTAGTCGTTTATGGGATCAAAGGCCGCCCCCCAGACGGAATAGCCTACGTACAGCTCTTCGATATAGGCGTACGGGGGTTCGGCGGAGTAGCGGTATGCCCTTCCATCGCAGGGACCGCCAGCCCAGATCTCATACCTGTTCGGATCGAAAGCAATTCCCCTCTGGGATCGATTGTAGTTAATGCTGTAGTAGGTCCCCGATACGATCGTACACGTTTCAGGGTCGAACTGAAACACCCCGTCCGCCCCGTTGGGGACGTCGAGAAAGAAGATGGTCTCATCGACACTGTTGTATGCCCCATCAGCAATAAATATGGTGTTCGGTGATGGTGTTAATACTCCACAGTTGTTCTCGGTGATGTCGCAGCTCGCGAGAGGCATCCGAAAATACGCAGACGTCACGAAAATACTGTCGGGATTGTTCCCGCCGGGGCCGAGATGAAAACTCGGTACATATGGCATAGCGAGATGATCTTCGTCACAGTTCCGATAGAAACGTGCCGATGGTGAGACAACGGATACGAGAATAACCCCGGTCACGATCAGTGAGATAGAAAACGTTATTCGCCGGATCATGTCCTCCCCCTATTTAAGATACTGAATGGATTGTACCAGATTTTATTGCGTATGTCAATTCTTATGGGGGGAACATTCAGGTCACGGGGAACTGTACCCTCAGAACCCCGATTCTGCCCTGTTCTGATCTTCTCAATCGTCCTTTCCACCCGATTGACAATTGTGGGAAAATAGGTTATAATGAATTGTTTTTTCACCCATACCCGATAACAAAATGAAACGATTGATTATATTTCTCCTGTTCGTCTTTCTGTACCGGTTCCCGGCGGGAGCTTCTCTTCTTTCCCCATCTCCCGACACCGAATCGTTACAAACGGACACCCTCGCCTACCACGATTATTTCGAGGACCCCGATCAGCCCATTTTCGTCCTGTACGGGATCTCGGAATACTGGGTAACGGTGCGATTTACTCCGGCCGACATCTTCACGATCGAAGCGGTTTACTTCGTCGCCGAGAATCTCATCGGATCCAGTGATTCATGTTATGTGTACCTGGCTCTCGATACTGACGGTCAACCGGATCCCGAGAACATCCTGTCCGGTCCCTATATGATCGACGGCCCCCTTCCTCACAGAGAAATCATCACCATCGAGCTGGACAGTGCTGTGGTCGTTGATTCGCTCCAGGATTTTCACGTGATGGTGAGCTCTTCGGGCCCGACGGAGTACAGCGTGGCACTCGAGCTCCCCGCTGATTATCCCGACAGGACGGGTCACTCCTTCCAATCTCACGTGGGACCATTCGCGGAATACGAATTCCCCACTCCGGCCGATGCGATCATCGCAGTGGGAGGCTACTACGGGACCGAACCCACGAAGGACATAGACCTCGAGACGACATGCCTCACTAACGGATTGGATCTATTTTTCCCTGACGCCATCATCACTTCCGGACTGACTCTGTCATCGGATCTGACGAATAACGGCACCGACAGCGTTCTCGACTACAGCCTTTCGTGGATGATCAGGAACGGGTACGATTTCACCTATCTGTTATACGATACGATGCCACCACCGGTCCCACCGGGCGGAAGTATTCACGTCGAGTGTCCGGTGCCATGGATTACCGATATCAGTGACGAATACATCATTACAGACAGTGTTTTCTCCGAACTTGACAACGACTCGACCAACAACACATCATCACTCGAACAGATAGTGAGCATTCACCGGTGGTATCCACTCTTCTACGATGACGGTGAGAACGACGAAACATTCGTGATAGCGGAGGGGACGAGTTATGCGGTAGGATTCACACCCTGGTCGAGGGTCGCAACTATCGATTCCGTCTCCCTGTTTTTCACCGACCAATCCTTCTGCGAGATTTCAGTCTTCGATGCATTTCTCCCCGGTAATCCTCCCGGTGAGCTCCTCTTCTCTTCAGGCGACTCGGTATTTCAACAGGGTTGGTCGACATTTCACTTCCCTGAGACGGTTATTCCTACCAGGTCCACTTTCTTCATCGTCATCACCGGAAGCGGAGGGGAAGCATCGCTGGGAATAGACACGGATTCCCCGCTGACCAGCCAGACGTGTCTTCCGAATCTGTTCTACAGGAGTGTAGATTCCATGATGAGCTGGCAGTCGATCAGCTCGGGGGATCCGCTGGTCCGGGCTTATATTACCAAGAGACAGCATCCTTCTGATAAATATGTCGAACTCCTCGCCTGCGACGTGGACCGGGGCAGCGTCTTACCGGGAGAACGTATCGAGGTGAGGGTGTTCTGGGAATATTTCGACATCACCGGCGGAATCCTGCCCGATTTTACCCTGATATCGGGGCTCGCTGATTATCCGTCTCTCTTACCCTTAACGCAGGACACGACCAACCTGCCAATGGTAGAGCCGGGACTGTATATTCAGTCTACGGGCTTGATCGTTGAACCGCTCATGCCCGGCGGCGAGCTCGGTATCTCCGCCGCCTACATCGAACCGGACCCGCCGGATACCACATTCGGCTATGATCTCCTCTTCGGCGAAACGTTTCACGTCCTCCATCCGCACCAGGTATTCCATAACGGGGACTGACCTTTCTTGTCGCTCTACGGCATTCTGAAGAAGAAGAGACTTGAAACCATTAAAGCACAGAGGAAGCCGTCGTATCAAGGCGGGAGATCATGAGATGGCCCTTCTCAAGGACGGGCCTGTTCTTTCCACGAAATGTGTCTGTCGGTTTTTCTTACGGTTGAGGCACCTCTTCGGGTTCGATCCCGGATTGGGCTTCAGTCGTATCCGGAACTGCGGATTGCGGTGCTCCCCGATCTTCAACCGTATCAGGAACCGCGGAGTCCGTATCGACGGTTTCCTCACCTGACGGAGGCCCTTCGATCCTCTCCTCGATCTTTTTCATCTGACTTTCCTTGAAGAGGGTGCTCTTGTTTTTCTGCTGTTCGGTGACCTGGCGTGACTCCTCCTCGTTTTCGATTACATAGGGAGTGAGAAGGATGATGAGTTCTCTCTTCAGGTTTACCGTCGAGTGTCTCTTGAACAGATACCCGAGTATGGGGATGTCTTTCAACCAGGGGATGCCGCTCTCGCTGACTGTTTTATCCTCCGTGATTAGCCCCCCTATGACGACGGTTTCCCGGTCTTTCACCACAACCGAAGTCTCGGCCTCCCTCTTGGTGATCACCTGTGCATCGAAAATCACTGTTGATGTCAGGTTGTTGACCGTCTGATAGAGATCGAGGGTGACGAACCGCTCGTTGTTGATGTGCGGGGTGACAGTCATCTCGATACCGACATCCCTGAACTCGACAGTCTCATCGATCACCCCGCCTTCGAGTGTCCTCGTGGACGAGACGAAGGGAACCTCTTCGCCGACAATGATCCTTGCCTGCTTGTTGTCCGAAGTGAGAATATTCGGAGTCGACAGGACATCCATATCAGTCTGGCTGGCGAGCGCGCGCAAAGTGCTCTGGACTTTCCCCTGCTGCAGTATCCCGTACCTGAGTCCGGGAGTCTCATCGGCGGCAACCTTACCCAGTCCGAACTGTCCTTCGACCGTCGCGGTGACACCATCCTGGCCGAGATGATCCCGGTCGAGGAAGAGAAAATCAAGCCCCCATTCCGTCCTTCTATCCAGTGATATTTCAGCAATGAGTACCTCGATCAACACCTGTTTAGGCATTATGTCGAGTTTGTCGATCGTTTCCTTGAGAATTTCGTAATTCGCCGGAGTGGTCCTGATGACGAGTGAGTTGGTAGCTCTGTCAGCCACAATGTTCAACTCGCCGATCATCTCACCCGAACTTCTAGATGTATCAGAGCGTGATCTCCTGAACAGGTTCGGTGTCGAACGGCTCCTCGATCCTGTTTCCTGGAAAAGTTGTCTAAGGACCTCGGAGAGTGAATCAGCAATCGCGTTCTCGAGATAGTGAACGAACGTCTGCATCGTCGATCCCGCGACCGGACGTTTGTCCACTTCACGGATAATTTTGAGCAGACGCTCGACGTTCGATGAATAATCGGTGATGACGAGTGTATTCGACTTTTCAAAATCGATGATGGACCCACCCTGTGAGATCATGTTTTTAAACTGCGTCGCGAGTTCTCTGGAAGATGCGTAGGTGAGAGGAATGATGTGAGTGACGACTTTTTCACCACGCTCGAGCCCCTCTCCTAGCTCCTGGCCCGTGAATGTTCTGAGCCCCTCCCTCGACGCTTCGGCCAGCGGAAGGATCCTGATAACATCACCCCTTCTGACCATGGTGAAATTGTATGTTGCGAGGATTACCTCAAGAAAATCAAGAATGTCGTCCTGCTTGATTTCTTTGGCGGTCTTTATCGTGATATTGCCCCTGATATCCGAACCCATGATGAAATTGAGCCCGGTAAGGTCACTGATGGTCGAGAGTACAGTCGTGATGTCTACATCCTCGAAGTTAAGGAGGACGTTGTCACCACTGATCACAACTTCTTTTTGATCTCCCTTGGGAGTCTGCGGTGACGGTTTGGCGCGTTCCGTCTCGAAAAGACTGTCTCTCAACATTTCTTCGAAGAGATTCCCTTCCTGAGAGAAGAGCTCTCCCGTTGTCAAACAGAGAAGCAGTATGACGATCAGCGGATGCAGGATCAGATCGGATTTCCTCATAGTCCCTCTTCAGGTTACAAATTATTATTTCTTTATACCCTTCCCTTTTACCTTCCTTTGACTCTCCCGTGGCCTGCTCTTCTTGGGAATATTCACCTTCGATGGTCTCTTGGTTTTCTCCTCTTCCCTCGGTTTGAGCTCGAGAATCGTCTCCTTCTCTCCCTGCCTCAGGATGACCCTATCGTACAATATCTCATCGACCACCATATTGTCAATATCATCACCGGCCCCATAGGAATTCTCCTCACCGCCCTTTCCACCCTTCCTGATAACTGCGATGCTGTTCCCGTTCCCGGCAACGACGACTCCGAGCAGGACGTATTCCCCTGATACTGTTGGACTGCTGCCGCTGCTTCCCCTCGGAGAGTACCGAACAGTCGGTCTTTCGCGGGTACTCGAGAACACGTTTTTATCGATAATGTCAGTGAACTGCTCGATGGGAAGAATGGAGTCGGTATCGGTGAATCCGGTATCGGCAGTCGGAATTTCGACCTCTGTGCCTTCCATTTCCTCACCTGTCACGCCCACACCGCCGATTCTTGCGAGAAAGACAAAATAGACGATGAGGAGTAGAAAAAATGCCGGGAGTATGGTAAGAATCCGTTTTACCTTCCTCCACTCTCTCCTTTTCACGATCCATCCTCTCTTTTCGCTGTGATATAACCGGACACGACCATCGTAACATTCAACTCGACTTCCGTTTCCTGGAGTGAAATTGACGGGTTTCCACCCCTCTGTCTTCGGTATCTGCCTGCCTTCCCTCGCCGTGTGACCCTCGAGTTTACCGTAAGGCTCTCCACGTCTAGTAGCTTTTCATCGCTCTGGATCTCGTACAGAAAATCTCTGAGACCGATCACATCTGAGGAAATGCTGAGTTGAAGAGAAATCTTCTGATGAGATCCGGTCTCCTTGGCCGGGTTCACGTTTTCTCTGTTGATATGGACATTGGTATCTTCAGCAAATTTCCGGATGAGGCTCGAAAGCTCAGCGGCAGCCAGAGCCGGCGTGTTGCCCGATATCAATCTTCCAGACATATCGATACCCAGCTCTTTTCTCTGATCGATCGCGCTCTGGTACAGCTCTTCCATTGCAATGGTCTGACGGTACTTTGCGAGAAGTCTCCGCTGTGCGTCGATTTCGTCCGAACCATTCCCATTATTGATGAGGAGAGGAGAAATGACATACAGATACAGAAATATCCCGAGGATGAGTACTCCTCCGATTGTGAGAGCCCGCTTATCTCTCTGTGTCAGTTTCAATCTCATCTCCACCCTTTTTCAGGTTCGCCGTTATCCGAAAATTTTCCACCTGTTTGCCGCCGACATTGGTAGTCGTCGTGGGAGCCTCGAATTTTACATTTTCGAGAAGCGGTGACTCCTCGAGTACCGGTATGAGGTTTGCGGCCGAAGAGGCCATACCGGCAAGGAGTACGGGATTACCCTTCTCGAGCTCTATTCTCGTCAGCCATGCATCTTCCGGCAGAATGCTGCTGATGCCGTTGAGGAGGTTCAGCCAGTCAGCTTTTTCCTGTTCGATCTCTTCGATAGAAGATTCGATCCGTATGGCGTCGAGATACTCCCTTTTTACCCTCTCCGCAGATTGCACCCTGGGCTTCAGGGAATCGATCTCGCTCGTCAGTAAGGAGAGTTCTCTCTCTCTTCTGAAGGAGATTGTAGCCAGGAGAACGATGAGAAGAAAAACGTTTGCTCCGGCAAGAATCCCGGTTTTTATCAACTCATCCCTCCTCCTCTTCTCTTTCGTTTCCTGAGGAATGAGATTGAGAGAGAGCGATGAACGTAGAAACGTACCGGCTGCCAGCCCAAGCGACACACCATACCGGGACATGTCGAGGCCCGCCCCTTTCTGCAGCCATTGCGGGGAGGTGACGGGCATCACCTCCACACCCAGAGTCTGTGCGATGGGATCCTGCAGCAATCCGGTCGTTTCCTCGGAGGCGGTGAGGAGGATTTTGCCGGACAGTGTGTCCTGGCCGGGAATCAAATCGATCGAGCCGCTCGACTCCAGTATACAGGCGCAGAGCTCTTTGGCATAGGACGCTGTGTCGCTCATGAGCAGCTCTGTCTGGAGCTCCAGTACCCGGGAAGCCAGCAGACGCCCGCCCCGGAAGAGATTTATGTGCACCTCATTCTCACCGACGAACAGGTGAACAATCTCAGCCTCATCCCCCTCCATCAGATCCTCGACGAGACGGTAGGAACTGAGAGTAGACGGCTCGACCGACATCACACTGATACCACTTTTCTTGAGGTAACCCACGAGCTCGGTTACGTCATCCCGCCTTGCCCCCATCAGAACAACCTCGCGTGACCCTTTCCGGTCGGGTTTATAATATTCGAAATCATATACTGCATTGTTGAGGCGGACAGGAAGATGCCGTTCGGCCATGTTATGTATCATCGGTGCAATTACATCATCTTTGACAGGCGGGAGAGTGAGAGTCCGAAAGTAGGTACTGCTCCGCGATATGCTCACGGCGACATTTTTGAATCTCACCTTTTTACCATTGAACAGTCCCTTGATGGTCTCGAGTATGACTTTATCTTTCGAAGACGAATACTCGATACTTTCGACGGGTATCGGCCGTTCACCGAAATTTGCTATCTCGATCCCACCGAACCCTTTCCTCAGTTGTACAAACCTGATGGAGGTTGCGGTGACCTCGATGCCTACAGCAGTTTCACTCAACACGGACAAAATATTCAACTATGAAAGCTCCTTCAACGACACGATTCGGGGGAGTATTTTGGAGTTTTTTCCATAACGGTAAATCACTGCCTGTAATCTGGTTTCTGTACTGCCACGCCTTCCCGTCGCTTCGACTGAAAGGTAATACGAATGGACACTGAGTAATCTCCGAAAACTCTTCGCGAGTTCTCCGCTTGCACCCCCCTGTTCGAGGAGCTTGGTGATCTCACTGATGTTTTCGAATTCCTTCTCCTGCTGTTCCCTTTTATTGACGATGTACCGAGCAGTTTCGTCATCGATCCCCGGTACTGATTTAAGAACGAGAATGTCGGCCGAATTTACGTTGATCCTCCCCCTCCCGTAGACGGTCACATAGTTTCGAAGCCCGAGATATGCCCCGTTACCGTCATACTCCCTGCCGTTTTTTGCGGCAAGCGCGGAGTCACCGTAGAATATCTCCTCGGTCATTCCGAGAACCAGAAGAAGCTCCTCGACAGAATCGAACGGAGCATCCTTTATGGGATAAGGTGTCGGGACGGCGCGGTACTCTTCTTCCTCGGCACCATTGACACGTCTTTCCTGATCAGCATCCCGCCAGTCAAGGATGCAATCGGCTATCACCTCGGCATCTTCGAACTCACAACCGGTATTGATGAGGAGGCTTCTCAGCATCTGGAAGTCAGCCCTGTTTATGTTTACCCTCCCTTCCAGATCTGTTACGACCGCACCCATCGAACCACCGAAAACTTCCTCCTCCAGCATACGGAACTGACCGTCCAGAAATTCGAACTCTTCGGTCGTAGGGTCGTCAGTATTAAAAGCGAGAAGAACCCTCGTTTTCGTAACGGCACTCCTTGCGAGATAGTAGGAAAATGTACTCTCTTTAAAATAAGATGCAACCCTTGCATCCCATTTGCGCCCGTAGGCAAAATACGTGGCTGAAACCATCAGGATCGTGATAACCCAGAGAGTGAGTACCAGAGCTATACCTCTTTGTTTTGTCCTGGCTTTGTCGTTCATCCGCTTCCTGATCCTTGTGTCCCGTCCCATAAATTCATCACCAATTTCAACGGCTGTAGTAGCTATTGTCAACGAACTTCTGGAACTGAACACTAGAATATGTGAGTAGACGATATCGATACGAGGATGGGAACATCCGTGTATTCCGATAGCTTTCTGCTCTCCTCGTTCCAGATCAGTGTTACTTCGACAGCGCGGGGCAGTTTTCTCCTCTCCTCCCACGATTCAACCCAGACCTGACCATCGGGGGTGCTGTCCAGGTAGCGCACATCCAGTCCGATCACATCCGACGCAAGTTCCTTCCGGAAAGATTCCTCCGGCAGGATTGTCGCAATCCGCTCCATGACGAGCCCCTTCTCATAACTCAGCGGATCCTCGTCGATATAATAGGAAACGTATACCGGCATATCGGTCTCGAACGTCCCCTTCGATACCGTATAGAACTCGATCCGGTCGAGCGGTGTGACAGCAGTCCCATCATCCACACCCAGAAATGCGCTGGGGAATCCAACCGATAGATCGAAGTTTTTTCCTTTATCCATGAACTGTTCCCCTTCGAATTCCTCGACATCTTCGAGAAAACCATGCGATTGCTTTGGAGTAAAAGCATTTGCAAGATCGTTTTTAATGATCTCGCGAACGATCCTCACCCGCTGGAAAAGCTCACTTTTGTCCTCGGCACGATGAGCCGCAGAGAGACCCGTACTGATACTGCTGTAAATAATACCGGCGGCGATGGCCATTATCGAAATGCTCAGGAGGATTTCGATGAGCGTGAATCCGATATCCGGTCGATCAAAATCAGTCTTCATCAACAGAGTTTCTCCACATCGTAACCCTTCCTACCTCGGGAACACGGAAAAGCCGCTGGCTTCCTCCGGGACCAGACAGAACAACTGGAATGCCTTGTTCTCCGGGGAATCGCTCCACATGACAGCGACCTCGACTTCGTGAGTGCCTTCCAACTCTCCTGCCTGTATGTCTATCGAATACTCGAGTCCATAGTCATCGACAACACCCCGCTCGAATTCATCTTCTATATGATCTCTCGAGATTACCTCTTCCATAATGTTCTGTGCGACGGACACCGCAATCGTCATCTTCTGAGACCTCCGTGTTGAATTTATGCCGATAGCAAAAACCTGAAGCACCGCCACCAGTGCCAGCCCGAGAATCGTCGTGGCGATGATGATCTCTATGAGCGTGAAACCTTTTTGTTCAGGAGAATTTCTCATACGATCACGCACCCGTGTCCTTCATAATATATATTCCGCCGGTGAGGTCATCGATCTCCACGATCGAAACCCTTTCCTCACCCATCGACAGCTTCACCGTACCGCCAACTGCATTTCCCATCGGAAAGAACACGAAATGCGGTTGTTCACCCTGGAATCCTTCGAATGGATCATTGACCTCTACCTCTACTTCCACTCCATCGATCATCTCGAACCAGACGGGGAAACCCATATCGACAATCCGGCCCTGTTGCTGAAAGACCGTACGGAATGCCGATTCATCCGCAACATAATAGATCAAGGCTCTCGTTCCCTCATTAATTGCAACTTCACGGGCTCTGCGCAGATAATTCGACAGTCCCCGGGACGTCTCCCTCATGCGGTACTTGTCGAATGAAGTCATCACAAAAGGAGCCACAATCCCCAGTGCAATACTCATGATAATGAGCACGATAACGAGCTCGATGAGTGTGAAGCCTTTCTCCCCGGGATTCGATTTCATCGGTTACAGGTCACTCCCAGCTGACGATATCTGCGTCCTCATCCTCACCACCCTCCATCCCGTCTCTGCCGAGGGAATAGATATCATACCCTTCGACATCATAGGTGCCCGGACTCTCGTAATAGTACTCCTTTCCCCAGGGATCGAGAGGGATTACTTTCTTGAGATAGGGACCATCCCAATTCTCCGGGACCGGTGAAGTTACCGGCATTTTGATGAGAGCCTCGAGGCCCTGCTCGGTGGTTGGATATCTGTCGTTATCGAGCCTGTACTGATCCAGTGCGATGCCGAGGAGCTCGATCTGGGCTTTTGCAGCATTTATCTTTGCTCTCGCAACATTCTTGAAGAGCCGCGGGCCAACGAGGCCGGCAATGACCGCCAGGATGATCATGACAACGATCATCTCGATAAGCGTAAAACCACGGTCTCTGCGTTCTTTGGTCTCCTTGTGGGAAGAACTCTTCTCCATTTCAGACTCCTTTAACCGTTAAAATGGAAGACTCGACAGGCTTGTTATCGCCATCAAGAGAGCGATGACTATGAAGCCGACCAGAACACCGAAAACAAGTATCATCGCCGGCTCGAGCAGGGAGACGAGACTGCGTAGTGCTTGTGCCGTCGCCTTCTCATACGTGTCCGCCACCTTGAGAAGCATCTCATCTACCTCTCCGGTCTCCTCTCCAACGGCAATCATGTGAATGGAGAGCAGAGGAAAGAGACCGGTCTCCCGGAGCGGTTCCGCTATGTTCTCCCCCTCTTTCAGACTCTCGTGGATATCCTGGATGGCATCGCTGTAGAAACGGTTCCGCATGGTGTCTTTTGCGACACTGAGAGCTTCGAGTATCGGGACTCCGCATCTGATAAGTGTCCCGAGGGTTCGAGAGAATCGTGCAACGGCGATTTTCCGGTTGAGCTCCCCTATGAGCGGTGCACCGATCTTTAACCGGTCGAAGAGCAGGGAACCCGTGTCTGTTCTCAGATATGCTTTCAATCCGGCAGCTATGAGCACAAGGATTCCTGCGATGGCCCACCAGTATCCGCTGACGAAGTCGCTGAATGAGAGAAGCATGCTTGTCGAAAGAGGGAGTGACTGACCGAGGTCTTCGAATATCCCGGCAAATCGGGGGACAACGAACGTGATCAGGATGATGACCGCAATCCCGCCAAGGAGGGACATAAGAGCGGGGTAGATCATTGCGGACTTTATCTGGCTTCGGATCCTGTCCTGTTCTTCGAGGTATTCGGCAAGCCTGTTGAATGCGACCTCCAGAAACCCCCCGAACTCACCCGCAGCAATCATACTTCGGTAGAGGTCCGAAAACACTCGTGGATGCGCAGAGAAAGCTTCGTTCAGCGACTTCCCGGCCTGCACATCTGATTTTACACTCTGAAGTACACTTTTAAGCCCCTTGTCCTCTGTGAGTTCGGTAATAACTCCGAGACACCTGTCGAGAGGGACTCCGGCATCGAGCATCGTGGCCATCTGGGTAGTGAATGGAAGTATGTCTTTTCTTCTGAGGTTGCCGATATAGTCCAGTATCCTCACCGATAGTGGCCGTGCACCACCTAAAGCCTCTTCGTTGACCTGAATGGGAAAGAGACCGAGTTGCCTCAATCGCTGGAGAACCTGTGCCTGGTTTCTGGCATCCATGATGCCATCGACGATCTTCCCTTCCACATCAGATGCCTGGTAGGCGAACGATGTCACGATACCTCCTACAGGAATACTTCATCCTGAGTGACCCTCAGGACTTCTTCGATGGACGTGACGCCATCGAGTACTTTGCGTAATCCGTCTTCCCTCAAACTGATCATGCTCTCCTGTCTCGCTTTTTCTTTGATGATGTTGGCATTACCTTTTTCGAGAACGAGTTGTTTTATGGTTTCCGTCATGACCAGCAGTTCGAATATCCCCAGTCTCCCCCGATACCCGGTGAAATCACAGGTCGAACAGCCCTTTCCCTGGTAGAGGGTGGTTTGTGAGAGGGTGGTTTCAGACAATCCGAGATCTGACAGTACTTTGTTATCCGGAGTGACAGCCTCTTTGCAATCGCTGCAGACTACCCTCACGAGCCTCTGAGCGAGGATCGCTTCCACGGAAGATGCGACGAGGTAGGGTTCGACACCCATGTCGATCAGTCTGGTGACCCCACCCGGGGCATCATTCGTGTGAAGAGTACTGAAAACCAGGTGACCGGTGAGGGCGGACTGGATAGCAATCTCCGCTGTTTCGTGGTCCCTCATCTCGCCGATCATGATCACATCGGGATCCTGCCTGACGATCGACCGCAGACCCGAGGCGAATGTCAGACCGATTTTCGGCTTGACCGGTATCTGATTTATCCCTTTGAGCTGATATTCGACCGGATCCTCGAGAGTAATAATTTTTTTAGCGGGTGCATTGATTTTATTGAGCGCTGAGTAGAGTGTCGTAGTTTTTCCGCTCCCCGTAGGGCCGGTGACGAGTATGATTCCGTGCGGTCTCAAAATCAGTTGGTGAAAGATCTCATAAATCTCTCTTGAGAAACCCAGATCCTCCATGTTGATGAGGATACTTGATTTATCGAGTATCCTTATCACAACACTTTCACCGTAAAGGGTGGGTACGGTGGAAACTCTGAGGTCGATATCCAGATCTTTTATCCTGACGGCGATCCTGCCATCCTGGGCGAGACGGCGCTCGGCGATGTTCATTTCCGCCATAATCTTGATTCTCGACACAATTGCCGCCTGGAATCTCTTCGGAGGAGATGAGATGTCATGAAGAACGCCATCTACCCGGTACCTCACCCGGAGCTGATCTTCCATCGCCTCGATATGTATATCGCTGGCGCGTTTGTTGAGAGCTTCCATGATGATGAGATTGACCAGTTTTATTACCGGTGCCTGGCTTGCCATATCCTTTAGATCGGAGATCTCAGCCTCCCTCCCGTCACCCAGCTGGAGAACTCCGTCCGACATGTCCTTCACCATCTTTTCTATGGTCTCGACTCCCTCACCGAAATATTTCTTGATCCCTTCCATTATTTCATCCTGAGAAGCACTCACCGGCTCGATGCTGCACTTCAAGTGTGCTCTCAGGTCGTCGATGGTTTCGATGTCACGTGGGTTCGCAAAGGCAACGATGAGCCTCTCATTTTCCCGACGGAGGGGAAGGAACTTGTGCTCCTCCAGGTAACTGACGGACAATCTCAGATTGAGGGAAGTGTCGATCTCTTCATCGATGTTCACTTCACGAAATCCATTTTTCCCGGTGATGCCGCCACCCAGCTCTCTCAGATCCATATCAAATCCTCATTGTTTGTCATCCTGTTCACACACACAGTGACGCACCGAGACCATCTGTACGCCCGAAACACAAGGCGTGGGGAGGGCGAATACCTTCAGCGGTAAGTAATCGCCACCGACGGTACTTCACCTGTGTCACAATTTTCCCCGGATTTTCCCGCTGATGCAGATAATACCCCGATTCAGCTCGTATGTTGCAGAAACGCAGTACGTTCCGCTCATCGTTAGAGTTCACCAGCATTTTGAACTTGCTCGCCCGGTTGCCCAATCTTTCCCACAGTATCAATCCTTTGCTACTCTTTGTTCTTTAAAATTGAATGCAGCTGTTCAATTAAAGGTGGCAGGTTTTCTTTAACAGTCTGCCAGATGATATGATAATTAATGTCAAAGTAAGCATGTATCAGACGATTTCTCATCCCAACAATAACAGTCCATTCTATTTCAGGATACTTTGCTTGCGTAGTTTTTGTAACGTTCGCGGCTGCTTCACCTACGATCTATAATGAGCGGACAATGGCATTCCCAAGCTTTCTATCACATTGCAATTCTTCAAATGTTGCTTTACCTAAAAATTTTCTCGCATCTAAAGCCGCATCCAGCATATGTTTCAACCTGACTTTATCACCGGGCTGCTTCATAATGCACCTCGGCAGTTTTTACAACATCGTCTCTAAAGTATCTGCTTAAATCTTCCGGCGTTCTTAAATCCACTTTACGCCCAATGATCTCGGACAATTCTATTTCCATTCGTGAAATATCAAACAAACCCGGCATATGGTTTTTGTCAAATTCCACAAGAATGTCAATATCACTGTCCGATTTTAATTTATCACGCAGAGCAGAACCAAAAAGAGACATTTTAGTTATATGGTTTCTCCGGCAGAATGTTGCCAGTTCCGCTTCAGAAATATGATCCGTGAGTTTGAACATAATACACCTCTCTTTTTATAGTGATATAACTTGTAAACTTTCAATGCCCCAATCATCAATGATTTTCACCGCGATTTTGGCGTTGTCGCCCTTTTGAAAAGGAAGCGAGACCGTTTCTTATCCGCATGATCGTACTGTTCGATATCCTTGTTCGCCTTATTTTTTCTTGCCATAGTTCACCCTTGTTTTTATTCTGCAAACAATCACATCCCGATAAAAAATCACCCGAGCCGGTGGTGTGCTCGGGTTCAGTCTACACATAAAAACAAGATCCGGATACCCCTCAGGAGAATGGCTCTAGAATACATTATTCCCCCTGTAAAGGCATTCATTCGTTACGAGAACGCCACATTCTCCATGTCACCCAGCCCCGCATGGATCGAGGACTGCTCTCGGGATTGAGTATCCCCTCTGATTACTCTCCCTTCGGAGGGGACGTACTCTCGGGGAGCGTTGACTGTGCTTTCATTTCACTGATCCCGAAGATCAGGGCAATCACTCCACAGAGGATGAGGAGAATCGGCAGTATGCCCTTGAGCAGATCTACGAACTGACACCACCAGCTTACGAGGCCCATGATCCCGATGAGGATCGCGATAACTCCCCCGATAATTCCCATCAATTTTCCCACTGACACACCTCCTTCTCAAAGACGTACCTCTACCGGTCCGATCATTGGTGAATTCGAATAACAATATAATACTCACCACGTTACGGTATGTCAATAACTATGAATGAAGTGTCGGTGAGAAAACGGATTCCGGAGGTGAAGAGGACCGGGACTTCCGATTTTGTTCTTATTTCCCGGACCTGCGAGCCGCCGGCGATACCAGAAATAAGGGGAGAAGATAGATTCAATCGATTCTCATCACGGAAGGGAAAGGGTGGTTGCAAGACTTTGTGTATGGAACGTACCGCATAAAAACTGGTCGGGGCGACTGGACTTGAACCAGCGACCCCCTGCTCCCAAAGCAGGTGCGCTTCCGACTGCGCCACGCCCCGACGGTATAAGACCCATGAAAAAGTAAGTACCAGACGACGGAGTGTCAAGTTTCAGGCGGGGTCAGACTTCAACTCACTGTTGTTTTTGATACCCAGTGACAGATAATGGACCGCTTTCCGCATTGCGATGGCACGGTGGCTGATGGTATTTTTCTCGGCGGGATCCAACTCAGCAAAGGTTCTTCGTGACGGAGGATGATAGAAAATGGGATCATATCCGAAACCTCCCGTCCCCTTCGACTCTTCGAGAATAACCCCCTCAACCTCGCCCCTGAAAATTTTCTCTTCACCGTCCGGGATAACGAGTGCCACAACACAGACAAACCGCGCTCCCCTTCCTATCTTCGGCACTCCCCGCATCCGTTCGAGAAGGAGCCTGCAGTTTTCTTCATAACTCGCATCGGGTCCGGCAAACCTCGATGAGAACACGCCCGGTTGTCCATCGATGGCGTCGACGAACAGGCCCGTGTCATCAGCCAGAGCGGGGAATCCGGTGAACTCAGAAGCCTCACGCGCTTTCAGGAGGGCGTTTTCTTCGAGGCTCCCCCCCCCTTCCTCGATCTCCGGAAAGTCGGGGAACCCGGACAGATCACACACTTCTATCCCGAGGTCTCCTACAAGTCTGAAGATCTCAGTAACCTTATCCTGATTCCTTGTGGCGACGAGAATTTTCGACATTCTGTTTTTCACTTGTCGGTCTCTGCGGGGAACTTCCACACGGTGGGCCCTTCTACCCCGAGTGTCTGTTTCTGAATATTCACGAGTTGTCTCACCCCGTTTTTTGCGAGGCTGAGGAGCTGTGCGAGCTGATCGGTGGAGAATGGTTGTCGTTCCGCCGTCCCCTGGATCTCGATAAACTTCCCGCTCTCGGTCATCACGATGTTCATATCGACATCTGCTCTGGAATCCTCGACGTATGAGAGATCCAGCATCGGCTCACCATCGATGATACCCACACTCACAGCAGCAACAAATTCGATCACACCATGTCCGGGCACGATGCCTTCCTCGACCATCCACCTGCACGCGTCATACACGGCTACGAGCCCGCCCGTGATGGAAGCGGTCCTCGTACCGCCGTCCGCCTGGATAACGTCACAGTCGACCCAGATGGTACGTTCACCGATCGTATTCAGATTGACCACGGAGCGAAGAGTCCTGCCGATGAGTCTCTGGATTTCATGGGACCTGCCGCTGATCCTGCCCCTCGATTGATCTCTGATGGTTCGTCTGGTCGTACTCCGGGGGAGCATGCCGTACTCCGCGCTCAACCAGCCTCTCCCCTGCCCTCTGAGAAATGGGGGCACACCGTCTTCGACAGACGCGGTACAGAGGACTCGTGTACCACCAACCCGTATCAGACAGGAACCCTCGGGGTTAGAAAGATAATTCTTCTCGATCTTCACATCCCTGAGTTCATCGAAGTTTCGTCCATCAGTTCTTGTTATCGTCATTCAGCTGTCCGTGTTTATTCATCCTGTTGATTACATCACTCGAAGAATAGCCATCGAGATATTCGATTGTCCTCACCTCTCCACCCCACTCGAGCACCTCCCTCCCCCCGACGATGTCCTCCACCTTCCAATCTGCCCCCTTCACCAGAACATCCGGCCTGAGGGTTGTGATGAGTTCGAGAGGTGTATCCTCTCCGAACACTGTAACATAACTCACTGAAGTCAGGCCGGCAAGGACGGCAGCCCGATCGTTTTCGGTAAAAATCGGCCGGTCGGGGCCCTTGATCCTTCGCACCGAATCATCACTGTTCAGTCCGACTACGAGTAAATCACCGAGCGAACGGGCTTGCTCGAGATAGGAAACGTGCCCTCTGTGCAGGATATCGAAACAGCCGTTGGTGAACACGACGATCTTACCACCGGAGCGCGCTTTCTGGAGTGCGGGTTTCAGCTTATCGAGTGACAGAAGCTTCGACCGGTAAGCGTTCATCGATGGACCGACCCATTGAAAGAGTCATAGGAGGCAAGGATCTCATCGGGGATGATTGCTGCAACACCTGCCCGGGAAACCTCTACTCCCGCCGCATAGTTGGCGATTATAGCCGACTCCCT
This sequence comes from uncultured Gemmatimonadota bacterium, assembly GCA_964654825.1. GTDB lineage: Bacteria > Gemmatimonadota > CAZMKB01 > CAZMKB01 > CAZMKB01 > CAZZKG01. The sequence continues at coordinate 22,386 of CAZZKG010000030.1, read as the reverse complement.
GCTCGTTGCGTCCACAGAGAGTGCCATAGTAGCTGCAGAAATTACTGTATCTCCGGCTCCGGACACATCAAACACCTCTCTCGCCACAGTGGGAATCGAGAACGGATCGCCGTTCTTCTGTACGAGTATCATCCCTTTTTCACCACGAGTGATCAGGAGGTTTTCACAATCGATCTTTCTCCTCACCTGCTGCAGAAAATCCTTCTCTTCCATCCTATCCGCTGAGATCTCTCCTATCGCGCTCAGGAGCTCTTTCTCGTTCGGCTTGAAGAGTGTGGCCCCCCGGTAGTCAAAAAATTTCCTTGTCTTCGGATCGACGGAAATCGTCTTCCCGAGCTGGTGCGCTTCCTGAATACATTCCCTGATTACGGGAGACGTGAGAATCCCTTTGTTGTAATCTTCGAGCAGAACCGCGTCAGATCGCCCCATGAGTTTTCGAAGGACCGCGATTATCTTTTTTTCGATACCGGGACCGACATCGAGCTTTTGTTCCTGATCGATCCTGACGACCTGCTGATTGTGAGCTACAACTCTCGTTTTGAGAGTGGTCGGACGGGAACTGTCTGTTATCAGGAAATCGCAATTGATACCCTTTCCCCCGGCAGTCTGTTTGAAGACACTCGCAGTTTCGTCATCACCGACGACACCTATGAGGAGAGGGTTACCCCCCAGAGCCTTCACGTTACATGCAACGTTGGCCGCTCCGCCAAGAGCGATACGTTCGGACCTGACATTTACCACGGGAACCGGAGCTTCGGGAGAAATTCTGTTCACCGAGCCCGTGATATACCGATCCAGCATCACGTCCCCGATGATGAGGATACTGCGTCCCTGCATCTCAGAGAGGATCTGTTCCAGCCGATCCCGGGAGAGACGTTTCACGATATGCTCTCAGTCGCAAGTATGTGCACCTGCCTCTTTCGTGCCTCCCGATAGAGATCAATGTACTGGAGGGCCGAGGCGTCCCATGAATAGTCCTGGCTCATGGCATTTGTGACCAGTTTCTGCCACTTCCGCCTGTTGCGGTATAGATGGATGGCTCGCAACAGTTCCTCGAGCAGAGCTTCCTCCGTGTAATCCTCGAAAACGAACCCGGTGCCGAAACCCGTCCCGGGATCGTAACGTGAGACCGTATCCTTGAGACCCCCGGTAGCCCTGACGAGAGGAGGAGTGCCGTACTTCATGGCGATCAATTGTCCAAGCCCACACGGCTCATACCGGGACGGCATGAGAAAGATATCACTCCCCGCATAGATCATGTGGGCAAACTCGTTGTCGAAAGCGAACGTCACCGACAGTCTGTCATCCCGTTTTTCAGCCAGTTCACCCAGGAGATCATGATAGACCTTGTCCCCGAATCCGAGGATAACGAAGTAAACATCTTCGTCGAACAGATGAGGAAGAGCCTCACTCATTATGTCGAGCCCCTTCTGTTCGGCGAGTCGCGATATCATTCCCACTACCAGACGTTCGTCCGAGGGCTCGAGCCCGCATTTTTCTAGGAGGGCTTTCCTGATCTCCTGTTTCGGCGACAGTTTATCAAGACTGTATTTCACAGGAAGATACGGATCGGTCTCAGGGTTCCATTCTTTGTAGTCGATGCCGTTCACGATACCGTGAAGCGAATCCGTCCTGGCCCTTAGAATCCCCTCGAATCCCAGACCGAGCCCGTCTTTCTGAATCTCCCGGCTGTAAGATGGGCTCACGGTGGTTACGACATCAGCGAAGACGATGCCTCCCTTGAGATATGAGACATTGCCGTAGAATTCGAGTCCCTCCTCCATCCTGTACAGCCAGGGAGGAAGACCCGCCTTCTCCAGGGCTTCGAATTCGAAGTTCCCCTGGTAGGCAAGATTGTGAACGGTGAAAAACACCCGGCAGTTCTCGAACCCTTCGAGGCCTATTTCGCCCATGCGAAGGTAGACCGGTATCAAACCAGTTTGCCAGTCGTGACAATGAACGATATCCGGAGTCAAGCCACAGGCGGTCATGACTTCAAGAGCAGCTCTCGAGAAGAAAGCGAAGCGGTCATCATTGTCGGGATAGTCACCCTCCGGGGTGCCGTACAGAAACTCACGTCCGAAGTAATCAGGGTGATCGATCAGGTAGGTGTCCACTCCCTCGATCTCTTTCGACCTGTATACCTCACATCGTTTTATCTCTTCCCCCACAGGTACATCAATCACTTCAGCCAGCTTCTCCAGGTCGAATTTTTCCCGGTCGACGCTGCCGTAAAGGGGGATGATCAGCGAAACGGTATGTCCCAGCTTGCTGATTGCTTCAGGAAGAGAACCCAGCACATCAGCCATTCCACCGGTTTTTGCGAAGGGTACCGCTTCCGAACACACGAAGACAATCTTCAGGTTGTCACCGTTCATGTCATCACTCCGTTTGTTCTGTGTGAAAGAAATAAGGCTGACCCCTCTCGATTAGAGAGTATCGAGGCATCAGGGAGATTCAGATAACGGCCTGCTCTTCCGGACCTTCGTGGCCATGTTTCAGATTTTGACTTCGGACTTCTTCTCCAGTTTCAGCTCTCTCATAAATCGGGCCGCGCTCTCGGGAGTTGTCGGGTTGATGTAGAAACCGGAACCCCACTCGAATCCGGCCACCTTGGTGAGCTTCGGCATGATTTCAATATGCCAGTGGTAATGAGGGTACTGGGCATCCTGACAGGGCGCCGTATGTATGATCATATTGTAAGGTGGATTTGCGAGTGATCGGTTGATCCGCTGCAGTGTTCTCTGAAGAATCTCAGCCAGAGGGTAAAGGTTGTCGGTTGAGATCTTCTCGAAGCTCGAGTTGTGTTGGAGCGGGAGAATCCATGTCTCGAACGGGAATCTCGGCGCGAACGGTTCGACCGAAATATAGTGATCATTCTGGATCACGAGTCGTTCGAGATCGCGGAGTTCCTGTGTCACAATGTCGCAGAACACACAACGTTCTTTGTACGTGAAGTAGCTCTCGCTCCCGGCCAACTCTTCGATAGCCCTCTTCGGTACTGTCGGGACAGCGATGATCTGACAGTGAGTGTGTTCCAGAGAAGCACCTGCCGGCTGGCCGTGGTTTTTGAAGCAGAGTATATATTTGAATCTCTTGTCTTTTCTCAGATCAAGAACCCTCTCACGGATTGCGTACAGGACGCTCGTGATATCGGCAACCGAAAGATCAACGAGATCCTTCGAATGATCCGGAGTTTCGATAATCACCTCGTGAGCCCCGATACCGTTCATCTTGTCATACATACCGAGACCCTGCCTGTTGAGATCACCCTCAATCTGCAGTGCGGGGTACTTGTTCGGTACGACTCTGACGATCCAACCTTCGGAGTTGGGGCTCCCGCCATTCGGTCGGTAGGCGACAATTTCCGGTGGTGTCTTGTCCTCATTCCCGGGGCAGAACGGGCAAAACCCCCCCTTCTTTTTCTCCTCCACCACTCCGAAATCCGTCGGCCGCTTCCCTCTCTCAGTTGATATGATAACCCATCGTCCGGTTATGGGATCTTTTCTGAGTTCCGGCATAGCTGTCTCCTGTATCGTTCCCTGATCAGTGCTCCTGTTCGACCCCTTTTCCCGCTGAGGCGAGCATCTCCCGCGCGTGCTCCTGAGAAATACGGCTCATCGGGTCACCACCCAGCATCCTGGAAATTTCTTCTGTTCTCTCATTCCAATCCAGCTTCCTCAGCCGGATATCGGATTCACCTTTTTCTTCGATCTTCTGAACGAAGAGATGTTCGTGAGCTCTTACCGCAATTTGCGGAAGATGAGTTACGACGAGTACCTGGTGTGCAGCTGCAATTTCAGCAAGCTTCTCACCCACCATGACTCCCACTTCACCACCGATGCCGGCATCTACCTCATCAAAAATGAGAGTAGGAGTACGGTCCCGATCGGCGATCGCGGCTTTCATCGCGAGCATGATCCTCGAGAGCTCTCCGCCTGAAGCGACCCGGGACAGGGGCAGAAGCGGTTCCCCCGGGTTTGTGCTTACCATGAAACAGACTCGATCGAAGCCGCTTCTCCCGATCATATCAACCGGATTCCTGCTGTCACCGGCGACAGGGCGGCGGGAAATCTCAACGTGAAACCGTGCATTTTCGAGCCCCAGATTCTTCATGCCCTTCACTGTTTCCTTCTCGAGCTTCTTTGCGACTTTATTTCTCCTCGAAGAGAGTCTCTCTGATTCACGCAGCAGCCTTTCACCGATTTCGTTGATCTCCTCTTCGAGGCGTTTTTTCTTAACATCGAGTTCTTCCCGCCTCGCCAGACTCTCGACCGCCCACTCCCTGTATTTCGTGACCTCTTCGATGGTCTTCCCGAACCTCCTCTTCACCCTGGCGATCTGGGCGAGACGCAGGCGTATCGATTCAAGTTTCTCCGGATCGTACTCGATATCCTGGATGAAAGATCCCAGTCTCCTTACGACCTCCTCGAGAGTATAGTGCGCTCCCTCGAGCTGCTTCTTGAGTTCCTCGAGATCTTTTGTCAGTGAGACGAGCTCACCGAAACGGCCCTCCAATCTCGAGAGCTCCGAGACGATTCCGTGTTCATCATCAGTAAGAGTATCAAAAATTATGCCACTTAGCAACGAAATCTGCTCGAAGTTGCTGATGAGCTCTTTTTGCCTGATCAGATCATCTTCCTCCCCGACCGCAGCCCCGACAGAGTCAATCTCGGATATATCTTCTTCGAGCCCTTTCACCCGTTCATTGATCTCCTTGAGTTCTGCATCGACACGCCCGAGCTCACGGATAAGCTTACTCCTGCTCTCGTACAGCGTTCGGATCTGTCTGCTTTGTTCCCGGGTATTTCCATAGGTATCGAGCAGGCCCAACTGGCTGGCGGGACCTCTCAGGCTCGATGTCTCCTGCTGACCGTGAAAATCAACGAGTTTCCGGCCGACTTTTCTCAATAGTGCCGCCGGCACCAGGTATCCATTTATGGTGCAACGGCTCGGCTCGTCTCTGTACAACTCCCGCCTGATTACGATCTCTCCCTCTTCGGTTTCGATCCCTGCATCTCTGATAGAAGAAAGGAGATCTTCATGATCACCGCGCAGGCGAAAAAGCCCTTCCACCCTGGCTCGTCCTGCCCCGGACCTGATCTTTATCTGAAGCGCCCTCGAGCCCAGGAGAATCTGCAGCGCGTCGATCACGATGGATTTCCCGGCCCCCGTCTCCCCGGTGAGGATATTCAATGATTCGGAAAGCCGGATGGACAGTTGTTTAATGAGCGCAAAATCTCGTATACTGAGTTCTAACAGCACGACACTCTACTCCTCCCGTGCAATCCAGCCCAGTTTATTTCTCAGCAGAGTGAAAAAACTCTCATCCGGCATTCTCACCAGCCTGGTCGACCGGTCAGATTTGGAAACCCTGATGAGACTTCCCTCACTCATGACTGTTCCTTTCTGTCCGTCGATAGTGAGTGTCACGTCGATTCGTGAGGACATGACCTCTATACTCACCCGTCTGCCGGAGGGAATGACGATGGGGCGGGCACCGAGAGTATGGGGACAAATCGGAGTTACTACGATGACTTCCATCGCAGGCAGAACGAGAGGCCCTCCGGAGGAAAGAGAATAACCGGTGGACCCGGTCGGGGTGGAGACGATTATACCATCAGACCGGAACACTCCGACTTCTTCATCACCAACATGGATCTTCAACTGGACTATTCTCGAGAATGATCCCTTGTAGACGACAGCATCATTCAGGGCATGGAAAACCCGGTCTTCACCACCGCTCTCCCGGCACACCGATACCTCGAGCATCATCCGGTCCTGGACGACATATTCTTTCTTAAGAAGTTTCTCGAGATAATTGCAGTAATCATCTGCTGTGGCTGTGGTTAGAAACCCAAGGCCGCCAACGTTTATACCAAAAATCGGGGTACCACTCCCGGAAACACGTGCTGATGTCGAGAGAATAGTGCCGTCGCCCCCGATCGCAATCACCATATCGAGTTCAGACAGCTCCTTCTCTTCCAGCCCCACAGTTCTGAGATCTTCTCTTCGAGCGATCTCGTTATCGACTGAGAATTCGATCGTATGCTCAGTGCACCACCGGATGATACTCCTGACAAGTTCGGGGGTTCGTTTGTGAGTGTAATTCGCAATGATGCCAAATTTCATCGATGACTCTGCGCTTTCCAGGGAGAGATGAAGCTAGCTACCTCACGCTGCGATAATGCTCAACACGTTCACCTGTGAGAATTTTCCTTGCTGTCCCTGCGATCTCAGACGGTGATAAACCGACCCGCTGGAGGAGAATATTTCGGGTAGCATGCTCGACGAATGCATCAGGAATCCCCAGCTGGACGAGACGGACATCCGTCCTCTCATTTTCAAGGAGGTATCGGCCGACATAACTCCCGAAACCTCCTCCAAGGACATTTTCTTCGACGGTGATCAGAGTCTCGTAATCATCTGCTAGTTTACTGAGGAGTGTTCTGTCAATGGGTTTCACGAAACGGCAATTGATGAGTCCGGGGCTGAATCCGGATTCGGCGAGCAGCTGGGTCGCCTCTAAGCAGTTTTTCACCATCGAACCGACCGCCAGGAAAGCGCACCCGCTGCCGTTGGTGAGTACTTCCCAGGAACCGATCTTGAGATTCACCGGTTCCTTCACCTGATCCAGTCTGAACACTGAATCTCTCGGATACCGTATGGCGAACGGGCCGCCATCATAGCCGAGTGCGGTCAGGAGCAGATTCCTCAATTCCTGTTCATCTTTAGGTGATGCGATAACGAGATTGGGTATCATGGAAAGGTAGGTAATGTCGAATACACCGTGGTGAGTGACCCCGTCCTGACCGACGAGACCGCCTCTGTCGAGAATGAAGGTGACCGGGACCTTCTGGATGGCAACATCATGAATAATCTGATCGACGGCCCGCTGGAGAAATGTGGAGTATATCGCGGTGACGGGCTTCATCCCGGCACAGGCCATACCGGCGGAAAATGTCACTGCATGCTGCTCCGCGATACCCACATCGAAAAACCTGTCGGGATACTTTTCGCCAAATGCGCTGAGTCCGGTACCATCAGGCATGGCCGCCGTGACTGCCACGATTCGGTCGTCCTGCTCCGCCAGCTCGACGAGTGCGTTCGAAAATGCGTTGGTGTAACTCGGCAGCTCTGATTTGTGATTACCCAGCCCCGTCACCTTGTCGAATGCGCTCACACCATGAAACTTGTGGGGACTTGTTTCGGCCGGTTCATAGCCCTTCCCCTTTTTCGTGATCACGTGCACGAAGACGGGGCCCCGGATCCCTTTCAGACCACGGAACGTGTTGACCAGCTCTTTTGTGCTGTGCCCGTCAACCGGACCGATGTACCGGAACCCGAGCTCTTCGAACAGCATCCCGGGGGTAATGAGGTGTTTCATACTCTCCTCGAGTTTCCCCGCCATGACACGGACACTCTTTCCGAACGAGCTGAGCTTCCATGTGAGATTCCATATCTCTGTACGGATCCGGTTGTAGAAAGGATTGGTGATTACAGATGTCAGGTAACGGGAAATCGCCCCGACATTCGGTGATATCGACATGCTGTTGTCATTCAGGATGACGATCATGTCGGTCCCGGCAGCACCCGCGTTGTTCAGACCCTCATAGGCCAATCCCCCGGTGAGAGCACCATCTCCGAGGACCGCAATTACCCGACAATCGGATCCTTTTCTGTCACGGGCCGTAGCGAATCCGAGTGCGGCGGAGATCGAGGTACTCGCGTGACCGGTACCGAAAGGGTCGTATTCACTCTCCTCCCTCCTCGGGAAACCGCTCAAGCCCCCAGCCTGTCGGAGAGTTTCGAAACGGTCCCTCCGGCCGGTCAATAGCTTGTGAGCATAACTCTGGTGACCTACATCCCAGATCAGGATGTCACGGGGTGTGTCGAATACATAGTGAATGGCAACAGCCAGCTCGACAGTTCCGAGACTGGACGCAAGATGCCCGCCGGTTTTGGATACAACAGATATGATGCGGTCCCTCAATTCCTCACATACCACATCGAGATCCTGAAGCGGAGTTTCCCTCAGATCTGACACCGATGATATCTTGTCGATCACTTGATTGCTCCTGTTACTTATAGGGCCACTTGTTCTTTACCCCCGCGTATGCGGTATTCAGAATCCACCGGGGAAACATGTTGAGAAACTCATCCTTGACACCGGAGTGGGTCAGAACGTCCAGAGATTTCTGTATGAACTCCTTCGCTTTCTCGCGCGAGCCTTCCACCCCGTAAAGAGAGGGATATGTGGCCTTGCCGAGGCCGGCATCTTTCCCGACTCTTTTCCCGAGATCCTCGAAGCTCCCGATTGCATCTAATATATCATCAATTACCTGAAAAGCAAACCCCAGCAGCAGGCCGTATTCCCTCATGTCACGAACGCTCTCTTCATCGGCTCCGGAGGAGATAGCGCCCATGGATGCCGCGGCACTGAACAGGATCGCAGTCTTGTGCCTGTGAATGAAAATGAGAGTTTCCTGATCGAATCCTCTCGTCTCGTGGAGGATATCAGCGGCCTGTCCTCCGACGAGACCGTGCACACCGCTCGCTTCGAGAAGTTCTTTCGAAAGGCGTCTGATGATCCCCTGATCGATTCGTAATCGTTTTCCGGTTCTCAGGACGTTACTGACCGCATCCCCGATCAGGCGGACCCCGGAGAGGAGAGCGACTTTTTCTCCAAACACTCTGTGGCAGGTTGGCTTCCCCCTTCGGTAATCATCATTATCCATCTGCGGCAGATCATCATGGATGAGAGAGTATACATGGATGAGTTCGACGGACAGCGACAATGGATATACGAACTCCTTCGAGCCCCCGAGTGCCTTGTACGAAGTAATGAGGAGTATGGGCCTGAGCCTCTTCCCACCGGCCCGGGCCGTATAACTCGACGCCCTTGTCAATGGTTCATCCGGGTACTGTTCGAAAAGCCGTGTGAGGTGTTTTTCCACCTTTCTTCTCTCCGTACTCAGTACGTCTCTCACGAATGCCTCTTCTTCCGGATCGATCACGAGTTTGCCCACTGTTCTTCCCTACTCCCCGAACTCGAAATCTTCCAGGACAGGCCCCTTTTCCAGTTCTCCCACTATCTTCTGGACCTTCGCCTCTCCGTCTGCAAGTTTCTTCTCGGCGGACTTCACCAGCAGAGCGCCTTCTTCGAACAGTTTTATCGACTCTTCGAGGGGAAGTTCCTCCTCCTCGAGTTTTTTCACGATTTTCTCGAGTTTCCGAAGCTCCTCTTCAAAACTCAACTCCTTATTCTTCATGTGACCTTCCTCCTCTCACCTCTACCTCCTCGACCAGACACACCAGACTGCCTCTGAACAGAGTAACACTCACCCGAGAATCCGGAGATACAGCCGAAGCATCCCGTACGATGTCACCCGTCGTCAGTATGCGAGTGATCGAATACCCTCTTCGCATTGTATGGAACGGGCTCAGGACATCAAGTTTTCCGGAGAGCTCGCTCAGCTCCGACCGGGTTTTGATAATGCCATTTTCGCAACGGGTTGCCATCCTTCGCCCCAGCGTATCCATGTACTGCATCATTTCTCTCAACCGGCTCTCGATCTTTCTGAGTCCGTAACTCGATGAAAAACGAACAAGCATCTGCGTGTTTCGGGAAAGGTGCCGGCCTGCATTGGACCTGAGTGAGCGCGAGAGAGCTTGAATCCGCCCTGACAGTGCTGTTCGGTCGGGAACGACGAGTTCTGCAGCAGCCGAGGGAGTCGGCGCTCTCAGATCGGCGACGAAATCTGCGATAGTGAAGTCGATCTCGTGCCCTACGGCGGACACAACAGGTATGCGGGATCTGAAGATGGCTCGCGCGGTCGCTTCTTCGTTGAATGCCCAGAGATCCTCCAGTGAACCGCCGCCTCTCCCTGCGATGATGACATCGGGCTCACCCCACCGGTTGAGGTAATCGAGTGCGTCTGCGATCTCCCCGCTTGCACCTTCCCCCTGGACGGTCACCGGGGCCAGTACGATGCGAGTGTATGGATATCGCCTCGATATCACTGAGATCATATCACGTACCGCGGCACCGGTGGGTGATGTTACAACTGCGACGCACCGAGGGAACCCCGGCAGAGGCTGTTTATGGGACTCGTCGAAGAGACCCTCTTCCATGAGTTTTTTCTTGAGCCTCTCGAGGACAAGCTGAAGCTCTCCAACACCGAGCGGTTTGACCTGATCGACGGTGAGCTGGTACTGACCGCCTCTCTCATAGACGGTAACGCAGCCGTGGGTGATGAACTTCAGACCGGTTGGATCCTCACAGGGGAAACGGACACCGGCACCGCGCCAGATCACGCAGCGAAGCTGGGCAGTTTTATCTTTGAGAGTGAAATATGTGTGACCGGATGAGTGCCTGGTAAAGTTGGAAATTTCGCCTTCGACCCAGACGGAGCCGATTCTGTCTTCGAGTACCGTCCTGATCATCCTGGTGAGCTCTGAAACCCCGTACGTGACGGTCTCGCCAGGTTGACTGAATTTACTTGGATCATGTCGCTTCACAGTATGTTACATCCTGCAAACAGACTTCAGGAGCTGTCTGCCAGTCCCTCGGCGGCTTTAACAGTGTTGCTCAACAACATCGCAATGGTCATCGGTCCCACGCCGCCGGGAACAGGCGTTATGGCACCGGCAACTTTCGAGGCGGATTCGAAGTGCACATCGCCAGCGAGCCGGTACCCTTTCTCTCTGCTCGGATCATCTACCCGGTTCATCCCGACATCGATAACCACGGCACCCTTTTTGATCATATCGCCGGTGATCGACTCTGCGCGTCCCATCGCTGCAATTAAAATGTCGGCCTGCCGTGTGTGTGTCTCGAGCGATCCCGTCCTGCTGTGGCACAGGGTCACCGTTGCATCAGCACGATCTTCCTTGAGGCTCAGCATGTTGGCGAGAGGTTTGCCTACGATATTACTCCTCCCGACAATCACAACGTGCTTGCCTGATGTCGACACACCGGACTTCTGAAGGATCACCTGAATCCCGGCAGGAGTGCAGGGCCTCAATGTGTTCTCTCCCAGTACGAGACGTCCGACGTTCATCGGGTGGAAACCATCCACATCTTTTGCGGGATTGATGGATTCGAGCACTTTCTTCTCGTCGATATGACCGGGGAGAGGGAGTTGAATGAGTATGCCATGGAATTGATCATCCCGGTTGAGTCTGCTGATCACATCCAGGAGATCCTTCTCGGAGAGTGATGCAGGGTACTTCAGCGTCCTGCTCTCAATGCCTATCTCTCCGGAAGCTCTGTTCTTCATCCTCACGTAGACATGAGAAGCGGGGTCATCCCCTACCAGGACGACTGCAAGGCCCGGTGTGATCTGTCTGCTCTTCAGGAGCTCAATACGTTTTGCGAGTTCGGATTTGATTTCTGCTGCTACTGCCCGCCCATCGATTACTTCAGCTGTCATGCGCCAATTCACTCCCGGAAGAGGATTCTCCGATGTCCACTCTCTCTATCCGCTTCGCTTTCCCCGTGTGATCCTCGATTTCACAGACAAGCCCCATGAGCCGGACGTTTTTATCGGCCGGCTGAAAACGATACGGTACCTGTGTCAGGAATCTCTTCAGCGCCAGTTCGGTCTTCACCCCGATCACGGAATCAACGGCCCCTGTCATCCCCACATCGGTGATATAGGCCGTTCCCGAGGGGAGGATTTTCTCATCCGCGGTCGGGACGTGTGTGTGCGTCCCGATAACGGCGGATACCAGCCCGTCGAGGTACCATCCGAGCGCTATTTTCTCTGCAGTGGCTTCAGCGTGAAAATCAACGATTATCGTTTTGGTTTCGCGCCTCATTTTTTCGATGTGTTGAAGTGCGGTTCTGAAGGGACAATCGATGGAAGGCATGAAAACTTTCCCCTGCAGATTGATCACCCCGACCACACTGCCATCGAGCGTTTCACAGATTGCCGTACCCCGCCCCGGATTACCCGGGGGATAGTTTACGGGACGCAGGATGCGACGATCATCCCGCAATCGTGGGATGAACTCCTTCTTATCCCATATGTGATTACCGCTGGTAACGAGATCAATGCCGCTGGAGAGAAGTTCATCGAATGTCTCGGACGTGAGTCCGTATCCTCCCGCACCATTTTCACCGTTTGCGATAACAAATGAGACGCCGTGATCTTCCTTGAGTTTGTTCAGAGCTTTTGTAATGATCTTTCTACCCGGCTTCCCCACCACATCAGCAATGAAGAGAAATTTCACGAAGCTTCCTTTCAACCGCGAGTGAGTTTATCTGGCATAATCGATAGCCCTTGTCTCCCGGATCATGGAAATCTTGATGTGACCGGGGTACTCGAGTTCTTTCTCGATTCTCTTCGCGACCTCGGTGGCCAGCACCTCGAGCCGTGCATCATCAACCTCACTCGGTTCGACGATGATGCGGATCTCTCTCCCGGCCTGGATCGCGTACGATTTTTGAATGCCGTCGAACGAATCTGCGATCTCCTCGAGCTTTTCGAGCCTCTTGATGTAGGTCTCGAATGTTTCCCGCCGGGCACCCGGTCGCGCACCTGATATTGCATCCGAGGCCTGAACGAGAACCGAAATGAGGGATTTGTGTTCGACGTCATCGTGATGAGCTTCGATCGCACTGACGATGATATCGTTTTCGCCGAACTTCCTCGCGACTTCCGTACCGAGCTGAACGTGGGTACCTTCACTCTCGTGAGTCATGGCTTTCCCGACATCGTGGAGGAGAGCGGCTCGTTTCGCGATGTTGACGTCAAGATGAAGCTCGGTAGCCATGAGGCCGCAGATGAATGCAGCCTCTTTGAGGTGCTGCAGGACATTCTGTCCATAACTGGTACGATACTTGAGTGTACCGATCAGCCTGATGAGCTCGGCGTGCATACTCTGGACACCGACCTCATAGAGAGTTTCCTCGCCTGCCTGCCGTATCATTTCATTGAGCTCCCGCCTGGCCTTTTCAACCATATCCTCGATCCGGCCGGGATGTATCCTGCCGTCGGAAACCAGTTTTTCTAGAGCCAGGCGAGCCACCTCTCTCCTTATGGGATCGAAAGACGACAGAATCACCGCTTCAGGAGTGTCGTCGATGATGACATTCACCCCGGTAGCCATTTCGAAGCTGCGGATATTCCTCCCCTCCCGGCCGATGATTCTCCCTTTCATCTCATCACCGGGCAGCGAAATCACGCTCACCGTCGATTCGACGACGTGGTCCGCGGCGTATCTCTGTATGGCCTGCGTGATGATTTTTTTCGCCTCCCTGTCGGCTGTGCGCCTGGCCTGTTCCTTCATCTCCTTGATGAACTGACTCGCACTCAGGCGGGCTTCTTCTTCGAGATTGGTAATGAGCTGCTTCTTCGCCTCCTCCGCAGTGAGGCTGGCGATTCGCTCCAGTCTAAGGTTCTGCTCGGAAATAAGCTGCGTGAGCCTCGTATCCTTGGCCTTGAGAGCCTTGTCACGGGCTGAGAATTCCTCCAGTTTCCGGGAGAGGTCCCTCTCCTTCTTCTCGATGAGATCGAGCTTACGGTCGAAATTTGCTTCCCGCTCTTTGATCCGCCACTCCATACGCTCGATTTCCTGTCTCTTCGTCGAGAGCTCCTCCTCGAGTTTCGCTCTTCCCTTGTATATCATTTCCTTACATTCGAGTTCAGCGGACTTTTTAATATTATCCGCCTCCCTCTTGACATCTGTGAGGATACGCTCTGATTCGTTTTCTATTTCGACGAGGCGTTTGGCAAAGATTCTTTTCCTCATGTAATAACCGAAAAAGAATATGGCTCCTGCCAGGAGAAGAACGATCACCGGAACGAGATAAGAGAAAAATGCCTCTTCGTTGGAAAGTATCTGTGACATGGTAATCAAAATAGTAACCATTGTGTCCGTTCCTGTCATCTCGGTGAGCAGTGCTACACGCACCTGCTCCCTTGGTGAAACCACCTGGATGAAAACGTGAAGATCGAAGGGAGTTGTGGAGTGGTTGTCCTACGCCCGGGGGAGAAAAGGAAAATCCCCGCTCCTCTCAAGAGAAAAGGAGAATTTGAACCTGATAGAGAAAACTTGGGTATCCTCCCACCATCAGTCCGCTTCCCTCTACTTCTGAGGGTCTGTGAACCGGCAGTGAAGTCGGATTCCCTATCAGAAAAAGTTGGATCAAATTTTTCTTTTCTCTTTGTAGAGCAGGGATTCCGTACTATATAATAACTAATTTCCCACCCATTGACAAGGTCTTTCTCAATCACGACGTTTACCATCACTCCGTACGTTTATTCTTCAAGCAGGTTCAAAATATCCCTGGTTTTCTTTTTGAGTTCATTCCCGAGAGAATTCAAACCGCTGCGTGAACGGAAGAGTTCATCTGTTATCGACATTGCTGCCAACACTGCAACTGCATGTACTTCTTTCTGTTTCATCCCTTTGTTTACGTTGCGCATCATTGAATCAACGTACTCAGCTACTCTTTTAGTGTATTCCGGATTTGCTTCGCTTTTGATCGGATACTCTTCTCCAAAAATGCGAACTCTCACACTTTTCTTTTCTTCGGTTTCCATGGTCAGAACCACTCTGTTCGAAGGTTCATATCCCTCGCGGGTGCCAATACCCGCTCACTCCTGAGGTATCGATATTTCCAATCTCTGGAGGATACCCCGGATCCGGTCTTCTATGACACCTATCTTCTCTTTGAGGGAGCGGTTCTCATTCTGGAGCAGTTCTCTCTCCGCTTCCCAGTTTCCCTGATCTCCCATCTGCCCCTCGAGTTCACCACAACGCTCCTTCAATACGGTACACTCAGAACTGATCGTGTTGTTCTCCTCCCGTAAACCCCGCAGTTCCTCCACGTATCCCCTTACCCGATCCTCCAGCAGCTGGAGATTGTGGAGACTCTCATCAACGATCTCACTGGTTGTAGCAGCTTCATCGTAAGACAACATTTATCTCCTTTCTCAAACACACAAGAGTCGAATCGATCAGAGTATTGATTTCCGGATCTTCGAGGGTCCTCTCACCAGACCTGAAAACGAGCCGGAACGAGAGCCCCTTCTTCCCCTCAGGGATCTGGCCCCCCCGGTAGAGATCGAAGAGAATAAGCTCATCGAGCAGGTCGCCGCTTTTGGAACGAATGATCTCCTCGACCCGGTGGTAAGCAATCTCTTCCGGTACGATCAGAGAAAGGTCTCTCTCCAGAGGTGGAAATCTGGAAATATGCCCCATACTGCCCCCCTCCCGCGGCGAAGACATCCCGCCGGCGTCCACTTCGAGAACAAAAATCTTCTCCATGGCTTCGAGAGATTGAACCACCTCGGGGAGAAGCTCGCCGAAGAATCCAAGAGGTGTCCCATCCCTGACGATTGCACTGCTCGACAGCTCATCGAGAAAATCCGGGCCCGGGCCGTCAAGCAGAGACCCCGGGAAAAACCTGCCGATGAATCTCTCGACGACTCCCTTCATCGTAAAAAAATCCCATTCCCCGGTGTTCTGTTTCCAGTAGAGGGGTTCTGTTCTTCCCGCTGCCGCACAGGCGATATGCAGCCTTTCCCGATGATGCCCATCACCGATTTTTCCGGGGGTGCGAAAGATCGTTCCCAGTTCGAAGAATCTGACGTCCGGGTTTCTTTTGCGGATATTGTTCGAAAGGACAGGCAGTATCGTGGAAAGAAGAAGAGGGCGCATGTAGCCCTCCTCCACGTTGACAGGATTGTTAACCCTGATCAATTCATCTTCCGGCACCCCGAGGAGGGAGCTGGACATCTTAGAACCGACGAAGGAAGTACTCGAAACCTCGAAAAAACCCTCCCTCACGAAGAATTCCCTTACCTCCTGTTCGGTGTTACCCTGCCGGTCGATCTTTCCGAAAACACGTACCCCGCACCTGTAATCCGAATCGATCCAGTCATATCCTTTGAGACGGGCAACCTCCTCGATGAGATCTATTTCTCTGGTGATGTCACGGGCTCTGAACGTCGGTACGATTACGTCGCACTCCCGGGAACCGTTTACCTCGAAATCCACACTCTCCAGAAGTGTTTTCACTTCCTTCTCGGTTACCGCTTTACCGAGGATTGTGCCAACCCGGTCAACCCTTAGATGCACCCGCTCGGGTTTCATCGGATCAGGGTAGACATCTCCCCTGCCGTGCAGGATATCACCGCCGGCGACCATTTTCATCAATCCGGCAGCCCGATCGACAGCGTACGGGAGGATGGACGGGTCTACCCATCTCTCGAACCGGATCGAGGATTCTGACTGGAGTCCGAGGGCTCTCGATGTCCGCCGTATCATCTGTGGATTGAAATGGGCGCATTCGATGAGAAGATTCACGGTGTTTTCCGTGACCTCCGAGTCTTCACCACCCATGATACCTGCGACAGCCACCGTTCTTGAATTGTCAGCAATGACCGTCATGGTGGAAGCGAGCTCTCTTTCCTCGCCATCGAGGGTCCTGAGGACTTCACCGTCTCCTGCTCGTCTTACGATAATCCGCTGCCCATCCAGCCGATCGAGATCGAATGCATGCAGCGGTGTACCCAGTTCGAAGAGTAGATAGTTTGTCACATCGACGATATTGTTTATGGATCTCTGCCCGATACTGGCAAGCCTTTCCACCAGCCAGCGAGGAGATGTGCCTACCGAAATACCCTCGATTACTCGTGCCATGTACCTCGGACAGCCTTTCACATCCCTCACTTCGATACCCGCCGCATCCTCGAAGGGTTTCGAGATCTCTTCACATGAGGCGTCAGGAAATCGAACCTTCTTGCCTTCTATCGCACCGATCTCTCTCGCCACACCCAGATGGCTGAGGAGGTCCATGCGATTTGCCGTGATGTCCAGCACAAAGATGCAGTCATCGACACTCAGCAGCTCATCCACCGGACTTCCCGGTGCGGCACCGTCATCGAGCTCGAGGATACCGCTGTGGTCATCGGAAACCCCCAGTTCAAAAGCGGAGAGGAGCATCCCCGCCGACTTTTCACCCCGGATCCTGGCCTTTTTTATCTTCGTCCCATCAGGTATCACTGCCCCGACGGGGGCGAATGGATATTTGCCACCGGCCCTGACATTCGGAGCACCGCACACCACCTCGAATGTATTCTCGCCCGTGTTGACCTTGCACAACAGGAGACGGTCAGCATTCGGGTGTTTCGAAACCTCTTCGACAACCCCGACGATGATATCTTTTAACGGTGACCGTACAGGCTCGACCTCGTCCACCGTCACTCCCTGCATCGTCAGGATGCGGGAGAGTTCGTGCGGGTCAGTCGACACATCGACCAGTGACCGTAACCACCTGTAACTTACTCTCATACACTCATCCCGGCCGTGAGGAATCCCTACACGGCCCTCAGATAAACTGCTCGAGAAATTTTACGTCGTTCTCGTAGAAGAAACGGATGTCACCGATGCCATATTTGAGCATGGCGATTCTCTCGACACCCATGCCGAAAGCGAAACCGGTGAACTTTTCGGGATCGTAGTCGACGGCTTCGAACACGGCCGGATCGATCATCCCCGAACCCAGGATCTCGAGCCACCCGGTCCCCTTACAGACCTTACAGCCTGCCCCTCTACAGAACAAACAGGCGATGTCGACCTCGGCGCTCGGTTCGGTGAACGGGAAATAGCTGGGACGGAAACGCGCTTGGACATCGTCACCGAACATCTTCCGTGAAAACTCTATGAGTGTCGCTTTCAGGTCGGCAAATGTGACTCCGGTATCGACAAAGAATCCCTCAACCTGGTGAAAAACGGGGTAGTGGGAAGCGTCGATTTTATCACTCCGGTAGCACCTTCCCGGAGCGATCACCCTCACCGGGGGCTTTTCTTTCAGGAATGTCCGTATCTGTACCGGCGAGGTGTGAGTCCTCAGAACGAGCCCATCATCCATGAAAAACGTCGCCTGCATATCGAGTGCAGGATGGTCGGGAGGAAAATTCAGCGCAGTGAAATTATAATATTCCTCTTCGATTTCCGGACCTCTCTCCACGGAAAACCCCATACTGAAAAAGATTTCACCGATCTCATCGAACATCCTGGTAATCGGGTGGACAGCACTCTTCCACCGTCCTCTTCCCGGAAGCGAGAGGTCTTCTCCACGAACACCGGCTTCTACCGCGCTCCGGCGGGTTATGAAATCACCCTGCTTTTCCTCGATAATCGAGGCCAGCTCGATTTTTACCCTGTTGGCAAGCTGACCCACCCTGGGCCGCATTTCCTTCGGGACCTCATTGAGACTTCTGAGGATAGTCGTCAGTTCCCCTTTTCGCCCGATGAACCTGCTCCGCAGCTGTTTGAGGTCTTCGAGCGAGAGGGCGCCGCTGATCGCTTCCCGTGCTTTTCGGGCTATGACTTCGATCTTGTTTTCCATCTCTCTCATCGGGACACCGTTTTACGCGCTGAGACTCTGCTTGGCGACTTCAGCGAGCTCGGTGAAACTCTCCGGATCGTTCACTGCAAGTTCGGCGAGCATCTTCCGGTTTACATCAACGTTTCCCTTCTTCAATCCCTGGATGAACCTGTTGTAGGAAAGCCCGTTGTGTCGGCAGGCGGCATTGATCCGAACTATCCACAGTCGTCTCATGGTGCGTTTTTTTACACGCCTGTCCCGGTAGGCATACCGGAGAGCTCTTTCGAGTGTCTCCCTTGCAGAACATAGCAGCTTACTCCTCCCGCCCCGAAACCCCCGTGCCGCCTTGAGGATCTTTTTCCTCCTTTTGCGGGAGCTTACCTTCGTCTTGACTCTTGGCATGAAATCTCTCCTCCTTCGAATTTACACATATGGTATGAGTCGCCCGATTCTTTTTACATCAGGACCGTCGATGATGCCTGAGTGACGCAGGCGCCTCTTTCTCTTCCTGGCTTTTTTCGTAAGTATATGTCTCATGAAGGCTCGTTTACTCTTGATTTTCCCCGTTCCCGTCCTCGTGAACCTCTTGGCTGCAGCTCTGTTCGATTTCAGTTTCGGCACATTCTCCTCCTCGACATGAAACACTTCGATTAATGTTTCGGTGATACGATCATGATCATATTCCGGCCCTCGAGCCTGGGTCCATTCTCGACGAAAGCGATGTCCTTCATCTCTTCTGACACTTTCACGAGTATCTTCTTCCCGCGATCAACATGCTGAAGCTCACGCCCCCTGAATATCATTGTGAATTTCACTTTGTTCTTTTCCTCCAGAAATTTCCTGGCATGACGCAATTTGAACTGGAAGTCGTGTTCTTCGGTCTTGGGCCTCAGTTTGATCTCTTTAACCTGGATAAGATGCTGTTTTTTAAGAGCTTTTTTCGCCTTTTTGCTCTCTTCATACTTGTACTTGCCGTAATCCATGATGCGACAGACGGGTGGATTTGCCGAAGGCGCGACTTCTACGAGGTCGAGCCCTCTCTCATCCGCGATCCGGAGCGCCTCATCGAGTGGAGTGATTCCCAGCTGGGAACCATCTTCATCGATCAGCCTGACAGGAGAGATCCTTATCTGCCGGTTCACGCGTGCTCTTTTCTCGATGGAATACCTCCTTTACTAAATAGAAAAAGGCGGATAGAAGCTATCCACCTCTTCCAGAGCTTCGAGAGCTCTGTACCTGCTGAGATAACCCGCCGGCGTTCCTGTTGCCGGCAAGGTGAGAAGCGAATAACTTCTTCTTTTTATATACACTAGATTTTAGTAGAAATTACGCCGTTAACCCCACGTTGTCAACTGTTTCGTTTGTTCTCTTCGAGTACTTTCTTCCCCCGTGCCCGATCACGGGGCGATCGATGGTTTCACCGACTTTTCGTGAGCCTCGAGGAGGAGACGCTCCACCAGCGTATCAACCGAAATTTTCCCGACATCACCGGCCCCTCTCACCCTCAGCGAAACCTCACCGGATCCCTCTTCTTTTTTCCCGACAATCGCCATATAGGGAATTTTCTTCACTTCGGCTTCTCGTATTTTGTACCCGACTTTTTCGGCTCGCGAGTCGACCTTCACTCTCACGCCGGCTTCTCTCATTGCTTCGGCAACACTTTCGGCATAAGGCACATTGTCGCTGGTTATCGGGAGTACGGCTACTTGTACGGGCGCCAGCCAGGTCGGGAAAGCCCCGGCATAATGTTCGATGAGCACACCCATGAACCGTTCGAGTGAACCCATGATGGCACGGTGGATCATTATCGGCTGTTTCGCCATGCTGTCCGTGTCCACGTAACTCATTTCGAACCTCTCGGGCTCGTTGAAATCGACCTGGATGGTGGTACACTGCCAGGTCCTGCCGAGTGCATCTTTGATTTTTATATCTATCTTCGGGCCATAGAACACACCCTCCTGCGGATCGATCGTGAAATGAAGGCCGGTCTTCTTCAAAGCGTTCTCGAGAGCAGTGGTGGCCTTTTCCCAGTTATCCGGTGAACCCACATACTTTTCCGGCCGGGTGCTCAGGTACACCTCGTACTCCTCGAACCCGAAGGTCTTCAGGAAATCGGTCGCGAACTCGATCAGGAGTTCTATCTCGCGATCGAGCTGGTCGGGCCGGCAGAAGATGTGTGCGTCATCCTGGGTAAACCCCCTCACCCGCATCAGGCCGTGGAGAACACCGGATCGCTCGTACCGGTAGACGGTCCCGAGTTCCGCCCATCGTATGGGCAGCTCCCGGTAACTCTTCATCGCTGACTTGTAGATGAGGATGTGGAATGGACAGTTCATCGGTTTGAGGATGTAGTTCACTCCATCGACATCAATCGGGTTATACATGTTTTCTGAATAGAAATCGAGATGGCCACTCTTCTCCCACAGATTCATCCTAGCAATGTGCGGGGAAGATACGAGATCATAGCCTCTCCTCAGATGTTCATCCTTCCAGAAGGTTTCGATGATGTGGCGAACGAGTGCACCCTGCGGATGCCAGTAGACAAGCCCTGAGCCACCTTCTTCCTGGATGCTGAACAGGTCGAGTGCGGGGCCGAGCTTCCTGTGGTCCCGCTTTGCTGCTTCTTCGAGTCTTTCGAGGTAATCGGAGAGCCCAAGGTCGGTCGGGAAGGCGGTACCGTAGATCCTCTGGAGCATGGGGTTTCTCTCGTCACCTCTCCAGTATGCGCCACCGGTCGAAAGCAGTTTGTAAAACTCGACCGTGCCGGTCGAAGGGAGGTGTGGGCCTCTGCACAGATCGGTAAACTGTCCACAGCGGTAGAGAGAGACGGAATCCTCGCCCTCGAGATCATCGAGTATCTCCACCTTGAAATCTTCACCCTCTTTCCGGAACAGTTCGACCGCTTCTTCACGGGTGATTTCGATCCGTTCGAACGGGAAGTCTGAACGGGTGATCTCCCGCATCCTGTCCTCGATCCTCTGGAGATCCTCGGGGGTGAAGGGCCGGGTGACCATGAAATCGTAGTAGAACCCGTTTTCGATCGAGGGTCCGATGGCGATCTTGACGTCACCGTAGAGTTCTTTTACCGCGTAGGCCATGACGTGAGAAGTACTGTGTCTCAAGATGTCGATACCCTCGGCGGAATCGATGGTGATAAAACTGAGGTCCCCTCCCTCATCAAGCGGCTGACCGATGTCGATCAACCGCCCGTTGATCGATGCGGCTATGATAGCGTCTGACCCGCCGTCCGGGACTTTCGTGAGGATCTCCCGCGGAGTGATGCCTTCATCTGCCTGAACAACGTTGTCCGAATCGATAACAAATTCTAACATGGAAATCCTTCGTGTGTTAATCCTGTTCGTGCTCCCTGACGATGTCCAGAACCTCGGAAGGTGTACCGGCGGCGGCAAGCTGTTTTCTGACCGAATCTTCCTTCACCAGTTTGGTGAGATTGGCAAGAAGCTTGAGATATGACTGCACGGCATCCTTCGGTGTTCCGATCAGGAACATGATGCTGACAGGTTTTCCGTCTATCGAATCATACTCGACGGTTTCAGTCAACCTGGCCATCAAGATGATGATATCTTTGACCGAATTCGTCCTGGCATGAGGGATGGCTACTCCCTCACCGATCCCTGTCGGCTCGATCTTCTCCCTCTCCTCGATGTCGAGGGCGAGCTGATCGGGATCTACCACTCGATCGTCGGAAGATAGCATGTGTGATAAATTCCTCAACAGAGTAAATTTCTCGTCAGCTCTGACATCGAGCCTGACGAATTCTTCTTTCAGATAATTGCTTATCTTCATTGCAGTAATTAACCCATCCATTTGAAAATAAAGGTACTTAAGTGAATACACGATTTCGGTTACAAATAAACAGATTAGAATCTACATGCCGTATTTCCTTTTGTCAACAACAGGAATTAAATAGGGACAGTCACCGTTTAAAAAATAAATGGTGACTGTCCCTATTTATCTATTTATTTAAACGGTGACTGTCCCTATTTATTTATTCGATGAAATCCCAGGAAAATCCCCAC
>CAZZKG010000029.1:0-42433 GCA_964654825.1 uncultured Gemmatimonadota bacterium | reverse complement strand
GCCCCTCCCCCGGCAAAGGCCGCGCCAGAACGCCTCGCAGCTTAACGCCAGGACGTTGGGCAGACCCGCAAGCATCTGTCACTCAACCATACTCGTACGGGGCACGCAGATCTCAGAGTCGCGGCGAGTGGAAGCGCCCGCGTGCTATGTGCTCTCCACTCGCCGATCAATGAAATGGGCTTGATATGGCACAAGAGCAAGACTATCTCTTCGACAACACCACAGACGCTGAAGAGACGCGACTGCGGACGGTCGAAGCAGAGCTCGATTCCGGGACCATCCACCACCTTCAGGAACTCGGGGTCGGTCCAGGCATGCAGTGCCTCGAGATTGGCGGTGGCGGCGGGTCGATCACTGCGTGGCTTTGCGATAGGGTTGGCCCCGACGGTTCAGTAACGGCAACTGACCTCGAACCTTGCTATCTGAAGAGACTCCAGGCCAAGAACCTCGTGGTTCTGCGCCACGACATCCTCGCTGATGCACTTCCACAGAACCAATTCGAATTCTCGCACGTGCGTTGGCTCCTCCATCACCTCGAAGAACCGCGACGCGCCCTCTAGTCGATCCTGAAGTCCCTGAAGCCGGGGGGCTGGTTGCTCGCAGAGGAGGTTGACCTTGCCAGCGTTGTTCCAGACCTTGAGGCGTCCGAAGAAAAGGCAGTGCTGGTCTCCAAGCTCGTGCAAACAATGAAAGAGTTGCTGGCTGTGCGCGGTGGTAACTACCACTACGACCGGCAACTCCTTAGAGACATCCGCACAGTTGGGTTCGTCCGGCTGGGCTCACACGGCCGGAATTCTATCGGAACCGTCGATTCCGCCCAGACAGCCATATGGCGACTCACCGCCGCCGCTGTCCAAGGCCTCGCTCTTGCGACGAAGAAGCTCATAGAGCAGGATCTCGACGGCCTCCGGTCATTGGCCTCCGACCCACAGTTCACCTGGATGGGTATCACCACAGTGGCCTGTTGGGGACAGAAGCCTCCCTCAAACTGACGGCGCAACGGAGGCCGAGTCAGTCGTGTTGCAGGACCGTACTCGCCTCGCTGAAAGAGAGGGGCTGCCCAACAAGCGAAGCTTGGTGTTTCTTGTAGAGTGAGTGTCTCTTTCGAAAAGCTCAATCAGAGCATTGAACACGAGAGCGGATGAAACATGTTCGAGGGTGCTCTGACGATGGGGGTCGAATGGCACAGGCCGGATGAATATTTCGCACTCTTTTCCACGACGTAGGAACCCATACTCGCCGATCTCGGCGGAGAGACGGGGCGATCCCTCTGCGTAGTGTGGTAGGACTGGTTCGACGATCCATCTCACCCGGAGGGGGATTCCACGAGTTTCATTCTCGATGCGGGAGATGCGGACTCGGTTCTCCTGACGGCGGCGGTACCGGATGCAGAGAGCGGGGCAGGCTCCCTCTCCTCGACGAGAAAGATGCTCCTCCTCGAATAGGTCGCCACGGTGAACTTCCAAAACCGAATTCTGGGGAATGCCCTTCATCCGCCTGAATTCCTCCCCCTCACTATCATGTGCGGCCCATTCAGGATGTGATCGTAGAGTTCATCTCCGAAAAAGGTTCCCTCTCAAGTCTTCTTGTGGAATATTCGAAACAGGTTAATTTTCCTTCATGGCGGATCTCCATCGCCAGATGGGAAAAGGTTGGATGGTGAGCGCACACTATTGGAGCGGAGGGTGCCGTCACGGCGGCCATTACCGGCTTCGGGAAAACATTCAATGTTTCTCAGATACCTGGAGGTGGTAACATGTCGATCGAACTGAGCGTGTGGGGAAAGATCACTGTTGACGGTCGATTATACGATCACGATATCGTAATCACGGACGGAGTCGTAACGAAGCGTGACAAGAGCGTCTCCAAACCGCTCAGCGTGAAATACGGTCACACTCCACTCACAGTTGGCGAGAACATCCCCTGGAGGGGGACGGAGTTGATTGTCGGAACTGGACACCATGGAGCCCTACCGATCGATCTTGGAGTTTATACAGAGGCCGATCTCCGTGGTGTAACCATCAGAGCGATGCCGACGGCGGAAGCCTGCGAAATCCTCAGCTCGATTCCTGTGGAGGCGCGGAACGCGGTATTACACACGACTTGCTAATTTTATCTTCTTTCTCTTCTTCAGCATCAGCTTTTTGTAGCTGCTCTCTCATTCCGTATATCGAATCGACACAGTCAGGTGTAGCCAACCATCGAGTTTTGAAAGGTACTGATGCACGATTTCCATGTGATTCCTCTTGTGCACTCATCCTTAATCATTTTTCAACATCCTTCGAACGGTCGTCGCACCGAGGTGAAGCCCTGCGCGTGATAATATCCGGGGCCCAGTTTACGGACTCACCTCAATACAACCCCCTCTTGATGAGGTCACGAGCGATCACCATTCTTTGAATTTCGTTGGTTCCTTCGAAGATCCTGTTGATCCGCGCGTCCCGGTACATCAGCTCGATCACGTGCTCCCTCATGTACCCCATACCGCCGTGGATCTGAACGGCCTTGTCTATGACACGATCCAGAGCTTCGGATGAGAAAAGCTTCGCTATCGCCGCCTGCCTGCTGAACTTCTGACCGCTGTCGGCGAGCCAGGCCGTGCGGTATGTGAGACTCTCGACCGCGTAAATATCAGCTGCCATATCGGCCATCATCCACTGAATTGCCTGGAATTCATGAACCGGTTTCCCGAACTGACGACGCTCCCTGGCAAATCGGAGGGAGAGATCGAGCGCTTCTTTCGACGAGCCGAGGCACCCGGCGGCTATCCCGAGGCGTCCCATATCCAGAGTTTTCATAGCGATGATGAACCCCTCCCCTTCCCTGCCGATCCTGTTCTCGACGGGGATGCGGCAGTCCTCGAAAATGAGCTCGGCGGAATGTGATCCCCGGATACCCAGTTTCCTGTCGGGTTTGCCGACCTTGAAACCCGGCGTACCCTTTTCCACGATGAATGCCGAGATGCCTCTGGCACCTCTTTCTTTGTCGGTGAGCGCAAAGAGAGAGACAATGTCTGCTATGGTGCCGTTCGTGATCCAGATCTTCGTGCCATTGATGACATAGTGATCACCGTCTCTTTCTGCAAACGTCTTCAGCGCCCCGGCATCGGACCCGGCGCCCGGCTCGGTCAGGGCGAAACAGCCGATCTTCTCGCCCGCCGCCATGGCCGGGAGATACTTCTGCTTCTGTTCCTCGGACCCCCCCATGAGGATTGCCATCGCACCGATACTCTGATGCCCGCCGAGTACGATTGCGACAGATGCAGATCCACGGGAAATCTCCTCGGTCATGATACAGTTCCCGGTCTCTCCCATGCCGGCTCCACCGTATTCCTCAGGAATGAGAATTCCGAAGAGCCCGAGCTCTCTGCACTGCTGTAAGATGTGTTCGGGGACTTCCTCTTCTTCATCTATCCTTCGGGTTGCCGGTTTGATCTCCTTCTCCGTGAATTTCTTCACGGTTTCTCTCAAGAGCTCCATCTCATCGCTTAATCTAAAGTCCATACCTCACTCCTTCTCGTGTGTCACTCCGCACCGTATCGAACACGACATCAAGAAAATTACCCTGTATACATTTCCTTTATCGAGCATCCATTTTCTGAAAAGCCACTATGGCGAGGACGAACATTATCACAGCCCACGCTGCGAGACCGATGGCACCGGTGAGACCTCTCCGTAGCGAAAAATCGAGAGGCACCTCGCTTCCAGTATACCTCGGGACCGCGGCCGGGTCAACCGGTTTATACGACATATACCATTTTCGAAACAGAATATGGGGACTATCTGGATCCTGTCTATCCTCTGATCTGAGAAACTCGAGGAGCTCTTCGCGATGATTCCGGACATCCAGCACAAAATATTCGTCCTCGAGGAGCCCGGCTCCTACCATGTCACTCGCAGCCTTGTCGAAGAGGAAGACGGGGGATGTGCTTGTCATGCTGACCATCGATCGCATCTGTTTCATTTTTCCCCTCTGGTTTCCGTCCAGTATTCCCTGCACCCGGCTTTCGACCTTATCCATCATTTCGTCCCAGAGGAATTCGGAATCATCGACGGGCAGGATTTCTCTCGGTGCATGGCTGATATCCCTGCCGCTGTATTCCTCGAGAGCCTCGCCCAGCAGCTCGCCCAGTCTTCTGTCCACCTCCGAAGCGGGCGTTACGGAGGCAATATTTTCTGCCAGAAGCCGACCCAGGCTTGGAATAATGATCACACTCACCACCCAAACCATAAGAAGGACTACGAGACTCTTGGTGGAATTGTGCATCACGGCGGATATGAAGAGGCCCATCGATATGAATGCGACGAGAAGGAAAAAACCGAGGCATAACGTGAAACACATCCTCATTATCTCCTGAAGAGAAAACGCGGCGCCTGTAATAATCGTAACGATTGAGAGGGACAACACGGCTCCCACCAGAACCGGGAAGAATACCGAGACGGAGAGTGAAAGGAATTTTGCGGTGATTACAGATGTTCGGGACACCCTGTTGGCAAGGAGCAGCTTCAGTGTGCCTTCCTCCTTTTCTCCCGACAGCGCATTGAAACTCAATACGACAGCCAGGAATGTGCCAAGAACTCCGATCGCAAAACTCCAGTCGAGCTTCTCGTATCGCCTCATCTGATAGCTGAGGGAGTTCGAAGTCACAGGATTACCCACGGTGGCTGTCGAATACGGTATCATGTTGGGCCGCATATCGTCTTCACCGTCCACAACGAACTGCAGCTTCCGGGGTCTCCGGTATGCGATGAATTCTTCTTCTGCCAGCTCCGCCAGTCTGTAGGACAGCGCTCTTATGTTCTCATCCTGAATCGCTACTGTCTTCGAATACTCAGAGACCAGATCGATGTAGTGACGGCCGTACAAAAAACCCCCGACGCCCATTGAGATAACCACAAACACAAAGCCTAGGTAAAGCCTGGAATCTTTCAGGTAATAGGAAATATCTTTCAGAAATATGTCTTTCATGTCATCGGGCTCCTGGCTCTCCCGTTAGCGCGCGTCGTATTTCAGGAACATACGAAAATAGAGCAGGAACAGGAGAAGGTTCATCCCTATGAGAATCGAGAGATCCGGCAGTACCTGTGTGACGGCTTCGCCGGGGGTTCTCGGTATGAATCGGAATTCCGGCAGGTCATCGAGAGCGAGGATCCTCGATTCGTCTGCTTCGGCTTCTCTTATCATTCTCCATCCTCTCTCCATGTCCATATTGCTCCGGTCGAAGTTCTCCGGATCGAGAACAAACGGCTCCTGGCCGGGCGGATCATCCGTGAACCATTTCCTCGAGTTGAAGCCGCCTCTGGCTCTGATGTAATCGATGATCTGCGACCGATATTCCCGTGTCTGAAGGACAAAATTTTCGTAGCTTTCGAGATCCGTCCCCGCCATCACCTGGCATATCCTCTCATAGAGGAAAGCCGGTGAAAGGTATGAGAGTGCATCTGCGAATCTCACCTGCCTCCTCATTCCGGACAGGTATTCACTGTTTCTCTCCCACACCCTCTCGGCTGTGTCCATCCACTCCCGAACCCGGTACGAGTAGTACTCCTGCAGCCAGGCATACCTCTCGGGACGTCCGAGCCGAACAAGGACTTCCCCATCATCACCATAGACAGTAAGTTCGCCGCTGGGTTCTGAGGGGCCGAGCCGGTCGGCATACCGTTCGACCCGCTCATCGACCTGCCGTTCGAGTTGTGCTACCTCCAGATCCCTCTCGAACTCGGATGGGGTATCGATTATTTCTGATGCTATAAATGCCCCCAGGTTGGGAGCGATGATGACGAAGAAGAGCCAGACGGCAAGAAGCACGATGAGGGACGTGGATGCCTTCTTCGTGACCGCCGACACGAGAAGCCCCATCAGTAGAAACAGGGAGAGGTACACACACGAGACAAGGAGCAGCAGGAAAAGGCTCAGCCAGTGAGATCCGCCAAGACCTACCGGACTGAAAAAGACAAGCGCCACGATTCCAAGGAAAAAACCTATCAACAGTGGACCGACCAGAGTGATGACACTTCCACAGTACTTGCCCGTAAGGAGCGTTGGCCTCGAAAGAGCATTGCTCAGGAGGAGCCGCAGCGTCCCCGCTTCTTTCTCTCCTGATATTGCATCAAACGAAAGGAGTATTGCGAGGAGGCTGAATATCACTTTCACTACCGTTGAAATATCGATTGGCGGGATTACCTCGAGGTAGGGATTGTCGGACCTGCGGTGCTCTGAGACATAGGGAATGTGTCGGTGAGATATCCTCATTCCCGGACCAAGGGAACGTTCATATCCCTGGCTGAATACACTGAGAGGGGTCGGCTTCCTGAACGCCACCGGTTTCAGCTGAGAGTATACACGCACTTCCTGGAGAACTTCTGTTTCCCGGGCCTCCTCTGAAACCACATAGCGTAACCTGTTTCTGAAATCCCTGGCACCAACCACACTCGAAACAGTGATGAGAACAATACACAGCAGGAAGCAGGAAGCAAACCTGAAACTTTTGAGGTCCTCTAGAAGTTCCTTTTGAGCTATGGTCCAGAGCATGCTGTACGCTATTCTTCGACCACCTTCGCATTACCGGGGGTCAGCTCTATGGGCAGCGTCCCTCCTTTCGCTTCGAACTTGTAGTTCCAGCGATACACGGTATATTTCTTGTTGGGATTTCTCACTTTGCCCCTCACCCACCAATCCCCGCCGGGGACGACAACACTTTCCTTGCCCACTTTGTCTGTTTTCACGCTGTAATCGTCCGTTATCTTTCTCAGGCCTCTTATCACCGCAACCGTGTCCTCGAGACCCGCGTAAGCTTGCTCTTCCCATACAACAAGCTCGGCCTCATATGCATCGCGTGCTGAGAGATACGCCTTTTCAATGATATTTTTCTCCTCAAACATCGTATCGTTGGTTTTTTTCGCATTTTCATGCTTATTATATGCTTTCCGATATGCGGAGCTCCTCGTATCGGTAATTTTTTTCAGCTCTTTTTCTGTTTCTTCCAGGACATCGAGAGTGTTTTCATATTCAACTAGAATGCTATCGTATTGTGCTCTTGCCGCTAGCATCGAATCCCTTGCAGGCATGTCGCCGGGATTGTTTGTCGAAGCCAATGTTTGTGTGATGGCATCTAAATCGTATGGCACGAATTCGAATTTCACATTAGAAACTGGCTGCTGTTCCCCGCCTTTCTCGATGGTAACCTGCAGGTTTACTCGTGTTTCTCTGCTGCAGCCCCAAACGGTCAGTACTATGAACAAACAGGTTGTCGCAATAAAAAAACGTTTCATCTCAAACCTCCCTATAGACTTCTATTGCTTCTGCCCGGGTGAGTGATCACATTTCACATTAAAGGTTCCAGCACCTTCGGAAGGACCGATCCGGTTACGGGGTCTTTGAGAAACTCACTGGCAACCCGGCGTACTCCTTCCGGCGTAACCTTCTGTAAGGACTTGACATATCTGGCACCAAACTTGTATCCCAGTCCGAGCGCTTCAAACCTGCCATACCGTCTGGCCAGAGCAGAACTCATCTCTGAATTGATCATGTAACTTCCGACAAGATAATTTATCGACCTGGTCACCTCCTCAGAACTCACCCCCTCATCTATGAGTTTTGTCATTTCTTCGTACAGAGAATTCTTTGCTTCCTCGGATCGTGACGCGTTCGTCCCAATGTATCCTGCGATGAAGCTCGGACCGACATAGCTGTTGTATGCGGCGGACACCTGGTAAGCGAGAGCTTTCTTTTCTCTCAATTCAATGAAAAGCCGCGAGTTCATAGAACCGCCGAGTATTGCATTGAGCACCTGACATTCAGCATGTCGATCATCGTTGAGTGATGGTGCGGGAAAGCCCAGGACAATCCACGCTGCTTCACTGTCCCTGTATTCCCTCTGATCCCTGTTCCCTTCTCCCCTCGGGATTTCTTCCGGCGGTTTCGGTGATTCCCGTCGATCCATGCCGGCAGTAGCCTTGTCGATGACAGCGCTCAGCCTGTCTATATTGACTCTTCCTACAAAGGAGAAGACCAGGTTGGATGGGGTGTAGAACTTTTGATAGTACCGCACGACATCACTGAGAGAAGTGTTCCCAATGGTTTCTTCGTACCCCAGGACGTTTTTCCGGAAGGGGTGTCTGCCGTAATACGCTTCCTGGAACAGGGTAAACGCCCGTGAGAGATATTGATCCTTGTCTCTCTTGATCTCCTCGATGGCGATCTGTCGCTCTTTTTCGAACTCTTCCCCGCTCAGCAGAGGTGTGGTGATGATCTCGAGAAACAGGTCGAGGGACGATTCGAAATTCTCGGAAATGGTGATCATTGACACCCTCCCGAGTTCCTTCCCCGAAGAACTGGCCGTACGAGCGCCTAGGCTTTCCAGTTCTCGGGCAAGCTGGTAGGAGCTTAGCCTCTTCGTGCCCTTGAGCATCAGCGCCTGGAGAAGGTTCGAAAGGCCTGCCGCCGAGTCCTCTTCGTACAGCGATCCCATACGCAGGAAACACCCCATTGAAACGACGCCAGGCGTTCCTTCCTCGCGAACTATGATAGTGGCACCGTTCTCTAGTTTGTACTTCGTTACTGATGAAACTTCCTGATCAATGTAACGCTTGAATCTCACACACTCACTCTCCTGATGGAACGATGAGTGTTTTCACGAATCGCTCTGTATCAAAAATGTTCGAAAACTCACGGCGCAGATCAGCCACCCTGACATCTTCGATCATATTCAGGTATGATAGAGCCTCCTTCGCATCATCAAGGTCGGTCTCGTAGAAACCAAGCAGTCCGGCAATGGATTCATTTGTCTGGAGATCATAGAGCTGGTCGGCCTTAATCGTGCTCATTACTTTTTTCATTTCCCACGTGGAAGCACCTTGTTCGAGAAAGCGCCCGAGAGCATCAAAGATGGCCTGTTCTACCTCTTCGATCTTGTCGGGTCTGAGGATCGCATCGATCCAAAATATCCCCGCCGACCGCATATCCCAGTTCCACGCGCCAATCGATATGGCCAGCTTCTTTTCCTCAACGAGCTCCTGATGTAATCTCGAACTCCTCCCTTCTCCCAGAATGGATGCCGCCACATCGAGCGCGACAACAGCCTTCCTGTCTGCGATGAACCCTCCTGTGACAAAACCCAGCGCAAGGTATACCTGCTTTACGTCTTTCTCGATCACCGTCTCTTTGCGCGCACCCATTTTCTGAATGTCGATTTCCTGCCAGCCTCCACCGGCTCTTTCATCATAACCTCCGAAAATCTTCTCGACTGCGTCGAATGTGTGGTCCGGATCGACATCCCCGGAGATGACCACCGTCACATTTTCCGGTACATAATAGCTGCTGTGATAATCTGCAATGGCACCTGCTGTAATCCGGTCGAGAGACTCCTTTTTCCCCAGTACAGGCAGAGCATAGGGTGTAGCTTCAAAACATTCCTCGAAGAGTGTCGTGTAGAGTTTTGATGCCGGATCGTCTCCCGCCCTGTTTATCTCTTCCTTAACGACCATTCGTTCCCGTTCAATATCATCCTGGTTAAACAGGCAGTTGTTCAGAGCGTCGGCAAGGAGTAGGAGAGCGTGCTCGTTCAACGTTCCGGGAAGCACAACGTAGTAATGGGTGTACTCGTTCGAGGTGGCGGCATTGTTATACCCGCCGACTTCCTTCACCAGCCGGTCGAGTTCACCCGCAGGATGCCGTTCTGTTCCTTTGAAGAACATGTGTTCGTAGAAATGCGAAATCCCATTGTATTGTGTACTTTCATTCACGGTACCGGTCTTGACCCAGCAATCCATTGCGACAACCGGAAGCCGCTTGTTTACTTTCACGATTGCCGTTGTGCCATTGGAGAGTCTTGACCGGAAAAATGGCGCTGCGGGATTCGCCACGCCACCGCCGATCATTTCACGATTGCTTTTCCTGCCCACTGCATCACCTCAGATATCGATAAAAAAAGCCGCGGCCGCGGCTCTTCTTTTTTCATGCGAAGAACGTTAATCAGGCACACTGTATCCAAGGATGTAGTTGAGGGGGTTTTTAGATTTGCCATCGAGTTTAACCTCATAATGCAGGTGCGGGCCGGTTGAGACACCTGTATTCCCGACAAGACCGATAATTTCTCCCCTCTGCACCCTTTTTCCCTTTTTTACCTTGATCTTCGACAGATGCGCGTACAATGTCTTAATGTCATATCCATGATCAATTTCTATCACCTGACCGTAACCCAGTTTCCATTTCGCATACGTGACGACGCCTTCAGCTGTCGACACGATTGGCATGCCGCTTTGAGCAGAGATATCGATACCTTCGTGTTTCCGGATACCATCAAAGATCGGATGAATTCTCCCGCCATATCTGCTGCTGAGCCTTCCGATCGTCGGCCATATTGATGGAGTGTGATTGAGCCTGTCCTGATAGTACTTAAGCTGCTCAACGGATTCGGTAAGGCTCTGGTGAAGAATATTTGCCTTTCGAATGAGCGCGTTCAGGGTCTCCTCATTCGTCACGATCTCATCAGCATATTTCTTCTCGATGGCCCCGAGCTTACCCTTCACCTCGGTTCGCTTGTCTGGTCCTCCGATACCGGCCTGCTTTACTTCGGGGTCTATTCCGGAGAGACCTGCAACGGTCCGGTACTCATCTTCCAGATCCTCGATGTCGGTTAGTCGTTTCTCGAGCTGATCGGTGAGCTTACCCAGCTCCGACACCTCTCCCTTGAGAATGAGATTTTCCGCCTCGAGACCGGAGAGCTTTTCAACAGCAACATTCTTGTGGTAATAGCCATACCCGAGCATCCCCACCACAATGAGGGAGGCACAGGCTATAATCGTCCCCATAATAATTACCGGTCTCGTCAGCGTGTAATTGCGCACCTTGATATTATCGTGGGGGACGAGGAGAACAGTCCAGTTTTTCTTCAATGGCATTTCCCCGAGCAGGATGACTCAAACGTAATATTTTTGTGTTAAATCTTATATTATGTAGGATTGCCTGTCAAGGAGATTTTCTGCGCTCAGCGTTACCCGGCTTTCCCGAGACACACAACAGATCACAGTTCTCTTCCGGGGTGTATGACCGCCCACTTGGGGATGATGGTGATACCGTCAACAACCCAGTAATTCTCATTCTTCTGCCCGGTAATTCCTGGTTTAGGGTGAATGACAACCCCATCCCCGATGCAGGCATTTTTATCGATGATTGCCCTCTCGATCACAGACGTTTTTCCCACACCCGTGGGCGGGAGGTCACGCTCCTGAGCCTCCCTGCTGCTCAAGCTTTCTTCTCCCTCGTAAAAATCTGCCTCCATCATGATGACATTCCGGAGCTCTGATCCTTCACGGATGATGCTGCGCTCGCCTACGATAGATTGGCAGATACTCGCACCCGTGATATCCGAGCCTTCCACCAGCAGACTGTCCTTGATCTCAGACCGGATGACGCGACTCGGAGGGAGGGAGCGTTCGCGGGTGTACAGAGGCCAACAGGGCTGGTAGAGAGGAAAGGGCGGATTCGACTGTGCCAGGGCGATGTTCGCTTCGAAAAACGATCCGATGGTGCCGATGTCCTTCCAGTAGTCTGTGAAGGGATACACCATGACCCTGTAGCTGCCGAGAGATGATGGGAGCACTTCTTTACGGATGAGATCCCCGTAATCCATCCTGTACAGATGATCGCCCGACAGGATCAAAACCAGCTCTGACCGGTAACAGGTCGTATAGTTGAGTGTCGCCCTCACCGCGTCCGCCGTACCCTGAAACCAGTTCGAACCCTGGTGGGTCTGCTGGGCCGCCAGTCTCTCTACGAAATTGTTGCCGAAAACGACGGGTTGTTTTCCGTGCCGGCACACTACGCGAGTGCTTTCAGTTCGCGGAGCGTGTCCTCCGGTTCCGGTCTTCTCGTGTAATCTGGATCAGCATCCACCGATCGTATGATCGAATCCTGGTCTATCACGAAACGGGCCGGCACAGGTAGTGTCCATGAGTCATCGCCATTGTACTCCTGCAGGTCTATGCCAAACTGGAGATAGAGCTTTCGTAGATCATTCGAAAGTATGAAGACGAGTCCGAATTGCTTTGCAGTTTCGTTCCCGCGGTCAGCGAGGAGATCGAAGTCGAACCTGTACTCCTTCACCAGCTCAGCGCTGAACTTCTCGAGCTGCGGGGAAACAGCAAGGTGTGTGGCACGATACGACGTAAATTCAGGTAGCACTCGCTGAAGAGCTGCCAGCTCCAGATTACAGAATGGTCACCACTTGCCCCTGTAAAAACTCAGCACCAATGGTCCCCTGTCGAGCATTTCTCTCGAACTGACGAGTGTTCCCTGCACATTCGGCAAAGAAAATTGTGGCGCCTCATCGCCCTCTTTCAGGATCCGTTCGTCTATACCACTTGTACGCAGTTCTTCAATTGCGCCTTTTATCACAGAAAGAGCCTCGGGGGGAGCGTCTTTTACAAATCGGGCTCTCACCGCATCCAGTTGTTCTTTCAGTGTCCTCATCCGATTTTCCTTATTTCGAGTTTGCCGGGGGTTTCAGCAAGATTCAGGGCCGACATGATTTTCACTGATTCCTGCTGTAGATGTCGGCGAAGACCTGCGCAAACTCCTCGAAGCCTGTTTCCGTTGTGTTCTCTTCCGTACGATTCGCTCCTGAGATGAGATTCTTCTGGTTTATACTCCTGTAAAGTTCGATGAACGATCGCGCTGCATCTTTGGAGATTCCCATCCCGATTATGGCCATCTCCGCATCTTCGTAGGTGAACTGGATATACTGAAGATCTTCTTTCCCTATTGCATTTCCGAGTATCTTCGTCATCCGACCCATGGACAGGTCTTCCTTCCCCAGGAGTTCCTGTACCGAATGTCCGCTGAAATCCAGTTCGATAAGGTGCCGAGCTGCTGCCTTCGCGATGTCGGTCGTTGCAATGACCGGTATCGGGATATCAGCTTCTATTGGAGAACCGTTGATACCCTGCTCTTTGATCAGAGGGATGTAATTGAAGAAGTTCTCCATGAAAAACGTAGGCCTCAGGTGGAGCACGTTGACCTCTGCGAGCTTGTTCAATCGCTCCTCCTGATCGTGCAATCCTGCGATGGGGCCTGTCCCCTCGGTGAGATCAGCTCCGAGACTGCTGAGGTGGACGACATATTTCACGCCTGCTTTTTTCAGGGCGCCGGCAATTACTTCGCCTGCTTTGTTCTGATATTCCCTCACGTTCTCAACCTGCAAATCCGGCGGGATCATTGCATACGCGGCCGTTGCTCCCCGAAATGTCTCTGTCAGGAAATCCTCGTCTGTGAGCGATCCAACGGCGGGTTCCGCCCCTTTCTCTACCAACGGCTGCAGCCTTTCCCTGTTTCTGCTGATGACTCGTACGTTTTTACCTTCATCAAGGAGTAGT
The DNA here is from genome assembly GCA_964654825.1 of uncultured Gemmatimonadota bacterium. Classification (GTDB taxonomy): domain Bacteria; phylum Gemmatimonadota; class CAZMKB01; order CAZMKB01; family CAZMKB01; genus CAZZKG01. Next base: position 29,060 of record CAZZKG010000029.1, on the reverse strand, counting down.
TCTGAAATTCTTTTTCCTGTATTACCAGTTGCTCCCGTTATGACGTACATGTGTTCCTCCCTGCTCGTTTCCAAAACCATTCTACCACATTGAGAATTAGATAATACGCACAAATTCCTGTTATTCAACACCCTGGATCAGGCGATGTTCCTAGCTGCCTTTTACTCGAATTCTCTCGCTGCACGCAGGAGCGCTTTCTGAACGTTGGGGTCTCCCATCCAGTGCCCGGCTGATTCGGCAATGATCAATGTAGACAGAGGGAGCTTTTTGTGCAACTCGTATGCTGTGACCGGTGGACAGATCAGGTCGTACCTTCCGTTGACCATGATCAAGGGAATGTCTTTGATCTTGTCGGCGTCACGCAGCAATTGGCCTTCTTCGAGAAAACATCTATTTGCCATGTAGTAATTCTCGAGGAGGGCGAACGCGAGGGGGTCATATGTTTCGAACAGCTCGTCCACTGCGTCATCGGACATTTCGAGGACGCTTACTTTCGCTTCGTATTTACCCCAGATGAGGCTGTATTTATTTTGCCGGGCAGCATCCCCTTTTTGAATGAGTTCGAGAAGATAGGGAGGAAGGGGGCGCCTGCCCGGATCCGGCAGGGACCCGGTAAAACGATCGTAAACCTCCGGATAATAATTTCTGACTCCGCCATGATAGAAGTGATCGATCTCCGCCCGGGTGGCGGTGAATATCCCCCGAAGGAGCATGCCGCTCACATTTTCCGGATACGTCTCAGCATAAGCCAGACCCAAAGTGGTTCCCCACGATCCGCCGAACAGGATCACTTTCCCGGCACTCGTGCGCTTCCGAAGGCGTTCTATATCCTCCACGAGATCCTGGGTCGTGTTCTCGCGGATTTCTGCAAAGGGCTTCGACTTCCCGGCACCCCGCTGATCATGAAGCACGATGCGGAATTTTTCAGGATTGAAGTACCGGCGCATGTTCGGTGAACAACCCCCGCCAGGCCCACCGTGCAGGACGAACACTGTCTTCCCATCACTGTTACCGCATATCTCGTAGTAGATTTCGTGGATGTCCGACACCTGAAGGTAGCCGGTCTCGTAAGGTTCTATCTCAGGCCAGAGTGTGATTTCATTCTCTGTGTCTCCTCCCGGACATCGTGTGGGAGTCCCCGAGAAAACGGCCACCAGGACCGCAAGCATAAAAAAATTTTTCATGTTCCTCCCCCTCTGATTCGGCCTGTCGGGTGATCATCTGTTACTGAAGAGCCTTTCGCTACAGGTTTCTTGTGGTATTCTTCAACACTCTCCACACCTTGTCGTTGAGATCATGAATCCGGGACTCTTTGGCCGTCAGTGTGTTCTCATCGAAGACTTCCCTGCCGAGATAGAGCGCCCGGCTCATTTCGATCTGAACGACGGGAATCCTCCCTCTCCCGTAAATACGTGTGATGTGACCTCCATTGAAGGGTATGTTCATCGTAACGACGGCAGGCGGCTCGACCTCGACGTCTTCATTGCCGAAGACGGTCGCGAATTCGTCGACCATGAACCGAATCAGTTCCGGTTTACAGGTCACTCTGTTGAAGGTGGGTTCAACCTCCCCGTTCGCGTCTCCCAGGTTGCCGAGGCAGATCAGCGGTCTCACCGTGCCGGCGTCTTCTTCGATGGGTGGCGAAACTGCAGCCATGCTGTGACAGTCAATCATCATCCTCAATCGTGGATTGTGAAGCTCTTCTTCGATCCGCCTGTGGTAGGAGAAATAATATCTGTCAAGGAGTTTTTTCCTTAGTGTCTCGCCCGGGAATTTTCCGGATTTGTACACAGGCACATCCCAACAGGTGTGGGACTTTATAACTCCGTCGGGATTTTCGGGAGCTATATCATCGGGAGCACGATTCAGATCGACAACTGCCCTGTAATATTCCATGACAAGTTGAGATTCGACCCTGTCGTGAAAGTCGTAAATCCTGCTGGTGAAGGGATCACCATCATGGAAGGCGTCCTCCGCGCTTAGTGCCCACACGTCACGAATCTCATCGGCTACCTTCCATCCGCCATGGGGGATCGACACGAGGAGCGGCAGCTTTTTCATGGTTTTCTCATCCTTCGATCGAGTGAAGTAGCGGCAGGTCCGTCTTACTCTATGTCTTCACCTTGAAACACGGCAGGACCGTGGCGATTTCACCAACCTTGAAGGAAGTCAGCTTGTCGGTCGATGCTCTCACATAAAACCCACCCAATTTCCCATCATAGATATAGGGATTGACGTTGTAGATGCAGGTGACGCGGTGCTTACTGCTGCTTTCCCAGTACTCGATTTCCATCTCCGGCAGGTCGATGAGTTCCTGGACGATCCAGTCGCCTCGAAGGGCCTCTTCGACGATCTCCGTCCACCTCACTTCCTCGTTGTCCGTGCCGATGAATACGTCCATGCTCGAGTAGGAGTTCGCGTGCTTGATAACGAGTGAAGAGCGGTTGTCAAGCAGAAATTGCCGGGCTTCGACATCCCTTCCCTCTATCAGGATCTTCTCCTCTATTTTCCTTGTCCACGGGATGATGCTACGTACGATCTCGAGGTCCTCTTTAAGCTCCGCCGGGAAGATATCCTCATACAGGGAATCCTTGAACAGAACCATGATGTTTTTCGAGTCTACTCTCTTCGTGCAGAAGGGGTTCACGACCGCCGCATCAGCTCTGTCAAGGTCGATGGCCATCTGCCAGCTCGTCTTCGAGTACTTCGGTAACTCGTCTCCCGTGAAACGCCGGTACATCAAATCGATCTGTTCCCCCTCCGGTGACAGCACCCGGTTGTCTTCGATTGTCAGGCGGTGCGGGTCGATGACATCACAACGATGACCTTTCGACCTTATGTAGTCTATCAGGATGGCATACTCTCCCCTGATCCTGTTTATCTCGTGCTGCCACTGTATGAGGTACACATTCAGATTGTTTTTCTTCGCGGGGAAGCCCTTTGCTTTTGCCTGGATCTGGTAATGATGCATCAGTGTATTGTACACGATCTCGAGGCGCTGTAGCTGCTCCACATTCGGCGGATTGAACGCAGCAATAAACTCTGACTCGAGGAAGTAGCTCTCCTCGCTCCCTCCCGGGATCTCGGCGTTCGATTCGACCATCCTCAAGCCTTCGGATGTTGGAAAAATGTCTATCCTCGCCGCTGCCATGTTAATGGGATAGACGGTTAGTGATCTGAGATAGTTCTCCAGTTCGCCCGAATAGTCCAGGACACGTTGGATCCGTGAGTCCGTGGGGAAGCGCTTGAATACGAATTCGAGGAGGTTTGCGTAAGCCCGCGTGATATTGTTCATGGTATTCCAGAACGCGTCATCGAAGCAGAAGGGGGTCAGGCAGACCTTGGCGGTTCTTCCCCCATGTGGATTGAGGACTTTCGACGTAGTCTCGAAATAATCCGCACAATTGGACATTACCGCTCCTGTTCCTCATCTCGGTCACCGTATATCAACCAATGCTTTTTCCCTAAAAAATCGCTGCCTCCAGGAAGAGAGGCGTTTTTGACGTTATTACTTTTTCCCTGACAGGTCAAGGGGGAGGTAAAGAGGCCGCGGTCGTCTTCGAGGATCTTGCGCCGCTCAAAAAGCCGGGCCCATTCGATAGATCGCTCCCGTTCCGGAATACGATCCCTGGATCATGTAGATCCACCCGTCCGGTCCAATCTCTACATCGTTGAGGAAGGATATCTGGGTTGGGAAAAGCTCTGTCGCTACCTGTCTGAAATCGGGACCTGTCAGTACCACCCGGTGGAGTGTTCCGGTGTTCCAGTCGACGAAGAGGAGATCATTTTCCCAACCAGGAAACTGATCTCCGGTGTAAAAAGTCAGGCCCGTGGGTGCTATTGTCGGTGTGTATTCGAGAATTGGGTCCTCGTAGAGCGGGTTTCCGGCAATTCCTGTAACGACCGGCCACCCGTAATTTCCACCCGGGAGAATGATGTTTACTTCGTCATCCACGGAGGGGCCGTTTTCTGTCGCGAATAGGTCGCCTGTGACCGGGTGAAAGTCGAAGTCGAAACTGTTCCTGAGCCCCATGGCAAAGATCCGGTCATCGTTTCCCGTCCCGGGATCCCCGTCATCGTAAAATGGATTGTCTGCGGGTATGGTCCCATCCGGGTTGATCCTGAGAATTTTTCCCCGGGGATCGTTCATTTCCTGGGAGTTGTTGGGAACCGAGCCGTTATCACCGATCGTCACGTACAGCTTCCCGTCGGGGCCGAAATGGAGGTTGCCCCCGTTATGATTGCTCGAGAAGGGAGAATCATCTGTCACTGCCAGTAGAAGGAGCGGTGAAGTCCCGACTCCCCCGACATCTGTGTATCTCACGACACGGTTGTCGAGAGGTGCGGGATTTGTGTAGAACACATAGACGTACCCGTCCGTTTCATAATCGGGGTCGAACGTAACTCCGAGTAGTCCCCTTTCGCCATTGTTTTGCACAGAAACGGTGACGAAAGCGTCCGGAAGAAGAGTCCCGTCTTCGACGATTCTCACTTTTCCCGTGTTTTTCTCAGTAAAAAAGATACGGCCGTCTGGTGCGAACGCCATGGATACCGGAAATTCTATCGGTGAAAGGAAGGTCTCGACCCGGTACCGGAAAAACGGCTCCCGGAAATTCGAATTAGTTACTGCGCTGCGTGTCTGTGAAATGAGAGGTTCTATCATCACCACAAAAAACAAAACCGCGCAGCCCGCAGCCAGTGTGGCCCGTACACATGTACTCCTCTGAATTGAACGAAACATCGAATCCCCCCTGTCGGATATAATTGTAAACAACGATCTGAAATATGTATGTTTTACTTAGGTCGTCAGGCGGGGTAATTCAAGTGGCAGGATTTATTCTTCCTCTGTGTTTCGGTTTTAAAGGACTTTTACTCCATAATGTTGTTGATGAGGTCCAGGTAATCTATCAGGAGTCTCGAGAGAAGAAATTTCTCCCTGACCGTCTCGCGTGCATTTTCCCCCAGTTTCTTGCCGAGTTTCGGCTTCTTGAGAATCTGGATAATTCTGTCTGCCATGCCTTCGGTGTCATCGGGCTCGACAAGAAATCCGTTTTCTCCATCTTTGATCTGGACGGGTATCCCGCCGACGTTCGTCCCAACGACCGGCTTCCCTTTCCAGAGAGCTTCGGTCACCGCAAGGCAGAATCCTTCCCTAATGGACTTCTGAACGACTACTGTCGAATACCGCTGCAGGGCGTTCACTAGTATGTCATGATCACCCAGCACGAACATCACGTCCTGATTTTTGAGATACTTTTTCGCTTTCTTGTACACACGCTCGTAGATCTCGACCCCCTCAGGATCATCAGCTGCCGTGTTGAATCCGTATATCAGCCTGCAGTCGACTTTCTCCTTCACGTTCATGAACACATCGAGGACGCCTTCGGGATCCTTCCATGGATCCATCCTGGAAATCTGTGATATGATCGGTTTGTCATTGAGAATGCCTGCTTTCTTGATGTACTTGGAGATTGTTGCTTCGGGTAGATCCCGGTTTTTCAGAGAGAGTGGATCGATGGCGGGCGGTATGATCCTCTGGATAACGGGCAGGTCTTTCTTCAGGTACTTCTCACTCGACACGACGACCATGTCGTACCTGAGTATAAATCTTTTGAGAAACTCCCACAATTCCTTGTGGGGATCTGACAGGTCGATATGGCATCTCCAGATCCACGGCTGTCTCTTCTTGTAATACTGGATTATAGGAAGCGGCTGCGGGTCGTGGACGATGACGCAGTCATGGTGAATGTGGGTGTAAACTGAGAATTTCTCGTTGGTTTTTTCATACAGCTCTTTCTTGCGCTCGGTAAAATGAATCGATCCCCCCTGAAGGGCGTTGTGAAATTTCTTCGTTATGCTGAAAAAGTCGGGGTTGCCGTGCAGGATCCGCCAGCCGGCATCTATTCCTGAGTCGTTCATTAGCGGTACGAGTGACGCGAGTATCTCGGCCACACCTCCTCCCTGATACGTCGAGTTGAGATGTATGAGGTGTTTATCATAGAGTTTTCTGGCCATCCTGTAAATCTGCGAAACCACTTTGTCCCCAACGATGTCTCTATAATTTTCAAGGGTGACCATGCACGACCTCCTGGTGATTATGTTAGCCTTTACCGGTATTCATCTCGCAAATGTGGTGCCAGATACAAAATGAGGGGGCATCGAGCAGGGAAAATGCTCTCGCCCCCTCTGATTTAACCGGCTTATTGATTTTCCTTTTGCTCCTCCCCGCCATTCTGAACAACCCTGGCGACATCCATAACCCTTTCACCGGACTTGAGCCTGATGAGCTTCACACCCTGGGTTGCTCTCCCGATTACTTTTATCTCGGAAACTTTTTGTCGAATAATCTTGCCGGATTTGGATATAAGCAGTATCTCGTCGCTGTCGAGGACCTCCTTTACCGAGACCAGTCTCCCTGTTTTTTGCGTCACTTTGAGTGTAATAATACCCTTCCCTCCACGCCGAGTCATCCGGTAATCCTCTATCCTGGTCCTCTTCCCGTAGCCGCCTTCAGTGACAACGAGCAGGTTCGTCCCTCTTCCGGGAGCAACCATGCTGACGAGCTCATCATCTTTTCTGAGCGTGATCCCTCGTACTCCCCTCGCTGTTCTTCCCATCTGCCGCACCTGGGTCTCAGGAAACCGGATCGCCATCCCGTCACGGGTAGCAAGGATGACATCCTGAGTACCATCAGTGAGCATGACCTCCATCAGCTCATCCTTCTCGTCAATGGTAACCGCCCTGATGCCTGCTCTCCGGGGATTGGAGAATTCGCCCAGATTTGTTTTCTTGATGATCCCGTTTCTGGAAACCATGATGAGGAATCTGTCCCTGTCGAAGCCCCGCACCGGCTGCATCGCTGCGATGTGTTCCCCCTTCTTGATATCAATGAGATTGACGATCGCCTTCCCCATCGATGCCCGACCCGCCTGAGGAATCGTGTGTACTTTCAGCCAGTAACAGTGTCCCTTGTTCGTGAAAATCAGAATGAAATCGTGCGTTGAAGCGATAAACAGGTGCTGCACAAAGTCGGCTTCATGGGTACCCATCCCCGTTATCCCCTTCCCTCCGCGCTGCTGCCTCCGGTATGTACCGACAGGTAACCTTTTGATGTAGCCTGATGAGGAGATCGTGATCACCATTTCCTCCTCAGCGATGATATCCTCGAGTTTGAACTCGCCGACTTCGCCTATTATTTCGGTGCGTCTTTCGTCTGCATATTTGTCCCGCACCTCTATGAGTTCTTCCTTGAGGAGTGCCATGCGCCTTCTTTTCGATTCGAGTATGCCTTTGAGATACGCAATCGTCTTAAGGAGCCCTTTGTATTCCTCATCGATTTTCTTCCTCTCGAGGCCGGTGAGGCGGGCAAGGCGCATGTCGAGTATTGCCTGAGCCTGTATTTCACTGAGCTCGAATCGTTTCACGAGCTGGACTTTCGCTGTCGGAGTATCCTTCGCTTTTTTGATGAGCTGCACTATTGCATCGATGTTGGATGTCGCGACCTTCAATCCTTCCAGGATGTGTGCCCTCTTCTCGGCGACATCGAGTTCGTAGCGGGTCCTACGGGTGATGACCTCGTGACGGTGATCTATATAGAGTTTCAACAGCTCGTTGAGCTTTAGTACCCGTGGTACCTGGTCGACCAGAGCCAGGTTGATGATTCCAAAGGTTTCCTGCATACTGGTCCTCTTATAGAGCTGATTCATTATCACCTGCGGGTTTACATCCCGTTTCACATCGATGACAACCCTCATGCCATCCTTGTCCGATTCATCACGCAGATCTGTGATTCCTTCTATCTTCTTGTCCCGTACGAGATTTGCTACCTGCTCGATCAGCTTGGTCTTGTTGACCATATATGGTATCTCTGTGATGATGATTGACTCTTTGTTGTCCCTCTTCAGCTCGACATTGGCCTTTGCTCTGACAATGAGTTTCCCCCTGCCTGTGTTATACGCTTCTTCGATACCGGCCCTTCCGCAGATGTAAGCTCCTGTGGGGAAATCAGGTCCCTGTATGCGCCCCATGAGCTCTTCAACGGTGGTATCAGGATTGTCAATCATGTGGACCAGACCATCTATGATCTCCCCTAGATTGTGCGGTGGCATGTTCGTGGCCATCCCAACCGCAATCCCCGAGGCTCCATTGATGAGTAAGTTTGGCAGTCTGGAAGGGAGCACGAGCGGTTCGGTGAGGCTGTCATCGAAATTCGGTCCGAAGTCCACTGTGTTCTTGTCGATATCGGCCAGCATCTCTGTTGCGATTGTGTCGAGTTTCGCTTCCGTATACCGATATGCTGCAGCAGAATCTCCATCAATTGACCCGAAGTTTCCCTGCCCATCGATGAGCGGATACCTCAGTGAGAAATCCTGCACCATACGTACGAGCGTATCATACACCGCGGAATCACCGTGTGGGTGGTATTTTGCCAGAACCTCACCCACCACTGCCGCGCTTTTTTTGAAGGGCCTGTTCGGCAGGAGACCCAGTCCGTTCATGGCAAACAGTATCCTCCTGTGCACCGGCTTGAGCCCATCCCTGACATCCGGCAGAGCTCTCCCGACGATCACGGACATGGAATAGTCAATGTAAGAGTCCTTCATCTCTTCCTCGATATAGCGAGGAAGAATCCTCTCCCGCCCTTCAATTGCCATCCTCGATCCCCCTGTTACACATCAAGGTTTCGCACGAACTTCGCATTCTTCTCGATGAATGCCCTCCTCGGTTCGACCTGGTCTCCCATAAGGGTCGAGAAAATCCTGTCTGCCTCGACCGCATCTTCAAGAGTTATCTGCAGTATCGTTCTTCGCTCCGGATCCATGGTTGTCTTCCAGAGCTGTTCAGGGTTCATCTCACCAAGCCCTTTATACCGCTGCACGGTTACCTTTCCTTCTCCGATCTGTTTTGTGATTCTGTCCTTCTCTTCCTCGCTGTAAGCATAATACTCCTTCTTCGCGTTCGTAACACGATAGAGCGGCGGCTGCGCAATGTAGACCATCCCCTTCTCTACGAGCTCCCTCATGTAACGGTAGAAAAATGTCAAGAGGAGTGTGCGTATGTGTGCCCCATCCACGTCGGCATCCGTCATGATGATTATTTTGTGGTACCGCGCATTATCCAGATGCAGGTCTTCGCTCCCTATACCTGCCCCTATGGCGCTGATCATCGTTTTTATCTCTTCGTTCGACAGTATCTTGTTTAGGCGTGATTTTTCCACATTGAGAATCTTTCCTCTCAGAGGAAGGATCGCCTGGAATCTCCTGTCTCTCCCCTGTTTCGCTGACCCGCCCGCCGAATCTCCCTCGACAAGGTATATCTCGCTCCTAGAGGGTTCCTGTGACGAACAGTCGGCGAGTTTTCCGGGAAGGTGCATATTGTCTATTGCGCTCTTTCTCCTCGTGAGCTCCTTCGCCTTCCGTGCCGCTTCCCGTGCTCTTGATGACTGGACTGCCTTGTCGATAATCTTCCGGCCGATCGGAGGGTTTTCTTCGAGGAACGATGACAGCTTTTCACCAAACCACGACTCGATTATCCCCTTTACTTCGCTGTTTCCGAGTTTTGTCTTTGTCTGTCCCTCGAACTGAGGCTCGTACATTTTCACACTGACCACCGCCGTAAGGCCTTCCCTGACATCATCGCCCATCAGCTGAGAGTCCCCTTTTTTGAAGAGATTGTTGCGCTTTGCGTACTCGTTTATGGTTCTTGTCAGAGCGCTTTTAAATCCGATTAGGTGTGTCCCGCCCTCATGCGTATTTATGTTGTTCACGAAAGAGAAGATGTTCTCGATATACGAATCGTTGTACTGAAGCGCAAGTTCCATGATGACATCCTCTTTTGTTCCCTCAAAGTATAGCGGTGCTGCGTGAAGGGGTTTTTTTCCTTCGTTTAGATATTTCACAAACTGTTTGAGGCCTCCGCTATAATGAAGTTTTTCCGTTATCTTCTCTCTTCCTCTCTCGTCGATCATAACAATGATGAGCCCCTTGTTCAGGAAGGCCAGTTCTTTCATCCTGCTCTTTACCATCTCGAATTTGTATTCTATGTCTGTGAAAATTTCACTGTCCGGCATGAAGGTAACCAGGGTTCCCGTGGTTTTCTTTCTACCGATCACTTTTAGTTTTGACTTCTTCTTCCCCCTCTCGAATCTCTGGTGGTACACCTCCCCATCTCTTGTCACCTTGACTTCGAGCCATTCCGCAAGTGCGTTCACTACCGATACCCCGACGCCATGAAGACCACCGGAAACTTTATATGAAGTGTGGTCGAACTTGCCTCCGCTGTGTAGTGTTGTCATCAACACTTCTACTGCCGGTTTTTTTTCTGTAGGATGCATGTCTACCGGCATTCCCCGCCCGTCGTCCTCTACGCTTATCGAGTTGTCCTTGCGTATTGTGAGGGTGATTTTTTTGCAGAATCCTGCCATTGCTTCATCCACAGAATTGTCAACAACCTCATAAATAAGGTGGTGAAGCCCTCTCTGGCCAGTACTGCCAATATACATTCCCGGACGTCTTCTGACAGCCTCGATCCCCTTGAGTACCTGTATCTTGTCCGCACCGTAGTCATTCGTTTGTTTCTTTATTGCCGTAGCTTCCTCTTTTGGTTTTAGGGCTTTTTTATTTCCCATTCTTGTCTCTCCACTGGAGTAAAATCAAGTCGTGTATTTTGCCTCTCTGTTTTCCTTTATTGAGCTTCTCGATTATTTCTATCTTCATCATTTGTATCTCACTCATCCACACGGTTCCTTTCACCTCTACATAAAGCTTTCCATCCCGCACGAGTTTTACTCTTGATATACTGTCTATTCTGTCACCTACAACCTGGTCCCACGACATGAGCGCTTCCTGCTCTTCTATCTTCTTGTCCAATCCAAGGTTACGGAGGAGAGATTTTAGTATTGGTCCTATTTTTTCCGGTCGTTTTAATTGCGTCATGAGGATGCCGGTTCCGGTCAGCAGATACGCTGTATGAGAAGGATATTAAATTACTGTTCAATTACAGGTTTGTTTACGGTTATCAGGCTACTTCTCAATCACTTAATATAAAATAAAAAGGGCGTCTCTGCAATATTCAGGGGCGCCTTTTTTTCTGTATTTCTTACGATTTTTCGATCGCCAGTTCTCCTCCCCTGACTCTTACTCTTGACATGGCTACCGGAGTATAATGGGCAGCTTCTTCCATGTGAGATGTGATAATTGTCTGATATGTCCCGTACACGAGATCCATGAGGTATCTTCCTCTATCTGCGTCTATCTGGCCGAACACATCATCCAGAAGTATCACTGGCCTTTCACCAGTCTTCTCCTCAACATATCTTGCTTCGGCTATTCTCAGAGCAAAAATGCTTGTTCTCTGCTGTCCCTGTGATCCGTATACTTTCATCCCCTTCCCGCCGAGTCGTATCACGATGTCGTCGCGGTGTGGGCCGGTGGTTGTGGTACCTATCTCTTTGTCTCTTTTATAGTTTCTATCGAGAAATTCCTCATAGAGCCCGGAAATGGCACGATCGCCAGTTTCTATTTTCAACCCGGCTTCCCTTGGACTCGTCAAATACGAAACGCTGCTTTCATTACCTCCAGCCAGTTTTTTCTGCGTTTCCTCATAGTAACAAGCATATTCTTCCATAAACTCATATCTCATTATTGCTATTTCAGATGCTATCTCTGCGAGTTGAACGTCCCATGCTTCCATACTGTCTTTCCTGCACTCTTTTAGGAGTGCGTTTCTGTGTCTGAGAACCGATTGGTATCTTGTAAGAGTATAAAGGTACTTTTTCGATGTCATTGATATAACGATATCCATGAACTTTCGTCTCTTCGCTGGATATGCCCTTATCATCTCGGCATCTTCCGGTGTTATCACTACAGTCTTTAATTTACCGAAAGCTTCCGCGATTTTCTCCGGTTTCCTCCCATTCACCCTTACAAATTTCTTCTTCCCGTCATACGCTGCTTCTATTGTTCCTCTTCCTCCCAAACCGGTGTATTTTCCCTCCAGTCTGAAAAAATCCTCTCCTGTCTGTATCAGCTCAAAATCTTTATTCGTTCGGAACGATTTGAGTGTACTTAGGTAATAAATCGCCTCGAGTACATTCGTCTTACCATGACCATTTTTCCCTATTAAGCAGGAACCTTCGGGTGGAATACTCATCACAACCTCCCGAAGGTTCCTGAAATGACGAATCTCTATTTTCTCGATCAGCAAAACTATTCCTTCCCTACTCTTCTCCTTCCATTATACGCAACGGCATGATTATGTTGAAATAGTCTTCGTCTTCCTCCATCGTCTCAGGCTTTATAATACAGGCGGTATCTGTCTCTTTCATCAACATGATAAATCTATCACTCTTGAGCACCTTGAGCGCCTCTTCAAAATATCCTGCGTTTAAAGAGACTTCCAGCTCTTCTCCATCGTATTCAATATCGAGTGCCTCGTTTGCTTTGCCGACATCCCTTGTTCTTACCTTTACATTGAGTTGTCCCTGCTTGTATTCGAACGTCACCCTTTTTGTTGTCGGATTTGAGAGCACCTGCATCCTTCGTGCGACACCTATCATTTCTTTAACATTTATCGTCGCTTCCTTCTCATTATCCTTTGGTATGACGAGTTCATAGTTCGGGAATGGTCCTTCCATTAGTCTCGTGTAGATTTCCCTGCCATCTCCTCTTATACCTATCTGTTTGTCTATAATCGCTATCTCTACCTCCGCTGTTTCAGAGAAAAGTCTTTTTATCTGGTTCAATGCTTTCATAGGGATTATCATATCCCGCTCCATCACGAAATCCTTGAAGTTTCCTCTTTTCCTGAATCGTGCAAGCCTGTGACCATCAGTCGCTACCACACCAATATGATCCTCTTTTATTTCAAGGAGGACACCGGTGAGGATAGGACGTGCCAGATCCTTCGACAATGCAAAGGTTGTTTGTTCGATGCTTTTCAGGAGTGTTTCTCCTTTCAACCTAAGCGCTCCTTGAAAATCAACCCGTGGCAGCGCAGGATATTCCTCACCCGGAAATGTCTGAAGCTCAAAATGTCCCCTCCCGCAGTCCATTACCAGTTTCTCCCCTTCCCGTTTCATGGAGATCAATTCCTGGGGTAACTCCTTAACTACATCGAATATTTTTCGAGCGGGGAGAATCGCATTTCCCTCGTTTTCCACAAGTGCATCCTGTTTTATTCTCATAGAAATATCAAGATCTGTTGCAGACAGATAGAGAACCCCCTTTTTGTCGGCTTCTATCAGCATATTCGAAAGTACGAACAGCGAGGGATGTATGGGAACAATAGATGACACAAGACTCAGGCTTTTCGCAAAATCGTCTCTTTGGATCCGTATCTCCATTTACCCTGCTCCTTAAATTAAGAATACCGTGACCTTAAATTTTTCAACAAGTAAATCTACAAAAAAGTTTTCCACTTTACCAGTTGCTTGTATATGTTTTTATTGATTTTCAATGAATAACTGTTAGTAGAAGTAGTAGTGTGGAGAAGTTGAAAAGTGAGCAAATATAAAAAAGACTCTTTTCTTAACACAGCGGTCCTAATGGATACATTGTGATTGAAAAGTGCATAAAATAGCGACCCTTATACAACTCAAAGAAATGTAGAAAATCGTGGCGGGATTTCCACACGTTTGCACACAGAGTTCACTTTCTTGATAACTCGATTAGCTTCTTCACATCCTTCTTAATGAGATCATCCTTCTCAATAAGCGAGGAAATTTTATCGCATGAGTGAAGAACAGTGGTGTGGTCACGGCCGCCAAAGTTATCACCGATCTCGGTCAACGGCATTTTTGTAAGTTTTCGGGAAATGAACATCGCTATCTGACGTGGTAGAACAATCTCCTTCACGCGTGTTTTAGATTTAATTGCTTCACCTGATACACCATAGTGAGTAGAAACAACCTTCATGATTTTACTGATGCTCACGCGTTTCGCTTCACGGGAGAGGATATCTTTGAGAACGCCCTTGGCGAGATCGATTGTGACTTCACAATCGGTCAGTGAAGAACGCGCCAGGAGCCTGATGAGTGAACTTTCGAGGTCGCGGACATTAGACTTTACATTTTCAGCGATAAATTCTATGACATCGTCAGCCATGATGATATTGTCTTCCTCAGCTTTCTGCCGGAGGATAGCAATGCGTGTCTCGAGGTCAGGGGCCTGTATGTCCACAACGAGGCCCCAGCCAAATCGGGAAACCAGGCGTTCCTCGAGAGTGGGAATATCTGACGGGGAACGATCAGAGGTGAGAACTATCTGTTTGTGATTGTCATAGAGAGCATTGAATGTGTGGAAAAACTCTTCCTGTGTACCTTCTTTGAATGCAAGGAAATGAATATCATCGATAAGGAGTATGTCAGTCCTGCGGTACTTGTTACGGAAGACACTCGTCCTGCCCTGCTGTATGGACTGGATGAGCTCGTTCATAAAACCTTCCGCAGAACCGTAGAAGACGTTGTAATCAGCGCCATTTGAAGAAAGATTATTGCCGATCGCCTGCATTAGGTGGGTTTTGCCAAGACCGGTACCGCCATAGATGAAAAGAGGATTGTACCGTTTTGCTGGAGACTCTGACACAGCAAGAGAGGCTGCATGAGCTAGCTCATTATTTGTACCTACAACGAACGTCTCAAAGGTGTACCTCGAGTTGAGTTTCAGATTTCTAGACGGCTTATGAACAGGTAATTCCGCAATGTGAGGATTGGTCAACTTGTGACCGTCCCTGCTGACGGTGGTGAAGGAGATCAACACCTTCCTGTTGAGAACACTAAATACAGATCTCTCGAGAATCCCACGGAAACGCTCCTGGATATAATCCGCAGCAAACTTGCTATCGGCTTCGACGAGTAGAATGTCATCGCTCATCGCAATGCCGCGCGTCGGTGATACCCAGGTATCGAAAGATCTGGAGTTAATGCTGCCTTTGCTCTGATCCTTCACAAGGGACCAGATTTCCTGCGGGGTTAGTTCCATATTCCGATATACCTCTGATGGAAGAGAGAATATGGAAGGATAACACCTGTGCCCTCCACATGTAGGATTTACATTTTACATGTAATGTTGATTTTTGTCAAGTAAAAATAAAAAGTGTTGGACACCGCCACCAGCTTGGGCTAGAGCGATTTTCAAAAATCTCAAAAACTCACGTGGAACACACATACCTGATACACGTTGAACAACAAAGTGTTAGGCGGGCATATAAATCATGTGGATTTGAAGTCGGGACCGAAAAAACAGTAATAATCTTCTTCTCATCGGAATACACAAAAAAGGACGATCGCAGAAAGATACGGATCAGGAAATGTATAGTCTGCTTGAAAGAAGAGAGAGCACATGTTATATTATCTGTCTTACATTCGAATCATAAACCGTAATGAAACAAGGAGGATAATTTTGAAAAGGACATATCAGCCACACAGGAGACGGCGTAAAAATACGCACGGATTCAGAAGGCGCATGCGGACACATTCAGGAAGGGCCGTTTTGAGCAGAAGAAGGGCGAAGGGAAGAAAGAGAATCGCCGTCACTTAAAGAAGAGCGGGGAGAAGAATTCCACATGATGAGAAGCTCCGAGGTATTACCTGAGACATCAAGGATTACAAAAAAGGATGATTTCGAAAGAGCAAAAAGAGAGGGTGTGTGGATGCGAGGTAATAATTTCGATTTTATCCATCTTGAGTCGAAAAGAGGATTCCCGAGGCTTGGTGTCATCATACCTCTTCACTCTCACAATGTAGTCGAAAGAAACCGGCTGAAAAGGAGGGTGAAGGAGGTTATGCGAAGATTTGTGCTGACAGAGCTTGAGCTGGGGCGGGACATCGTCATAAGGGCACGGAAGAGAGCGTATGATATCGATTACGAAACAGTTAAAAATGAGCTCATTGAGCTCTCCCGGAACATGAAGGAGGGGGAAAACCCGAGATGATTCGTTTACTGAAGGATCTGAGGAAAAACACAGTTCGTCTGCTTTGTGGCGTCCTGAGAATGTATCGGATAACCATTTCGAAGTTCATGCCGCCGTCCTGCAGATTCTACCCCTCCTGTTCAGAGTATGCTGAGACGTCTATTAACAAATACGGAATTGTGAGAGGAACCTTAAAAACTCTTTACAGAATATTGAGATGTGCCCCCTGGAGCAGCGGCGGGCCGGACTTTCCCTGATAGAATAAACCGTAGAAACATAATACCGTTATGGAAAAGAGAACATTACTTGCACTTGCATTGATCTTGCTTGTCCTGTACCTGAGCAACAAGTTTGTTTATAAACCCGTCCCTGCCCCCAAACCTGAGGGAACCGGCGAGCCGGGAACTGCTCCGCAGGAAGAAGTGTTGGAAAGACAGGGCACACAGGCAAGCGTGGTGCCGGAAGCGCCCGCGCTCCAAGAAACCGGCGGTGACACAACGGCCGTTATGATGGACACAGTGGTCGTCCGTACCGACAAGTACCGGCTGCTTTTCTCAAACAGGGGCGGCGCGCTTATCGAAGCCGCTCTGACCGGGTATGAATATTTCCCTGATGGTAGCAGGGTGAAGCTCATCTCATCTGAGCAATCGAATTTCCTGACGATGGCCCTGACGGTAAAAAAGGACACCCTTGACCTCCGGGACGCGACGTTCTCGGCAGACAGTGAAAAACTCGTGCTGAGTGAAGGTCGGCCTGAGGGCCAGATCGCCTTTACTGCTGCCGTCAGCAGCAGGGACACAGTCCGGACAACCTATATATTTTCAAACGACTCCTATGTGATCGAAGCGCATCTAGAACTCCCGCGCCTCAACCGAACAGATGATGGGTGGAAGATCCTGCAGACACTTGGCCCATCGTTCAGGCCTACAGAAAAAGATTCTGCGAAGGATGACTTTCCAAACATCGGAGTGGCGTATTACAAGGACGGAGAAGTCGAAGAGAAGAAGATGGGCAAGTTCAAAGGTGGTGATTCCGAATACGTAGACGGTCCCCTGCCCTGGATTGTTTATAAAAACAAATACTTCCTTGTCGGACTGATAGGACGGGCTAACCCGTATGAAGGAGCCGTGATGTGGGGCGACAAGGATCGGCACGAGTTCGAGATAAAACCACGGTTTGCGCTCGAGCCCGGTGAGCAGAACGTATCCTACGAAATATACATCGGACCACAGGATTATCGCGATCTCAAAAAAGTCGGTCTCGGTCTCGAAAAGACGGTCGAGTACGGGCGGTGGATCATCAAACCGTTCACGAGACTTATCATCATCATCATGCTCTGGATGCACCGGTTCATTTCAAATTACGGACTGGTGATCATCATCTTCTCGGTCTTCACCAAGCTCATCTTCTACCCGCTTACGAAAAAAAGTCTCCAGGCCTCGAAGAACATGCAGAAACTCCAGCCGCTCATCAAGGAGATCAAGGAGAAATACAAAGAGGAACCGAAGAAGCTTCAGGAGGAGACTATGCGTCTCTACAAGGAGCATAAGGTGAACCCTCTCGGCGGGTGCCTTCCCCTCCTCGTTCAGATGCCGGTACTCTGGGCGCTCTTCTACGTCTTCCAGAGGACGATCGAGTTCCGCGGCGAGGAGTTCGTTTTCTGGATCAAAGACCTGTCAGCACCCGACTCGCCTCCGGTTCTGCCCATCGTTATGGGCCTGAGCATGTTTGTGCAACAGAGGATGACGCCCACCACAGATCCGCGTATGGCCCCAATGCAGTATGTTATGCCGGTCGTCCTCACCATCATCTTCATCAAATTTCCTGCCGGACTGGTTCTCTACTGGACCGTGAACAACATCATGTCGATTCTGCAGCAATATGCCATGAAGCGTGGAGATGCACCGATTACCAGGGGTGGTGGTGAGGCAGAGAAGGGGGGCACGAAGAGTGGACGAGAAAAGGCACGGGAAAAGTAGCGATACCATAGCTGCCATCTCGACTCCTCCCGGTAAAGGTGCGATCGCAATCGTTAGGATGAGCGGGGACAATGCGTTGACGATCGCACGTGAGGTGTTCGTCCCGGGTTCCGGGACAGAACCCGGAATGCCAGGGTTGAGGAGAGGTCTCCAGGTCGGAAGTATCAGAGACGAGAAGAGGAACCGAAACGTAGATCGGTCCATCATGGCGGTCCATCCAGGGCCGGGGTCCTACACGGGTGAAGATGTTGTGGAGTTTCACTGTCACGGAGGCGACATTACCCCCCGGCTCGTATTAAGGACTCTGATCGAGGCCGGCTGCCGGCAGGCCCTCAGGGGGGAGTTTACACTTCGTGCCTTCCTCAACGGGAAGCTGGACCTTCTCCAGGCCGAATCGATACTCGATGTGATCGATAGCAAGAGCGAATTTGCCCAGAGAGAAGCAATCCTGAGACTCGAGGGCTCACTAAGCGCCATTGTGAAGGAGCTCAAGGATACAATTACCGATCTCACCGCTCGAGTGGAATACTTTATCGATTTCCCTGAAGAGGACGATCTCATCGAATGTCTGGAGGAAGAGGAAGAGACCGCAGGGGTACTGACAGAAAAGCTGGATCACCTGCTGTCAAGCGCCATGGAAGCGAACATGCTCGAGGAGGGGGTACTCGTGGTGATCGCAGGTGCTCCCAATGTAGGCAAGTCGAGCCTTTTCAATCTGCTTCTCGAAACCGAGCGGGCTATTGTGACACCTTACCCCGGTACCACAAGAGATGCGGTTGAGGCGGTTGCCGAGATAAGAGGACTGCCGGTGCGACTCGTTGACACTGCCGGTTTGAGACGTACCGAAGATCCGGTCGAGAAGATGGGATTGGAGTTCTCCCGGAGGTACCTGGGCGCAGCCGATGTAATCCTTTTTCTCGTTGAGGCAAACAGAAACTTAAATACCGAAGAAATTAAATTCATAGAGGAATATGACAACACGTGTGTGGGGGTGATCAACAAGGCGGATCTGGGAGTGGCAATTGACACGAAAGCCCTCGAACGCGTTCGAGATCTAGTGACAATATCGTGTGTCGAAAGGTCGGGTATCCGGGAGCTGAAGGATATACTCTGTCGAAGCACCGAGGAAGCGTTGAGGGCCGAGGGTGACACGGACTCCACGATCCTGATACACGCCCGTCATCGGGAGGGGCTCACGCGAGCCAGGGAAGCAATCGTCCGGTTCCGGGGAGGACTGAATAAGCTGCCGCCTGAGATTCTGGCCTGTGAACTCAGAGAAGCCCGGGAGGCCATGGAAGAGCTCACCGGCAGGATAACGCCCGAGGATGTTCTCGAGAGGATATTTGCGAAATTCTGTGTTGGAAAATAGAACAGGATGTTTCACGTGAAACATTTTGATGTGATTGTAGTCGGCGGAGGCCATGCCGGAGCAGAGGCGAGCTGTGCTGCTGCACGGTTGGGAGCACGTACTCTCCTTGTCACCGGTTCGAGATCTGCTGTCGGGGCCCTCTCCTGTAACCCCGCTGTCGGAGGAGTCGGGAAGGGGCACCTCGTCAGGGAGATCGATGCGCTCGGAGGTATCATGGGGAGGGTTGCTGATCGGGCAACCATCCAGTTCCGGATGCTCAATCGGGGAAAGGGGCCAGCTGTCTGGAGCCCGAGGGCCCAGGTCGACCGCTATGGTTATCCACACGAGATGTGGAAAACCCTGAATACGGCCGATTGTCTGGAGGTTTGCGAGGGATCGGTTGTGGATATCCTCCTCGGCGGACAACGCGTGAAAGGGGCTGTTATCAGTGTGGGGCTGACAGGTGGCGGGAGAGAACAACAGGATGTGAGCGCACATGCGATTGTCCTCTGCTGTGGAACGTTTCTGAATGGAGTGATCCATGAGGGATCACTCCAGGAAGAGGGAGGCAGGAGAGGGGAACCGCCGGAGAAGAGGCTCACGAGAAGTCTTGAGGCAATCGGAATCCTGTCGAAGAGGTTTAAAACCGGAACCCCTCCCCGTATTGATGGATCCCGGATAGATTTCGAAGTATTGAAGAGACAGGACGGGGAAGAGCCCCGGGAGGGGTTTTCGTTTTTCCAGGAGCGGGAGCCCATACAGCAGCTTCCATGCTGGATCACCGCAACATCCGAACGAACGCACACCATCGTTCGTGATGCACTGGGCACAGCACCGCTCTTCACCGGGCAGATTCAGGCCCGGGGGCCGCGGTACTGTCCGTCCATCGAAGACAAGGTCGTACGATTTCCGGACCGGGAGAGCCACCTGGTTTTTATTGAGCCCGAGAGCAGGTCGAATGCCGAATATTATCTGAACGGCCTCTCGACAAGCCTCCCTGCGCGGGTACAGCGGGAGGTGGTCCATTCGGTAAGGGGGCTCGAGAGAACAGAGATCGTGAGATACGGCTATGCCATCGAATATGATTATTTCCCGCCTGAGAAACTACTGCCGACCCTTGAGTCAATGAAAATCACGGGGCTCTTTTTTGCCGGGCAGATCAATGGAACCACCGGCTATGAGGAGGCAGCGGCTCAGGGACTCGTGGCGGGTATCAACGCTGCACACCGGGTACAGGGACGGGAGCCCTTTGTGCTTCACAGGACCGAGGCCGCCATAGGCGTGCTTATCGATGACCTCGTCACAAAGGGGATAACCGAACCGTATCGTTTGTTCACGTCCAGGATCGAGTACCGGCTCACGGTAAGGGCCGACAACGCTGATATCAGGCTCTCTGACACGGGGCGGAAGCTCGGGCTCCTGTCCGAGCAGGATTATCGCCTCGTCGAACGCAAGCGAACACTTTTCAAAGAGCTCAGGGAGTACCTTGACGAGAAGATTATTGAGCCACCCATGGTGAACGAATTCCTCGAACAGGCCGGGAGCACACGCATTGAGGAACCGACAGCCCTGTCACGGCTCCTGAAGCGGCCCGAGGTCACGCTCCGGGGGTTGTGCTCGAAGGTCGGCCTCAGCCGGGACCTCCCTCCCGAGGAAATCCAGCGTCAGGTGGAGCTCGAGGTGAAGTATGAGGGATACTGTGCAAGGGAGAGGCGAGAGATCGATAAGCTGAACAGGCAGGAAGAAGTCACCATACCGCACAATTTCCCCTACGATCGGGTGCAGAACATCTCTACTGAAGCACGTGAGAAGCTGATAGCGGTGAAGCCACAATCTCTTGGACAGGCTTCACGGATATCTGGCGTTTCGGTTAGCGACCTTGCAGCAATCGTGCTCGAGCTCGCAAGGGACAATGTTTCACGTGAAACATCCGGTAGGCGCTCCGGATCTGCCGATCTTGACTCGTAGTAAAATACGACCCCGAGATGAGGAAGCCGGCAGTAACCGTATTCGAGATTCCCAGGGACAATGTTTCACGTGAAACATCCGGTAGGCGCTCCGGAGCTACCGATCAGGAATCGTGGAGCAGTGGGAGAGGAAAACGATTGCCGTTACGGTCCGCGTATCCGGTTCGGAAAATCCGCACCCCGGAATAATCACTGGGTTTGAGACCGAACAATTCCTCCAGAACGTCTTTCGGACTGCAGTTCTGCCCTTCAGGATGGTTGGTGTACAGATTGAACAAAAAACCACGCCCTGAACCCTTCCGTTTCTCAAAAAGGGGGATGGCCAGCTTAAGGTCCACTTCCCGCGTTTTCCCGTGTTTTTCTTTGGTTACGAGAACCCGGGACGTGTGCGTGAATCGGGTCCCGGCATCGAGACAGCTGCGCCAGAGTTCTTCAGCGGAAGTCGAGAAATCGAATTCATAGGAAATCACCGAGATCCGGGAGAACTCAGTGACACATTCCGGAAACTCCAGACTCACCGCATCAACAGTGATGCCGGGGGGGAACCCGCCGGCTATTTCTGCCCGGATTTCATCCTGAGAACGGATTTCACCGACGAGAAAATCGGCCATCTCAACGGTGCTGTAGACACCGATGGGGAGAGGAGGACCGAGAGCCATACGAGGCCGAGGGGAAAACCCTTCGGAGTAAATCTGATCGATTCGGTGACGGAGGAGGGACCTTTTCAGAATACTGCCCCTCTCGAGGTGTGAAAGGAATCTGGCGAGGCCCGTCACGCTGTAGCGGATCCTGAGATTTCGACGCAGGCGCAGCCCCTCTGCCGGCGATGTACATTTTGTCCCGATCACGGAAGGAATCTCGGGCCGGGCGAGCCGGATATCCGCAGGTGCGCCGGGGAGACCACATCCCTGACACGCTCCGGACCTGCAGTCGGCAGTCGTCTGTCCATTCAGGGCACGGTCCCGTTCACGCAGAAGAAATGTCTTCTTAATGCCAGTGTCGATGATGTCCCAGGGGAGAGCGGATTCGGCGTCCCATGAGCCGGCATAAAGATCAGGATCAACACCGCACTTCCGGAATGCGCGCGCCCACCGATTCAGATCCAGTTTTTCCGTCCACGAATCGAATCGAGCACCGTCCTTCCAGGCCTCGAGAATTACCCGAGAGAAGTACCGGTCTCCGCGAGATAGTGCCGCCTCGAGATATGAAGCCTCCAGGTTCTGCCACTTCACGCGCGTCCTCTTGCCCCACGCTTCGTTCCTCAGGCGCCCAAGTTTCGATTCGAGGCTCTGTGTACCCTCGAAGGGCTCCCACTGGAACGGAGTGTGAGGCTTCGGGACAAACGCGCCGACACTGACGTTGATCTGACGTCCGCGTCCCGAGGTACCGGGGAGCCTGGCGATGCTCTTTATGAGCCGCACGAGACTCGTGATATCATCCTCGTTTTCGGTGGGGAGACCGATCATGAAATACAGCTTCACGAGATTCCAACCATGCTCGAATGAATTGTTCACCGCCTTGAGTATGTCTTCCTCGGTGAACATCTTGTTGATCACATTTCGTAATCGCTGGCTCCCCGCTTCGGGGGCGAACGTGAAACCGGTCTTTTTCACTTCCAGGATTCTGGCCACGATCTGTGGACTCATGGAGTCAACCCGGAGCGAGGGCAGGGAGAGGGCAACGTGTCGGGGCGTGAGACTGTTGGTGAGGTCATCGAGAAGCGGGATAAGGCGGCTGTAATCAGCGGTCGACAGGGAGAGCAGGTTGAGTTCGTCGAATCCGGTTTCAGAGACACCTCCTTCGGCAGCTTTTACAAGGTCGCCGGAATTGCGCTCCCTGAGTGGTCTCTGGAAGAAACCGGCATGACAGAAACGGCAACCCCAGGTACAGCCACGGGCGATTTCGATATTGAGCCTTTCCTGAACGAGCGTTGCAGACGGTACGATGGGCGGGTCTGGTATCCACCCCGCCTCGAGCTCTGAAACGAACCTTCTCTCTACCCTGGGCGGTACCTTCTCGTGGACGGGACGATGCCGGGTCAGCCGCCCGGAACGGTCGGGCTGCAGCTCATAAAGCGAGGGGACATACACTCCGGGAATCGAGCTGAGATCGAGGAGCATGTCTCTCCTGCGGGTGCCTCTGCGCTTGGACTCGCTGACCCGCTGCACGACCTCCTGGAGGAGCTCCTCGCCGTCACCGATGCAGATCGCATCAATAAAGTCTGCATACGGCTCCGGGTTGCTCGAGCAGGGACCACCGGAGATAATCAGCGGATCGGAGTCCGACCGGTCCCCTGAGAGCAGGGGGAGCCCGGAGAGATCGAGCATCGTAAGAAGGTTCGTGTATAGCAGTTCGTTCTGCAGCGAAAAACCGATGGTATCAAAAGCGGAGAGCGGCATTCTCGTCTCGAGACCCCAGAGCCTGAGCCCTCTCCGCCGCATCGTGTCCTCCATGTCGGGCCACGGACAGTACGCCCGATCCACGAGAACCCCTTCCATGTGGTCAGTGATATGGTAGAGAACCTGGAGACCCGTGTGGCTCATGCCGATCTCGTACGTTTCGGGGAAGGCAAGACAGACATGGAAGGATGCAGCACCCCATGATTTCCGGCAGGTGTTGCGTTCCAGCCCGATGTACCGGGAGGGTTTCTGGACCTCGTAAAGAGCCCCCTCGATAACAGCGGAGGGAAGGGGGGCGGGGAAAATATGCATGAACAATCACCTTGTGTTTTACGGTCTTCCGGTTAATTTTAGTCTGTGACAGGTGAGAAAGCAAGGGAAAGGAGCCGGAAAATTATACTTTTCAGACGGACCGCCCAATGTTATATTACATGTAGGGATAAGGATCTCGTCTCACCATGGGGCGATGTATTATGAGGGGGAAAGCAATTGCCGTCGCCAACCAGAAAGGCGGCGTAGGAAAGACGACTACCGCCGTCAATCTGGCCGCATGTCTGGCAGCAGCCGAGCAGAACACGCTCCTCATCGACATCGATCCCCAGGCTAACACATGCAGCGGTCTCGGGTATGAGCGAACGAACAACCGGCCGAGCATTTACGACGTCCTCGTGGAAGAAGTGAGCCTCGAGGAAGTGATCATACCAACCCAGATCCCTTACCTCTCCCTTGCCCCGGCGAATGTCGACCTCAGCGGAGCAGAGGTCGAGCTCGTAAGCATTATCGCTCGGGAGATGCGCCTCCGCAATGCCATGGTTGGGGTGAGAGAACAATACGCATTCATCATTGTTGATTGTCCTCCCTCCCTTGGGCTCCTGACGATCAATACCCTGGCAGCATGCGACTCTGTTATTATCCCGATCCAGTGTGAATATTATGCGCTCGAAGGGCTTGGCCAACTGCTAGGTACGGTACGGCTCGTCCAGAAGAACCTCAACAAATCACTCAAGATCGAAGGAGTTCTTCTCACCATGTACGATTCGCGGCTCAATCTCTCGAAACAGGTTGCCGAGGAAGCGAAGGAGTATTTCGGTGATAAAGTATATGAGAGTGTTATCCCCCGGAATGTCAGGCTTTCTGAATCTCCCAGTTTCGGGAAACCGATAATTCTTTATGATATTATGAGTACAGGCGCACAGAGCTACATAAAACTCGCAGAGGAGCTGATGAAAAAATGCCGAAACGAAGACTTGGAAAAGGGCTCGAAGCAATTATAAAGAACACGAACTTCCTCGAAATAGAGGGGGAGAAAGACGAGCTTCTCCGGCTCCCCATACGGTTGATCAAGCCGAACAGATTTCAACCCCGAAGGGAGTTCAGCGACGAGAGCATCTCCGAGCTTGCCGATTCCATCAGGGAAAACGGCATAGTACAGCCGCTTCTGGTGAGGCAGACGGAAGACGGCTATGAGTTGATCATTGGCGAAAGGCGGCTCCGGGCAGCAAAAAAACTCGAACTCGAAACGGTCCCGTGTGTTCTGGTGGAAATCGAGGACAGGGAGCTGCTCGAGATAGCCCTGGTCGAAAATGTCCAGAGAGAGGATCTGAACCCGATCGAGGAAGGGATGGCGTACCAGGATCTAATGAATCGATTCGGGATGAGCCAGACAGAAGTGGCTTCCAAGGTAGGAAAGAACCGGTCGACAATCGCCAATGCGGTGAGGCTTCTGAAACTCCCCGGGAAAATCAGGGGATATCTGTCGGGAGGAAAGCTTACCGGCGGACACGCGCGGGCAATTCTGGCGGTCGAGGGAGATGAAGAACAAATCACTCTCGCGGAGAGGATTCTCAAAGACAACCTGTCGGTCCGGGCGGCAGAAGATGTGGCGAAGGAACGGATACCGGAAGGAGCACGCTCGCGGAGAAGATCTGTCGAACCGAGAATCACAGCACTGGAAGATGCATTTCAGGCTGTTCTGGGAACGATGGTCCGCATCAAGATGGGTGGGCCGGGTAGGGGGAAGCTAGAGATCCACTTCTATTCCGAAGAAGACCTGAACCGGCTCTGCGATCTGCTGGGTGTTGAAATATGAAGATGAAAAAAAAGAAGTACTACTCCATCATGTTGATACCGCATGAGAACGGAACCGTGAAAACCTTCCGGGTTTCATACTTCGTGGTGCGTGTGCTGGGTGTTCTCCTGGCTGTGCTGATAGCGGGATCGGCCATGTTTTTATTGAATCAGGGCAAATTGATCTCGCTCGCATCGAAAGCCGGCACAATCGAGAAGGAGAACCGCGAGCTTACCAGGAAAAACGAGCTCATCCTAGAACTCGCAGAGAGGGTCAATACGATGGAAACGCTGTATCGACAAATCGGAGAGATGCTCGGAACCAGCATCCCGCTCGCCACGACGGCCGGCGAAAAAGGCCCAATTGGGAAACAGACCTCCGGAATGCTTCACGGTGCACGATTGATTCTGGAACCCGGAAAGATGATCCCCGGGGCGTCTTTTTATGAAAAGTCGCAGGATGCACAACGCTCGAGGCCCTCTTCGTGGCCTCTTACTGTTAGGGGATACATTACCCGAAGGTTCTCTCTCCTTACGGAGCGGCACATGGGTATTGATATTGCCGTACCGAGGAATACGCCGGTCAAGGCTACCGGTGATGGGGTAGTCGAGGAAGCCCGGTACGATCCGATTTATGGAATCTATGTACTGATAGACCACGGAAACAGGTTCAGCTCCTTTTACGCGCACAATTCACGGTTGTGCGTGAGTCCGGGACAGCGGGTGAGCAAAGACGAGGTCATCGCATTCTCGGGGAGTACGGGGAGGAGTACAGCCCCGCACCTTCACTATGAACTGAGGAAGAACAATGTTCCCGTTGATCCGGAACTCTACCTCAGATAAAAGAGAAGGAGGATAAAAACGGCATGAAATTGAGAAAGGACGAGCGAAATCACTCCGAACCGGGGAAGGTCAATTCGGTAATCGGAGCGGGCACAACGTTTTCCGGAGAGTGTAATGTTGATGGCACCCTGCGGGTCGATGGAGAGATGGTCGGGACGGTGAGAGCCACACAGATGGTGATTATCGGCAAAAACGGCGTTGTGAAGGGTGATGTATTTGTGGAAGCCACGATTGTGGGAGGAACGGTCAAGGGAAACATAAGCGCGTCAGCACGAGTCGAACTGCAATCAGGCGCCAGTGTCGAGGGCGACATTACTACGGCAAAACTTCTCGTCGAAGAGGGTACGGTGTTCAACGGGAAATGCCATATGGGCGAACTGACAGATGGCACCATCAGGCTGTTCGATGGCGAGGGGGCGACAGAGACTCAGGGTAGTGAAGGGTAAGTGATGTGGATTAGTATAAAAACCGGTTCAGATGCTACCTTCCTAATTGAATGAACGGAAAAAGCTTACCGGGATTGCCTCGATCAGGCTCCGCTTTTCCACAGGTTTCCACACACCCGCGATTCCCCGGGCAAGTGGCGATATTCCCCGGATCAGAAAATCCGTACAGTGGATAACAATGTGGAAGATGTGTGGAAATAAGTGGAAATACCCGTACGGTTCGATTCTCCCGGGCAGGAAAATCGTTCAGTTGAGAGGGACACCGTTTTGCCCGCGATTTTCAGTTCGCACAATATTGGCGGGGCATTTTAGGCGGGCAGCTTGGTCATAAGCAAGCAGGGCAAAAAGCGGGTTCTGCCCTACTATCAGTTACTCACCTCGATGAGGCTGTCTGGACCATAGTTACGCGACAGATTAGTTCCCAGACCGCTTTCTCCTCTACTCGACGATAAGGATGTGTCGGTCACAGGAGACAGAGACATCGTTATCCGGGTCTCTGAGATCGAGGTACATTGTATAGGTACCAGGAGGCAGATCCGGAACCGTCAGGGTGGTATGAAAGGGATCGGTGTAATTCATCCCAGCGCCGAGGGTCAGGTCTGTAGAGAGAAAGACGAACTCGTCTTGCCAGGGGACTTCGAGAACACCCCTGATCTCCCCATCGAACACGCTGCCCGGGTTGTAGAGACCGACCCCGCAGTAAAGAGTAGAACCGGGACTCACGTGCTCCTTGTCGACCATGAGCCGTACTACCGGATAGAGTTCCATAATGGAAGTGTTGTTCCCGATGTCGGAGTCCTCGTAACTGATTTTGAAAAAGCCGTCCTCACCCCAGAAAATACCCCACGAGTTCTTGCAGATCCAAGCCTGCTCTGCGTCGTCGTACCCAATGAGGGTTATGCAGTGACCGTAGATATAATCACCCCAGACGTGTTCGTAGACACCTCCCGTGTAGTAGAAAAAATCCTCGTACACAGTCATGCAGGTTGTCAGGGGACCCTGCTGCAGGTAGTACTTGATGATTTCCACATCGTTATCGACCCACCCCCAGTTCCTGATCCTGGTCACGTGCTGGTCGGCATTAAAACAGGCGAGGCCGCAGTCACGCTGCTGCCCGTCCTCGGAGAGATAGGGGAAGCACTCCTCGAAGGGGACTCCCCAATCCGTGAGCTGTGCCATGGAACTACCGACGTTCCAGCCCCAGTTGCATCTCCCACCTCCGCAGGAGAACAGGTGCTGCTCGGAGAGATCGGGTTCCCAGTAAGGATCACCCGAGGCAATGCTGAGCAGAGATTCGAGAGGACCGATCGATCCGAAGGAGACACAGGCTCCGCAGATGCCCTGGTACCTGACCGGGGTCATCCAGTCCGATCCGAATCTCTCTCTCCAGTCCAGGGAACTCGGAAGCTGGGGAAGCGGTGTGGGAGAGTTGAGGGCCGAGACCGTCTCCTCGAAGAGCAGGCCGGTCAGATTTCTCTTCTCATCGATCGAAAGGTCCGAGACGGCGGTCCTGCCGGCAGTCCATGAGGCGCCGGACTCCTCGATCGCGCGGCGGATGCATTCGATCCGCGACTTCTCCCCTGTGGCATCGGAAGAGGCGCTGCCCGAGGGGGAAAGAACGACGGCGAGAAAGAGGAGAAAGAAGACAAGTGGAAGAACCCTGAGATTCCCTGTCATGTTCATCGAACACTCCTTGCATCGAGTCGCGTGATTGTGAGGAGGTCCGACCCCTTCGGGCCGCTCCTCCCC
Source organism: uncultured Gemmatimonadota bacterium (assembly GCA_964654825.1). Taxonomy (GTDB): domain Bacteria; phylum Gemmatimonadota; class CAZMKB01; order CAZMKB01; family CAZMKB01; genus CAZZKG01. The sequence continues at coordinate 353 of CAZZKG010000029.1, read as the reverse complement.
GGTGATGATTGCCGTTCGTCCATGGCGCGGCGCACCGCATCTCCTCTCCGGTCTACGGAAGGAGCCCCATCGTCTTCGCCCGCGGGGGACCGACGCGGTACCCGATCGTGACGTAATCGTTGTCCGACCCATGACCCGTACTCGGACCCGTCACGAAGATGTTCTCGGCCTGATCGAAGGCGAGCGCGTACCCGGTGTCGTCGTCGTGGACGGGCCCGTCGTACCGCGATACCCAGACCTCCCCGCCGACGGGGCTGTACTTGATGAGAGTCACGTCACTGTTCGTCCCGGCGCCGATACTGCCGCCGCAGACATAGACGTTCCGGTGGCGGTCGACACGGACGGCGTATCCG
>CAZZKG010000028.1:22381-46272 GCA_964654825.1 uncultured Gemmatimonadota bacterium | reverse complement strand
CGGGCCCCCGTCAATTCCTTTGAGTTTCAACCTTGCGGCCGTACTCCCCAGGCGGGATATTTAATGCGTTAGCTGCGGCGCTGAAGATCCAATGCCTCCAACACCTAATATCCAACGTTTACGGCTAGGACTACCAGGGTATCTAATCCTGTTTGCTCCCCTAGCTTTCGCGCCTTAGCGTCAGCATCAGTCTAGAGAGTCGCCTTCGCCACTGGTGTTCTTCCCAATATCTACGCATTCCACCGCTCCACTGGGAATTCCACTCTCCTCTCCTGTGCTCTAGCGGGGCAGTTTCAAGTGCAATTCATACCGTTAAGCGGTAGAATTTCACACCTGACTTGCCTTGCCGCCTACGCGCCCTTTACGCCCAGTAAATCCGGACAACGTTCGCTCCCTCCGTATTACCGCGGCTGCTGGCACGGAGTTAGCCGGAGCTTCCTCTTGTGGTACCGTCAATCCTCCCGGTTGTTACACCGGAAGGCCTTCTTTCCACATGACAGAGCTTTACGACCCGAAGGCCTTCATCGCTCACGCGGCGTTGCTGCGTCAGGCTTTCGCCCATTGCGCAATATTCCCTACTGCTGCCTCCCGTAGGAGTTTGGGCCGTGTCTCAGTCCCAATGTGGCCGTACACCCTCTCAAGCCGGCTACCCGTCGTCGCCTTGGTGAGCTGTTACCTCACCAACAAGCTGATAGGCCGCGAGTCCCTCTCGAAGTGGAAGCTTGCAAGCAGAGGCATCCTTTAATCGCTTCCCCATGTGAAATTGCGATCACATTCGGTATTAGCCCCGATTTCTCGAGGTTATCCCCAGCTTCGAGGCAGGTTGCTCACGTGTTACGCACCCGTTCGCCACTCTACTCATTTCCCGAAGGAAATTTTCTCGTACGACTTGCATGTATGAAGCACGCCGCCAACGTTCGTCCTGAGCCAGGATCAAACTCTCCGTTAAAAAAAAGCTCACTGCCTTACGGCAGTTCGTTTCTTGACTCAAGGCCCGAATCGCGTCTCGACCCGACATTACACACTTATTTTCAAAGAACAGATGCCCCCCTTGGGGCAGAGCATAGAATACTACTTCCCAAAGAAAAAGTCAAGGACTTTGAAAAAGAACCGGCTATATTTCACCCTCGAACTTCCTCATAAAAATAATACACCCATTCTGAGTTTCTGTCAAGTGGTTGATACACAACGATTCAATTCGTCACTGTGATCTGACGTATCCCACTGTGCTTCTCCTGCTCTTCCGGCTGATTACTCTCTTCAGTGCCTTTTGCTTCTATCGAATATTATTGTTGTTGCCATTCGTATTTCCTGGTGGTATATTTCACAATGTCTTCTTGATACCGGGAAGAGGGTGATCTGTTGTGATGTTAGAGAAGTTGGTACTCTTCGATATTGACGGAACCCTTCTCACGATAGGTGGTGCAGCCAGAAGGGCCATCTCCAGAGCACTGAAAGAGGTTTACCAAATTGTAGATAGTCTCGAAAACCTCTCTCGCTCAGCTTTTGCAGGCAAGACCGACCCTGAGATCATACTCTCGATTCTCGAGAAAAATCATTATCAGAACTCAAACCGGCACGATAAACTCCCCTCCTTTTACCAGTGCTACACTGAGGCTTTGAAGGAAGAGTTACCCGGTGAGTCCAGAGCACGGCTCTTTCCCGGCGTACGAGAACTTCTTCAGAAACTCAAGAGCTCGAACAGGGCGGTGCTGGGGCTCCTGACAGGTAATATCCGCGAAGGTGCACTCATCAAACTCAGCCACTTCGGCCTCGAATCATTCTTCACCCATGGAAGCTACGGCAGTGATTCCGGCAATAGAAGCGATCTCCCGGCATTCGCTGTACAACGGGTCAAGGAAGATACCGGCAAGGAGTATCGCGGGAAGGACGTTGTTATAATCGGCGACACGCTGAGTGACCTGATGGTAAGTCAGGAAAACGGAGCCCGATCAGTGCTCGTCGCTACGGGTTTCTTTCCATACGAAGAACTTGCGCAGGCAGGACCCGATCACCTTTTCAGGGATTTCTCCAACACGTCGGAGGTGGTCAAGGTCATACTCGCCTGAGGAATAAGAGTTCGACGCAACCACGCACACGAGGGAGACAACGGTGAGTAGAAACTTTTTCACACTTTTTTTGAAAGAACTTCGAGCGCCTTTTTTCACCGCGAGTATTGTTCCTGTTTTACTCGGTTCGGCAATTGCCTGGTCAAAAGGTTACCCTTTCTCCTGGGGCCTGTTTTTCCTGACTCTCCTCGGCGGCGTCCTCCTGCACGCTGGAGCGAACGTGTCGAATGATTACTTCGATCACAAAAGCGGAACGGACAATATAAATGTCGAATTCGTCAATCCATTTACCGGCGGCAGCCGCATGATCCAGAAAGGGCTCCTCACTCCCGGGCAGGTCCTGACCGAGGCCCTTATACTTTACACACTGGCCGCCGTCATCGGAATCTATCTTATTTACCTGCGCGGGTACTTCATCCTTTTGCTCGGTATCATCGGTATCGTATCAGGTTTTTTCTATACCGCACCTCCCTTCCGCTTCGTGCATCATGGACTTGGTGAGCTTCTGATAGGACTCAATTTCGGAGTTCTGATGACCCTGGGCTCCTACTATGTTCAAAGCGGTTCATACAATATCGAGCCTGTTCTCGTTTCGATTCCCGTTGGGCTCCTCATTACTGCGGTGCTTTACATCAACCAGTTTCAGGACTGTGCTGCCGACCGGGCAGTCGGGAAGAACCACCTCGTGGTCAGGCTCGGAAAGAAAAGAAGCCGAATCGGCTATCTCATCATTGTGCTCACAGCTTATCTGTGGATACCCGTTTTTGCTGTTTCCCGATACACTTCTCCTTTTACACTTGTTGCACTCCTCACACTGCCCCTGGCCGTAGGAGCAGTAAAAACCCTTCTCACTCACTATGACAAGTCCGAGGAGCTCGTCCCGGCAAATGCGGGGACGATAATGATGCACGCAGGCGTGGGTGTCCTGCTGGCAGTAGCCTATATCCTCGACAAACTCCTATAAGACTGGATTGAGACATGAAAAAGATCTACTTGAAAAGAGGAAGAGAAAGAAGGATCCTGGGGGGTCACCCCTGGATCTATAAAGGCGAGATCTGGAAAACCGATGGAACACTCGAAGGTGGAGAGGAAGTGGTGGTTATCGACCACCGCGGAAGGTTTGTCGGCAGGGGGTTTGGCAACCCTCGTTCGATCATCACCGTCAGGATCCTCTCTAAAAATGACGAAGATCTTAATGAACAGTTTTTCCTCGATAGACTGGAACGAGCAAAAAAAAGACGAAATCGTCTCTCGCTCGATTCAAACGCCCTGCGGCTCGTATTTTCGGAGGCTGACGGACTCCCTGGTCTCATCGCTGACAGATACAACAACTGCGTTGTAGTCCAGTTCCTGACACTGGGCATGGATATCAGGAGGAAGATGATTCTCTCTCTCCTGAGGCAGGTGTTTTCCCCGGAGATCATATACGAGAGAAGTGACGTACGTGCCCGTGAGCATGAAGGTCTCGAGAGAGTAAAAAGGGTACTCCTGGGGGATTTGCCGGAAAACCTCGAGGTGCGAATAGGAGACCTAAGATACATCGTTGACGTTTCGGGTGGTCAAAAAACGGGGCTCTTCCTCGATCAGCGCGAGAACGCTATTCTTGCCGGATCGTGGATGAAAGATATGGAGATTCTCGACTGCTTCAGCTATACGGGCAGTTTTGGCCTGCAAGCCCTCAGTAATGGGGCAAAATGTGTGACCTTCATCGAAATTTCTGAAGAAGCCGTCGGGTTTACGAAGAAGAATATAGAGCTCAACAATATGGGAGACAGGACCACGGTTCTTCTTTCGAATGTATTCGATCTCCTGAAACAATATGACAGGGAGGGAAAAAGGTTCGATGCAGTGGTTCTCGATCCACCTTCGTTCACCAGGAGTAAAAAATCACTCGAAGGGGCCCGGAGGGGGTATAAAGAGATCAACCTGAGGGCACTCAGGATTCTGCGACCGGGGGGGCTTCTCATTACGTCAACATGTTCCCAGCATCTCTCTCACGACCTTTTTCAGGAAATCGTACGGGAAGCTGCCATGGATGCCCGGGTGGGCGCCCAGGTCATTGAGTGCAGAGGACAGGCAGAAGACCACCCCATTCTTCTGGAAGTACCGGAGACCAGATATCTTTGCTGTCTATTCTTGAGAAAAGAAGAATGAATCGTTATATTACTGAATCTTTCTGCCGACAATCGAATCTGTTTCGATGAAGAACCAATATGACTGAACATGTGGAGAGTGCATGATGGTAACTATAGACGAAGCGTTGGAATATCACCGTTCGGGGCGAAAAGGAAAAATCGAGGTCATCGCCTCGAAGCCCTGCACCACCCAGAGACACCTGAGCCTCGCGTACACACCGGGCGTGGCCGAACCCTGCCGCGAGATCGAAAGGAACCCTGAAGAAGCATACAACTACACGGCAAAGGGCAATCTCGTGGCTGTCGTTTCAAACGGGACTGCAGTCCTCGGCCTCGGCAACATTGGTGCTCTCGCCGGTAAACCTGTCATGGAGGGGAAAGGGGTTCTCTTCAAGAGATTCGCAGACATCGATGTCTTCGACCTGGAGGTTAATACTCTGGACCCGGAGGAATTATGCCGTGTCGTGAAACTCCTCGAGCCAACCTTCGGGGGTATCAACCTGGAGGACATCAAGGCTCCGGAGTGCTTCACAATAGAACAGCGACTCAAGGAGGAGATGGACATCCCGGTCTTTCATGATGACCAGCACGGGACGGCGATTATTTCAGGGGCCGCCCTCCTCAATGCACTCGAGATCGTCGAGAAGGATATCGGTGACGTGAAGGTCGTGTATTCCGGGGCTGGAGCAGCAGGTATCGCCTGTGCTGAGCTCTACGTTTCCATGGGGGTCAAACGGCAAAACACCATCATGTGTGACTCGAAAGGGGTCATCTATAAGGGGAGAGGAGACGAGGACAAAAATCCCTACAAAGCGAGATTCGCGGTCGAAACGGACAAGCGCACCATCGCTGACGCACTCAAGGGTGCCGATGTTTTCGTCGGTGTTTCTATTAAAGGGCTGGTGACCCAAAAAATGGTCAAGTCGATGAACGACAACCCTATCGTCTTCGCCATGGCCAACCCTGATCCCGAGATCACCTATGAAGATGCAAAAGCGGCGAGAGACGACGTGATCATAGCGACGGGGCGATCTGATTACCCTAACCAGGTCAACAACGTACTCGGCTTTCCGTTCATCTTCAGAGGGGCTCTCGACGTCCGCTCCAGATCGATCAACGAGGACATGAAAATCGCCGCGGTGAAGGCTCTGGCCGGTCTGGCCAAGGAAGATGTGCCGGATGCTGTACGAAGAGTTTACGGGGTCGAAGACCTCCGTTTCAGTCGCGAGTACATCATACCCAAACCCTTCGACCACCGGGTCCTCCTGTGGGAAGCTCCCGCCGTAGCAAAAGCAGCCATGGATTCGGGCGTCGCGCGAATACAAATCGACATCGAAGAGTACAAAGAACAGCTAGAGATGCTTCTCGGCAAGTCGAAAGAAGTCGTCAGGGTGATGATCAACAAAGCGATCAAGGAACCGAAGCGTATCGTCTTCCCGGAGGGAGAACACTCGAAGATAATAAGAGCCAGCAATATAATCGTGGAGGAAGGCATTGCTCATCCCATCCTCCTGGGAAGAGAAGACATCATCAGGAAAAAGGCGGCTGATCTGCACTGTGACATCAGCAAGATTGAGATCATCGATCCCATAAAGTTCCAAAAATTCGAGGAGTACTGTACGAGTCTCTATAACCTCAGACACAGGCGCGGTATCACGAGGAGAGAAGCGGAAGACCTCATTCTCAACAGGAATTACCTCGGATCGATGATGGTGTATATGGGTGATGCCGATGGACTGATAGCCGGGATAGCACAGAACTATCCTGATACGATCCGGCCGGCGCTGCAGGTCATCGGTATCGACAGAGACGCGAAGAGAGTCTCCGGGCTCTACATACTCATTCTGAAACAGGGGATCTTTTTCTTTGCAGATACAACCGTCAACATCGATCCCACAGCCGAGCAGCTTGCCGACATCGCGATTCAGACAGCAGAGACCGCGAAGGAGTTCGATGTCGAACCGCATATCGCAATGCTCTCCTTCTCGAATTTCGGAAGTACCGAGGCTCCCTCTTCTCTCAAGGTCAGAAAAGCCGTGGAATTAGTCAGGGAGAAAAGGCCGGACCTGCCGGTCGATGGTGAGATGCAGGCCGATACTGCCGTGGTTGAGGAAATACTTAAGGGCCGGTACCCGTTCAATGAGCTGAAGGAGGCCGCCAATGTGCTGATATTCCCCAATCTCGATGCCGGGAATATCGCGTACAAGCTCATGATGCGGCTGGGTGGCGCGGAGACCATCGGCCCGATTCTCCAGGGGATGAGAAAGTCCGTTCACGTCCTCCAGAGAGGCTCCGAAGTCAGTGACATCATCAACATGACCGCCATCGCAGTCGTAGATGCGCAGAATAGTTAGATCGGGCTGTGAACCATCGGTTACTATTCGAAGACCCGTTCTCCGTGTAAAAATAGGGACAGTCACCATTTATTGGGTTATACAATTACCAAGAGTAGGGTCTTACAATCTGCCAAATGCTAATCTGTTACTATTAAATAAGTTGACCGATTAAAACACACACAAGGCTTAAACTCCTGTTGTTTTGTTAAATAAATGGTGACTGTCCCTATTTTTCTATTTTTATGGACACTATACTTCGAACTCGGCTGCGTAGATATTCCAGATGGTGACAAAGAGTGCGGCAATGATGGGGCCGATGATAAAACCTATGATGCCGAAAACGCTGATACCCCCGAGGGTACCGAAAAAGATGAGCAGGGGGTGCATCTGCGTGTCCTTGCCGACGAGCCGGGGTCTCAACAGATTGTCGATGGTGCTGATGATACCGACACCTACCGCAAGCAAGCCTGTCCCCTGCACCCAGTTTCCCTGCACCAGTCCGATAACAGCTGCCGGAGCCCAGATAATTCCGCTGCCGACCACGGGGATGATGGAAAGGATCACCATGATAAGGCCCCAGAACAGCGGAGAAGGGACACCGAAAATCCAGAAAGCGATACCCCCGATGCTCCCCTGGATGACTGCAATGACGAGAGTGCCCTTTATTGTGGCTCTCGTAATCGAGGCGAATTTGTCGATGAGCTTATCTTCATATGTATCGTCGAGCGGACTCATACGCTTGAACTGCTCGAGGAATGCGGGCCCGTCTTTGAAGAAGTAGTACATGGAAAAGAGCATCACGAACAACATTGCGACCACATTAAAAGCTCCCTGAGTAACGCGCTGGATGCTCTTCACGAAAAAAGTGCTGACAGCTTTCGCTGAATCGCCAAGCTTTCCGATTAGCTCTGACCGATCGATGTCGAATCGTCCCAGGTACTCCTCGAGATGAGGCCACTCGGTAATCCGGTTCATGTCGAAAGATCCGCTTTTCATGTAACCATCGACTTTGTCATAAAAATCGAGGGCCTGTCCGGTAACAACTGCGAGAATCCCGGAGAGGGGCAGTATGATAAGCAGGAGTATCGCAAGACATGAGAGCAGAGAGGAGAGTGACTCCCTCCCGCGGGTGACCCGGTTCAAAAAGCGGTAGAGAGGGTAGAAGAGACCTGTTATGATCGCACCCAGGAGAATGGTGAAAAAGAAAGGCCATATCACTTTGACGAACAGGTATGTTATGATTATGAGCACAAGAAGCAGAAAGTACAGGTTCAAGCTGAAGGGCAGTCTTTGCTCTTTCATTTTATCATTATCATCTTTTTAAGGCTGCTGAATCGCCCCGATTCCATCCGATACAGATAGACTCCCGATGAAACAGGTTCTCCTCTCTCATCCTTCCCATCCCAGACCACCGAGTAGGACCCCGGTTCCTTTTCCTCGTCGAGGAGAGTCCTTATGAGCCTTCCGCGCATATCGTAAATCCTGATAAGGACCTTCATCTCCCCGGAAATACTGTTTGGAACATCATACTGGATTCTCGTAACCGGGTTGAAGGGATTAGGATAGTTCTGCGAGAGGGAATAAGCGATGGGAACCGCTCCTTTTTCGAATTCTTCCCCGATATCCTCCGGGAAGAGTGGAGTGATCCAGAGTAAAAACGGTTCAGACCGGGGTTCATTAAAATTGAAGAGGATCGAGCTGACCACGGTGTCAGGTAACGGGAGCTGCATGTCAACATGGACTGAAACTTCAGCCGATTCACCCGGCATGAGGAACTTCCAGGCCGGTTCTACCACAAGCCACTCATCATCGTGGAGAGAGAGTGAAATGATACCGGCGGCACCGTCGGCGGGGACGACATCGCCCAATCTCGCCGTGTCGGGATCCTCCGGCCAGAGAAACCCCGCAGCAATATCCATGAGTTCGGGATCCGGTCCGGTGAAATCATCGATCATGTCGATGCTCACCCCGATATCGAACGTGCTGTCTCCAATGGCCTCGTACGGCAGCGGGCCGAGAATTTCATAATCCTGGGTGCCTTCATCCCAGTAATATGCATATGAACCGATTTCAGGAATTCTCAGGAGCATGTACTCCGTGCCGAATACCGGATCACCGGTGGATGGATCAGAATCGGTATCGAGTACGAACACAGCCCACCACACACCCGGCACTTCACCCCAGGGCTCATACCCCGCGAGCCTGAGATAGAGCATCCCCGTTTCACGATCAATCTGGGAGGAGAGCGCCCAGATATCCATGTCCGTTCGCTGCTGGTTGTCAGGGTAGATGATATTCCAGAGCGAGTCGACAGGATCGGCTGCTGTTACAGGCACCTGTCCCGAACTTGAAGGGCTGATAGATCCCCCCTTTAAAATATCCCTGAATCCCGATTGCTCCAGCATCTGTTTGAGTAGTGCTGCCGCATCATCTTTCCTCTTTATTGCTGAATGTGAAACCTCAGCCCTGAGGGGATTCACTTCCTGCAGTGAGAAGAACAGCGCACCCGTACCGGTGTTGGTCACCGTGAACGTACTCGATCCTTTCAGGTCAACATCCAGTGGTATGATAAGAGTGTCGGCATCGGTATCCAGAGACAGTTGCGGGGAAACCAGGATGATGGACAACGACGTATCAGGCGGCAAGTCCACGCGATAGCCGTGGCTGAGGAGGTAGCCCTCCTGAAGCGCCTGATAGGAATACCTGCCGGGCAGCTGGTAATGCCCGAAGTGACCTGAATCATCGGTTGTATCGACAGTGATCGTCTCGAACTGTCCCAGGCTGTCGAGAGGGCCGAAAACCAGAAGCGTCGAATTGGGGAGGGGGATCATGTCCGTGGAGAGAACGTCCCCGCTGACCAGAAACAGCTGTCCCGTGCTGAGCGTGAATGTGTATTGCCACTCCCGCAACTCATCATCAGTGATGAGGAGAGTGAACAGGACGCTGTGCGCAAGAGGCAGCGAATCGCCGAGTACGAAATCAAAATCGTCATCGGAAAACGTGCTGTCATCGGGAGCCAGATCGGTAAATGTTTCGGTCGAATCCAGGAGGCTGACATATTGATCTTCCGTCCGGAGAACAGCTTCAACCCCCGACGTGCTTGTGTCCCCGATATTACTCACGAACACGGCAAGCTCGATGGTTTCACCGGCCTCGGGAAACCCGTTTCCGTTCCCGAGACTCTCACCGATCGAATCGTCATCAACCGCTGTACTCACTAACAGCACGAAGGGGACATCGAGATCGGCTGCTCTGAGCGTGTTGATGATCCCCCAGCCGAGATCGTTGTCCGGCGTACTACTCTGTGATGCGGTCGCCCGCAGATTGCTCAGTACATCCATAGCCGTCCACTCGGGATGGGCCTCGAGGAGGAGCGCTGATGCCCCCGCCACCATCGGTGTGGCGAAGGATGTGCCGCTGCCGTTTGCATAAGAAAGAGTGTCGATGTTGAGAGCAAAATAGTTACCCGACCCCATCGCACAGACATCCGGCTTTGTTCTGCCATCGAATGTCGGTCCGGGTGAACTGAACGAAGCGAGTACCCGGTTTCCGTCTACAGCCCCGACAGCTGCGACACTGTCACCATCGGCGGGTGTGATGATGTGACCCCATTCGCCGTTTCTGTCGTTACCGGCCGCATTTACGACGAACACACCCAGGTTCGCAGCAAAATCTGCTGCAATCGTCGTTACCGCTGTGTTGCCGTCGAGATCGCTGAATTCGTATCCTGAATCGTCATCGAACCGGGTATACCCCAGGGAACTGGAGACGATGTCTACCGCCGAGAGTTCCATCCACTCAATGCCTTCGACCCAGTAGTCCTCTTCGATCGGTGTCTCGCTCCGGATGTCCTCTGTTTTCCCCAGCAGGAAGGATGCGCCGAACGCCGGCCCGACGAGTTCTCCCGCTGCGTTTCCGGCCAGAATCGAAAGAACACCCGTTCCATGAAAGTCGGAGTAGTCGTCCGGATCAGAAGGATCATACTGGGTATCATCATCATCAAATACGAAATCGTGCTCGGCGATAATGTCAAGGCCGGTTATGGCCATGTGATCTTTCCTGAAACCGGTGTCCAGGACACCGACGAGAACACCGTCGCCGGTGTAACCCAGCTCATGGAGAGGAGGGACCGTGATCAGCATCGATTGAAGAAATGAGTTCCCGTAGTCGATCCCGAAACTCTCCGAAAGAGGCGAAGTCTCTCTCTGGCGCAAGGACAGCTTCGGAGGAAATTCTTCCCGCACGAATCCGGCGACCGGCCGGATTGAGTAGATAAACGGGAGCTCGGAGATCCTGATAATCTCACGAGCGCTCGCTTCGACACTCACGGCATTGAGCCATCGTGATGTGGTTCTGTGTGTTGCTCCCTTCGCGAGAACCGCGTCCACGTATTCAGCCGACACGTCGATGTCGAACAGACCTGAATACGGACGCTCACCGGTAGTCTTCTCCCGCCTCTCCAGGGTTTTCGGTAAGATCCTCTTGATCCCATTTTGGATGAGAAGATCTATCTCGGCATTGTCAGTGGTTCCCTTGTCGGTGAAAAAGACCCAGACCTTGAATCTCTGGTCGGGTCTTGTCTTTGCATCGATCGCCAGATAATTACAGATAATGGGATCACGGGGCGCTCTACTCGGCGTTGTCTGAATCAAACCTGAAACTGCAGGTCTGGTAGCAGAAACGGTCACGAGGGTGAAAATCATAAAAATCAGGATCGAACGAATCCTAGTCATAACGATCACCTGCCTTCTCCGGAAGTACAGCACCCCGGGCCTTCTGATCCGGTCCTCACGCGTGGACAGATCAAGTCCGGGCTTCCCCCCCCGGGATGATTATTTTACAACAACCAGAACATACGGATTATTCGAAAGATAATCTCTGGCCGCGCTATCGACATCTTGAACAGTCAGTTCCTGCATACTGTTGTAAATGCTGTCTTCACCCACCCACCCGAGGTATTCATTCAGAGCCATATAATACGCTTTGTTCAACCTGGACATCCTTTTTCGCAGGAGATCACCTCTGTAATCACTCACTGCTCGGCTGAGTTCCTTCTCCGTTATTCCATCCCGGGAGAGATCGGCGATCTGGGCCAGTATCCCTTCCTTCGCCGGTTCAACTGACTCGCCGGCGGTTCCCATGGAAATTACGAGATACCCGAAATTCCGGTCGAAGCGGACGGATGATCCGACCGAATAAGCAAGCCCTTCTTGTTCTCTCAGCGAGAGTCCCAACCGTGCAGAAAGAATAGAGTTCATTATTATGATATCTGGTGCACGGGGATCACGAGCACCCGGCAGAGGGAAGCCGAAGTAGAGATAAGCCTGGTTGGACTTCATATCCACCATCACTTCCTTGATCTCGTCGACCGGTGACGGTGCCGGGTACTCTCCGAAGGTCTCGCCCGACCCCCAGGATCCACCGAGGGCTTCTCCCAGTTTTTTTTCGGTTACATCGATCGGGAGACTTGTTACTACTGAAACGATGAGATTCCCGGGAGAATACAACTTCTCATGGAAAGAGGAGAGATCCATTCTCGTTATCCTGGAGACATGGTCAATTTGTCCGACAATTCTGTGTTCGAAAGGATGGTTTTCGAACATGGTTTCCATCAGCAGAGCCCTCCCCTCCTTATAGCTGCTCTTCCCGTCTCTCTGGATAAGCCCCTTCACCTCTTCCCGCACCAGCTCGATTTCTGAATCATCGAGAGATGGATTCCGGAGCATATCCGAGATAAGCTCTATCGCCTCCTCATGATACTTCCCCAGGGTTTGAAATCTCAGGAATGAATATGCCGGTGTCGTGTAACGATCGTCATAGGGTATCATGGGATTGTCGACTACGGTTACTTGCGCCCCGATCGACCTGAGATCCTGAGCGAGCGTCTCGAAGTTTCGTGAGTCCGTCCCTCTCAGGAACAACCTTGAAAGTATTTCCGAGCTCCCCTGCCTGTCGGATGGCTCGTAGTGTGATCTCCCTCTCGCGAATACGTTCATGGCGAACACATCGGACCCGTCGCTGCTCTCTATCAGGAGCACAAGACCATTCGGAAGGACTTTCCTCACTGTCTCCTTCCGGTTTCGATCCTCCTGTTCATCAAGGTCTTTCCCGCCGGGAACGTATGCTGTAGCGTAAAAACCCGCACCATCGAGATAACGTGAAGCAACTGCAGCGACATCCGCCGGAGACACATCCTGGATCATTTTCCGCCTGTTCAGGAGATTATCGATACCTCCCACTGCGATCTCATCAGCCATCATAATCCCGAAATAATGAAATTTCTCCTGTGTGATGACCTCGCTGACCAGCAGACCCGTCTTCAACTCCTCTAGCCGCTCCCTGTCGGGTTTGATGTGTGAAACCTGTTTGATCATGCCACGAAGTTTGTCGATAATTTTCTCGGGGTCGTTTCCACTGAAAAGAATGTTGAAATCGAAAACGGAGAATCCGTCCCTCATGGTCATTCCCGAGGACGCGGACATTGCGACGGGCACATTTCCCCTCACCAGAGACCTCTGGAGCGGCGAATCTTCACCTTCTGAAAGATACCGGCTAAGGAGGTCGAGCGCATTGTAATCCTTGTGATGAGGATCAGGGCAGATGAAGGAAACGGTCATATATGAGATTCTCGTGTCCCCTTCCTTGGTTGCCATGTAACTTTCATCTGGTGGATTCATCTCGAGCGAAACACGAGGTGGGAGCGGTTTGTACGGAACATCTCCAAAAGTCGATTGGATGAGTTCGAGCATCCGATCCTGATCGAAATCACCCATCAAGAGTATTGTCATGTTGTTCGGGACATAGTAGCTGCTGTAGTAGTCAAGGATTTCATCCCGGGTCACGGTGGATATCACGTTGGGATACCCTATGACCGGCAAGGCATAAGGGTTCCCCGCATAGAGCCTGTCGCGGTGGAACCGCTCGGCAATGTAGTATGCGGTGGACTCGTCTTTCCTGATCTCTTCGATCACCACCTTGCGCTCCTTCGTAAGCTCTTCATCGGGAATAATGGAATGGAACAGCATGTCCCTCTGTAACATGAGGCCTTCCCCGATATTCTCAGCGGGCACAAGCACGATGAAGGACGTGTAGAGTTCTCTTGTGAAGGCATTGATATAACCACCGAGATCTTTCACTCCTTCGTTGATATCCTCTCTCGACCTCTCTCTCGTCCCATCGAACAGGAGGTGCTCGAGGAGATGGGAAACCCCGTTGTTCCACTTTTTCTCGAACGCTGATCCGGCGTGAACGTATACCAGGGAAGCGACCAGAGGATTGTCATGATTCTCCTTCATGATAACCCTCATTCCATTGGACAGAATGGAAGTCCGGTATTCAACCTCCTTCCCTTCACCGGTAACTATAGCACAGAAGAAGATGAAGACGATCATAATCACGCAGACAATACGTAATCTCATTTAGTATTTCCCCTCTCCCGACACGGTACAATGTAGTAATACTGCGGCTGTCTCAAAGAAATTTTCCGATCGGTACCTAAGTGGTCCTGCTCATAACTACGGTGGCGCAACGATATCATCGAGGCACCCGAACCACGAGGCGCAAGGAGGGCGAACACCCTCCTTGTGTTAACGTATTCAACCGACGAGCAACGCGGTGAGTCGGGATGCATTGTCGGCCGAAAACACGCGTATTTATGAACTGGGCCACTAAGATTTCACCTGATGTGGATAGTATAATATTCACCCGCCTCGGCATCTTTGGGGAATGTCAGGATCTTTCCTCTCCTGTGCTCTATCCTGATGTAATAATCCACGAGCGAACCTTTTTGCTGAGGAGGTATCTGCCCGAGGTAACGCCTCCCGGATGCCGTCTTGTACATCTCAATCTGTTGAAAAGGCCCGCTATCTACACGGTAATGGAGCGTGATGCCGCCGTCTGGTATCGTACCCTGTGTACGCCCCCGGGTGATGAGCAGTGATATCTCAGGTCCTCCCTCGCCCCTGTGTTCCACGACGTTCCGATGTTCGAACTCAACTGCAACGAGCTTCCCCGAATGGGTAGTCCCCTGCTCCCTCTCAGCACAACCGAATGAGATCATGACCAGGAGAACGACAAGCAAACCTATATTGGGTTTGATCTTTACAGTATAAACCTTTTTCTGAATCAACAGAGTATTCCTCCTATTGTCCTGAACGGATCCAGTCCCCACTTTTCCCGCCACTTTTGGATTCCAGGAAGACCGGACCAATCTCCATTTTTTTGTCTACCGGTTTCAACATGTCATAAATCGTGAGCAGTGCTGTGACAGTTGCAGTCATAGATTCCATTTCATACCCGGTTCTGTCGAAGCCTTTCACCTTCGTCCTCACGTGAATCGCCGGCGGTGACCGGTCGAATCCGAATTCTACATTAACACTGGTAATATTCAAGGGGTGACAGAGAGGAATTATCAATGGTGTAATCTTCGCACTCTGAATAGCGGCAACGTGTGCCACCGTGATCACATCACCCTTCTCGACCTTCCCTTCCCGGACGAGCCTCAGCGTTGACTCATCCATAACAATCCGTCCGCATGACACTGATGTCCTCTGTGTTTTTTCTTTATCCGAGACATCCACCATCTTCACCTTCTCGGGTGTCTTCCTCTGCATCACTGTTCCCCTTCGAGATTGATCTCGATGAACTTCCCGATCTTCGAGAACCGTTGGAGTTTGTGGTCCGGCAGCTTCTCCGGAGGTATCTTCCCAACCTCCTCCAGATGCTTCAGAACACTTTCCTTGACTAGAGCTATGGTACCAGCCGGATCGGAATGAGCACCACCCTGCGGCTCCCTGATAATCTCATCGATGACTCCCAGATTCAGCAGATCGATCGCCGTCAGCTTGAGCGCCGATGCGGCGAGATCCTTCTTCGTATTGTCCCTCCACAGTATGGACGCACAGGCTTCGGGTGAACACACGGAGTAGATCGCATTTTCGAGCATCAGGATCCGGTCCCCGAGACCCAGTGCAAGTGCGCCTCCACTCCCCCCTTCACCGATATTGACGACGATCAGGGGAACATCGAGCATCGACATTTCTCTGAGATTCCGCGCGATGGCCTCAGCCTGTCCCCGCTCTTCCGCCTCGATACCGGGGTACGCTCCAGGAGTATCAAGGATCGTGATGATCGGCCTTTTGAATTTCTGAGCCATTTTCATCAGCCTCAGAGCCTTGCGGTAACCTTCGGGATGCGGCATCCCGAAATTCCTGAGCAGCTTATCCTTGGTATCTCTGCCTTTCTGCTGTCCGATGACCATCACCGGCTCACCTTCGAGCAGAGCCCACCCCCCGACAATGGCCTTGTCATCTCCAAACAGTCTGTCCCCGTGAAGCTCGAGAAACCCGGTAAAGATGGCATAGATGTAATCGAGAGCATAGAGCCTGAGAGGGTGCCTCGCAAGCAAGACTCGCTGTATGGGAGACAGGTTTGAAAATGTCTCCTTCTTCAATCTCGAAAGTTTGTTCTCGAGCTGCTTGATCTCATCCGACAGGCCGACTCCCTCGAAGCCTTTCAAATCCTCTATCTTTCTCTCGAGATCGATGATCGGTTTTTCGAAATCCAGGTATTGATTTTCCATCATCTACCCCCCCGGGCGACGTTTTTGGATATGCCTACAAATGAACTCCCTGTAGGTTTAGAAGAAAGGACTCTCATAGACGACTTTGAGCATCCGGTTACTATTCATGGCGTTCTCATTGATATTCCTGAAAGAGACCTCGATGACCAGATGCTCCACGAGCCTCATCCGGAATCCGGCGTTGAAGTAGCCATTTCCATCATCGAGTGCTCTGGCTATCGAATCATCTGACACAGGCAGGTCATACTCGAGCATGATCATCAGATCGGGATTGAATCCGATCGTGGTTCCCAGGAAGAAGTCGGGTTCTCCTGCATCCTCCCCCTTCCCCTCCATGGACACGCTGTAACCCGCATGGAAGCCCAGTTCGGCGAGAAACTGATAATTTTTACTCAGAACGCCGTAAAACCCCCTCGATTTGATCGCATACCTCTCGAGCTCTGTATCATAGGCACCGTATCCCTGCGAGTCAAAGCCGATCGCCATCGCGGGGAAACCCGTGGTCTCATCGATCAGTCTGTACTTGATCTGGAATTCGACCCGGGGATTCCATTCCACGTCACCTGCTCCGACGATGTTCATACCACCGTAAGAGAATCCCAGCTCGAACCTCTCGAATATTCCGAGAGAGAGTTCTCCGAGTACGTTTCCACCCTCCGACATTCTCACCCCGAAAGCATAGCTCCCCCGCGGGATCAGGCCTGCCGTCGGGGTATCGACAATCATCCTGCTGAGAACATCCTGTGCGGAGCCTGTCCCGGCAGAAGCGAGTAGAAGGAAAGCGAGGAGTACAGTTTTTTTCATAGAGACCCCACTTGGTTATGATTCTTATTGTACATTTTCGATTCTCACGGATTCCTCCCCTGCATACTTCTTCAGATCCTGTATCAGTAAATCATCAATGGAAACAGTTGCGCTCTTCGACACGAACTTTCGTCTGATCCGACCGTTGCCCACGAGAAAATATACCGGAGCCGGTCCCGGGTGGGCAGTAAGAATCCCTCGAAGCTGCAGAAAATCCTTCTCATCCTGCTCGCTCAGGATTGACAGATCGACTGTAACACCGATCTTACCATCATTCAATGACTTTTCTATATCACAGACAGTATTCGCAATGAGACTGAGTTTGTCTTCATCACGCCTCGAGACCTTCCCGGTTATCAGGAGCACCGCGTCGATCTCTAAAAATTCACTACTTTCCCTGTATGTATCGTTGAAGAGAATAACTTCGACCGATCCGACAAAATCTTCAATGGTGACGAAAGCCATCTCATTACCTTTCCGGTCGAACAATGTCTTGATGGCAGTTACGATACCTCCGATGCGCAATTCCTTGTTGTTCGGAGCACTGCTGACTGTCTGGGTGGTAGAAGCATTCGTGTAATAGGAGAGGACAGGTTTGTATTTTTCGAGCGGGTGTCCGGAGATGTAAAAACCGACCAGCTCGCGCTCCTTCGCCAGCATCTGGCTCGGGGTCCAGGGGCTGACGTCGGGAAGAGAAAACATCATCAAGCCTGCAGCTTCACCACCGCCTGCGGCCTCGAACAGATTCATCTGCCCCCTCTTCCTGTCCTCCGTTTTTTTCTGAGCAATGGAAAGCGCCGATTCGACCGCCTTGAGAAGCTGTGCTCTGTGACCCTCCAGAGAATCCATCGCCCCGGCCATGACGAGGTATTCGAGAACCCGTTTGTTGTTGAGCCTCAGATCAACGTTTTCACAAAATTCGAGCAGATTGTTGAATTTTCCAACCCTTGTTCTGGCCTCGATGATGGACTCGATCGCCCCTCTCCCCACATTCTTGATCGCCCCCAGCCCAAATCGTATCCCTTCCGCTACTACAGTGAACTGATACACGCTCTCATTCACGTCGGGAGGGAGAATTTTCACCCCCATGTCTCTGCATACGGACAGATAGAATACGACCTTGTCGGTGTTGCCCATTTCACTGGTGAGGAGAGAAGCCATGAATTCTGCCGGGTAGTGAGTCTTCAGGTAGGCAGTGTAATATGAGAGCATGGTATAAGCGGTACTGTGACTCTTGTTGAATCCGTAACCGCTGAACAGATGCATCAGTTCAAAGACCCTGCTCGAGGCATGTTCCTCGACCATCTGTTTCTCTGCACCTTTCACGAAATCTTCTCTCTGGGCTTCCATCTCCTCGGGGTGCTTCTTCCCCATCGCCCTTCTCAGGATGTCCGCCTGGCCCAGGGAAAAGCCCGCCATAACATTGGCAATGGACATTACCTGCTCCTGATAGAGAATAACTCCGTATGTGTCTCTGAGAATCGGTTCCAGCATCGGATGGGGGTACTCGACTTTCGTCTTTCCCTGTTTCCTCAGAATATAATCGTCCGTCATGCCGCTGTTCAGCGCACCGGGACGGATCAGGGCGTTGACTGCAATCAAATCCTCGAACGTGTCCGGTTTCATTTTCTTTAGAACGTCGGTAGGCACGTTTCCTTCGAACTGGAACACACCGGCCGTCTGTCCTTCCCCCAGCATTGTGAAGACCGCCTGATTGTCGAGAGGGATGTCGTTCATAGTGCGGAATTTCCCATCCTTCTTCCCAACCAGGTGAAGGGTGTCATCGATCACCGTCAATGTCTTGAGCCCCAGAAAATCCATCTTGAGGAGACCTATCTTTTCGACGGATTTCATATCATACTGAGTCGTCACTTCTGACTTGTTGGTCCGGTAGAGCGGGGCGTATTCTACGACGGGTCCGGGTGCTATCACAACGCCGGCCGCATGTACGGAGGCGTGCCTGACGAGTCCTTCCAGCCTCCTGGAATACTCGAACAGTTTTTTGTAGATTTCATTCTCGTCCACGAGGTTCTTGAGCTCTTCGATCTTCTGGTATGCCTCATCGAGAGTCATGGCCAAACCCGGCTGCTGCGGTATCAGCTTGGCAAGCCGGTCGACTTCGGAGAGGGGGATACCGAGGACCCGTCCGACGTCCCGGACAACCGCCCGGGCCAGCATTCTTCCGAACGTGATGATCTGAGCGACATTGGCCTCGCCGTACTTATCCCTCACATACTGAATGACCTCGCTCCTCCGTTCGTAGCAGAAATCGATGTCGATGTCCGGCATCGTTACCCTCTCGGGATTGAGAAACCGCTCGAACAGGAGACCATATTTGATGGGGTCAACGCTCGTTATTCCGAGACAGAACGCGACAAGGCTGCCGGCGATCGATCCCCTGCCGGGGCCCACCGGTATCTTCTTCTCCCGCGCCGCTTCGATAAAATCCCTGACGATGAGGAAGTAACCCGCAAAACCGGTTTCTTTGATCACCCCGAGTTCGTAATCGAGTCTCTGTTCGAGTTCGGGGGTAATAGACTCATAACATCTTGCGAGTCCCTGCATGGCTTCATGTTCGAGATATTCATCAAGTGTCTCATATTCCGAGGGGATGGGGAATACAGGAAGATGAGTTTGCTCGAAATCGAGAAGGAGGTTGCACTTTTCCGCGATCTTCAGAGTGTTCTCGAGAGCTTCGGGCATGTCGGAAAAAAGCTCCTCCATCTCAACCGGGCTTTTGAAGAAGAGTTCCTCATTATACCTGAGCCGGTTCGGATCACTTCGGTCCTTCCCGGTCTGAATGCAGAGGAGAATGTCGTGCGCCCCGTGATCTTCTTTCTCGAGGAAGTGAACATCATTCGTCGCAACGAGGGGCAGTCCCAGTTCGTCCGAGAGTCGTACCATGCCCTCCCTCACCAGTCGCTCCTCCTCCAGACCGTGATCCTGAACTTCGAGATAGAAACACCCTTCGTCGAATATCTCGAGGTAGGTCCCGGCGACTTCTCTCGCCCTGTCCATATCCCCCCTGATGATACACTTTGCAACTTCACCCTGGATACAGGAGCTGAGGGCGATGAGACCTTTCGAATACGACCTCAGTACTTCCCTGTCGATCCGTGGTTTGTAGTAAAAACCCTCGAGATAACCCACGGATGAGATTTTGATGAGATTTTTATACCCCTCTCTGTTTTTTACCAGAAGGATCAGGTGATAATACTGATCACCGGGAGTGCGTACTTTTTCATGGCGGGACTTTGTCGAGACGTACACTTCCGATCCGATGATCGGCTTGATCCCGGCGGCCATGGCTTTCCGGTAAAAATCGACAGCGCCGAACATGTTGCCGTGATCGGTGATGGCAACGGCGGGCATCTGATATTCCCTGGCCTTCTTCACCAGTTCATCGATCCTGACGGAACCATCGAGCAGACTGTATCCGGTGTGCAGGTGTAAGTGAACGAACCTCTTATATGGCATTCCCGTTTCTTACTCCTTCAGAATGGAAGCTGCACCTTGAAATCAAAAAAGATCCTCCATGTCGATATGGTATTCGCGCTCCTCTTCAGCGGACGACAGGCGCGACGCGTCCGCGCTGCATTCGAATGAATGCAGAATCGTGCTCATTTGAACGAGGTACGGATATTTAGACTTGTCCGGATCCGGTTCATACAGGATACCATCGATCATGTAAAAACGCCCGTTTTCAGGACAGTTGAATACGTAGGTCAGAAAGACCCCCCCCTGGAGCTCCTCCCTGTTTTCCCATACACCCCTGAGCCTGAGAGCATCTACTCCAGCGAATGTGGTCCGTGAGGACTCGACTCTCCGGGTCAAAAGTTCATCCCCCGGATAGTATATCCTGCCGATCGCCTGTCGGATGGCCTGCATTTTCTGCGTTTCCAGCTCACCGATTCCGCCATCCTTCCAGCAGACGAAAAATGACCGCTGCGGGTTGAGATTGAAGACCCGGACCGCTTTCATCTCGACATCGGCTTCATCTCCGATCGTGACGATGAGCGTGTCTTCATCCGCCAGTCGGTATATCTGAGGTAACACGAAAGAGAAACCATAGTTTTCAGCACAATAATCTTCGATCTCCCGGTTCTGTCCGCTCGTAAACATCCGGTTCCATTCCTCTTCCAGAAACATATCATTTATCTGTGAAAATACGGATTCGGATGATGATGATAGGGCATCGGCCAGGCGATCGGTAGATTTGGTGTAAAATACCAGGACGTGCTGGCCATAAGCCCAGACATTGCTGAGGGATTTGAGATAGGCTTTCCCCGGCTCGATTGACTGTATCTCTTCTTCATCGAGAAGTTCTTCGAGAATCGGCGTATCCTCCAGGCTGCCGACAACGAGGACTTTTCGCCACGTGTTATACGGTGCCGGGTTATCAGGGAGCGTCTGAATTACTTTGAATGCCTTTTCAGTGTGTACTCCGAAAATCGGTTTCTCGAGTACACTCCGTATCTCTCCCTTCATCTCATGCCAGATATCCTCACCGGCCATCACCACAACCTCGAAATCTCTCCCGGTCGCACTCGGCATGGTGTGACAACCGGGTAATGGGAGAATCATTACGAGCAGGAGCAAGAAAATAAGCATAAAAAGAACCTCTGAATTTCAGTTTAAAATACTCCAATTACATTTTTTCGTCAATACTGATCAACGGAGGGGGGGAAATGTGAAATAGACCGCTACGAGTCACTTGTTGACTATGCTTCAAAACATGGTAAATTTAGGGTAGGTTGAATCGGGCACCATCGCATCAAACCTCATGGAGGAAAAAATGAGGAAACAGCTCACACTCATCACGATGTTCCTGCTTTTTATCGTCCAGTTCGCCCCCGCTCAAACACTGGACGGTTTCGACAAACCCGACTACAGAGCCATGCACGATATGCTCCGTGAATTGAAAACGAGTCATTTAGAGAAGACTACGAATCTCGCCGGAGTGCGTGGTGAGGTTCCTTCCGTAGGTGAAGATTACGACGTGTCCTTTTATCGTCTCAATTTGAAGGTTGACGATATCGCGGAGACGCTCGACGGCAACGTCATCATGACCGCATCCGCCCTGAGCGATGGTTTTTCCCTCGTCGCACTGGATTTCTACAATGACTTGAGCGTGGACTCCGTCAAATCCGGCGGCCAGAGCATCCCCTTCACTCAACAGAGTGAGGTCCTCGAGATCAATCTTCCGGACACACTGTCTGCGGGTGAGTCATTCCTGGTCAACACCTTCTACCACGGTACTCCCGCCAGCTACGGATGGGGAACGATCGGTTTCGACCAGCACGAAACAGGACCTATCATCTGGACGCTGAGTGAACCCTTCGGGGCCAGATCATGGTGGCCCTGTAAGGACATCCCCTCCGACAAGGCCGACAGTGCCGACGTCTGGCTCACAGTTGATTCCGATCTCGTGGCGACCGCGGAGGGGACACTTCGTGATGTCATAGACAACGGCGACGGCACGACGACGTACAAATGGCACGAACAGTACCCTATCACGACATACCTGATCTCGATGGCGATCTCCAACTACGTCAGCTTCGCGGACTGGTACTATCCCGACTCCGGTGATTCGATGGAAGTCCGGTACTGGGTCTTTCCGGAGGACAGTTCCGCTGCGGAAATAGATTTTTCAGAAACCGTTCCCATGATAGAAGCTTTCGTTGATGCGTTCATGATCGAATACCCGTTCCTCGAAGAAAAATATGCCATGTCCGCATTTCCGTGGGGCGGCGCGATGGAGCACCAGACCAACACGAGTTACGGATCTTATCTAATCCAGGGCAATCACCATTTCGATACCATAGTGGCACACGAACTGGCTCACATGTGGTGGGGAGACATGGTCACCTGTTATGATTTCATCAACATATGGCTCAACGAGGGATTCGCCACTTATTCCGAAGCCATCTGGGTCGAATCCTACAGCGGCGCAACAGGGTTGAGGGATTACATGCTCGACATCGACCACAGTCAAGGTTTCCCCGGTTCGATTTATGACCCCGACGACACGTTCAATTCCACCGTGTACGAAAAGGGTGGCTGGGCTCTCCACATGCTGAGGCACGTAGTGGGCGATTCGATCTTCTTCGAAACGATGAGGCAGTATGGTACAAACACGTCGTATTTCTACGCCAACGCAACCACCGAAGACTTCCAGAACGTCTGCGAGGACGTCTCGGGCAGGGACCTGGACTGGTTCTTCACCGAGTGGATCTACGGAGAAAATCGGCCGAATTACGAATACTGGTGGGTGAAGGAGGAGGACCAGGGTAACTGGGACGTCCATCTGCATATCGACCAGGTCCAGACAAATGCTCCGCCTTTCATGATGCCCATCGACATCGAGCTGGTGACAGCCTCGGGAGAGACGACCGTCGTGGTGTGGGACAGTCTCCCGGCACAGGATTTTCACGTGATATTGTCTGAAGAGCCGAACACGCTCCACTTCGACTCCGACGCCTGGGTCCTCAAATGGGCTCGGCAGATCCCTCCTGTCGCTATCGATGGAGAAGAGCCGGGGGATTCGCCCGTACCGATGGTGTTCTCGTTATCCCAGAACCACCCGAATCCTTTCAATCCCAGAACGACGATCACTTACACGGTCGGTGCAACCCGAAATGATGAAAACCCCCTACCCGTCCATCTTCACATCTTCGATGCCAGGGGACGGCTCGTACAGAAACTCATCGACACGAAACAGAAACCGGGGACGTACCAGGCCGTGTGGGATGGAAGGGATTCCGGTGGTACTCAGGTGACCTCCGGGGTTTATTTCTACCGTCTCGAAGCAGGAGATTACAAGGCCACCCGGAAGATGGTTCTCACGAAATAGGATGGCACTGCACACTGCGTCCGCACCATATTCGTTTCGAACAGAGGGGGACAGGTTACTCAGCCTGTCCCCTTTTTTATCATGGGCGAACCGGTCGGAGTGCACACTTCCCGA
>CAZZKG010000028.1:0-22281 GCA_964654825.1 uncultured Gemmatimonadota bacterium | reverse complement strand
CCTGTCCCTCCCTTTATATCCTCCATTCAGAAAGCCCCGTACCCGAAAGGGATACGGGGCTTATGTTTACTTACGATGGAGGTTCAGCGGACCGTGGATGAACGGCGGCCAAGCCTCCACGACGGATCAGAACTTATATGGCACCCTGTGGAATCTCCCCCTCCGCACCTCGACATCCTCGATCTGGCTGAAGTCCCCCCAGCCGCGGGCTGAATTGTACCCCTTCACCCGGTAGTAATAGGTGCCTTCCTGCATTCCGGTAATGTCGTAGAAGGTGTCGGTGATGTTGCTTGAGAGGGTCGTCTCGCTGCCGAAGTCGGTGACCGGCTGGATATCGTCGACGTATATCCCCGTCTCCTCGATGTAGTCATCGGTGATGTACCTGAACTGGATGAAGATCCACTGCCCCTCGTAATCGGCGAGGCTGTGGGCCTTCCTCTGCCAGCTCATCTGGCTCCCGGTGTAGGAGGCGAGGAGATCCCAGACCCGGCCGTCGGTGGAGACCTCGACAAAGGCATAATCCCAGAGAGGTTCTGTGTCATACCAGCACCAGTAGGTCAGCGAATCGCCGGCTTCGACACGGTACGGATACACGCTCTTCATCGTGACCGACTGGTTGCTCGACTGGGTGGTCGAGAAGAAGCTGTGGTTCGACGAGTGGGATTTCGCGGTCGACATGCTCCAGCCATTTAACGACCAGAGAGCCGACCCACTCTCGGCGTCATCCTCGTATACCGCGTAGTCGGCGAGCTCGGCCAGCTCGAACTTGGAGGCCGCGGCCGCCGGGTTGGATTCGGCCCAGCTCACGGTGAAGTCGCCGTCTGAATCCGTACCCATCGGATCGATCACCGGAGGCATCACCATGGGGGTGAGAAGCCCCCTGATGCTGTCGGCGATGCTCATCACGTAGTAGGCCCCGTCCCAGTTCTCACGAACGATCTGATCGAGGTAGGAAGGCGAAGGCTGGAAACTGGCGCCGATCTCAATCGTGTAGGGAATGGTGTTCGATCCGCCGGCGTACAGCTCATACCCGTAGTAGTGATCGGTAAAATCTCCGGTGGTCGGATAGAGGTCGGAACCCTGCTGGGGAGTGTAGTGACCACCGTACTGGCCCCCGATCCTGTTGGCCATCTGCGTTCCCACGCTCGAGAGAATGCTCCAATCCGGGGAATTCGAATACGTGTAGCCCCACGGATAGAGGAGGAGTTCGCCGTACGTGTGGTAGGTGATCGCAAAGATGAAATCGTGCTGCCTGGAGAAAGCCCACAATGCCGCTGGTTCCTGTTCACTCAAGGGTCCCGGGCCGCAGTATGTCTCCATGTCAGGATTGTTGGAGATACTTCCCTGCACAGAACCCCACTGTCCGATCCTGTCCCCGTTGTTCGACCCTCCCCAGTTGCGGTTGAGATCTACCCCCCAGGCTTGCCACTGGGAAAAGTAGTGTCGATTCTTGCGCCAGTCGTTACCCTGGTCGTGGCTGTAGATGTAGCCGTCGGGATTCAGGCAGGGTACGATCCAGATCTGCTGCGAGTCGATGATATCGGTGATCTCGGGCTCCACCCCGTATGCCGATGTGAGGCTGTCGGCGATGAAGAGTGCGACTTCGAGACCCGGCCACTCCCTCGCGTGATGAACGCCGACAAAGAGGACTTCCTCTTCATCATTCTCCTCAACCTGCACGTTGTCGGAGATCTTGAGGAGGAAAATTTTGTTCCCCTGGTACCCCTCTCCAATCGTGTCGAGCTTGACGATCGCGGGGAAGTCGTCGGCGAGCCCTTCAAGGATGTTTATCACCTGCGGGTACGTGTGGTACTGTCCCGCTGCTGCATTCATCGTTGCTTCGACATCCTCTTCCAGGACATCCATGGGGATACCGAGATCTTTGATGTCACCCAGCTGATCTTCGCGTACTATACAATCGGTCCACTCGAGCGGGCGCGCGCCGGCGATGTCGAGCCATCCCGGCAGCTTCTGCATGTATTCCGGTGTAGTTGTGTGAAGTCTTATGAGCAGTTTCTTCCCTGTATCCGAGTGGCCGGTTTTTGTCAGCCACACCGCTGATATCAGCATAAGGGAAAGGATCACACAGGAGATCATGATCTTCCGCATCAGGTTCCTCCTTGAGCTGTAATCGATTACGTTTTTCGGTGCCGGTTATCTCAGGTCATTATAGCACACATTCGGTCGTGAGTCAACATACGGGACAAAAAAAAGGAAGGAGAGCCCTGGCACTAGGAACTTTCGCGTTTCGCCTTCAACTTGGCTTCGATGAACTGCCGGTGAGGAATCTGGAGGAGTTTGGAGAATTTGTGCATGAGGTAGTCTTCGTTCTTGTCGAGCTTGCTGTCGACATAGACGATTTGCCACGCCATCTCGACAATCTCGATCTTCTCTTCATCCGTATAGTGCTGATTGATGAGATTTGTGAACTGCCAGTAATCGAGACTCCGATTCAACTCCTCACCTGCTGCCACCATCAACGCCGCGACATATTCGTCCGACAGGTGGTACTTTGCTTTCAGAATCGAAATGATCCGGTGTTTCTCCTCCTCGCTGAACTCACCGTCGATACCGGCCATTTCGAGGAACAGGGCGCAGGCGGCGACACGTGTATCGTGATTAGGTGTCGGAACCTCACCGGAAGAATTCGTGGATTCGGTTTTACCGAACACTTTTTTCAGAAGATCGATCATGTGCGGACCTCTCAGGAGAAACCGGCAACAACTCGAGTGATGAATTTACTTACAAATGTAACACGATGGGATCGATTCGTACAGGAGAAATTGAGCCGGCAGAGGATACACACAGTGGGTGGGAAATAACCCGATGGGGAAAAAACATGAGGAGAAACCGGGAGAGCCGGATTGTGAACCCGGCTCTCCTTCCAGGGAGATGTGGATAATTAGTGATGTATTCTCCCCCGGTCATCCCTTACTTCCAACTGCCGCCGCGTTCCCCTCTTCTCCCGTGCCCCGGGTGGTGTTGCCGGACGAACTGGTCATACGCCTCCTGCTGTTCATCAGTGAGGAGCGCCTTGACCTGTTCATCGAGCTGGAGTTTCAACTCCCTATGGGCACCCCTCATCTCACTGCGATTTCCACTGCACGTTTCACGGAGCTCCTGTACCTGCTCGAAATGAGTGATATACAGCCGATACACTTCTTCGGTCTGGTTTTCCGAGAGTGAGAGTTCGGCTGAAAGCTCACCAACCATTTCTTCGATCTGGCCCTGATCCGGTAACGCTGGGCCTCGTCCCCGCGCCGGCATCTGCGCCTCAGCGTTTGCCGGAACAAAAAGAACGCCCATCGCCGTAATCAGCAGGCCGGTTGTGAAAGTCGATCGAATATTCATGGAAACCTCCTTTGGTTTTCGGATTCTCGAAACGGGGGACAATCCTGACAAATACCACTTCGCTCGTCCGTTTCAATTAGTTAGACAGCTCTCTCGAGCATCATCTTGCATTTTTCTGAGGAGGTGAACCCGCGACAAGGAAGAAAGGTCTATGCCCGGGTCTTTTCAGCGTATTCAGGAATCGAAGAGGGTAATCGAACGACGCGTCGAGAACAGAGGCCCGGCTACTTCAGGAGAAGCATCTTCCGGGTGAATACCCGGCCATCAACGGTGAGCCGGTAGAGATAGATCCCCGACGGGAGCTGTCTCCCTGATTCACCCCTGCCATCCCACACCACCTGGTGCCGGCCGGCCGGCAACGGGACATCCAGAAGAGTCTTCATTACCCTGCCCCTGATGTCATAGATGACGAGTTTCACCTCGTGGTGTCCACTCCCGTCGGCGGGGATATCGAAGGTGATTGTCGTGCTGGGATTGAAGGGGTTCGGAAAGTTCTGGGACAGAGCGTAGATCCTGGGGACGGTTTCCGGGATTGGATTCCTGTCTCCTCCCCTTATTCCCACCGGGCCCTCGAGCCAGGTCAGCATCTCTGCCATCACCTCGGCCCTCGTGGCGATCAGACTGTCCTGCGGCGACGGCCTGTTGACCGCTTCGAAACCGAATCCAAGGAATATGATACGGGAACCATCAAGCTCAGAGTCATCTATCCGGAGCCCCGCAATGAGCGAATCACTTCCACCGCCCTCTTCCGTGTAGTAACATGCGGGTTCTGATCCACCATCGGAGATGATGATATCCCGTGAATACTGATCGAACGCACCACCCAGCCCCGTGGTCTCCATGAGGATGTCCCCGAACACCGGGTCGTTGTAAAAACCCCGAACCTGTTCCAGGGTAGTGTTCCCACCGTAGGCTGCCCCTAGCCGCTGGCTGAGGAACGGCGAACCGGTCGAAGAGAGATCCTCTGCGATATTTTGACCGGTCAGGAGAAGCTTCCCGCCCCGGTCGAGGAATGCCCCGAGACTATCCTGCTCTTCCTCGGTGAGCGTCTCTTCTCTCGTGCCGGTGTACCAGAGGAGAATCGTTTGCGCCGGAAACACGTCCAGACTGTAGATAACGCTTTCTCCGGTCTCGTTGACATCGTGGTGGTAGTAACTCCACCCGGCAGAGTCCACCGATGAGGTGAAGAACTTCTCGTAATTCGCCCCGTCGTCATCGTCGACAATGAGAACCCTCGCGGGAGCTGCCGATAATCCGAGATGAGTGCTCGCGCCCTCTTCGACCGTGAAGGTGTCCGGATACATGACGGATGAGGGATAGGGCATGATGAACCGACCTTCCACACCGGAGTAAGTTACCAGTGGGGGGAGGGAGACAGGAACATCTTCGAAACTGAAACCACCCGTTTCCGGATCGGTAAAGGCTGTGTCAACTGCTTCCCCGTTTGCCTGCAGGATGACTCCGGCGAGGATGCCCGAGCCGGTAGTCGAGTCGGTCATGGTACCCTCGATCCGGCCGGTCGCCAGGGGCACCAGCTCAACATCGTATACTTCGGGAGAACCTCCCAGAGAAAAGACTCCCGACGTGTCAGGATAGTAACCGAATTTATCGATAACCAGACTCACCTCCTCGGTAAGCGCTCCAATATCATACATTCCAGCGATGTCCGTGAAATTTATCTGACCTGTTTCTCTCACCATGATCCGGGCATCGGACAGCGACTCCCCGCTCACGGCATCGGTGACCTCACCGGTAATACGATACGGGGATATCATCTGCGCGGCTTCGTAGGCATTGACTACTCCCATCCCGTATGTGTTGTCATCGCCGAATCCCCCTCTGTCTTCCGCGGTCAGGAGAATCGCCTGTTTGACCTCCTCCACCGATGCCTCCGGATTGAGCTGCCGCAGCAGTGCGACAACTCCCGAGGCGAATGGACACGAGATAGAGGTACCGGAGGCTCGAGTGTAACCACCCCCGACACTCGTTGTCCTCGTGTTGACACCGGGGGTTGTGACTTCCGGTTTTTTGGTAATGTCATCACACGGAGAAGGGCCTCGGGCCGAGAAATCGGCGATCCTCTTCGAGTTGTTCACGGCGCCGACAGCGAAGCCGTTGGTGGAACTCGTGTTCCTGCTCCCGGGTGAGGCGACTGTTCCCGGATCGGGCCCGGAGTTTGCCGCCGAGAACATCACGCAGGCACCGGCCGCTTCAAGGTTATCGATGACATCCCAATCTGTCTGGAAACACTGGGTCTCGGGAGCATAAACCCAGGAGTTGTTCACCACATCGGGGACATCATCGAACGTTCCGGGATTACCATCGGGATCGGCCATCCACTGGAGTGCCTCCGTCGTGCTGACCGAGTTAGGACCCAACCCCCACCGCGCTGCTATCCAGAGCGCGTCTATCGCCACACCGGTCGTGTCCCCGGTGCCGCTGTCCCTTCCCGCCAGGACACCCATCGTTGCAGTCCCGTGGCCCGTACTGTCGAAGGGGAACACCGTACCGGGGGCGAGCCAGCACTCCTCAGGCGGAGCGAAGTTGCCCCTCCATCTCCCGGACAAGGCCGGATGATTACCGTCCACACCTGAGTCGATGTGACCTACCACTCTACCCTGCCCGGTGATCCCCAGCCGCCACAGCGAATCCGCGGCGATCACCCGCGGCCCGGGTTCGGCGCCGGCTGCGCCGGAAGGTTCACGGCCCGTTTCTATCACTTCGACGGGAACCGCTTCAGGTGTCGGGTAAACAGCAGCCACTCCATTGATCTGTGCCAGGTCTGAAACTGCTCGACTCCGGCAGGTCACCTCGATGATGTTGGATATCCAGTAACCCGAAAAGGAGAGAACATCTCCTTCGCTGCGGAGTGCCTCCAGCTCGGTAAGGACGGGGGGCTGACTCTCGGCGGCTACATCCCGGAGTGTCCTGATCACGGTGCTGTGCCTCTCACCTCTCGCTGCAGAACTCGCCTCGAGGATCTGGAGGAGCCCGGGGATGTCGGCCTGGCGCGAAAGCTTCAGGGTGACGTGTACGACTTCGTCCTTCTCAGAAACCACGGGCAGCGTAAGGAGATCAGGATGAATCTCCGCCTTCTCAGCCCCGACCGGCGACAGGGAGAAGCCTGCGAGAGAGAAGCACATCCATGCTAAGAATGTTTTCATGGTAGAACACTTCATCGAGTCCTGCTCTCTTTTTCTATCTTTATCAATTCGTGATACACATGGATGGCTTCCCGTCTCAATGCATCTAAACTGCCGCTGTTATCGATAATGATATCCGCTTCAGATCTCTTCTTTTCTCTGTCCATCTGCGACCCGGCGATTCGCAGCACCTCTTCCCGTGTCATAGTTCTGGCCTTCATCACCCGCTCGACACAACTTTCGAGATCGGAATCGACCACGACGATCACGTCGTAATCCTTCTTTTTGCCGGATTCGATAATCAACGCCGCTTCGACAACGTAGATCGTGTTTTTACCCGGGTCGCTGTTGATTATCTCCTGGATCCTGCGGATAACCGGCGGATGAACGATCTCGTTGAGCGAAGTCACCGCCTCCGGGTCACCGAAGACCCTTCCGGCGAGTTTTTTCCTGTCCAGTTCTCCACTCTTGTCCATAACATCCTTCCCGAACGTTTCCAGCACTTTATCGAGAGCATGAGAACCGGGCACGAGGACATCCCGGGCAATCCGGTCCGCATCTATCACGCGCGCGCCGAGACTCTCCCAGACCCCGGCGACGGTGCTCTTGCCGCTGCCGATATTCCCTGTCAGTCCCACGCAAAGCATTTTACTCTCACAGCTTACACGAATACCAGTTTTCACCGACACCGATGTCGACCGTCACGGGCACGACGAGATCGAGGGCCCCCTCCATCTTCCGTCGGACCAGCCGGGTCAAATCGTCGACGTCGGGCTCGGCAACATCGAAGACGAGCTCATCATGCACCTGGATGATCA
This sequence comes from uncultured Gemmatimonadota bacterium, assembly GCA_964654825.1. Classification (GTDB taxonomy): domain Bacteria; phylum Gemmatimonadota; class CAZMKB01; order CAZMKB01; family CAZMKB01; genus CAZZKG01. Next base: position 14,969 of record CAZZKG010000028.1, on the reverse strand, counting down.
TTTTGGCATCAAGTTTCGAAGGCTCGAGTTCCTTATGAATATCGATCATGGCGAGTTTGATAAGGTCGGCGGCGGTACCCTGAACCGGAGAGTTGATCGCCGTCCTGGTGGCAAACTCCCGGACGTTTCTGTTTTTACTGCCGATCCCGGGCAGGTACCTCCGCCTCCCGAGCAAGGTCGTCACGTATCCCTTCTCCTTCGCTTCCTCGACAGTCCTGTCGATGAAAGCTTTTACACCGCGGTAGCGTTCGAAGTAGTTGTCGATGAAGACCTTCGCTTCATCGAGTGGTATTCCAAGGCGCCGGGAAAGTCCGAACGGACCCATGCCGTAGATCACGCCGAAGTTGATCTCCTTGGCCCGGGAGCGAAGTTCCTTCGTCACCTCCTCCTGCTTCACTCCGAAAACCAGTGCGGCTGTCTGTCGGTGGATATCGGCCCCGAAGTTGAAAGCGCTGATCATGTTCTCGTCTCCGGACACGTGGGCGACGATCCGCAACTCGATCTGCGAGTAGTCCGCAGTCACCAGGAGTCTGCCTTTCCCCCCGGGGATGAATCCCCTGCGAATCTCCCGTCCGAGCTCGGTCCGTATCGGGATATTCTGGAGATTGGGATCACTGGAAGAAAGTCTGCCGGTCGCGGTTGCCACCTGGTTGAAAGACGTGTGAACCTTCCCGGTTGTGGGATGTACTTGCTTGGGCAGAGCATCGACATAGGTGTTTTTGAGCTTGGTGAGCTCCCGGTACTCTAGAAGATTCCCGGCAATGTCATAATCCCTGGAGAGAATCTCGAGAACTTCACTGTCAGTCGAATAGCCCGTCTTCGTCTTTTTCACGACGGGGAGTTTGAGCTCACCGAAAAGAACCGCTGAGAGCTGCTTCGTGGAGTTGATGTTGAAAGAACAACCCGCCATCTCGAAAATCTTATCTTCGACGTCGACCAGCATCGAACCCATCCGGTCCGAGAACCGGCTGAAGAACGGAACATCGATGGAAACACCGGTCCGCTCCATATCCATTAGGACGGTGATGAGCGGCACCTCCACTCTCTGGAACAGATCGAAGAGCTCCTTGTCCACCAGTTGCGGTTCGAGTAGTCCCTGGAGCCTGAGTGTGAAATCAGCGTCCTCGCACGAATAATCCCTCGCAATGGTGACCGGGACTCTGGAGAAGGAGATCCTCTGTTTCCCCGTTCCGGTTACCTCGTTGTAACTCTTCATAGTGTGCCGCAGGTAACTGCTCACGAGGTTGTCCAGACCGTACGATCTTCGTTCAGGATCGAGCAGGTAGGCCGCTATCATCGTATCGAAAAAGATCCCTTTCAGGTTGATCCCGTGCCCCGAGAGGACTGAAGCATCGTACTTGAGGTTCTGTCCGATCTTCCTGATCTTCCCGGACTCGAGCATCGATTTGAGAGCTGTCAACACCTCTTCACCGTCGAGATTCTCACCTTCTTCATGACCGAGAGGTATGTAATACCCTGCTCCCTCCTCGAACGAGAGAGAAATCCCGACGATATCCGCACTGATGGGATCCAGACTGGTTGTTTCGAGATCGACGGAGCAGAAGCCGTACTTCTCGATCCCGGCAATGATCCCGGTGAGCTGACTAATGGTGTCGACAAGCAGATATGTCCCTTCAGCCGCCTGTTCACGGTGATCCACGGACAGATCCAGTCTCTTTTTCAAAGCATGGAACTCGAGTTCATTGAGGATCTCGTAGAGCCTCTTCTCATCGGGATCTTCGGTCCTGAAACTCTCCAGATCGAGCTCGACGGGCAGATCGACACGAATCGTCACGAGATCGCGTGAGAAATAGGCGCTGTCCCTGTTGTTTCGAAGTTTTTCTCTGACACTCTTCGAGGAGACCATCTCGAGTTTCGAATAGATTTCGTCGATCGATCCGTATTCCTTCATAAGCTTCACGGCGGTTTTCTCACCGACACCGGGGACGCCGGGCACATTGTCGGAACTGTCCCCCATGAGGGCGAGCACATCTCTCACCATTTCCGCCGGGACACCGAACTTCTGCCGGGCGTTGTCGACCCCGACCCATTCATCTTCCTTCCCGGTCTTCCTCGGATCATAGAGCTTCACACCTTTACGCACAAGCTGATAAAAATCCTTGTCACCCGAGACGATCACCGCCTCGAGCCCCCTGTCGACGGCTTTTTTCGTAAGAGTACCGATCACATCGTCCGCTTCATACCCCGGAAGCTCGACAATCGGGATCCTCATTACTTCAGCAATCTCCCGTGTGCGATGAATCTGATCGGCAAGGTCATCGGGCATCTTTTCACGGGTTGCTTTGTAAGCAGGATACAGTTTGTGCCTGAAAGTCGGCTCTCTGGTGTCGAAGACGAGACAGAGGTAATGCGGCCTATGTTCTCGTATGATCTTGATCAGGGAATTGATGAAACCATAGATGGCGCTGACATTCTCTCCCCCGGACGTGGTGAGCGGGTTTCGAAGGAAAGCGAAGTATGACCTGTAAAGTAGCGCGTACCCGTCGATGAAAAATATTGTCTGCTTATCTTCGGGGCTCAAACATTCTCCAGTGAGATAACGTTTTTCGCTTCGAGACCCCTCTCACCCGATATCACATCGAATTCAACCGGTTGACCTTCGGCGAGGGTTCGGAAGCCTGTAGATCGAATCGCCGTGAAGTGGACAAAGACGGATCCTCCCCCGTCTCTCTCTATGAATCCATATCCTCTCATATCATGAAACCACCTTACTGTTCCCCTTGCCATCGGGCTACTCCTTTCATTCCTGCCTTTCACCTTCACCGGTCGACGTAGAATGGATTTCGTCCTTTTCGTCGAACACTTTCACACCATAACGATTTTTCAACTCCGTCATCAGATCCTTCGATTTCTGTTCCTCCTTGATTCTCCTAACTTCTGACACAACCAGCTCCCTCATTTCGTCGATGGATCGGTAGGTTTCGGGTCTCCTGTCCTCGACTTTCACAATATGATAACCGAACCTGCTTTTCACAACATCCGATACCTCACCAGGCTCGAGCGAAAATGCGACCTCTTCCACTTCCTTCACAGTTCTTCCACGGGTGATGTATCCCAGATCACCGCCTTTCTCGTTCGTTCTCATGTCGATCGAGAAATCAGCTGCCATATCTTCGAAGTTTCTTCCTGCCTTCAGATCCTGAAGGATGCTTTCCGCTTCCTCTTCGGTCTCCGTAAGAATGTGGCGCACTCTGATCTCCTCCGGTTTAATATAATCCTGGCGATGAGCCTGATAGTATTCCTCGATTTCCTCATCGTTCACCTGTACCTTCTCCCGCACCTGCGTGAGAAAGAAATGTTCGTTCAGGATCCTCATTTTCGCATCATTAACCTTTGCGACGATTTCGGGGTCATCGAGGAAACCGAGATCCCTGGCCGTTTGTTCCACTATCCTGTCCCTGATCATCTTCTCGAGATATTCCTTCTTGCCTTGTGGAGTCGAGTACCTCCCCTTGTACACAAGAGGAAGTGCCTCGATGGCCGCCTCCAGCTCCATCACGGTGATGGGTTCACCGTGCACGACCGCCGCCGCCTCTTTGAAATTCTTGTGAAAACATCGCTCACTTCCTTCGAGCGCGTATTCGACATATCCACTCGATGGGTATCCGACGATCAGTTTTTCGTAATAACCGACTGCATTGTGACACTCCCCGAGTTCTTCGAGAATATTCCCGATTCTGTAAAGAGCCACATCTACCCGATCGGACCCATCGTACATACGGGCGATCATCAGATACGTGTCGAGCGCCCGGGCAGTGTCGGCGAGATCATCAGAATACAGGGTCGCCAGTTCATAATATACGTCCAGTTTTTCGTCCGGTTTCACCGGTTGGGAAATCGCTTCTTCGTAGTTTCGCGCGGCAGTTGTAAATTGTCCCAGGAGAGCCTCCTCGCGAGCAACCTCAACAAGATCTCTGAAGAGATCCTTCTCGCCGCCGGCAATCAAACACCGGGTTAAGGTGAAGGCTATCCCGATAAAGATTATAATTGTCTTCATAGGCAACTCCCGTCAAAAGAAATTAGAGACCAGGAACATGGTCAATCCGCTGGACACAGGTATGGACAGGTTATCGTTGAGTGGCACCGGCAACAATTCGACGATCGCAGCAACGAAGGCACCGATCATGCCGGCCCACAGATTTACTCTGCCGAGAAACAGGAGCATGAGGCAGGAAGACAGAAAAAAGGCAGTGGTACCTTCCAGGCTTTTATCCCATATCTTCACACGGCCCCAGGTCATACCGACGATAGCGGCCATAGTGTCCCCCACGATCAGGATGAACATACTTGCTTCAGCGATCGGTCTGCGAAAGAGGGCGATTGCAACGAAGATACCCAGGAAATAGTAGGTTGATGCGGCCGTATTACTCTGCTCATCCTTCCTCAGAAACGAACCAAACAGATATAAAAACACCTCCTTGACCGGACCCGGCTTCCTCCTGGCAACATCCATCCACCATGCGATGAGTGCGGAAGTGCCACTGATGATGAGCAGTGGCTTTTTCTGCAGAAGATCAAATCGTGAAACGAGTGGGATAACGAGTGGGACGAGATGAATCAGTTTTCTGCGTATTTCGAATAAAAGTGGAGTCTCTATCGCACCCCTCCCGTCCTCATGTTCTCTCAGTGTCTACCATCGCACAAAACAGATTGTTTTCAAAGACTCACGGTCATGGACACCCGGTTGCTCGTACCGAGGTCTTCATCGACCTTGCCGAGCCAGGCATAGTCGAATTGGAACCTCCCGAAACCTATTCCGGCCCCTGCGGAAGGAACCTCCTCATCAAAACCGCCGCGCAGGGCCAGGTCCAGTCCCTTGAGATATCTTCTATCGATGCGGTATTCTCCCCCGATGTGATATGTCCCGCTTACAGAACCGAACTCGAAATTGTCGACCAGTGAACCGCGGTCCTCGAATCTGAAGACGAAATCGGTTGCGAGGATGAGACTGCCATTCCACAGATCGATACCCCGGGCGGTCGAAGCGCCTGCCCGAACAGTCGGCCTGATTCTCTCGTGTTTCCCGGTGCTGTATGCCAGAAATGTCGTTGTGAGATCCTGGACGCTCATCCCGATCTGAATGGGGGAGAGCGAAACAGGCGTGTAGAGTAATCCGAAATCAAAACCGAAACCATTTGCCGATTCGGTGTACAGGCTCCTGTGAAGAACCTTCACGTTGCCTCCGAATCTGAGCCCCTCTCTGATCTCCCTGGCATATCCGAAGAGGAATGCATAATCCGAGATCGCGAACGTATTCACTACGACCGGTCTGTTGTCGGGGCCGACCGGCTGGGTCGGATCGGGCAATGCCGTTTCCTGGAACCCTGAAACACCCAGCCTTATCACACCAACCCCGAAGGCACTGCGGGCAGGTCCATCTGAGATGGGTTGCGCAAAACCGATATAGTCGTGATCCACCTCCCCCCCAAAGCTCTCCGAATGCATCGCCATTAGTTCACGATGATCGACACCGGAAATACCGGCGGGATTCCAGTACAGTGACGATGCCCCCTGCGTAACGGAGACGAAGGCACTCCCCATGGCGAGCCCCCTCCCACCTACACCCCTGCTGAACGGCTCCCCGGCGAATTTACTCTGAGAAAACACGGCTGGAGCGGTGCCGAACATTGCCACGAGAAGGCCCACAAACAAAGGTGCCACGGTGTGTCTGTGTTTTCCGTCCCGCACTAATTTCATCGTTGCCTCCACACCGGTCACTACACCCGGCGAAGTCGCTTGTTCCTGCGATCGCGACCGTGAATCACCGCTCCCTCCCGGATGGAGGTCCCCACTTTCAGTATAGGACCTTCACAGGTAGTGTCAACTTCTTTTCGAACGATTCCTTCGATGAATAGGTCGCCCGTGCTCTGATAACAAGTTTCGCGCTGTCGGGTTTTTCTTCCTGATCCCACTTGAAGGGCAGCGTCAGGTCGACTCTCCGGGGAAAATACTTTCGCCACCCGACGATCGGGGTTTCCTTCCCCCGGGTGTCCTGGATGGAGAAAGAAAGTTCTGATGGTTCGGCAATCACGATGGACACCTGAATGGTCTTACGCCCCCTCTCATTTTTTCTGATGACTGCGTGTTGTTTTTCTTTCGCTTCCGGCAGGTTTACATCCGTACCGATCCACAGGTACTGAACACCGATGGAATCTGCTACGAACACCTGGCCGAACCGTTTCCAGATCGTGATCGCCTTCGGGGCTATGAACTCTCCGTCGCCGGTCCCCTTATTGCCATAACTGCCAAGGTAGTCGAGGTTCCTGTCGAATTTGTGTATGCAGTGATTCTTCACATCCGTAGCGTAGATCTGTGCGTAATAATCGGATGCTATCGAAGAGAGAACAACTCCCTCTATTCCGATGTTCTCCACTTCGACAATCGCCTCCTGTTTCCCATCCGTGGAATACTTTCGTATCCTTTTACCGTTTTTATCAAGGACAAAGATCGAATTCCGCTTGAAGAAATTCCAGGGATCATCAGCACAAAGCACATCGATATCGATCGGCTGGAACAAATGGTTTTCACCACTCCCTTTCCCTTCGAGAAACCGGATGAAATTTCCATCCCTGTCGAACATAAGAATGTCGTTCCTCAAACGGTCGGCGACATACACGGTATCATCATATGATGAACAGATGCCTGACGGTTCGAGGAGCCTGTCATCCAATTTTGATCCACCTGTTATTCGTGATATGAACTTGAGCCTGTTTTTATCATCCAGCCTGAACTTCAGTATGGATCCGGTGGCCGAATCAGCCACAAACAAATTTCCGGAAGCATCGATCGCGACATCCGCCGGATTGGTGAACTTCACCCCTGCATCACCTTCGGACTTCGTGATAGAGGCCATGGAATTGTTGAAGATAATTTCATTGCGGCCGCTGTTCGCAAGAACCACACAGAGCTCATCGTCATCTGAATCGGAATCGGGATCATCCCAGGCATTCAGTTTGACACAGTCGATCCCTCTCGGATCATCAAAACGTGCCGATCTGCCCAGGAACATCTTTAGGTGCGTAGAGGTCGCCCGGTGCCCCAGAGCATGGCTTCTCGGAGGATATACGAGGATGCTTTTCTCTCCTTCACGAGCTTCGGATTCCTGCCCAAGGAAAACAGCGAGGAGAGAGACAAACGCAAAAAGGATAAAAAACGAGGGACGTATAAGAAAAGATATTTTCAATTGGCGATAGATCTTTTGATCCTGACAGTTCAGTGAAAAGACCGGACCATCGACTTCTTTCCCGGGCGGACGCTCACTCACGGCTATTCCAGATGCGCTATTTGCCTTCACAGTCATACGGTCATCATCCGCCGGCCCAGGTTCAAAAATAGCCCCGTGCCCCGATGCGGTCAAGGGGATTCTGCCCGGGGAAAACTGTGCCGCTTCCGATTTGTACGGAAGCCGCGGCACCTGAATTCATCTCACCTGAGGAGGAGCATTTTTCTCACTTCCCCGGTTCCCTCGAGTCTGTAGAAATACACACCGGAGGGCACACTGATCCCGCGACTGTTTTCTCCATTCCAGTGGACCAGAACTTTCCCACTTCCTGCTGTAACAGGGATGCGTCTCACCATGCGGCCCCTGACATCATGGATGGAGAGGAATCCGGTGCTTCCGCGGAGATCCCCGGTTATCAGGATGGTCGTACTCGGATTGAACGGGTTGGGGTAATTCTGCCCGAGGAAGGATGACCGGGGTGGCGGAGGAGTAAACCCGTCATCACCCGAGATCCCAACCGCTTCTGCGTGCAGGAGGATGAGAGACTTCCTGTCTGCGACGATCACCGTGTCGGATGTAATGCTCAGGTTGAGAGTCTCATCGGGTGTATCGTAACGATCGAGAACCAGCGGGTGTTGCCTGTCGCTCACATCGATTTCGACGACACCCCCCTCCTGCAGCCCCAGGAATGCTCGATCACCCGACACCACCACATCGAGAGGTATGCCATCGACAGCCACATTACCAACAGTAACGATACTCGACGGATCGGATATATCCATGACAACCAGTCCCGAATCCTTGTCAGCGAGGAAGACTACATCTTCCTGGACGAAAACTCCCTGCACATATCCTCCGGTCGCCTTTCGTCCGATGATCTGCGGCTGTCCACCGGGCGGCGCTGATATCACGATGAGACCGGACTCGGCTTCGGCAATGCAGATCACTTCCGGGGACTCGAGAGAAAGGTCATTCGAAAATGTTGGTGTAATGAGTGACCCGGTAAGAACAGGATCGGTCGGATCGGCGATATCGATGACTTTGAAATCTCCATCGACCGCGTAGAGACGCTTCCCCGAAACTCTGACTTCGGTAACCGAGCGGCCGGTCGATACCGAAGCCAGGTGCAGCGGTGCCTCGGGATCGGAGATATTCACCACCTGGACGCCGTGAGATCCGGCGGGGAGGAACACGAGGGTGTCCTGCACCTCGACATCCCTCAGTGTGGAATCTACAGCGGTGAGTGACACGTGCTCCGCTTCCCCGTTTTCCTTCATCCTCACAATGCGCAGTCCTTTGTTCCATTCGGCAACGGCGATGAGATGGTTTCCGATCGGTTGAGCCCCCCGTATCTCACCCGGGACTGGATACATACCTGCGATTTCAGGCTGGAGCGAGTCCGCCCAGTCGACCATGATGACACCGGTCATGTCTTCTCCTATTATGACGGTGTCGTGCCTGGCCGCAACTCCGCGGGAATCCTCACCGGGTATCAGCGAGGGGAACGTCACCACATAGCTGAGATTCCCGAGTCCTGTAACCGAAAACAGATGGGTACCGGCCAGATCATCCGCCAGGTAGAGCCGGGGATAATCGAGATAGAGATCGAGGGCCCGACCCGGTGTATCGAACAACTGCCTCAATCCGAGATCGGACACATCATAGGAAGCCAAGTAATCTTTATCCGCCACGTAAGCTGTTTGGTCAAACCTGGTGACATCCCATGCCTGAAGCCCCTCTGTCCGAGTCGACCTGAGCAGAGTGAGCGAGTCCGGATCGGACAGGCCGATGACCCAGAGCCAGCCATCATGACCGGAGACGCAGGCTTCTCCGCCTTCAACCCACACTTCTCCGGGAGCCCCGTCAAGGGCGAGTTTCCCCCGTGGTATCGGTGAGATGGGGCTGCTTATGTCGAAGACTTCGAGTCCGTACCCCCCCGTTGCAACGTAGAGGAGAGGCCACGCGAGAAAAATGCCCCCAGCCGTCCCCGCAGTCTCGATAGTCGACCGTGGACCGTCTGCGAGTGAGTCGCCGACCGCTACAAGGAGAACCCCCTGCTCTCCGCAGGAAAGGAATGCGATCGAATCGGTGAGAATGACATCCTGACAGGGTTCATGGGTGCTCAGGTAACCAACATGCGAGGGCGCCCCCGGGTCGGAAAAATCGAGCAGGATTGCTCCCCCACCGAACGCCCCCAGAACCCGGCTTCCGTGATAATCCACGTCCTTGACATCGGTCAGCAGAGCGGATCCGATGAGAGACAGCTCTCCTCCCGAAGAGGCGAGAGGGGTCGTGAGAAGAAACAGCAGTATTGTGAAAATTACGAATGCAAAGCCGGATGAAGATGTCCTACCGGGAATCAGTCTCATCGATCCCTCCCTGCATGATCTCTTCGATCATTTCGAGCATCCGTCGAGCCTCTTCATAATGAGGGTCCAGAGCAAGGGCCCGATTGAATGATCTTTGCGCTTTCCCATATTCGTCATTGCGGGCGTAAAGTCTTCCGAGCATGGCATACGATGCCGGATCTTCGAAGTCGACCTCGAGCCCTACACCATCCGAGAAGTCCATCGAGAGGGGGCTCTCACTCATGATCGCCATCATCAATCTGAGCTTCTCGACATTGTTCCGGGTCTCCTGTACGCCGGTATCGAGATCGAGAGCCGCCTGGTACTCTGATAGCGCATCGAAGTAGTACCCCAATCCCTCGAGCGATGCAGCCAGGTTGAACCGAGCCAGCTCGCTTCGGGGGTCTCTCCGCACCATCTCTGCATAGATTCGAGCTGCCTCTTCGTATCGCGCTTCCCGCCAGTAGAGCCGGGCGAGTTCGTCAAGGTCGGCAATGTCTCCGGATTCGGCTGCCCGCTCACGTACGTCAAGAACTTCCAACCTTACCCTGATACTCTCCTTCTGTTCGGGAGCGAGGAGAAGAGCTCTCCGGTATGCCTGCCGCGAGGCTTCCAGGTCTCCAAGCTCTTCATCGGCCATGGCGAGGTTTAAATACCCGTTAGGATCCGAGGGGAAAAGGCTTGCATACTTCGTGAACACTTCCCGCGCCCTTTCGTAGTTATCCTCCTCGAGCTCGAGATATCCGTATCTCTTGAGGATGAGACCGGGATCGCCACCTCCCGCAACGAGTATTGCTTCCAGTTCTTCTCTCTGGGATGTGCTCGAACCGAGATAGTGCTTGAAATATCCGTTTGCAGGCAGTAACCTGTGCGCCTTCCGCATTTCATCAAGCCCCGGGCCAACCAATCCCCTGTCGATATAGATGGCTCCATCAATGAATGTATCCATTGCCAGTCTGTGTTTGAGAAAGTCCATGGTCTGGTCCGAGTCGAGTTTCCAGAAGAAGTGCCCGCTGACCGGTGTCCGGTACAGGAGGAGATCCTCGAGGTAAGATTTATCTTTCTCTGCGGACGAAGGAAGTGCGATAATGTTTTTGTTCCAGGGCAGGGACAGGAAATGTTCGATGAGAGGGAAATCATCGGTTATCACCGAGACATCTCCGCAGTACCCCTCGAGCCCTCTCTCATCGGCGATGAACAGCGACAGGAGATCCCAGGGACTGTCAATATCGATGTCGGCGAGTTCTGTTTTCGCTCCGCGCATTCTTTCTTCGATTTCCTTCACATCGATGGAGAGCGGTTTCATCGAACCGATGAGACAGATATCATGCCGCTCGACGAGCCATGCCGTTGTATAATCGAAGACGGACATGAATGTTTTGATGAGTGCTCTCACGTCTTCTTCACTCTGATCATGGAGGGGGATCCACTGAGCCATTATTCCCCTGTCACTCAGTTTCCGATGGCAGAGCTCATAGAAATCCTTCGAATAAAGGTTGACGACACCCCGGGCCCTCGGTGGTGGAGGCTCGAGCGTTATCACATCGAGAGTGCCCTGATAAGAGAGGAGAAAATTCCGGCCATCCCCGATTTTCACGCGAGCTTTCCCCCCATCGAGTACCGCGTAGTTTTCGACGGTAAACTGCCTCGCCGCCCTCGCCACCTCCGGAGATATTTCCACACAGAGTACTTCACGAGTTCTCTCATGGCTCGCAGAGGCCCCGAGAGTCATTCCGGTGCCGAGACAGATGACGAGTACCCGTTCGGGATTTTCACACAGGAGGACCGGGAGGAGACCAAGAAGTCTCATGTACCTTCTCCCTGAATAATCGCTTCCTGAGAGAGCATTCCCATCCACGATCATTCTCTTGAAATCGAGAGACAGGGGGCCCTGGTCCCGAATAACGGCCACCGTCGCCTCAGAACCTTCCTCTTCGAAGAGGGTCACCTCTTCGGGAAACATCCTGTTCAGAACCGATGATGGCAAGAGAGCGGGCATCAGGACGGCGACAATTGCGGCAGCGGCAGTGAAGATAACAGTACGCCGTCTCGCGTCTATCAGAAAGGCGATCGCGGCAATAGCCAGATTGATCACGGAGCAGAGGATCACCCCACCACCGGTACCCAGGAGAGGTATGACCAGGAAGGTCGCAGCCATCGCTCCACCGATAGAACCGACCGTGTTCGCCGAGTAGACGATGCCCACATTCCGCCCCGCCTCGAGCCTGTTTTTGGATATGATTTCGCTTACCATAGGGAACGCTATGCCGAAGAGGAATGTGGGGAGGATCATCAGGGAACCTGAAGCCAGGAGGATAATGACAGCCTCTCCCCACCAGCCGCCGCCGGCTGCCTCAAGAAGACTCTCGTGAAGCGAGCTGAGCCAGGTCACTCCCACAAGACCCAGCCCCCCGAAGATCCCGATGAGGAACTCGGTGACACCGAAGTGAAATATGCTGATCAGGATTCTCCGGCTTATCCATCTGAAGACGATACTCCCGACACCGATACCGAAAAGAAATATAGCAAGCATGAGAGCAAACGCGTAGTAGGTAGTACCAACGTAGTGGATGAGTATCCTTGTCCAGATGATTTCGTACGCGAGAGCAGTGAACCCGGAGGCCGCATACAGGAGGATCAGGAGATTCCTTTTTGATGTCCCATAACCACCGTATTTGGACTCACCGGTAACCGGTTCGTCACCGCGTATCCAGATTCCGCTAACAGGTTTCAGCGGCTCCCATCTGGACGAAAGAAAGAGTGCGGTTAAAAATAATATCAGGTTCAGGGAGGCTGTCAGAACGTCGGTCCTCACCAGCCCGATTCGGCCGATGAAGACAAATCCACAGATGAGAGTTCCCACAACAGCCCCGAGTGTGTTCAAGCCGTATAGAAGACTCACATTGCGCCCGATTCCGGATCGCCCCGACCCACCGCTTCTCTCGAGAAATGAAAGCAGGGATGGCAGGGTAGCCCCCATGAAGATCGCCGGTGGCAGGAGCGGGAGAGCCGCGAGGAAAAAAATGATCAGGCTGTGGAATGTCCCGGAAAGACCAGACATGAACTGTATTTTCGCATAGAGTGGCCTGGCGGCCTGTAATAACGGGAAGAGGAGGATAGCCCAGACACACACCCCGAGCTCCAGAAAAGCATAGACCCTGAGAGGATTCGACGTGCGGTCGATCCTCCTGCCAACGATATACGCACCAAGGGCGAGTCCTCCCATGAAAGAAGAGACGACTGCACTGATAGCTGTTGCACTGGTACCTATCGAAAGAGTGAGGAGCTTTGACCAGATGACCTCATAAGCGAGGGAAGTTGCACCCGAGGCAAAGAACAGGATAAACAGAACTACATTCCTGGTGCCGGCTGTCTCGTTATCTATTTTCTCGATGACTGATACCTGCCCTGTTTCCCCAGGATCGAGTGCCTGTACAGATGGAGAAAAGAGGATCCCTCACCGCGACAACAGCAGCCGGGCGAGAGAGTCAGTGTCAGCGCGTGTATCCGAATTCTGTGTAAATATCACTGAGGACTCGATCGGGGAAATACCTCTCCCAGCCCGGTATTATCGGCTCGTCTTTGTCGTTCGTGAAGACAAGGTCATAGAGCTCGTTGTCATTACGATCAATGAACAAGTAGCTGTAACCGGTAGCGAAAAATTTCCACAGTTCCCAGGGAGGCGAACCATACTCATTAGGTCTCTTTATCCTTTCGTCCGGTTCCCCGTACTTCGAATATATCCTGCCCCTGTCGGTAAGCCACCCCTCGATGGCATCCGCTTTCCAACCCATGCCGAAAGTCTGGTTGGCATAGTCCAGCCGCTTTTCGAAATCAGTCCTGAATTCGTTTTCCGGTGTGGCCGGTACCGGATCGTGCTGTTTCCAGAATTCGTGCAGAAAATTCTGTTTGCCCACGAGGGAAAGGGATTTGAAATAGTTGCTTGTTTTGTTCGTAACGAGGTAGCGCATCATACGAAAAGCGCTGTCCAGCTGTGTCTCGTCGAATTCCGAGTACTCGTTGATCTGAGTCAGGGCAGCGAGGACAGTGCGTTTGGCAGTCACGGAGAATGGTTTGTCTCTCCGGCCGACAAAATTCTCACCGGCGGACTTTTTCTGAGTTGCAACCGTCCTCAGTATATAATTACCTTCCTTCAAACCACCCGTGCTGAAAGCACCCACATATACCCTGCTCTTCCCCGTCAATCTCAGATCCTTATCGGGGAGTTTCTTCACCAGGTTTTCGTCGGAGTCTATGATCTCGAGCTGCATGTGTACATCAGATGCCACCGTATCCTGATTCTGGACCTGGCAGTAAAAGTAAACCAGAGAAGTCGCCCCGACGAACTGCGCGGATGGATTGGGAGAGATCAACAATCCATCCTTGGCATAAGTACAATACTGCTCGGTGACTGCCCCTGTAGTATCAATCTCGATCTGATTCGCAAGCAGGATGTCGGACAAAAGCGGCCTTCCTTCAGACGCCTCTACCTGTCGCTCGAATTCATGTCTGACGTCTTCTTTCACGCCTGACACATCCAGCTTGAGCGTGTACGTGCCGGGATTCAGGAGTAGAGCGAATGATTGGATGAGAGGATTGCTGTCATCCGCAAGCATCTCTTTCGTGATGACATCATCATATTTCCAGCTGTTCTGATACACAACTTTCTTCTCACTGTCCTCGAGTGACAGCTGGAAATCGATATTGGCTTTCGAGCCCGGCCCCTCTTCGAGTTCGATAGCCGAGAGAGATATCTGAAGATACCCTTCGAGAATCGCATTTTCACCTTTGGGGAAAAATCTGACGAGATCAAGATCCACGAACGATCCCGTGCCGCCGGACCCGGAGGCACCGGATGCCGCAAAAAAAGTCAGCAAACCAATAAGAAAAACTCTTGCACGCATAACACCCTCTCCTGTCTTCTTGTTAAATATACAAGATACCACCATGTGAGTCAATCCGCTAATACTCACTCTAGTGTCCCGTCCCAGAAAATCACCACCAATTTCAACGGATCTCGAGTCCCCTGGCTGCGTTTCTCCTCCTCTAAGTATCTAAAGATACTCCTTGCGTCGTCTAGCCTGGCCAGGAACCTCGATTGCTCGCTGTAATTGTCAACGAATTTCTGGGACGGAACACCAGGTACATTTTTATTGCATTGGTTCATTTCTCAAGATCTTTGTGATACGCAGATTTTGATCCTTATACAACAATACTTGTGTTTGTTTTCTTTTCCTGAAGGTTATACGAAAGAGCAGGGGGGTTTGTTGCAAAAAACACCCCGCAGTCCCTTTTGAGGGACTGCGGGGAAGATTGTCATCTGGATAAACAGGGACAGTCACCATTTAAATAAATGGTGACTGTCCCTATTTATTTAT
>CAZZKG010000027.1:0-47486 GCA_964654825.1 uncultured Gemmatimonadota bacterium | reverse complement strand
CTCCAGCATACCTCCCAGGCAACGCTTGCCGGCGACAAAACCGACCGACACCTTAAAATCGTCATTGAGCCGCCGTGCAACGGCAGACCACCTGGCGGCGACTTTTAACCCCTCCTCTTCCGCTTCCAGAGCGGGGAAAAATTCAGCTGTGTCGGCGCCGACCATCTGTGTGGACAGATGAAAATCACCGGTTACGATGACATTCTTGATACCTTCGGCGGCCAGCCAGTTGATCGCCCTGTCGAGCTCGTTGATTACGTCCCAGTTCAGTGTCTCCCGGCTGATTGTAATGACACCGACCTTACCGTCGTGTTCGGCATTCACGTAAAGCTGCTGCCACTCCGGGTCACCCATCCGTTCGAAGACGTCTGGAAACCATGAACTTTCTGCAGCTTCGGGGTGCAACCTGTGGTAAGACGTGACACGGTTTATGACATCGTCGGCACCATAATCACGGATAAACGCCAGGATGCCGTGGGTGAACTGAGCACACAGCTCTCCTATTGCGTTCATGTGCGAGAGGTGAGCTCTCTTCTCATGAAGCATGAGGCTTGTCATCTGAAACAGCGGCCCCAGTATCCAGTTGTGGAAAACTTCCTCGTCCTCCATATCCCAATCTACAGTCGGGCGATTGCTCGAGTACCAGTTTTCACCGCTGGTTGCTCGCCTGACGAGTTCCTGCGAGGGTTTGAAAACTCCGCCATACTTGTCGGCGAGGTGGTGAAGACATGACCATGTCAGAAAACTGGCACCCGGTCCGATGGCATCGTGCGCCCGGAGAGGATTGGGGCCGACCAGCCTTCGAACGAACTTGTCCACTTTCCAGAACGGCATATTGGTGGCACGGTGGTATCTGATCGCAGCCTGGGTGATTCCACAGAATAGAACGTCTAGAACAAACGACCAGCAATCAGCCACCGGTACCGGTGTGAGCCCCATCGCCAGAAGAAGGCTGGTAATGGCAGATGGCCTCTCCTCTACTACCTCCCAGACCTTGTTTATCTGGTGAGGGAATGATGGATGAAGTATACCCACACCGAGCTCGGCATTTGGAAACCCCGAGGTAACCGAACGGATCTCGAGCTCTGGAAAGACACTTCGGGCAAGAGCATAATGGGATTTCTTCAGAGGCAGGATCTCGGGGATCGCCTCGAGGAGAAATCGCGGTTTGAATTGATTGAGACCATCCGGCAGTGATGAGCCGTCATAGCTGAATCGCACGATATTCGCCATGATCTCTCCGGCTCGCTTCGGGCCGAACGATGATTTCAAACCCCGGTACTGTCCACCGATACCGTCAGGTGCATCCGGAAGATCCAGTGTCACGATCGGTACATCGTACGGCAGCAACCTTGATCCGAGCTGCATGGCCTTGCCGGATCCAACGATTCCGTTTCCACCTGATATCAGCAGTGAACCGCGATCCTTCGCCGGCCCGAACACGATGTCGACCAGTTCCTGTTCATCAACAGGTAATCTACCCTTTCGGAAAATATCCAGAACCGAACCCAGATCCAGTGTTTGAAGTGTTGTCTCCCTCATTGATTTCATAATTAATTACCTCTTTTGCTGTCGGTGACTTTGAAGATCGCTGCAATTCCAACATCCCCTGCGGCGCATCCGAATATGAGAACGTAACCGCCACCCAGTGAAACCGCCCTTTCCACCGCTTCGGCGAGGACCCGCACAAGGGTCGGCCCCTGAGGATGACCATAGATCATGGGACAACCGGTGTCGTTCATCCTGTGCCAGTCGTATTCCAGGAGTTTCGCGAAGACGATATCATTGACCGCGAATGGGTTGTGGTCGTACACCGCAGTGATGTCGGCCATCGTCAACCCCGTTCGGTCTAAGAGCTGTTTGACAGCAAATCCCGGTGCTTCAGGCATGAACCCCGCTTCCGTCCTGTACTCATTGGCAGCGATCAACTGGATACTGATCTCAGGATTCCTGCTCAATTCACCGGCTTTTTCCTCGGTTGTGACCAGCATAGTGAACATACCGTCGGAGGCATGAGTCTGACCACCGGCAGCGACGCATGTGTCCAGCTGACGCTCCGATGTAAACTGCTCCAGAGAGCTGTATTTCCGTACGCCATAGTCATCATCGACAACACCTAACTCCTGACCTCGTACGTCCAGAATCTTCAGAGGGAACAGGATCCTGTCGAGCAATCCTTTACTCTTCGCCTCGAAGTACTGCTGATAACGCCAGAAGCAGAGTTCCGCAACTTCGTTAAAATCGATCTTATACTTCCGGGAGGTCCTTCCGGCACAGGCGATCATCGACGTTTCTCCTCTGGCCTGATCGAAACCGGACTGGCCCGACGATGGATCGTAACCGAAATTGTCCCAGATGTCGCTGATCACTTCGGTCCGGCGATACGTCCCCTGGTTGGGAAAAACACCGGCCGGAGAGTTGCTGGTTTTGTCGAACGTCAGGACACCCACAGTGTTATGAGAGCCGCTTTGAACCTGTGCGGCCGCTTTGATCACTGCCTGGAGCCCGGTTGCGCAGGCCTGCTCGACATGGAAGCCGGGCAACCGCCGCCCGAAGCTGTGGGACAGGTACGTTGATCCCCAGAATTTATACAGCCAGGGGATTGTTGATCCGGTCACCAGGTAATCCAGCTGGCTGGTCGAGACGTTTTTCTTGCTGAGGATATATGGCATTGTTTCAGCCGCAAATCGAGCGATGTCGACTTCGGCCAGCGCGCTGGTGTGCCAGGCCGGAAACCAGCTGCCTCCCCAGGTGCCATAGGGAATGAATGCCTTTGGATAGCATGAGGCTACTGCTTTCATTTGCCTCTCCTTCTGCTGAGATTTTTCACCGACCAGATTGTGTTCTGTCAGTTTTTCTGAAATCGCTTTCGAAAGTCGACAATCATGATGACTCGCCGCCGAGCGAACCGGTTGACTGGTAATGCCGGGATCACTCAAGGGTTTGCTTTGTCGACGAGAAAAGGGTACATCACACATCTCACCCAGTACCGATTATACTCAACTCGGAGTTGAGTGTCAACGAAAATCGATCCGGCGAGTTCCCCGACTATTGCTTCTCTATCCAGAAGTGGTACTCACAACTACTTATTCAACTGCTATTGCAAAGAGGATCTTTCCCAGCGGATGATGGCACGGCATTCGGATTCACACCATCAGGGAGACTGAAGCCCGAACGTTCGCGGAAGATTTTCAGGGGATTCTGATTCGATTTTCTCGAGAAGGTTCTCGAAATAGCTGATCGATTTTTCATCACCGGTTTCACTGATCACACCCAGTGCCTGATGTGCGGTCTGTACAGCTTCCGGTTTCATGCCGCTTTTCGCATAAGCGACCGTGAGTGTTTTCAGCAGATTCACATCCATGTACCGGGTGAGATCACACCCTCTTCGTGCCAGCCGGATGGACTCGTCGAGATCGAAAGATTTCACATGCTCATTCATCCGGAGCAGTGCCAGACGGTTAATCACCTCGGGCCAATCGGATTTCAACTCGAGAGCCTCCTCCAGGTAATGAACACTCTCGTCGAGCTCGTCCTGCTTCTGCATGGTGAGACCTAATTTGTAATACAGTTCGGGCTGAGCAGGGTCTGTCCGAAGTGAATTCTGCCAGAATTCGATTTGTTTCTCGTTCTGACTCATCCGTTTCTCCGCCTGCGCCAGGCGCTGCCGGGCGATCTTCCAGTCGGGTTTCAACTCGAGAACCCGTCTGAAATGGGTAATGGATTTATCAAATTTTTCGATCTGGAGAAGGATATTGCCGAGGTTGAAATGCGCATTAAGATTATCCGGATCCAGTTCCAGCGTTTTTTTGTAATATTTCACGGCTCTGGCCAGGTCGCCCTGACCATAATAGAGACCGGCAAGGTTGAAGGCTGCATCTTTGAGCGTCGGATCATACAGGAGCGCTTTTTCATAGTGTGCGATCGCTTTCCGGATCTTCCCTTCCTTCCAGAGAACGCTCCCTATGCAGTTGTGCGCGGTTGAGAGGGCGTAGGAATCATTCCTGACACGAAGAGCACTCTCATCCTTCTCACGATAGACGTAGTCCAGATAGCGGGAAAAGTGCCCGGCGGCGGTTTGAAGATCATTTTGAGAAGCCGCGATCGTCCCGAGATAGAAATATGCTTCCTTGCAATCAGGCCATCTTCTCAAGAAATCCTCGCACAGATCCTTCGCGTTTTCGAGCTCGGATTTCGCAAGAAAAAGGAGGAGATCTTCGATAAATCCCAGATGGTCAGCAAGCTTTTCGGGATCGACGTCGATCCGGTCGAACAGAATATTCTCCTCTGGCGCGAAACTCGACACATACCCGAGGCTCTGGAGACGTGCTCTCGTCTCCCTGTCTACACCGGTGTTTCCATCCGAGGATGACTGATAACTGCTGTCGACAAGCGTTGACTTCAGCTGATTTCGCATTTCTTCCAGAAGCTGCTGATTCTCTCCGGCCAGATTGTTTTCTTCACGGGGATCGGTTTCGAGATCGAAGAGTTGACCACTTTGGCCGTGGATGTATTTCCAGCGATCACTCACCAAGCCGATGAGGGGATCGAAACCGAATTTGGTGAATAACAGGGATTCGCAATAGAGTGATCTGTCGCCCATCTGATCTTTGCTACCAGTGCAATATTCCTTCAGGTCCCTGCCCTGAAGGCTTTCGGGAATCGGGACATCCAGAAAGCCGCACACTGTGGGAACGATATCCACCAGACCGACCAGGCCGGTCAGGCTCCCGCAGGCAGTTTCCCCGGGAAACTTCATGATGAGAGGTACTTGAAGCGTGCTTTGATAGATAAAATACGAATGGCTACCCTCGGAATGCTCACCGAATCCTTCACCGTGATCTGACGTTATGATCACCAGGCTGGAATCATAGATGGAGAGTTCTTTCAACTTTCCCACGACCCGACCGATTGCAGCATCTACATAAGCGATCTCGCTGTCGTAGCGGTTGACGCAGCCGTTGAGGTAATCCATTCTGTCGAGCCAGCGGCCGGAAGGATGCACGACGGGATTGTCGGAGCCGAAGTTGTACTGTACGTGCTGCTTGTAGGGAGCATGCAGATCGTAGTAATGGAGGAAGAGGAAAAACTCATCATCCCGGTGCTTATCGAGCCACCGTTCGGCCAGTTTCGTAACTTCCCCAGCGTCCCGCTCATTATAATAGTATTCCGACTTCCTGCCGGTTTCTCCGATACTGTCCTCGTAGGATTCGAATCCCTGGTTGATACCGGTCCGGGAATTCAGTACGAATGATCCGATGACCGCACCGGTGGAGTATCCGTTGTCTTTCATAAGTTCGGCAAGGGTCGTCCGTGATTCTGCAAGTTGATAATTGTCATTGTCTCGCACGCGGTGGGAGAGAGGTATGGTCCCCGTCATCATGGAACTGTGAGCGGGAAGGGTCACCGGTACCGGTGTGACGGCATGATCGAATACGACTCCTCCCGAAGCTACTCGATCGATGTTGGGGCTTGTGTCCCGGTTGTAGCCGTAGCAACCGAGGTGATCTGCCCGGCAGGTGTCGATGCTGATCAGGATGACGTTCGGTCTCTTCTCACCGGAGAAGACGCCACAGGAAAGGAGGTACGCCCCCCCTATCACCATCGCCAGGGACATTATTCTTCGGGTCATGATCTTTTCACCTGTTTGTGGGGAGTACTCGTCTTTCATACAATTAAAAATAAATTGGACACCGATTCAAGGGTTTTCTCCCCGATCTCACTGTTTGAGCCAATGGATCGCAAGGGATGATCATCAGGGGAGTCGGCGGGTCTGATTCCGTCGGGGGAGAAATCGATTGACATACTTTCTCGGCACTGATATGTTGAATGCGATTTATGCGCCACCTCTCAGATGAATTATGTACCTTACAGGGTACGAGGGGATATCCTCGCTACATCTGGAAAAGGACATCCGAGAAAACACACAGGGGAGGAACTTCATTCTTATGGCATTGATCAGTATTCAGAACGTGACGCTGGCCTTCGGGGGACCTCCGCTCTTCGACGGGATACACCTTTCGGTAGAACGGGGAGAGAAGGTAGCACTCATGGGAAGAAACGGGTCCGGCAAGTCGACGCTGCTGAATCTGATCGAGGGCAGCATCAAGCCGGATTCGGGAACCGTTCTTCTTCGCAAAGGTGCCCGAGCAGCCCTCCTTCCACAGGAGGTACCCCGGGAGATCGATGGAACTGTGTTCGACGTGATCGCCGGCGGCCTGAAAGAGCATTCCGATCTCGTCACCGAATATCACGATGTCAGCAGAGAGCTCTCCAAGGAGACCTCGCCGGCTCTGTCCGACAAGCTGGACCGGGTCCATAATTCACTCGAAGCGGAAGGGGGATGGGAAATCCAGCAGAAGGTGGATAAGATCATCTCCCTGCTCGGACTCGATGCCGACCTTGTTTTCAACACGCTCTCAGCAGGGCGCAAGCGTCAGGTGATGCTGGGCAGGACACTCCCCGGAGAACCGGAGATCCTTCTGCTCGATGAGCCGACGAACCATATGGATATTGATTCCATCAAACGGCTCGAAGAATTACTCATCCGTTATTCGGGCACCCTGGTGTTCGTCACGCACGATCGTATGTTCCTGCAGCACATCGCTAACCGTATCGTGGAGATAGACCGGGGTACTCTGTTCGATCAGTCGTGCGACTATGAGACATTTCTCGCCCGGCGACAGGCTGCCCGGGAAGTGGAAGATGTCGGACATGCCCTGTTCGATAAAAAACTGGAAAAGGAGGAGCGATGGATCCGGCAGGGCGTAAAAGCGAGACGGACCCGGAACGAGGGCCGGGTCAGGGAGCTCGAGAAAATGCGGGAAATGCGAAGATCGCGCAGGGAAAGACCCGGGATGGTCAAAATGGAGGTCGGGGAGACAGAACGCTCCGGCAGACTTGTGATGAAGTTGAAGGATGTGAGTTTTGCTTACGGTGACACTCTCCTGATCTCCCATTTTTCGACCTCCATCATGAAGGGGGACCGTGTCGGGATCCTCGGCCCGAACGGATGCGGGAAGACGACCCTTCTCGAAATTCTTCTTGGCGAACTTTCTCCTCTCTCCGGGTCGGTTCGGATGGGAACCGATATCCGGTACAGCTATTTCGACCAGCTGCGGGAGCAGCTGGATTGTACGAAAAGTGTCCGGGAAAACGCGGGCGGCGGGAAGGACGTTGTTACCGTTAATGGGAAAGACCGTCATGTGATGGGATACCTGGCGGATTTTCTCTTTTCAGCCGATCGGGCGGTTGAGCCGGTATCACATCTCTCCGGAGGAGAGCGTAACCGCCTTCTGCTCGCAAGAATGTTCGCGCGGCCATCGAATCTCCTCGTCCTCGATGAACCTACAAATGACCTTGATCTCGAGACCCTTGAACTCTTCGAGGATTTCCTCGTGAACTATTCCGGGACGATCCTACTGGTCAGTCACGATCGTACATTCATCAACAACGTCGTCACGAGCACAATCGTATTCGAGAGCCCCGGTGTGGTGAAAGAGTATGTCGGCGGCTATGATGACTGGCTCAGGCAGCGCCCCGAAGCAAAGTCCCGTGAGAAGAAAAATGCACCAAAAAGAGAGGCACCACGGGGTCCCGCTCTGCGGACCAAACGTAAATTCGGATATAATCAGCAGAAGGAACTTGACTCACTCCCGCACGCTATAGAACTGCTCGAAGAGGAACAGGCGGAACTCTTTCAGGAGATGAGCGATCCTCAATTCTATAAAAGAGACAGGTCCGAGATCGTGACGAAGACGGAGAGGCTCGAGTCCCTGAAAGAAATGCTGCAGGGGGCCTACGACCGCTGGGAAGAGCTCGAGGAACTCAAAAACAGTCACCCGTAGAGTTGTGATAAAAGCCAAAGCCCTCTGACTATTGAATGTATACTACCGTGTTATCTCCGTCGGTTGTGTATCCGGCCAGACTGCTGACCTTCCCCACGAGGAGGATATCGATGCCTGAGGGTGCCCCTGACGGGACAGGGATCGAAATTGTGTTGGTCTCCGATTCATAACCATCCAGTGTCACGCCTTCCGGAGGATAATCCGTCAGTATGGGAATCGACCTGCCCGTCGGCAGTTTCGCGCTGAGCGAGTACTGCAACGTGTGAGAACGATGAGAACTGTTGGTCAGCACGATCTCGATCTCGACCCTTTCACCCGGAGCAACTTCCACTTCATCGGGGCTCAGCTCGATACCCACAACGGGACGATAATGCCCTGTCCGTCTGATATCGTCCTTGAAGGCAGCTGAAGCCATTCCCAGCTCGTTATACATGTAAGTGGTCTCCCAGTGGTACAGCCTGCCATCTGTGGACCCCACGATGATGTCCATGTACCCGTCTCTGTCCCTGTCACAGAGAACCGGTGTGGCCTGGATCGAGTAATCGGGATCGGTCTCCAGTGGAAACCCGTCAAGTTCAGTCCCGTCACCGTCGAACCCGTGTATCTCACCGGAGTAACTCGCAGCCGTAAATATCTCCATCTGCTCATCGTTGTCTATGTCACCCAGAACAGTGGATGAATTTATGGAATACACGTCGTTATTCCACCAGATGATATCTCCATCATGTTCGAGTGTGATCAGGTTGCCACCGGGAACGATCTCAGGGTAGAATTCCGAGTTGATATTTCCGATGACCGGTGAGGAACGTGACAGGTTATCGATTCGAGGGTTGTCATACCATCCCCAGAGTACAAAGTCATCTTCGATAGTTATAGCCTGGACTGAGGTAAACGCCCCGGGATAATAACAGGACAGGATGACTTCCAGTTTCCCGTCCTTGTTGATGTCCGCGATCGAAGGGGAAGAATATGTAATGGGTATTGACCACTCTCTTTCGTAAACAAGTTGATGGTCAGTTCCCCTGATAGCGTAGATTCCGACTCCGGGCCCGCTGGGGTAATGGTATGTAATATTGAAATACACAACGACTTCCAGGATCCCATCACCGTTCACGTCTGCGACTGCCGGCGAGGTGACGGCATGTGCAGAGATACTCTCGGTACCGGGCCAATCCTTCTCCCACGTCCACTCGGTTTCTCCGTCGGAGTTAAAAGCATAGACACGTATTGTATTGAAGGTTTCGCGATAGGGAGAAAGAGTGATAATTTCGAGTTCCGAATCCCCATCAATGTCTGCCAGGACAGGGGTGGCGGTGTAGTAGGAATTGTAAGGAATACTTCCGAGAGGCCGTGGCCACCCGGGGAGCGTTTGCCCGTCTTTGTCGAGAACGTAGAGATATCCGTCCTCCGACTGGAAAACCACATCGAGGTATCCATCCTGGTCGATGTCTCCCAAAGCGGGTGATGATCTAACGTCATCCCCTGTCTGATACTGCCACTTGGTCAATCCATTCGCATCCAGGCAGAAGAGTTTGTCCGAGTCCGAGCCGACAAGAATTTCATCCATTCCATCCTGGTCGATATCCGCTACGATCGCCGAAGAATATATCGGACCGCCGAGATCGACCGGGAACAACGTCCCGGGTTCCGAACTGAAAACACTCATAGCGAGGGACAAAGAAATAATCACTCCCGATCCGAACGTGAATGCATCGATACGACCGCTTTTCTCGGGGTTCTCGCCAGACAGACGATGCAAAAGCCCGCTGATATTAAACATTACACGCCTCCTTTCATGCACCATGTAACTTCCAACCGTGGTGTAGCTCTGGATTTCCTCTGTCCTGTTCAGCTCGACTATCACTGAAGGAAGAAGCTCTTTTACCATATAGATGTAATAAGACGATGATATCTAACAGGAGAGCGCAGATGAGGCAGACGGGGGACTAACTCATTCGGGCAGGTGAATGCTCAAACACATTCAGGAATTCTCGAACCGGGATTCTACCCCGAATTCATGATTTCCCACATGATTTCTCATCACTTGCCAGAATCCCTGCGTCGTGTTAATATTTTTCTGCTGAGTCTGCCTTCCAGCGGATTTATTCTGATCACATGGTTTCTCTATGCTCACTGCTCCATGAGAGAGGGATCACCATCACCGGAGAGAGTTGATCATATCTTCATGATTAGTATTCACAACCTCACAAAACGGTTCAACGGAAACACGGCTGTAGAGGATCTGACTCTCGAAGTGAAGGAGGGGGAACTACTGGGTCTGCTCGGGCCCAACGGTGCGGGCAAGACGACGACTGTCCGCATGCTGGCCTGTCTTGTAGCTCCCACATCGGGCAGCGCCACCGTGTGCGGATATGCGGTGGGCCGGGAGAACCAGGAGATACGCAACAACGTGGGCGTCCTGACCGAAGTACCGGGGCTCTATGAGAACCTCACGACGAAACAGAATCTACAGTTCTATGCTCGACTTTATGGTTTGAATGATGTCGGAACAAGGGTGGAGAAGTATCTGAAAACTCTCGAACTCTGGGACCGCAGAGACGACCGCGCGGGAAGCCTGTCGAAAGGAATGAAACAGAAGCTCGCCCTCGCCCGGACACTGATCCATGAGCCGAGAGTTCTCTTCCTCGATGAACCGACGTCTGGACTCGATCCGCAGATGGCCAGGCTCGTAAGGGGATTCGTGCGGACGCTCCACAGGGAGGGGAGGACGATCCTCCTCTGCACACACAATCTCACCGAGGCTGAAGAACTCTGCGACCGGGTTGCCTTGCTGCGGACCAGCCTGGTTGCTGTCGACACACCGCAGGCCCTCAGCGCCCGCCAGTTCGGCCACAGTGTCGTGGTCGTGCTGGATCGGGTCGATGAGGGAATCCTCAAAGCAGTCCGGGCGCTCGATTTCGTAGAGGGTCTGCAACTGAACGGGAATTCCCTTCTCGTCGCGCTGAATGATCCCGAGACCCGGAACCCGCTTCTCATCAGGCGTCTGATCGAGGTGGGCGCGAACCCGATTTACATCACTCCCCGCGACCATTCTCTTGAAGACATTTACCTGAAACTCATCGACGAGAGACCTGCACCGTGAGCGATCGAATAGGAGTACTCATCAGAAAGGAATGGAGGGAGCTGCGAGGCCGAAAGGCGCTCCTCCTGACGGCGATTCTCGTTCCTCTGATAATCCTGATCGTCTCCCTGGGTGCGGCTCTGCTTCTCCCCGCTCTCGAAGGCGATAAAGCGTATAATGACCCTGAGGTCGAAAAGTCCCTCTCCCTCCTGATAGAGGATTCACCTGAACTGATGGAACTCGATACGAGTGAGGCGCTGCAAATCCTTATGCTGAGACATTTCCTGCTCATTCTTCTGATCGTGCCGGTCGTTCTGGGAACTACCATCACTGCTTACTCGATAGTGGGAGAGAAAATCAGTCGCAGCCTGGAGCCGCTCCTCGCAACACCCCTCTCGACGACGGAGCTCCTGCTCGGGAAACTCCTCGCTTCCGCGATTCCCGCGATCCTGATCTCATGGGCCGTTTTCGGAATCTATGCACTCGCTATCATCATGTTCACACCCGATAACGTCTTCGCGCATGTCATCAACCTGACGGCTCTCGGCATCATCTTTCTCATCTGTCCTCTGGTCGCACTTCTCGGACTTCTTCTCGTGATCATTGCCTCCTCCCGTTTCAGCGATCCACGATCCGCCCAGCAGGTCGGTGTTGTAGTGATTCTTCCGCTTGTTGGAATCATGATGAGTCAGATGATGGGACTGTTTCTACTCACACCTATTCTCGTCCTCATAGGCGCCCTCATACTCGCGGGTATCGACGTTTTCGTTCTGAAATTCGGTGTGAATTATTTCAAAAGGGAGACGATTCTGACACGCTGGAAGTGAGGTGAGTAACCTCGAAATAAAACCCTGCCGACAAATCCCCATCAACCCGGATTTCCCTCCCCTTCCATGTCGACCCACAAATCGTACAACCTCTCGAGTTCGGAGCGCAACTCTTTATGTCGTGTCACCAGCTCCCTGGCCTTCTCCCCCTCTTTGTACAATCCGGGGTCCGCCAGGCGGGCCTCGACTTCCTTCAGCCCCGCTTCGGCGTCTTGGATTGTTTTTTCAAGATCGGATATCTGCTGTATTCTCTTTTTTTTCATTCTCGCAGCCGTCTTGCGTTTCTCGCGGGCCTCACGCGTTGCTTCTTTCTGCTTCGATTTGTCAGGTTTTCTCTGCAATACGACCGGTCGGGGAGTCTCCTCGGCTTTCTTCGCCAGGAAATCCTCGTAGTTACCGGAATACACCTTTAATCGACCCTGATCGACATCGATTATTTTCCGGGCAAGCTTGTTGATGAAATATCTTTCGTGAGACACGAAGACGATCGTCCCTGAAAAACGCTCGAGTGCCGAAAGGAGTATCTCCTGCGAAAATATGTCGAGATGGTTTGTCGGCTCATCGAGGAGCAGCAGGTTCGCGGGTTCGAGAAGCATCTTCGCGATCGCCAACCTGCTTTTCTCTCCACCGCTCAATACGGAAATCTTCTTGTGAACATCGTCCCCTGAGAACAGGAACGCACCGAGCAGGCTGCGGACCTGGGGTAAGATGTCAAAAGGGGCCGCCTCCTGTAATTCCTCGAGGACAAGGCTGTCCATGCGCAGTGACGAGGTCACCTCCTGATCCATGAAACGCAGTCGCACGTTGTGTCCATATGTAACCTCGCCTCGATCAGATGGCTCTGTACCCGCGAGTATCCGCACCAGTGTGGATTTGCCAGCACCATTGGGACCCACCAGGGCGATTCGATCACCACGTTCGACAATCAGGTCGATATCTCGAAACACGTCGATTGGTCCGTACGATTTTTTGATGTTCCTCAGTTCCACCACAACGCGACCACTGCGGGGAGGATCCGGAAACCGAAAATGAATTTTTTTCGGCCGCGGCGGCAAGGTGATGATTTCCATCTTGTCGAGCATTTTGATTCTGCTCTGGACGAGCGCTGCCCGGCGCTTGTCGTAGCGTGACTTGTTGATGAACGCCTGTGTGCTTTTGATGCTCTCCTGCTGTCTTTTTACCTGTGCCTTCAGCCGCTCGTACCGTTCTTCCTTCTCTTTCAGGTAACCGGAGTAGGTGGCGTAATAGTCGGTCATCACGCCGTGCTCGATCTCCGTTATACGATGCGTCACCCGATCGAGAAAGTATCTGTCGTGAGAAACCAGGATTATCGTACCCGGATAATCTTCGAGATAATCTTCGAGCCAGTTTCTGGTCTCGAGATCCAGATGATTGGTGGGCTCGTCGAGGAGCAGGACATCCGGTTTGGAGAGAAGCAACCTGGCCAGGACCATCCGCATCTGCCAGCCGCCGCTGAACTCTTCGACCGATCTGTCCCATTCCGACCGGTGGAACCCGAGGCCATCGAGTACTTCTCCTACCTTCGCCTCGACCCGGTATCCGTCCAGCGATTCGAATCTCTCCTGGAGATGACCGTACTCATCGAGTATTCGCTGGTAATCCCGTGATTCGGGATCGTCACTGGCAAGAGATTGTTCGAGCTCACGCATCCTGTCCTGGATCTGCAAAACCTCGTCGAAAACAGAGTGCACTTCATCGAAGACAGTGTTGCCCCTTAGTAAGACGAGTTCCTGCGGCATGTAACCGGGAGTGGCATTTTTCGGAATGATCACCTCGCCCCGATCCGGACGCATTTCCCCTGTGATCATCTTCAGAAGTGTCGATTTGCCCGACCCGTTCGGGCCCACCAGGCCGACGCGGTCATTGTCTTTCGCCTGCCAGTTTACACCGGCAAAAACAACCTGGCCGCCGAAGGTTACATGCACATTGTCGAGCCGAATCATATCCTGATCCCGAGTCCGGAAGGACGAAAGAGTGAGATATTCATAAGCATAAAATAATAAGTGCTGGCTATTATTTTGAAAAGATTTACGGGATGTGTTTTTCGCTGCAATCCGGAGTTTCATCCATCTCAACCGGATGAATATTCTGTTAGAGGTAGCTCCGCACCCACGCGCGGGGGGCTGTGGTCTAAGAAAGCCTTTTTCTGCAGTGATAAGTGCGCCGGAGATAGAGGAAGACTGCTGTTCTGGCCGTCATTGAAACGTTTCAGGAATTTCTCCAGAGAAGCACATACTTCGCGGCAGAGAATGTCTCCTTCGTGGCATCGCTCTCTTCGTTCCCGGAGGTTTCTGGCGACCTCCCGACTGCGTCCGCTGATAATCAGGTACTTCGTGTACATGCTGTAGGCATCCAGATTGTCGGGAGTGTACTCCAGAGCTTTCAGCAAATTGCGGGTAAAACGGTTTTCACTGATCAGGCGAAATCTCCCGTCCGGTTCCGCATACGATTCCAGCATGGCAGCCTTGTAATAACTCGCAGATACATATGCTCGTTTTTCCTCTGGCGCTACACTGAACTGTCCTGCGAGAAAGAACAGAACCAGCAACAGACCTGCAGCCAGACCACGACTCCATTTGCGACGAACCAGTTCACCGTGTAATGAAAGAGCTCCCACCACTGCGAGGGGAACCAGAAAAGGAATTCCCATTGCACGGTATCGGCTGGCATTGAAAAAGATCACCTCGACGAGAAAGGCACAGATCCAGGGAGCAAGCAGTATAAACATTGGACGTGTACGGGGGAAAACCAGTACCCATCCGAGGAGCGCGAGAGCGGCGAGGACCGAATAAGGAATCAGAGGGAGACGGAATGGAGGAGAGCTGGTACGCAACCAGGAAAAATTCCGATTGCGGGGAAATTCGTAGTTGGACATGTGTCGGAGTGCTTTCTTGAGCAGTCCGTATCCGGCCTGGAGCGGGTTTTCTCTCACATATCCCAGAACGGCTGCCCGTAACGCACGATCGAGGGATCTCTCCCCGGATTCTTCTCGGGCTGTATCGAACAGGAGCTTTGCCGGGTTACCCTGATCGACAAACGGTATCCGCCAGAAACCCTGTGTGGTTATCCGGTATTCCGGATGGGCATTGTTTCCCCAGAACAGATTCTCTCCAGAGGTGTCGGTGACGAAGGAGAGTCTTCCGGATATCCGGTAGTTGTGCCATATGGGAAAAGACAGCAGGATCAGCACCGGCAGGGAGAACTGGAGAATACTCACCACACGTCCCTTCCGGTTGAGTAACCATGAATACAGTGCCAGACAGAAGAAAACGATCACCAGGTTCGGCCGGACCAACAGTGTCAAACCCATCAGGATACCTGACAGGATCCACCGCCGCCGCTCCCTTCCCCATGGCCGGACAATCGTGTAGAGAGTCGCCGAGAGCAGGAACAGGGCGAGTGGAGAATCTTCAAAAGAAGTGTCATAGAATATCAGGACCGGATGGATCATGAGAACGAGCAGCGAAACAACGGCTACACGGCGGCTGAACATCTGCGCGGTCAGCAGGTAGAGAAACAGATATGCGCCCGCG
The DNA here is from genome assembly GCA_964654825.1 of uncultured Gemmatimonadota bacterium. Classification (GTDB taxonomy): domain Bacteria; phylum Gemmatimonadota; class CAZMKB01; order CAZMKB01; family CAZMKB01; genus CAZZKG01. The sequence continues at coordinate 32,176 of CAZZKG010000027.1, read as the reverse complement.
GCGAGCAGCGACTGGACGGTCGAAACGGCCAAGCGGTCGAACGAGCTCGCCTGAAAGAGATACTTGAAATAATAGGAAGCGAGCGGTGGACGATAATAGGGCCTGTTTTCCCATTGCTGGTAATAGGTATGAGAGCTCCTCCAGGTGTCCGGACGCGCCTGATGGATATACTGTTGACCGTCATGGCTCAGGACAAGTTTTGAAATACGCCACGAACCGGGGAAGGTTGTGTCATACCATTTCCAGTAGGAATCGGCGGCAAGGAACCGGAGGACCAGGCCGGTTAGAAGTATCGCCGTGAGTAATATCGTCTGTTGTTTTGTTTTCACGTTTAATGGATGGATACGAAGATGGACCGCGAGTCCCCATGTGATGATGGATAAATATCACGTTACTCTTACAATAAAAAAGATTCACAGAAAAATATTACCAGAAGTCTGAAGCTTTCGCAAGCGGAAAAGAGATATATAGGGAAGAGAAAGGCTCTTGATTACTATTCACTCCCGGTATATTTTAGATGGATTGAAAACTGACGGTGGTGGAATACCCTCCTGATATGGACATTCTGCCTGAAAGATCGCATGAAAACAGTAAAGCGAAAAATCCTCGTCACTGCCGCCCTACCCTATGCTAACGGGGACATCCACCTCGGCCATCTGGTGGAATATCTGCAGACCGATTTCTGGGTACGATTTCAGAAAATGAGGGGTCACGAATGCCTCTACATCTGCGCGGCGGATACGCACGGGACGCCGGTGATGATCAGCGCCAACAGACGGGGCATCTCACCGGAAGAATTGATCGATGAGTATCTCAGGAGACACATCGAAGATTTTACCGATTTTCAGATTGCCTTCGACAACTACTATTCGACCAACAGTCCGGAGAACAAAGAACTTTCGGAAATCATCTTCAGAGCCATGCTCGAAAAAGGCCACATCGAAAAGAGGACCATCAAGCAGTCCTACTGCGAGCATGATGAGATGTTTCTCCCGGATCGTTTCGTGACCGGTACCTGCCCGCGATGCGGAGCAATAAATCAGTACGGAGACTCGTGTGATGTCTGCAGCGCCACCTATTCCTCTTTCGAACTGATCGACCCTAAATGCGCGGTGTGCGGTCAGCCACCCATCGAAAAAGACAGCGAGCATCTCTTTTTCATCCTGAATCACTTCAGGGAATTTCTCACAGGATGGGTGAAAACTCATACCTCCAGGGAAGTTACGAACAAGCTCAATGAGTGGCTGCAGACTGACCTCAGGGACTGGGACATCTCGAGAGACGCCCCATACTTCGGATTCCGGATCCCCGGATACCGTGATAAGTATTTCTATGTCTGGCTGGATGCTCCGGTCGGCTACATGTCATCGACGATGAACTGGTGCAGTCGTAACAACAGGGATTTTTCCGAGTTCTGGAAGGAGGGCGACACCGAGCTCTATCATTTCATCGGTAAGGACATCGTCTATTTTCACACGCTCTTCTGGCCTGCGATGCTCCACAACGCGGAGTTTAAAACACCCGACCAGATTTTCGTCCACGGTTTTCTGACCGTGAACGGGGAGAAGATGAGCAAGTCGAAGGGTACGTTCATCAAGGCCAGGACATACATCGATCATCTCGATCCTCTCTATCTCAGGTACTATTACGCCTGTAAGATGACTCCCTCCATGGATGACATAGACCTGAATTTTGATGATTTCATTCAGCGGGTCAATTCCGATCTGCTCGGGAAAATCACCAACCTCGCATCCCGGGGCGCTCAGATGCTGAACAGGATCGATGGCGTGATCGGCCCCCTCTCAGGCGATGGCACGCAGCTCGTGGAAGCAGCCAGGCAGAAGTCGTCGGCTATAGCCGGACACTATGAAAACCGTGAGTTCTCCAAGGTGATGGTGGAGATCAGGAATATCGCAGATGCGGCGAACAGGTACTTCGACACAAGTGAGCCCTGGAAATCGATTAAAACCGATCCCGAGGCAACCAGGCCGGTTCTGAGCACCGTCCTGTCGCTTTTCCGGATCATTGCCGTTTACCTCAAACCGATCCTGCCCGGGTACATCAGGGACGTCGAAGAACTGTTCAACGAAGAGGAATTCACGTGGAACTCAATCGGTGATGACCTCCAGGACCACCGGATCAGTGAATTCAAGCATCTCGCAGTGAGAATCGAGAAAGAATGGATCGAGAGGATAAATGAGGACTCGAAGGAATTCTCCTCCGAATCAAGCGCCGAATCGAAGGGAGAGGCTCCTATGGAAGAGATCGAACCGGTTGCAGAAATGATCGGATTTGATGATTTCCTCAAAATCGACCTTCGCGTGGCGGAGGTCATCGAGGCAGAGGAGATCACTGAATCCGAAAAACTCGTGAGACTGAAGATATCGATCGGCTCGGGGACCAGGGAGATCATCGCCGGTATTAAAAGAGCGTACAGACCGGAAGACCTCATCGGCAGAAAGATCGTGGTGGTCGTCAACCTCGAGCCGAGAAAGATGAAATTCGGTACTTCTGAAGGAATGCTGCTCGCCGCCGGAGAAGGTGACACCGAACTGTTTCTCCTCTCCCCCGACACGGGAGCAAAACCAGGGCAGAGAATCCGGTAACAGGCATGGATGTTCGTTTCAGAAAAGGCCTGCTCAGGCTGACCGAAAGACAGGTCTACTTCAAGCTGATCAAGATTATTCATGAAATCGAGTCTTCCTGGCAGGATGAGAAAGAAAGGCTGCTCCTTCTCGAGAAGCTGACCGAACACTTATCGATCCTGAAAGACCATCCCAAATCCAGCCTCCACTGGCTCTATCAGCTCTCCGGGAGAAACTACGCAAATATGAACCTGCAGGCGTTTCTTTCGGTAATGGTGCCGATCGAAAGAAAGTACGGTCTCAATCTCACCGATCCGGACTTCCTCATCTCCGATCTGGACGGACATTCCGGAATTACAGAGAAGATCCCTCTCACGGTCATCGTTGAGAACCTCAGGTCTACCTATAATGTCGGAAGTGTCTTCCGGACCGCGGAGTGTATCGCTGCCGAGAAGATCATTCTCTGCGGATACGCTCCAACACCCGATTCTTACAAAACCGGAAAAACAGCCATGGGGGCCGACCATTTCATTGCCTGGGAGTATTGCCGGGAAACCGAAGAGGCCCTCGACCTCATGAAACAGTCAGAGACACCGGTGATCGCACTCGAGACGGTGAAGGACGCCCCTTCGATCTACTCGTTTTCCTTCCCGAGGCCATGCGCTCTCCTCCTCGGCAATGAGAAGTTCGGATTGAGCGGTAACATCCTGTCGAAGGTGTCGGGAGCGGTGCAGATACCGGTCTATGGCTGGAAGAATTCTCTGAATGTCGGCATCGCGTTTGGCATCTGCGGCTATGAGATCAGGAGACAGTGGGGGAGCGAACGTCAATCGACAAGGTAGCCCAGGTCCTTGAGCATCTGTCTGGTTTCAGAATCGATCCCGGCCTGCAGGGTATCTCCTTCGAACGTGCTCTTCGGAAGTGAGGCTGTCCACTCACTGAGTATCTGATCGAGAGAGTCGACCAGGGAGGGATTATCGTCTGCAATGTCTTCCCGTTCATGAGGATCGGCTTCCAGGTCATAGAGGAACCTCGAACCGCCCGAAGACCTCACCAGTTTGTGCTCTCCGGCTGTCAACGCGAACAGGTCTTCCGACAGAATGGAAGGGAACTCTACATCGGGGTTATGTTTCTTCAGGACCTTCAGGTACTTCGCGGAGTGGTAGTACTCGGAGAAGACGAACGAACGACTGCTGTCACCGGCTGCAACCGCGGTGAGGTCCACACCCTGCGCCTGCGACACGGCCCGTTCGAGCAGGTCGTCCGTCGCACCTGCATGAGATGTACTGTCGACACGGGAAATCATGGAAATAACGGTTTGAAATAGGTCCAGGGTCTGTACCGGCGAGTCTACCCTCCTGCCGCCGGAGAGGCCTGCGGGGTAATGAATGATGAGCGGGACCCGGAGCAGTGTCTCGTGGATAGAGAACTGATGATCGATCAGGTTGTGATCACCGATATTCTCACCGTGATCGGACGTAAGGACAAAAATCGTATTCTCGAATAATCCGAGTGATCTCAGTTCATTTACGAGCTCTTCGATCCTGCTGTCAAGATATGCAATCTCGGCGTCGTAAAGTCTAGAGAGGACAGCCCACTCATCATTCTGTATCGAAGCTTTACCGGCCAGCAGCTCATACAGCGTCTGGAAACCGAGTCGTACCATTTTTTCAACCGTCTCTCCGCTGCCGGCGTAGGTATCGATATACGGGTGCGGGGGGCGGTACTTCAGGTGTGGCTCGATATAGTTCACGAACAGGAACAGGGGTCGAGCGCGTTCTCTCTCGAGCAGTCGGGAGATCATTTCGTTCGTCTTTCTCGCACCACTGTCTTCGTATTTCAGAACGAAGAGGAGCCAGTACCGGGCTCTCGAATACATGGAAGGGAGTCTGTACTTTTTCCTCCACACATCGATAAAGAGATCGAATCCTCTCGAGAAACCGGTCCCGGTCCCAATCCCCGGGTTGTTCGAGAAGCCGTAGGTCCGGTATCCCAGACCTGAGAGTACTTCTGCAAGGGTCAGAAGTCTGCCGTCGAGGTAGGGCTTTCGCCAGGTGGCCCCGTGCGTCAGGGAGTGGGTACCGGTAAACATGGACGCATGCGAAGGGATCGTCCACGGTTCGGAAGACACATCATGAACGAAAAGAATACCACCGGCAGCCAGTCCGTCTATCGCCGGTGTCGGGGGAGCGTTTTCGTTGAGACACGACAGGCGGTCGGCACGGGCTGTGTCCATAACGATGAGAACAACATTGGGTATTTGCCGATCAGTGGCGGTGGCAGCCAGTGCGGGCTCATGATATTTAATGAGAACAGACGAGAGAACAGCATCGGCAGTAATCACCAGGATGATCCAGATGACTGATCTCATCCTGTTGGACAATTTCTGCATGAAGAAGAGAGAAGAAAGCACTTTAGCAATACGCCTGATCAGCAGGAAGACAAGAAAGAGAATAAGAATCAGAACGACACTGACGGCCAGACCACGAACACTCCGCATCACGAGAGATGGGTGGTCTCGAAGGATCATCAAGACCCGAAAGAAAATATATGTGCTCGCCGTTAACGCTGATAAAGAGCAGATGAGCCTGTCCCGGTGGGCCTCCCTCCCGAAAAAAAGACGCCACACCGTGAACAGGAAAACGATAGTGAAAACTGCCGCGATAGGAGCCCGTGGGTAGGTGATCAGTTGACGGGTCGACTCCGTATCGAGGAGAACGAGTGTACCGAGAGCCGTGACGCTTACTGCATAGAATAGCGCCGCCCCCGCTGCTTGAGTCTTCTCTTTCGTTCTGGAAACGCCGGGGCGTATCAGGGAGAACAATGTGGAGAGGAGGACCGGGATACAGGCGATCAGCAGAAACGCTGCGGGGACGTAGAACAGGGACACAAGATGAGAGGATGGACTGCTCAGCACGGAATACCAGCTACCGAAGAGCAGATCAATCGATGCTAGGGCGATCGCTCCGGCAACCCAAGGCCAGAGGAAACGGGTAATTGATCCGTGATTTTTCATCGATCCATCTGCAGGTGTTTTGTAATTGACCCTGTTTTGCTTCTCGCAGAAATAATATAATCCCTGACACGCTACCGGTCAAAACATTGAGTTATTCCCGACCGTACCTCCCAATCCGGTGACTGATCTTTCGCCGGGGACAACATACCTTCACGCTTCTGAGATCGGAAGGAAACGTTTTCTGTCAGGAACGAAAAACAGCTTGATCGGTGACCGGTTTTTCTTTTTCGTCGTGGGGAGATTGCTCGAGGTTCAACAGGTACCGCTTCCGCCACAAGCCGCCGCCGTACCCCACCAGATCACCGCTTGCACCGATCACCCGGTGGCATGGAATAATGATAGCGATCTTATTATCACCGTTGGCTCTCGCCACCGCCCGGACCGCGTTGGGATTTCCAATGAGTTTCGCCTGTTCTTTATAGGACCGTGTCGAACCGTACGGAATCGTCCGCAGTATAGACCAGACTTTCTTCTGAAAAGGAGTACCGGTCAGCACCAGAGGTACAGTAAAATCCTTCCTTCCCCCCTCGAAATATTCCATCAGCTGGCTTTTCAGATCATCGAAGTGCCCGCTCGCGCCGGGAACCAGTTCGGCTTTAAAGGCCTTCCGTATTCTCCGTAACTGGGTCTCCAGCATCCTTCTGTCGACGAACTCCAGGAGACAGATCCCCTCCCCTGTCGCACCTGCCAGCATCGGACCCAGAGGAGTAGGAATTCTTGTAACTTTGACGAGTTCATGCTGAGTGCTTTTCACCGGGGCGAACCCGGTCACTTTCTTGAATGATTCGGTAAATCCACTGAGTGATTCATACCCTGATCCATATGCAGCCTCGATGACTTTGTCTCCGTTTTTAATCCGGCCGAAAGCGTTCCCGATCCTCATCGTCCTCAGGAAACTTTGAAACGTCATCCCGTGATGTTTCTTGAACCACCGCCTGACACGGTTGGGATCCAACCCTCTGTCTCTCAAATCGGAATCTGTGAATCTCGTGTCAGGGTTCTTCTCTATTTCTTCGAGAAGAGGCGCGAGCCATCCTGGACTTTCTCCCTCAGGCTCCATCGGCCGACAGATCCTGCATGGACGATATCCCTCGAGGAGCGCTTCCCGGGGGGAAGCGAAGTACTCGGTATTCTCTTTTTTCGGTTTCCGCGCAGTACATGTGGGCCGGCAGAACACACCTGTTGTCCTGACACCAACGATGAATATACCTTCAAAATTACTGTCCTTTTTTACCAGCGCACGGTACATGACTTCAGGGTCAGGCAATGAATGGGTCACGGGGCATCACTCCTCTGGATGTTTTTTTCTGATATTACCGAAATTTCGTTCATCGCCAAATGTAAGATTATTATCACGACCTCGAAACCGGAAAATTGTCAACTATTTCTCTTGAGCCGAATACCAGGGAAATCAGGAGAACGGTATAAACACGTGCCGACACATCAAAAGATGCCTGCTGGATTCGGAAAAATGATTATCTTACCAGATTCTCCATCATCCCGATAATACCCGGCCTCTGACCGAATGTCAACAAGATCAGCGTTGTCCCCGGTCGTTTTTTTAATCGGTAAATCGTCGATTTCGTATTTTCGCTGTCATCTTCGGAAACGTACCATACTTCCTGATCCTCACGCATCAATTCTACCGGGGGCTGGAGGTTTGGGCGGAAAAACTCCCGGTGATAGTATCTTTGTAAATAATCACTCTTCCCATGCACAGAAAATATCGAGGGCGAGATGAAATACATCAATGGGCGTTATACGGTTACCCCGAAGAAGTATGGTGGAAAATGACAGATGATCGGTTATCATGGATGGGAGAAGACCAGCGAATAAGATCCGAATTCGACAACGATCATACTAATGATGCTGCCGGCTGGCTCCAATCGGTGCAGGTTGAGGATGTTATCAACATATTACAGAGGAGTCATCTCAGGGAAATCCCGGAACCAGGTGCTTTAGCGGATTCTCGACTACAGTAAATGTGAACCGGTCCTGATCTGAATATGGGTGTCTGAGTATACCGACGGTTGACCAGTAATCATACTGACCGAGAACAGCGGTTTCCGGAATCTCATGGATCATGTGTGATTGAGCTGTAAAGCCGGCCGGTATAGTGACCTGGATCGGTTCGTGTACACCCAATTCGAATCCTCCTGGACAAATGACACCTGATTCGAGCAGAATATCCATGGAATAAGGCCATCGATTGATTACTGTGTAGGTAATCTCCAAGCTCCCCTCCTGAGGGAGTGTCGTAGCTGACGGTGTGAGGTAGAGTGTGATATCGTCATTCTGATCGAACGAATGTACCCCCACATCGCGTCGGCTCCCGTCAATGTCGAGCGAATCCGGATGACCGGAATCGATACACGGTGATCCCCACAGGAGACGGTAGTCACGTCGACCCGGCAGGACAAAGAGCGGATCTGCACCGAAGTTCCCGTCACCGGGAAATCCATTCTCGACATCGGAATATGTGATATCTATTACACTGGAATCATTAACGGAGATCTCCTCACCGCTCCCGGAGCTGTCACCCCACACGATCGAGTGCATGACGGTCGGAAAGGAGTATCCTGCGACATATATTCCCCCCGCGCTCGAGGCCCGGTTCGCTGTGATGGTGCTCTGGCTCACGAGCGGCGATGAGTTAAAATGAAAGTACAAACCGCCCCCGGTTCCTGCAGTGTTGCCTGCAATGACATTATTTTCGATTGTCGGATGGGAATCTTCCCAGCAATAGATCCCGCCGCCGTTCTCAACTGCTGTGTTGAGCACTATATCGTTATCGATCAAAGTCGGTGATGAATCATAACAGCCGATACCGCCTCCCGATGTGCCTGTATTCCCCGAGATGATATTGCCGCTGATGGTTATTGATACCCTGTAATTGCACAGGATTCCACCTCCATAACCACCCGAGTTTCCCGCAATCAGGTTGTTCTCGACAGAGGACATTGAACCTTCCTGATGATAGATCCCGCCTCCACCGTAATCCGCTGTGTTAGAGGTGATGATGTTTGCTACGATGGATGCCCAGGACCATTTGCTGTAGATCCCTCCCCCTCGGCGGAGTGCTGTGTTAGCTTTGATGAGATTTTCAGTGATCAGGAAGACACCGTACCCGGTGAAACAGAAAATCCCGCCTCCCAGACCAGCCGAATTCCGGGAGATCGTGTTCCCTCTGATTGTTGGATATGCACCGATGATATAAAGCCCGCCCCCGTCTTCACTTGAATTATCAGTAATAGTATTGTCGGTGATCATGGCGTCAGAATCATCATAGCAGTATATCCCACCGGCACGACTGTAGGTGTGATTGTCCACGATGATATTGTCGGTTATGAGCGAAGATGAATTATCACCACATGTAATGGCACCCCCATCGCTTGCGGTGTTGCCCATGAAAACATTTTCAGATATTATGGCATCGGAACCATAATGGCAGTAGATCCCCCCTCCGAAATACGCATGGTTGTTCATTATAATATTATCCTCGATCGACGGTGAGGCATAATAATGACAGTAAATAGCACCACCATCATCATACTCGCCGAGCCAGCCGTTCTGGATTGTAAATCCCATTATGACAGTTTCCGGTCCCACCCAGTCGTGGATGTAAAAACCCCGGTGCGGATCCTGTTGGCTTCCTTCGCAGTTAATAATGCAGTTTTCGGGGCCGTTCTCGGACATAACGACGACAGTCTTTCCGAAAATCTCGATATCCCGGTTACCGTCGCCCGTGTAAGTGCCATCAGCGACCATCACGGTGTCGCCATCCATGGTACCATTGATACCCGCCTGAATCGTGCTGGAATCAGCAGGAACGTGTATGATTTCAGCAACCGCATCAGTTGGTATCATGCTGATCACCGTGACAAGCATAATTAATGCCACATACCTCAAAATTCACCTCCTATGCGACCACGTTGCGGAAAAGTACGCCCAAACAGTATTGTATCACGTGATTGTGGATATGTCAAGTGACCGGAGGTGTGGTGGCCGGCAGCGCGGGAGAGATGCGAAGAATCTGTTCTATCGTCTCTTCCCATGTTGTGGTGACCACGCGAGGACCGGATTCACGGAGGCAGGTGGCACGCCGGCGCCTGAGAAATTGTGGCGTGAAGATACGACAGTGCCAATGAGGAATGAATAGCAATTATTTAACTGCTTTTCTCTTCAAACGTTAGAGCGAACATCCTCCAATCCGGTGCCAAAATCAATTTGACATTCATCCCAGAGTATGATATCCTAGAAATAGAGAAAAACGAGAACATGCAACACTCTACTGTTCAATAACAAATCGAAATCTGCTTATTGCCTCGAGAAATATCAAAACAGAAGAAAGATCTCCATTGCCTAATTCTCGTATGACACTGACAATAATCCTGTTTGATTTTTTTATGATATCATCACTTTCTGCGGGAAATGTTTTAGATGATTTTCCTTCAAAGACAATGAATCCCGTTACTTTCCAACAACTAACATGCTCTGACTCAGACTCTCTGAAGATGAGAATAGTAGGAAGATGGCCGTTCGGTTATGCACGTGCCATTGATGGGGATGAAATGAGGGATCTCGCCTTTTTAGGATCTGGTGGGGGTATTATTATTCTCGATGTCTCAGATCCTTCATCTCCAGAAAAACTTGCTACAGTATCAACCCCAGGGACGGTTGAAGGTATCTATTATTCTGAAGATTACCTTTATGTCGCTGACGGCCCTTCGGGTCTCAGGATCGTCTCTACCTCGGATCCTTCCAGTCCGATCGAAGTGGGATTCTTAGATACCCCGGGATATGCGAGAAGCGTAGTCGTCAATGACCGATATGCTTGTGTCGCAGATGATGATGGTGGTCTGAGAGTTATTTCAATTACTGATCCGGCACATCCGTTCGAGCTAGGGTATTATTCTGATTACTACGGGGGGATGATGGACGTTGACATAAAAGAACACTACGTCTGCATTGTAAAACAAAATGGGAGCTTTTTAATTATCTCGATCGCTGATCCCAGAAATCCAATTGTTCTTGGAGGAAACTCTCTGGGGGATTACGGGAATGGTTACGGCATCAAGATTGATGGTGAATATGCGTATGTGGGAGCTTATAATGCAGGACTGAAGGTATTCTCTCTTTCTAATCCCTTTAATCCTGTTGCTGTTGGATCCTGTTCCACCCCGGGTGCAGCTTCAAGAATCTCCATCAAAAATTCATATGCTGCAATTGCAGACAAAACAGGAGGTGTGCGGATCATATCCATTGCTGATCCCCAGGATCCATTCGAGGTTGGAAGTTATATTGCGGATGGTGCTGCGAAAGATGTTTCAATTATTGGATCTCATATCTACCTGTGCGAACAGGGCTCACTCACAGGTCTCCACGTTCTCAATGCAGAAGATCCAAGTAATCCGACAGAGGTAAGCTGTTACAGAGTACCCGGTACCATTACAGACATAGCAGTTGATGACGAATATATTTACGCCGCTGCCGCCGATGAAGGTTTGAAAATCTTCAATAAAGGTCTCCTAAATGATCCTTATGGTGTTGCACAATATGATACGCCCGGATCTGCGAGAAGTATTGTCCTGGACAATGATTACGCATATGTTGCTGATGATACCAGCGGATTGAGAATCATTTCGGTTCACGATCCATCGTATCCTGTTGAAGTTTCTTATTACGAGACAGCTGGATCAGTACAGAATGTTCTCGTGAAGCACGAAGATTACTATTCTTATGCATATATAACAGACTATTCACATGGGTTATTCATTATTGATGTAACTGACCCTGAGCATCCTCTGGAGATAGGAAACTATAGTAGTCTGGATCCAACATTGGATGTTGCGCTGAGAGGTGATTATGCCTACATCACACAAAATCTGACTGGAATGAAAATACTGTCTGTCGCTGATCCCCATGCGCCGGTTGAGATCAGCACATTTGATCCAACAGGGGGGTGTTGGACGATCGACGTTTATGGAGATTACGTTTATATCGGGGAAACTCCGGGTGGGCTCAGGACTGTTCATGTCCTTGATCCATTGAATCCGGAACAGGTTCAGTACTACGGCCTTGATAACCCGGTAAACGAGATAATCGTCGAAGACCAATTTTTGTATTTAAGTACCGCAAAGATCTACGATCTCACGTTACCACACAGACCCGACCTTGAAGGATATTATCATACCAACGAGGTAAGTACAGGGATTGATGTAAAAGGATCATACCTGTATCTTGCGCAAGGAAACATTGGCTTTTTGATACTCGAGCATTACCAACCATCACTGATCAAAAGATCATTCAATGATGAAGAAGAGTCAGTGCCGGCGCCATTCAACCTCTCGCAGAATTATCCAAATCCATGTAATCCGGTGACTACCATAGAATTATTAGTATCTGAAGGCAATGGGGGGACAACGCATCTTACAATTCACAATTTGAGGGGGAAACTCAAGCGGAGACTCATCAACAAGGAACTTGAGCCTGGTAAATATACTCTTTCATGGGATGGAAAAGATGATCGAGGACATGATGTACCCTCTGGAGTTTACTTGTATATGCTGAGATGCGGTGATAAAGTTTTCACCAAGAAACTGACGATTATCCGATGACATGAAACACCGAATTAACAAATCCCAGCGATTTCTCAATCTGATTGTTTGTGCAGTTACCTGTATTCTCTTTGTACGAACACGTCTTGTCGGTCAGATCCGAACTGAATGGGTGTCGAGGTACAATGGACCTGACAACCAATGGGATCGTGCGGTTGAGATGGTCGTTGATGATAACAGGAATGTATATGTCACAGGTGAGTCCTGGAATATTGAAACATACTATGACATTACGACTGTTAAATATGATTCGGACGGTTCAGAACTGTGGGCGGTAAGCTACAGCAGCTCTGAAAATGACATTCCCACAGATCTGGTAACTGATGATGTGGGGAATGTATATGTCACCGGCTATATAGAAGATCAGGATAGCGATTACATTACGCTGAAGTATGACAGCTTCGGCAATGAGATATGGTCGGTTCGATACGAGGGGGGCAATCAAGGTGATCGAGCTCGTGCAATTGGATTGGATGATGATGGTAATGTGTTCGTCACCGGGGAAAGCATGGCGGGATACACTGCCCCTCATTTTCTGACAATAAAGTATAACAGTGAAGGTGATAGGATCTGGGTTGTTGAGGAAGATATGTCGAATGGAAGTCGTGCGAGAGATCTTGCAGTTGATAACAACGGAAATGTTTACGTCACAGGCAACAAATGGTTATTGTGGATGTCTTCAGACTATTCTACAATAAAATACGATTCGAATGGCAATGTGATCTGGATGGATACCTATAACGGACCTGATGATTCTAATGACGGTGCGATTGCCATCGTACTGGACAGTCTGGGCTATGTATATGTAACCGGTCGAAGCAGAGGAGTCGGAACAGGCGGGGATTATGCGACAATAAAATACGACAATGGAGGTAATAAAAACTGGACTGTCAGATATAATAGTGCTGCGAATCTATACGACAGTCCTAATGCCATTGCCGTTGATGGCATCGGAAATGTGTATGTAACCGGAGAGTCTATAGGTGATGGCACATCGTATGATTATGCTACTGTGAAATACGATGCGAATGGGAATGAAAAATGGGTCTCGAGATATAACAGTCCAGCAAGTGACATAGATTGTGCACTCGACCTTGCTCTTGATCAGAGTGGAAACAGTTACGTCACAGGTTACAGCTGGGTGGAGGAAAGCGATTTTGATTATACAACGATAAAGTATAACCCATTTGGATTTGAACTATGGGTGTTGAGATACAACGGTCCTGCGAACAGCAGTGACTGGTGTTTTGATGTCTTTGTAGATATGGATAACTATTTGTATCTAACAGGGGGGAGCTATGGGATAGGAACGAACAGTGATTTTGCAACCTGTAAAATTTTTCAGCAAACTCCCCGTCGAAGGATTCCCATTGAGTGGTAAGTAGTATGCAAGGTGTTGAACGTACCACCTGTCACTTTCCCAGCAGGACAACTTCTCCTCATTCCATAGTTTTTCCATCGGTATCTCATCAGACATCCTCCAACTATGTATCCCGCGGAATAGATGAAATCTGCAGATGTCCTTCCACATCGGTAGTTTCTCGTCACTATTACCACAATCGACATAGCATTTCAAATCATAGGATCTCTGGTCGTCTGTACCGGATCGTGGAAAAAGAAGAGCGAGGACCAGACTTCCCTTTGTAAAATATCACTTGACTTTCGCCTTATTTTCGCCTATATTCTACGTCCGGGCTGGATACGAGGTAAGCGAAGGAGGTGAGATATGTACCTCACAAGGAGGCAACAGGAGATCTATGAGTTCCTGACCAAGCACATCGAGGCGTTCGGCTACGCGCCGAGCCTGGAGGAGATCTGCGCCCATTTCGGCCTCTCCTCCCCCGCCACGGCACACAAGCACCTCACAAAACTCGAGGAGAAGGGCTTGATCCATCGGGAGTGGAACAGGGGCCGCGCCATCGAGATCGTCCCAATGCGGACCGAACCCCGGGGTGTCGAGATCCCGCTCCTGGGGATCGTGGCGGCCGGAGCACCCATAGAGGCCGTCGAGACACAGGAAACCATCTCCGTACCCGCGGATCTCGTCAGGGGCGAGCATAATTACGTCCTGCGGGTCAGGGGTGACTCGATGATCGACGAAGGCATCCGGGACGGGGACTTCGTCATCGTCGAGGAGCGGCAGACGGCGGAAAACGGCGAAACGGTAATCGCGCTCGTCGGGGGCACCGACGCGACCGTGAAGAAGTTCTACCGCGAGAACGGGAATGTTCGCCTCGTTCCCGCGAACCGGGAAATGGAGCCCATCCTGATCCGGGGAGAGGACCTCGCCATACAGGGTGTTGTGATAGGGCTCATCAGGAAGTACTAGATATTGCGTTTTTTTTGCATTACACTTTCGCCTTTTTTTCGCCACACACTCCACGCGGTATAAGGGAGGGCACCACCCGATGACCCGACAGATCCTTCACATCGATATGGATACCTTCTTCGTCTCGGTCGAGCGGCTCTTTGATCCGTCGCTTCTCGGCAAACCGGTCATAGTCGGCGGCAACCCGGACGGGAGGGGCGTCGTAGCGGCGGCATCGTACGAGGCGCGGACCTACGGCATCCATTCGGCCATGCCGCTCGCTGCGGCGAAACGTCTCTGTCCCCATGCCGTCTTCCTGAGGGGCGACTTCGAGAAGTACGCCGGAGCATCGGCGAAGATCTTCCGCCTCCTGAGGCACCACGCGCCCTCGGTCGAACCGGTCTCGATAGACGAGGCATACCTGGACCTGACCGGCACGAGGAGGCTGCTCGGCCACCCGGTCGAGGCCGCCGAGCGGATCCGTGGCGCGATACAGAAGGAGACCGGCCTCTCGGCATCCGTGGGCGTGGCGACGAACAAGCTCATCGCGAAGGTGGCATCCCGCTGCGCGAAACCCGCCGGCATCCTCTCCATCATGGCAGGGTACGAAGCCGGCTTCCTCTCCCCTCTCCCCATCGGGATACTCCCCGGTGTGGGGGAGAAGACCGGGGCACACCTGAAGCGTCTCGGCATTCGCAGGATAGGCGAGCTCGCGCGGTTCGACGAGGAGCTCCTGAGGATCACCTTCGGCAAGGTCGGCTCCTACCTGCACACAAGCGCCATGGGGCTCGGGAGCGTGTTCCTCGGCGAAGACTTCGAACCATCCGACTCGCGGTCGAAAGCCCGGCCGCGTGCGAAATCGGTGAGCCGGGACCGGACGTTCGAGACCGACACCACCGACCCCGACGTCGTCGTGCCGACCGCATTCGCCCTCACCGAGAGCGCCTGCTCAACCCTCAGGCAATCGGACCTTGTGGCACGACGGGTCACACTCAAGCTCAGGTACTCCGATTTCAAAACGATCACCCGCGCCGAGATGCTCGAAGAGCCCACCAACATGGACCGGAAGCTCTTCCCCGTCATCTCGAGCCTCATCAACAGGTCCTGGGAGCGGCGCACGCGCGTGAGGCTCATCGGTGTCTCCTTCTCCGGGCTCACCCCCGCACCCGTCTGCGGCAACCTCTTCAGCGAGCCGTTCGAAAGCAGGTTCCGCTCGCTCTACCAGGGGATAGACAGGATACGGGACAGACACGGGTCGAGGTCCATATTCGTCGCGAGGGAGCTCCTGCTCGGCGTGAGGGCGTAAGCGATGCCTCCCCCTCCCCCCTTCGTGCACCTCCACTGCCACACCAGCTACTCTTTTCTCTCGGGGGCGGACACGTCGGCCTCTCTCATCGAGGCCGCAGCGGCGGGGGGCATGAAAGCCCTCGCCGTCACCGACACGAACGGCCTCTACGGCGTGGTCCCCTTCTACCGGAAGGCCACATCCGCCGGCATCAAACCCATCCTCGGGGTCGAGCTGGCCGCTTCCGGCGAGGGTGGCGAGAAGCGGGCCTCCTGTTTCGAAGTGGACGAGCGGGCCGTGCTCCTCGCTAAGACCAGGGCGGGGTTTGCCGAGCTGTGCCGTCTCACGACGCGCCGTCACCTGGAGGATGCAATTCCGATCTCCGATCTTCTCCTCCGGGCCGGGCCCGGCGTGATCGTGCTCACCGACTCCCTGGCGCTTCTCGACCTCCTCGTGCGCGAGCGGGGCGCATCCGACATCGCGGTCGAGCTCAGGGCACCGCTCGCGGTCCCCTCCCCCAAGTACGTCAGAGAGAGGGTTGCTTTCTCCCGAAGGGCCGGTATTCCGCTCGTTGCGACCAACGCCGTCCACTTCTGCAGGCCCGCGGGGCACGAAGTGCACCGTGTCCTCGTCGCGATCCGGGAGAACACCAACACCGACGTCCTCCCCTCTCACATGACCGGCCGGCCGGACTGCTGGCTCAAAAGCCCCCGCGAGATGGCGCGGATCTTCGCCGAGATCCCCGAGGCGATCACGAACACCCGGGAGGTCGCTTCGGCGTGCGACGTCGAGCTCGAGTCCGGGAGATGGCTTCTGCCGAAGTTCCCCCTGCCCCCCGGCGAAACTGCCTTCTCCTACCTATCGAAGCTCTGTTTCGAAGGGATCCGCAGGCGGTACCACCCCATACGTCCGCGGGTTCTCGACCGGCTGCGGGATGAGCTCGCTGTAATCGAGGCCTCCGGATTCTCCGACTACTTTCTCATCGTCTGGGACATCGCCCGCACCGCCCGCAGGCGGGGGATCCCCACCATCGGAAGGGGATCGGCGGCGGGCAGTATGGTGTCCTATATCCTCAACATAACTCACATTGATCCAATACGTTACAACCTTTACTTCGAGCGGTTTCTCAATTCTGAGCGGGATTCCCCGCCTGACATTGACCTCGATTTCTGCTGGAAGAGGCGGGATGAAGTGATCGAGCACGTCTACGAGACCTACGGCCGGGACCGGGTGGCCATGATCTCGACGCACGTTACCTTCGCGATACGGGCGGCGGTGCGGGAAGTCGGGAAAGCGATCGGGATCCCGCAGAAGGAGATCGAGCGGGTTACCGAGCGGCTTCCCCACTGGGGGGCCGCGAACTTCGACGAGCTTGCCGAGCGCTATCCCGAGTGCCGGGATCTGCGTTTCGACGAAGAGCCGCTTCGAAGCATTTCGGCCATCGCGGGGCGGATCCTGGGGTTCCCGCGGCACATCTCCATCCACGCGGGCGGGATCGTGGTCTCGCCCGCCCCCCTCACCGACTACGTCCCGCTCGAGCGGGCCCCGAAGGGATTCGTGGTCACCCAGTACGACATGTACCCCGTCGAGGACATGGGGCTCTTGAAGATCGACCTCCTCAGCCAGCGGTCCCTGTCCGTTCTGGCCGACGTCAGTCGCATCGTGACAGACCGCACCGGCTCGCCTCCACCGGTCGAGGTACCGGAGGCGCTCGCGGGCGATGAGGCTACCGCCCGGCTCATCCGTGAGGGGAAGACCATCGGCTGCTTCTACATCGAGTCACCCGCCATGCGGAGCCTCCTCGTCAAGCTCAGGGTCAAAAGCTACGAGGAACTCACCGCGGCGAGCTCAGTCATCCGGCCGGGGGTCGCCGAGAGCGGTATGATGCAGGCCTACATCGCCCGCCACAACGGCAGGGAGAAGCCCACGTACCTCCACCCGGACCTCGAGCCGCTCCTGTCCGAGACCTACGGCGTCATGATCTACCAGGAAGACGTGATCAAGGTTGCCCACGCAATCTCCGGCATGAGCCTCGGGGAGGCCGACCTCCTGCGGCGGGCAATGAGCGGGAAGATGCGTTCGAAGGAGGCGATGGCTGCCCTCCGCGAGCGGTTTCTTGCGGGCGCCGCCGCGAACGGCGTGGCCCCGGAGGTCGCCGGCGAGATATGGCGGCAGATCGAGAGTTTCGGCGGCTACGCCTTCTGCAAGGCGCACAGCGCTTCCTTCGCCCGGCTTTCCTACCAGGTCGCCTACTTGAAGGCCCACTACCCCGCCGAGTTCATGGCGGCGGTCATCTCGAACATGGGCGGCTTCTACCACACCTCGGTCTACGTCGAGGAGGCCCGCAGGATAGGGCTTACGATCCTGCCTCCGCACGTCAACTGTAGCGCCGTCGAGTACACCGGCGCCGGTGACCGGGTACGTGTGGGCCTCATGCAGATCAAGGGGCTTCCCACCGGCGACGCAAAAGCCGTGGTGGCAGCCCGGAGCCGCGCGGGACGGTTCGAGTCGCTCACCGATCTCCTCACCAGGACCCGGATCGAGAAAAAGAGCGCCGAGAAGCTCATCCTCGTCGGGGCCACAGACTGCTTCGAGCTCACCCGGCCTGAGCTGTTGTGGCGGCTCGAGCTCACCTACGACCTGCTCGCAGGCGGTGGGTCGGCGCCACCGGGGCCGCTCGAAGGGCCTCTCTTCGCGCGGGAGCTCGAGGCGCGGTGGAGGGCGGGCCGGATCCCCCGGTTCCGGGACTACTCAAAGGCCGAGAAGCTCCGGCTCGAGTCGGAGCTCCTGGATTTCACCATCTCCGTCCACCCGCTCAGCCTCTTCGAGAAGGCATCCCGCAGGAAGGACGTCGTCACCGCGAAGGAGCTCGCCCGCCGCGATGGCAGGGTCTCGACCCTCATCGGCTGGCTCATCTCGCAGAAGCGGATCGGTACGAAGGACGGCAGGCTCATGAAATTCCTCTCGTTCGAGGACCTGAGCGGCACGTTCGAGGTGGTTCTCTTCCCCGACGCCTACCGTCGGCTCGGCGGCGTCATCGACGGGAGGGGCCCCTACTTCATCACGGGCCGTGTCAACTGCGAGTACGACAGCCCTACCGTCACCGCGACGTCTATCACAAAGGTGCCGAGGCGCTACCTGAGTGTCCCGTGATGGGCTATAGATGAGGCAATGTTGATCCGGTGGCAGTACATAAGGGGCACGTCATCTCTGCTTCGATCTTGGTATACGGGCAGGCAGGAATCTCTTTCACTCGACCGAGGGGTTGACCGTTAAAAGCGATATCCTGCCCGCCCGCTTTCCAAGGCACAAGGGTATATCCTCTTGCACTATAGAAATCTAAGATACAGGATGTCTAGTTCGAGAAGTCAGGTGGTCCGTCGAACTCGAAGACCTCAAATCCTTCGAACGCTTCCGGTACCGGAGGCGGCTCCCAGCCCGGGAGTAGAATCACATCCATACAGCACCGTCCTGTTTCGAACTGCGGTACCCCGTCCAGGCACTCCCAGGATCTGACCTCCCACACGAATGGATTCACAGTCAACAGGTAGTCGTTAAGGGGAACTGGAATCCAGTAATAATGGGTTGCGATTCCATTCGGTTCGAGTACACCCTTACACTCCGGACCACGGTGATCGACCGGAAATTCAGGATCGGGACAAGTTTGTTGGGCATACCAGAATGTCTCCCCTCCGTACTCCACTTCCTCTCCCATCAGGTTGATATAAGTCGCACTGTAGTACATGTTCTCGCCTATGTGGACATCTCTCACCCCATCGCCATCCCGGTCGAGGTTGAGCAATTGACACTGGATCATCACGGAAGGCACCGTCCCGCCTGCCACACAGACATTGTCGATGACCGGACCGCTGTATGCGACACTCGAGTCGGACTCGAACAGGAACCTGACCATGACCGTCGTGTTGGGATAACCTGTCAGATCGAAGTCCCACGTCTCGACTTCGCCGTAGCCGCAATTGGTGTCGCCGCCGAGACCTTCGTCGCAGGCACCGTACGGCACGCCCTGATCATACCCGAAAATCGGGTCAATCACGGACCAAGTGGCACCGCCGTCGGTCGTGATCTGGACGTTCCAGCCATCCCAGCTGCACTCGACGTAGGTGTAGCTGTCGAATGAGAGCCAGCCACCCTCTTCGCCTAAGTTGATGGTCGGTGAATCCAGCCAGCCGCAGCTACTGTTGAAGTAGTTGGCGCCGATATTTGTCTCCCAGGCGTTTCCGTCGATGACGTAGCTGGGGGTACCCCACTGCCAGTCAGAGTAACCGCCGGCACTCCATGCACCGTCCGTTTCGTTGAAATCGAAACAGACTTCGCCCCCTGGCATCACGACCACGTCGCAGGTGACCTGGCCACTCTCATCAGGACCGATCACTCCGGAAACTCCATAGGTGTGGAAACCGGTCCCCGGAGCAACGTCGAGATAGGACGTCGAACTGCCGGGCAGAGTGGCGATGAGTCCGCCGTTTCTGTAGATGTTGACGTTGTCATAGTCCTGAGAGTTGGTCCAGGACATCGAGACATCCGCATCGACGGTGACCTCGCACGCGAGATCCGTCGGCGGATAGACCGCCGGGATTCCGTATTCATCGACGTCGAAGGGAGGGGAAAAACCCGTGATGTCGGGATTGTAGGTGTAATACGTCGTCGGTGCCGGATCCCCGTCCTCGATGAGACCGATTCCCCAGGCATAATTCGTACTGGAAAGCTCGCAGTAGCCCGCCGCCGTGAGTCCCCCGGCCAGATCGACGTCGAACGCCTCCCTCGTGATGCCCGGCCCTGCCGCGTACTGGTTGACCATGACCAACTGGCCGCTATCGTCATCGAAAGACATCCCCGCCATGTCGTAGCCGTCGTACGTGGTCTGCCATGGAACGGCCCAGGAGCCGAGTACTGACCCCAGCGATCCGGTGGATATATCGTAGGCATACACCATGTCGGGAAAAGCATTCGTGCCGATGAAAAGATAATCGTTCGCCGGATCGACCGCCCCCGAGGCTACCGGGAGACCCACCCAGTTGTATTCGACGACCGCATAGGGAGGGGTGGCTTCATACTGATTCATGTAATAGTCCCCCCATCCCCCTTCCCAGAACCGGTACCTGTTCGGATCAAATGCCATCCCCCTCTCGGACAATCCGAAATTCACGGTGTAGTAGGTTCCGGAGACCACCGTGCACGTCACGGGATCGAACTGAAACGTACCGTCACTCCCCGACGGCACATCACAGAAGAAGATCGTATTGTCGACAGGGTTATACGCACCGTCCGCGGTGAAAACGGTGTTGTAGATCGGCGTGATCGAGCCGCAGTTGTCCCTCGAAATGTCGCAGGCCGAGCGCACGGCCGAGGGGTGCGGCAAACCGCCTTCTGCCATGTCGAGATTGAGTGCCTCTCCAGGTCCGGGTCCCGGATACTCAGGAGAAATCCTGGAGCCTTCGAGGGTCAACTGCGTGAAGAAACCCAGAACAGCGATAATTACAATCAGATACGTAATATTCCTCCCCATGGTTGTCCTCCTCGGTTAAAGAATTTTCGGTTTCAGTTAGAATTCCACAGTGAATAATATTAAATCCGGTACCTCCTCTCGCTCTGTCTCACAGAATGACCTATCCTCGTAGTTCCGCTCCAGGAGCGTTATCACAACACAATTACATTTCACTCTTCAGATCAGGTGGTTCATCGATCTCTTCAAAAACGAAATCGTGTATCGGATCACTTACCGGTGGCGGTTCCCATGCCGGAAGCAGCGTCACCTCGAAGCAGCACCGAAAGGTTTCACTGATGGGAACACCGTCATTACACACCCACGAAACCACCTCGTAGGCGAACGGATTAAAATCGAGCAGTCGATTGTTATCAGGAACCATGACACGGTAGTAGTGTGTCCTGAAATCGCCTGTTTCTATCGTGTCACGGCAGTTCGGACCATAGGTGATCAGAGGGTCCCCTTCCGGTGGACACGTCGTTAAACCATGGACGAGATGCTCGACACCATACTCGACAGGATCCGGAGACATATTGGCAAACGTGGCGCGAAAATACATATAGTCGCCGACATGTACGTCCGGTATACTGTCACCATCCATGTCGACGTTGAGGAGCTCGCACTCATTCATTATAGACGGAACTGATCCACCAGCCATGCATACATTGTCGATGACAAGGCCGGTATACGAGACACTCGTATCCGATCCCATCCAGATTCTGATCCGGACGCTCTCGTTGGGATAACCTGTCAGGTCGAAATTCCAGGTCTCGTACTCCCCATACCCGCAGTTAGTGTCCCCGTAGAGGCTGTGATCGCATCCTCCGTATGGCGATCCCTGGTCATATCCTTCGAGCGGCTCGAGCATCGACCAGTTTTCTCCGCCGTCAATTGAAATCTGCACGTTCCAGCCGTCCCAGGAACACTCCACGTAGTTGTATGAATCGAAATACAACCATCCGCCGTCGGAACCGAGGTTTATCACCGGAGAATCGAGCTCACCGCAGGCACTATTGAAGTAGTTGGCCTGGATGTTTGACTCCCAGGCATTCCCGTCGATCTGGACACTCGGATATCCCCATTCCCAATCGAGGTAGTGATGAGCGGTCCAGCCGCCATCGGTGTTGTTGAAATCGAAGCAGACCTCCCCGGCGGGCAATATGACCGTTTCACATGTGACCTGTCCACTTTCATCAGATCCAATGACACCTGACACACCATAAGATTTAAAACCAATAGGAGGATCGACATCCAGATATTCAGTCGTTTCACCGGGGAGCGTGACAATGAGCTCCAAATTCCTGTATATTTTGACGCTGTCGTATTCTTCTGCATTGGTCCATGCCAGATCGGTATCACCTTCCCAGGTTACTTCACAGATAAGATCAAACGGTGGATATACCACCGGTATCCCGTACTCATCCACATTGAAAGGAGGAGCAAAACCGGTAATGTCCGGATTGTAAGTATGGAAGGACGTCGGGGTTGGGTCACCATCCTCGACCAGAGCTATTCCCCATGCATAGGCGGTATGTGCAAGATCGCAATACCCTGCAGCAGAAAGACCATTGACAAGATCGAATTCGAACATCTCCCTCGGCATGGGGGCTGTCCTCTGATTGATCATAACCAGCTGGCCGCTGTCATCGTCGAATCCCATACCGGCCATGTCATAGCCGTCTGTGGTCGTCTGCCATGGGACTTCCCAGGCACCGAGCAGTGTATCGAGCACCCCTCCCGAGATATCGAATACGTACACGTAATCGGGATATGAATTGGTGCCGACGAACAGCAGATCGTTCGAATCATCAACTGCAAGCGATGCAATCCCCAGCCCGACGTAGTTCGTCGCAATCTGTGTATATGGCGGTGTCGCCTCGTGCTGGTTCAGGTAATAGTCGTTCCAGCTTCCCACCCAGATGTGGTGATGCTCCGGATCATACCCGATCCCCCGCTGCGACAGGCCGTAGTTGACACTGTAGTACGTGCCGGAAACGATCTCGCAGGTGGCAGGATCCATCTGAAACACCCCGTCGGCGCCGGCGGGGACGTCCACGAAAAAGAGAGTTCCATCAGTTGTATTCCGAGCACCATCGGCGATAAACACCGAACCCCCCGAAGGTGTGATCGAGCCGCAGTTGTCCCGCGAAATGTCACAGTTCAATCGTGGGACCGCCATCGCCGGAACACTTCCCTCGGGTGCGAGGTTGAGGAGAGCTCGGATATCAGTAATCTCAGCTCTCCTGGTTACCTTCGTCCCCTCCACGGTCACATTCATAAACAACAGCAGAAGGATCGGGAGAACGAGTAAGAGCCACTGTTCTATTCTCACGTGTCGCATTGTTCTCAGCCTCCATCAAATGTTTCTACCGAACTGCACAGACATGACAATGAAATTGAAATACTTATATCAATTTTAACGTATCATTCGTTATCCGTTTTCTATCCAAAAGATTATTTTCCAAGCACTCTCCTCTGTTATTCGATTGATGTGTCAATCCAGGATTCACCCAGGATATCCCGGAGTAAAGGAGGTCCATCCATTTCTTCGACCAGAAACCTCGTTATAAGTCCATCCACCGGTGGTGGCTCCCACGGGGGCAGCAGGATCACATCGAAGCAGCACCTGGTGTTTTCTCCGACGGGCGTACCACCTTCACACTCCCAGGCGGCCACCTCGACGCAGAAGGGATTCTGTTCCAGCAGGTTCTCGCTGTCGGGCACCCGCACCCGGTAGTAATGTGTCGCCGACCCCCCCGCCTCGATCGTCCCCTTGCACTCGGGGCCAAAGTGGTCGATGGGGCCCTCAGGGCTCGGGCAGCTCGCTTCGGCGTAGTAGAAGTGTTCGGCCCCGTAGTCGACGGGATCGGTGGTCAGGTTTGTGAAGGTCGCCACGTAATACAGATAGTCGCCGATATGGACATCTCTCACCCCGTCACCGTCGGTGTCGGGGTTGAGGAGCCGGCACTGGACCTCGATGCTCGGCAGACTACCTCCGGCCATGCAAACGTCGTCTATTACGAGGCCGGTATAAGCGATGCTCGAATCGGATTCGAAGAGGATCCTGATCCTCACCGTCGTCCTGGGATAGGCGGTCAGGTCGAAGTCCCACCCTTCGGCTTCACCGGAGCCGCAGTTGGTGTCGCCTGAGAGACCCTCGTCGCAGGCACCGTACGGCACGCCCTGATCATACCCGGTGACCGGGTTGATCACGGACCATGTGGCGCCTCCGTCGGTCGAGATCTGGACGTTCCAGCCGTCGTAGCTGCACTCGACGTAGTTGTAACTGTCGAAAGAGAGCCATCCGCCCTCGTAACCGAGGTTGATGGGGGGTGAATCGAGCCAGCCGCAGCTCGAGTTGAAATAGTCAGCGCCGAGATTGGTCTCCCAGGCGTTTCCGTCGATCTCGTAGGATGGGCTGCCCCACTCCCAGTCGGCTGTCCCGCCGGCAGTCCATCCTCCATCGGTCGCGTTGAAGTCGAAGCAGGGTTCTCCTCCCCACACAAAGACTGAGCACTCCGCGTGACCGCTCTCGTCCTCTCCGATCACCCCCGACACGCCGAAGGTGGTGTAGTGATGGATATGGTACGGATACGTATACTCCGTCGCATCACCGGGGAGGATTTCGATGAGCTCATCATCCCTGTAGATGTGCACCTCGTCGTACTCCTCGGCGTTGGTCCATTCCATCACGACGTGGCCCTCCACGGTCACCGTACAGGAGAGATCGTACGGCGGGTACACCACCGGGATGCCGTACTCGTCGACGTCGTAGGGTGGTGCGAAACCGGTGATGTCGGGGTTGTAGGTGTAAAACGACGTCGGCTCCGGGTCTCCGTCCTCGATCAAGGCGATTCCCCAGGCATAGGCGGTATGATCGAGCTGGCAGTAGCCGGCGGGTGTGAGACCGCCTGCCGGATCGACGTCGAAGAGCTCCCGGTCCATCGGGGCTGACTGCTGGTTGACCATCACAAGCTGCCCGCTGTCATCGTCGAAGGCCATGCCGGCCATGTCGTAGCCGTCGGTGCCGCCCTGCCAGGGGACGGGCCAGGCTCCCAGGAGGGAACCGAGACCGCCGCCCGAGATGTCGTAGCAGTAGAGGAAGTCGGGGTAGCTGTTCGCCGCGATGTAGAGGTAGTCGTTCGCCGGGTCACAGGCGGCGGCCGCCACCGCGATGCCGACGTAATTGGTGGAGATGCCCGCATACGGCGGGGTCGCCTCGTGCTGGTTCATGTAATAGTCGTTCCAGCTTCCGACCCAGATCTCGTGCCGGTTGGCGTCATAGGCGATCCCCCGCTGGGAGAGGCCGCCGTTGACGCTGTAGTAGGTGCCCGAGACGATCTCGCAGGTCGAGGGATCGATCTGGAACACCCCGTCGGCGCCGGCGGGGACGTCCACGAAGAAGAGAGTGCCATCGGCCGTATTCCGGGCCCCGTCGGCGATGAACACCGAGGCGTCACTCGGGGTGATGTTACCACAGTTGTCCCGGCTCACGGTGCAGCCGTAGCGCTCCGGAGTAACGAGGGGGACGGTGTGTGAAGCGGGATCGAGACTCGGAAGTGCATCGAGAGACCGGCTCCAGCCGGAATTGTCAGGCGATATCAACGATCGGCTGACGCGAGACGAATGAAGGATCTGTAAGGAGAGAATGAGCAGAAAGACTGCTGTAACCGGGATTCCTGCGCGCATAATGACCTCCTGGAGAAGGAGTTTTCTATTCAAAAGTGATAAAATGCGGGCTGTGTGTGACAGGAGGATTTCCAGGATGAATGTGTTTCGCGACGGCTCCCGCCGGCACGCCCTTTCCCTGGAAACCGGTTCGAGACGCAGAGTAAATACAATTTCGTATCGATACTCACATGATAGCACAACGAGCTCTTTTTGTCAATCGGTGATTTGTGAGTTTCATTATTAAATAGGGACAGTCACCGTTTATTTTAAATAAATAGGGACAGTCACCGTTTATTTTAAAACAGGATCTCTGGAAAATGTCCCTCGGAGCGAATCACGGAGCTCTGGGTACCGTTCCTGGTGAAGCGAGCGTCCCCGAAGGGGGCGAATTCGGCCTGTCCGAGGGCCGCGAGGTCCGAGTCCCGAATTCGAGCGAGCGGGCCGTAGAACGGTCAGAGCGGAGTGCCTGAGCGAGAGGGACTTTTTCAGAGATCGTTATTGGAAAATATACCCGCGCCTAAAATAAACGGTGACTGTCCCTATTTATTAAGTTGCACCCAGAGCGTTTCTGTGGTATAATCGACACGGTTCCAGCGTCATAGATAAAAGACGACGATACAAAGGAGATCAGGATGACGTCACGACGTAGTGCAGTCCTCACCGGTGCTCTCTTCGTTTCCATTCTCATAATCCCATGCCTCACGTTCGCCCACGACTCAGCACGCACACCGACAGATCAGATCAACCCTCTCGCCTGGAGGACCCTCGTCCTCTACAACGAGGACTATCCCGACGAGAACAATAACGGCACCGGTGACTCGGAAGAGCTCGCTTTCTACTACAGGGATAAGCGGGACATCCCGATCTCCAATATGCTGGCTCTCGGGTGCAAGACATCCGAAGGCTATTACTCGGGAGAGTGGACGCAGTTCTTCGACGAAGTGGTTACCCCTCTCCATGATAAGCTGGCTCAGCTGGGAGAGGAACGGATCCTATACTTCGTGGTTTGCTACGGCGTCCCGATCACCATCGACGTTGGTGGCTCCTATGCGCAGAGGTCGATGGACGGCGCACTTTCTGCCCCTTACAGCATCGGAGACAGGGACACCCCCGACTTCCCGTCGAGATGGTACACCAACCCCTACCTGGAGCGGAGCCCGACCGTCCCCCCGGATAAGGGGCACTTCGACCACTCTTACACCTACGGCTACGACGACGTATACTGTGTGACACGGCTCGAGGGTGATGACGTGAGGTGGGCGAAGGAACTCGTCGACCGGGCACTCTACGGTGAGAAGTACATTCTTCCCGACTCGGCATACTTCAACGGGTACGGGTACGTCGACACCAGGTACGGGTACTACACGGACGAGGAACTGGCCGAGTATCCGTTCGGTTACCAGACTTACGCGAATGCCGATCTGTGTATGGCATTCGGGAAGTTTTTCGTCGAGGACGGGGGCTGGGATCTCAGATGGGAGTATAACGCGACGGAGATCGGGGAGAGCGGGGCGATGTTTCACGACGGATCGAACGCAGAGACCGCTCCGATGGCCATGTGGTATGAGGGATGGTACAACTACGGCCAGTACCTGGATGTCTGGGAGTGGATGGTGGGTTCGATCGCCTGTGATCTCAACTCCAATTCCGGTGCCGGCGTGAGAAGACCACAGACCACTACGAGCTTCCTGAGCCAGGCATTCTACCGGGGTCTCACGGCCGGTGCAGGTGTGACGGGTGAGCCCTACCTCAACGGCCACTACCGCCCTGAAGTGCTCCTCTACTACATCCTGAACGGGTTCAATTTCGCCGAGGCCTCGTTCATATCGAACCCGACCCTCTGCTGGCGTGATTACGCGATCGGAGATCCCCTTTACCTGCCGAACGGGCCGAAGGCAGCAGACATCGACAGCACGCCCCCACCGTTTCCTTTCGTTGAGGATTTTGCGCCGAATTCAGGGGGTGACACTTCGAGAGTGATCGGGATCTCGATCGAGACAACGCCGGAAGTGCCTGATCTCATAAAGAGCCGCATCGACTGGGGTGAGGATGACACCTACGGGAATGTCGAGGACTTCGGAACCGTCTACCACATCGAGGATGAACGTCGCTTGACCGGTCTCACGCCGGGGACGGTGTATCATTACATGGTGACGATCACTGACCCGGCAGGAAACACGACCTTAACCGGCGACCACGAGTTTGTCACTGATTTTTAATACCCCGCCGCCTCAGAACGAGGAAACCGATGAGGGTAGTCAGAAGAGCTTCCGCATATAATCCCAATCCCGTCGCGACACCGACGGCAGCTACCAACCAGATCGATGCGGCAGTCGTCAACCCGAGCACGTGACCGCTCGAGCGAAGGATGACACCGGCACCCAGGAAACCGATACCGGTAACGATACCGGACGCAATCCTGCCCGGATCGAAGGTACCCTCCCCGACCGTATTGATATTTACTGAAGCGACGGTAAACAGACAGGATCCGAGACAGACGAGAATCATCGTGCGGATACCGGCGGGTTTTGCTTCGCTCTCCCTCTCATACCCAATCAGTCCCCCGAGCAACACGGAGAGAAGCAGCTTGATGAAAGATGGGAAGAACGTCTCGAGGAATGTCATGGACTGTCTTCCATGCCGCCGTTTGTGACCGGTACGTCGAACTCCGTATCGAAATCGTAGACGTCCAGGAAGTCATCCCTCGAGTCCCGATTGGTCTTGGAGAGGAGTCCCTTCCCCACCAGATTGAATACGATCTCGCCAAAGTCTTCAGTACTTCTGATGTTCCAGTGACGGAGAACGGTGCGGGCCATGGGACCGAATTCCTCTATCGCCATGTCCCTGCACCCGAAACAGAGCTCACCGCCTGAGATGTGCCGGGGGTCTGACAGAGACCGGATGATATTGTTAAGTGCTTCCAGGACAAATCGGTAGGCCATTTCAGGATACCGTGGATCCTCCTTCAGGATCTCCTCGAGAAATGTTGAGATGCTTTCCTTCTCCTTCATCGCTTGTTCGTCCTCTTGGTCTTGTTGACGAGCGTGTGACTGAGTATGTCTGCAATCTGTTCCGCCGGGACAATCTTCATGTCATTCAAGAGCTCTGCAGGTATATCGCTCAGATCATCGACGTTTTTACGAGGGATGAGAACCGTTTTGATACCTGCCCTCTTCGCGGCCAGCACCTTCTCCTTGATCCCGCCGACCGGCAGGACCTTACCGGACAGAGTAATCTCACCGGTCATCGAGACGTCTTTTCTCACCGGGAGATTCAAAATTAGGGAGGCCAGCGCGGTGACGACGGCAACGCCGGCTGAAGGACCGTCCTTCGGAGTTGCACCTTCGGGTATGTGAACGTGAATGTCATGATTCACGAAGAATTCCTCGGGGATATCGAGTTCCGATGAACGGGATCTGAGATAGCTCACCGCCGCCAGGCAGGATTCTTTGAGAACGTTACCGAGGTGTCCAGTGAGCTGTATGGGTTTTCCGGTACCTCTCATTTTTGTCGCTTCGACGAAGAGTAACGTCCCACCCGTCGATGTCCACCCGAGCCCGGTCGCGACTCCGACCTCATCCTTCCTGTGCGCCGTCTCCGAGAGGAACTTCGAAGGACCGAGGAGTCCGGCCAAGTCACCTTTTTTGACTGTCACTTGTTTCCTGTGACCGGAAACCTTTTTCACGACCACTTTCCTCAACACGGATCCGATTTCTCTCTCGAGGTTGCGGACACCTGCCTCCCGGGTGTAGTTCGCGATGATCCCGTTAATTGCTCCTGCCTGAAGAGAAACATCCTTGCCCGTAAGACCCTTCTCCTCCAGCTGCTTCGGTATCAGGAACCTTCTTGCAATCTGGTATTTCTCTTCATGGGTGTACCCGGGGAGCTGTATCGTCTCCATCCTGTCCCGCAGTGCGGGAGGAATCGGATAGAGGAGGTTTGCGGTAGTGATAAACATGACCATCGAGAGGTCGAACGGGACTTCGAGGTAGTGATCTGAAAAGGCGTTGTTCTGCTCGGGATCTAGCACCTCGAGAAGAGCGGACGAGGGATCTCCCCTGAAATCACTGCCGAGTTTGTCCACTTCGTCGAGCATGAAGACCGGGTTCCTGGTCCTGATTTTCCTCATGGATTGAATGATTCTTCCGGGAAGGCTGCCGACGTAGGTACGTCGATGACCCCTCATCTCCGCCTCATCCCGCACTCCCCCCAGGGACAGCCTGATGAACTCCCTCCCTAGAGCCCGGGCGATGGACTTTCCAAGGGATGTTTTCCCGACGCCCGGTGGTCCGGCAAAACAAAGGATGGGGCCCCGCGCATCAGGTTTCAGGCTCCTCACGGCGAGGTATTCGAGGATCCTCTCCTTCACCTTTTCGAGATCGTAATGATCCTCGTCGAGGATCCGCCTGGCTCTTTCCAGGTCGAGGTTGTCATCGGACAGTGTGTTCCACGGGAGGGATATAAACCAGTCGACGTAGGTCCTGACGACATGGTACTCCTGTGAGGCCGGAGACATCCTGGCCATCCGCGTAAGTTCCCGATCCGCCATTTCCATTGCCTCTTTCGGTAGACCGACCGCATTCACCTCATCTCTGAGACGCTCTATTTCGGCGTGGACCTCATCGTCCTCGCCGAGTTCTTTCCTGATAACCTTCATTTGCTCCCTGAGAAAATACTCCCGCTGATCCCTGTTGAGTTCATCCTTAACCTGTTCCTGGATCTTACTCCCGAACTCGAGCACCTTGAACTCACTCGAGAGTATCTTGATCAGCATCTCGAGCCGGAGAGAAACATTGAGGGCTTCGAGCAGTGACTGCTTATCTTCCACCTCGAGAGTGAGATTCGAGGCGATGAAATCGGCCAGTTTCCCGCCGTCCATTATCTGAAGAACGATGTCTCTGAGGTCATCGGCGAGGTTCGGATTGAGGTTCACGATCTCCCTGAAGAGATTTGCGGCCGATCTTTTAAGCGCTTCAACTTTGTCAGGTTCCTTGAGGACTGATGAGAGGGGGGTGAGCTTCGCAAACGGCATCCCTTCCGAATCGGACACATCCCTGATCGCGACACGCATCATCCCCTGGACCAGTATGCGTACCGAGCCATCGGACATCTTGAGCATCTTGGTGATCGCCGCAGTCGTACCCACATCATAGAACTTCTCCCTCGCCTCTGCATCCTCATCACGGTAGGTCGCGAGCACGATGAGCTTTCCGTAATTTGCGATCGACTCGTCTACCAGACGGATAAGAACCGGGTTTGTAACAGCAAGAGGCACAACGATATTGGGATATATGACAATGTTCTGTAACGGCAACAGGGGGAGATAGTCGGGCAGAATTGTTTTATCAAGTGGATGATGATCTTCGACCAGGTTGTGTTCTATCGTCATACGCGGGTCGCCTTTCTCATCAGGTCCCGAGGAAATTTCATATTCACTTCTTCACGTGAAGTTCGAGAATCCCACCCCTGTACAGTACCCGGAGAGATCCCTTGTTGAGCTGGATGTGAGAAGGGACGGCAATACGCCTTTCGAACGGACCCGTGGTAATCTCGATCTTGTGATAGAGTCTGTTCCCGGATTCCTTCTCCTCGTTCCTTCGCCCCCTGATGAGGAGAGATTCCCCTTCCCATCCGATGTCGATATCTTCCTCGGATATACCCCCGACCTCCATCCGCACGACGAACTCATGATCCGTCTCGTAGACATCGGTCAGAGGTTTCCAGCCGATATCCTGGACGAATGCTACGGGGAGCTTGCTTCCGAAACACTCGTGGAAGTAAATGTCGAAGTCCTCAAGTACGGAATCCAGAGATCTGGTTTCTTTGTCTGCTTTTTTCACTCGTCTCATCCCTTTTTTCAGATTAATTTCCTCTTCATTTTAATATACCTCCCTGGAAGTGTCAAGGTCATCCAAAGGGAATCCCTGCACTCCTTCCTCAGTCGAGTACGGGACTGCCCCGGGTTAATTACACGGGAACAGTTCGGCAGGCGGCTGCTACCGAATTTTGATTGTGGTAGGAATAAAATATGCACCAGGTGCGCCCTGCCGGGCGCACCACAAAAAAAAGAGAGCCAGAGGACAAACCCCTGGCTCTCGAACAGATAACTGCTTCTTACTTCATCAGCGGAAGAGCATCGATCTCCTCGACCACGAAGCCATTTACAGGCTCGGGTACGGGAGGAGGCT
>CAZZKG010000026.1:0-47880 GCA_964654825.1 uncultured Gemmatimonadota bacterium | reverse complement strand
CGAGTCCATCGCGTCGCCGGTCGTCGAGTTTCTCACCAGACCGCGAATCTCGTCCGGCCCCACCAGGAGCAACGCATTGTTTGCATTGATCCTGCCCCAGCCGGAACAGTTGTCATGCCCGGGCTCATCGATATCCTCTGAAGTATCTATCATCATCTGACGTACCTCGTCGGGCAGGAGAGAGCCATCCACCGAAAGCATGAGAGCGGCAAGGCCGGCCACGTGGGGCGCGGCGAATGAGGTGCCGCTCGATGAACCGTAGCTGTTACCCAGCTGAGTGCTGTAGATGTCGGTGCCCGGGGCGATCACCTCGACCTCGGGACCGCAGCTCGAGTAATAAGCGACCTGGTCATCATCTTCGGATGCACCGACTGCCATGATTCTCTCGAGCGAGGCCGGATAACCTACGGGGCCACCGTAGTCGTTCCCGGCAGCACAGTCGATAAACACTCCCATCGTGTCATGAGCGTACTCGACGGCAAGATCGATCGCGCTGGTCTGTCCCACGGTGAGACTCATCGTGATGACGCTGGCGCCGTTGTCGGCGGCATAGATGATGGCATCATCGAGAATACTCCCGTCCGGAAAATCATCGCCCACAGCCACAGGCATGATGAGGCAACCCTGCTGGGTGCCGTCACCTCCGGCCAATCCCGCAATCCCGATTCCGTTATTCGTCCTGGCGGCAACTACACCTGCGACGTGCGTACCATGATAGTAGGGACCGCTCGGATCGTTGTCGTTATGATAGAAATCCCAACCGTCGTAATCATCGATGAATCCGTTCCCATCGTCATCGACACCGTTGTCCGGGATCTCGCCCTCGTTCTTCCACATGTTGTCTTCCAGATCCACGTGGGTAAACTCGGTCCCGCTGTCGAGTACTCCCACCACAATTGACGGGTCTCCTTTCTCCAGCTCCCAGCCTTCGGGAGCATCGACATCCGCATCGGGGACACCACCGGTCTGTCCCGTGTTGTGGAGACCCCACTGGAGATCGAAGCTAGTATCATCAGGAAAGAAATCCAGATACTCTCCCCACGTCATGACTTCGACGAAGGAAAACTGACCCGTATCGAGTAAATGCGTCGCTTTACGAAATATATCGCCGTCGCAGGAGACGTCATAGACGCCGAGTTTATTCACTCGAATCACCACGAGACTCATTTCTTTGAGCGTTCGATTCACATCTTCGCCTGTTCTCCCGTCCCGGAATCTGAGTGTCAGAGTTCCCGGTATTACTTGAAAGAGTTTCCCGTTATCGTCCTGATACCACTCTCCATCTATCAGAACGTAATCTCTCCCCATCAGAGTCTGATGCTGCGCCTCACCGGCAGCGAACAAACTCATGAAGCACACGAGTGATATAACCGCCAGCACACACAGACCGAATGTGAAACGAATCATGTCTCCTCCCTTTCAAAAAAAACGATTTCGGATGTATTATATCACAAACGAAGGTTAATGTCAAAAACACGGGTTGGAATGATTTTCCACCCCGGGCCGCCCCACCCACAACTCATCATTCCCGGGACAGGTAACCGAGAGCTTCCAGTTTCTCCAGGAGAGCAGAGTCGACCTGTGAGGGGATGTGGCGTTTTATTACCTGATAAGCCCCTTCCTTTTCATAGGTATCCACGTACCTGATCGATCTCTCCCGTTTGAAGTCTTCGGTAAAAGCATCGAGAGGAACCTCACCACTCATGTCGTGCGCCTGCGGTTGATTCTCGAGGTAGAGAAGCATCGGAGTCACATCGAGGATATTCACCTTCTCCATCCGAAACCCCTTCCGGATACCGGAACCATACATAAGAAGTACACCGGTTCTGTCATGTTCCCCCGATATGTGGATACGACTTCTCACATTCGATGACATGAATCCGTGATCAGAGGCGATGATGACACAATCCCGTTCTCCGGTTCTCTTCAGGTACTCTCCCAGGATCGAATCCACGAGTACGTGGTAGGATGCGATGACACCACCGAGGTTGTCCACGTCCTCTTTCCTTACATCATAAAGGGAAGTGTCGGGAGCCATGTATTTCCAGAAGAGGTGCTGGACGATGTCGACGCCTTCGATGTAGGGAGTGACGAAGTCGGGGTGATAGCTGTCCATCAGGTAAAGACCGACACCGGCGTAAGTGAGGTCCGAGGCGATTGCGATCTTCAGTTCGAAGAGTTTTTTCCCCTCGTTGAGCCCCTCTGTCATGCGCCCGATGTTGCAGAGTTTCAGGGCCTCTTCAGTACTGATCTGGGAAGGTGCACGCCGGTAGGGAGCGATCTCGTCGAGAAGAGACAGCGGATACGTGTCGCCGTGGAGATGGAAGCCGGCTTTTCTGTAATTGGTAGTCAGGTCCCATCTCGATATCCCGACATGGTCTGAAACCATGAATCCATTGACCGGCTTCGCGGGCCATGATGCCCACCAGCCGATCACTGCCACCTTCAGCCCCGCTTCGCCGAAGACATCCCAGACGGGGCGGGCTGTGAGGTAGTTGCTGGTGATGGGAAACATGACACCCTCGTCCATTACTATGAAATCATTGATACCGTGCTCGGAGGGGAGTTTCCCCGTTGCAGCCGATGTCCAGATGGCGGGGGATGTCCCCCACTTCTTTTCTTCGGGATAAAAAACCCACTCCTTATCGAGGGACTCGAGATCAGCCCTCGTTCCCCCCTGCACCATCTTCTCGAAATTCGGCAGCTTACCTTTCTCGATCAACGGATCGATGATGTCCCAGTCGGCTCCATCGAGAGCGATAAAAATTACGGTGCCGTTTGCGTCGGGTTTTTCGACTCCCGAACAGGCGGCTTCAAGAACGAGGAGAAGGATAAACATGAAAGATTCAAAACGGGCGAAAATTTTCATAGGGTTTATCCAGTCCATAAACAAGAAAAAGCTCTACCCGGGGATGCCCGGTGGACATCGACGGAAATCTGATACCGTTGATAAGATAAAACCTTTTGCGTCAATTACCAGACGTATGTGCGTCCCGTGGGGTACACCACCACTGAAAAAAGAGTCCCCCGGCCACTCGCCGGGGAACTCCTGGAATAGAACGGATACGACTATCATCTTCGTGAGGACGACATTACTCGAATGCCCCCTCTCCACTAATCATCAATCGTACAGGAAGCAGAGTCCGTTCTCATCATCCTGATGGAGCGTCCTCTTGCTGTTGTCACCCGCCCCTATCGCGTAGTACATCGTAGCCTGGCTGTTGCTGGAGTGGCCGAGACCCAGAACGTGACCGAACTCGTGGCAGGCAACACTCTGGATATCGTACTCGTTCCAGGAAGCATTACCGGGACCGCAGGCCCAGTTCCAGCTTCTGCACATCAGGACATCACACTCCCTGTTCGGTCCATTGTGTTCGAGGTACGTGGTCGCGAGGACTCCGGGGTCACAGTTGTTTTTCCATTTGACGACCTGAAAACCGTCGTTGACCGGAGCACTCCGGCTCGTCACGCCGCCGCTCACGAAGCGGAACGATGAGCATGAAACCTGATTCCAGGCACGGGCACCGCGGATGAAAGCCCCGTAGTTTCCGCACTCGTCATCGAGGTTCGTGTTGCCATAGAGAACCGCAGGAAGGTAGGAACTCCCGAACGGTGAAAACCACGTCGTATATGAGAAGAGATCAGTCTGAGCGAACAAGGTCAACCCAACGGCTGCGATGATCGCCAGTCTCAAGTATTTCTTTGCTGACACTGTTTCCTCCAGGATCAAAGGGTGAATAGAGAATAGGTCCAGCCGTGGAATTTATTTCTCATTGAAAAAATTGGATTCTATCCCGGCGATAAAATCCTCCACAGTCTTCCCGTTCTGGACTACCGAACCGTCGACAACGTTGAATCGTCCCTGTTCCCACCCGAGAACATTACTCTCGTATGACATGTCATCGAGGAGAAAGAGGATGAGCTCATCACCGACCTGGAAGGTAGCGGTTCCAAAAGCTTCCATCGTGGTTGATCCGATGCTGCCGCCGGGCCTTTTGACGATGAACTCGTTGTTATCGACATACCCTTTGATCACTCTGTCGACTTCGACCCTGCCAAACGTGTAGATGTAACGATTGTTCTCCCCCCATTCGGTCCATGTTGAGGTCACGCGTCCCTGAATGATGAGATCGGCCTCGATTGCGAGGTCCTGCTCGGTAAACTTCACCATGGTCGTGGAATGGACTAGCGGTGGGGAAACGAAAACTGCAATGAGTGACAGAATACAAGCACTCGAGAGAATTGTTCTGATTGACATCGCTGGTTACCTCCTGGCAATGAGTAGACGAACGCTTTGGGGGACTATCGAGTGTATGAGCCTCCTTTCCATCTACCTGAAATTGTACCCCCGGAATCCTTCCATTTGTAATACCGTATCTGAACCAATTATACGACTTTTTTACAGCCAATGTCAAGCGGACGGGGGTGGAAACTGCTTATCTTCATTGACTTTCGGGCCTTACGACTGTAGATTTGTTCCTGAAATTCTATTTCTGGCCCTTCGACCGACGCTTGAGAGAGTGAAAAATCTCGACAAACGCGAGGCCGGGACGATTCTATTCCTGTTCCTCCTGTCCCTCATCGCCCGGCTTATCTATCTGTACGAAATCGGCTCTACACCTTTTTTTCACAATGCAGTGGTCGATGAGTACATCTATGATCACATGGGCATGGCTATCCTCCAGGGCCTACCCGAACAGGACGGCCTATTCCGTTCACCGCTATATCCGATGTTTCTCGCACTGTGCTACGGGATAGTCGGTCACCGTATCGGGACGGCCAGGATCATCCAGATGGTTATAGGTGCAGTCTGTACCTGTGTCCTCTACCGTTTTTCCCGGGGGTTTCTCGAGAAGAGAGCAGCCGTGACCAGTGCTGTGATCTATGCGCTCTACTGGCCGGCCATCTACTTTCAGGGTGAACTGCTCATCATCTCTATTTTCAGTTTCCTCCTCCTCCTCACGATCTATGTTTTCCAGAGGTCATTAAAATACGGATCGTGGCACGTTTCCATCCTCACGGGTATCCTCCTGGGGATCTCATGCCTCGCACGGGGGACCGCCCTGTTCATCTATCCCGTGATTGCTCTCTACAGTGTAAAGGCGCACGGCAGACGAAGAGGTGTTTTAACTCTGGCTCTGATCACCCTGGCAGCGGGAGCCGTCCTGCTGGTTTCGGGTTACCGGAATTATACCCGCACCGGCGAGTTCGTGCTTCTTTCCTCCAACGGCGCCATAAATTTCTACACTGGGAACAACCCGGAGGCGGATGGTCTCAATCCTGTACTTCCCGGGCTGAGATGGAACAGAATGGTCAGGGAACCCATACGGAAAGGCCTCACCGGCGCCGCTGAACAATCGAAGTACTGGACACGGAAAACGGTCAGCTTCATCCGCAGTCAGCCTCAGAGATTCATCCAGCTCTACCTGAAGAAGTGTTATGCTTTCTGGAACGCCCTCGAGGTCTCAAACAACAAGGACATCTATTATATGAGGAATCTGTCTGTGTTTCTCTCTCTCCCCCTGTTCGGCTTCGGCCTGGTGGGTGTTTTCGCCATTCTTTCCCTCATTTACATACGTAAAGCCCCCCGTGAACTGAGAATCCTCTGGTGGCTGATCCTGGCTTACATGGCAGGGAATGCTTTTTTCTTCACCGCTGCGAGGTATCGCATGGCTGTTGTGCCGTTCGTGATTACCCTCGGCAGTTTTTCATTTTATTCAGTGATGGCCGCATTGAAAGAGCGAAATCGGAGAGAAATCTCGTCAGCACTCGTTTTCCTCGCTGCGGCAGCCCTTTTCGTCAACACTGATCCCCTGGGCATGAGAGCTTCGATACAAACGAGACCTCATTTTCAAACCGGACAGATCTATCTGACCCTGGACCGGTTCGATGAAGCGATCCACGAGATGGAGACAGACCTGGAGAAAAGACCGACCGATCCGGACATCCTCAACAACCTCGGCGTGGTCTACAAAAAGAAAGGTGATTTCGAAAAAGCCCGAAATTACTATGAACAGGCTCTCCTGTCCGGCGAATATTCGGGGGTCAGGTGGAATCTCGGATTACTTCAGTTCGAAACCGGTAACTACCTTGAGGCACGATCGAACTGGATACGAGCGCTCGAATTCGATCCGTTCAATCCCTCGATCCGAATGAATCTGAAGAAGGTGGAAGCGCTAATCCGGGGGAGTGGATGATATGGTCCTGAGGAGATCTCTGACCGATACGACGAACCTGGAGCCGAGGAAACACTTCTTGAGCTTCCGGTCACTCACGTTTCTCGATAGTGATTGCGCCTCCCTCCAGGCTTTCTGAAGACTGTCCCTGCTCTTTTTTTTCTGACCCATCCGGTCCAGGATCACAGCTCTCTGGTAGTCGTACTTTATTTCCAGATAAGGATCCAGTTCCTCTCCATCGAATTCGACTGTCTCTATATCGAGCAGCGCTTTTTTCAGCTCTCCTTCGGCACAGTGAATGAGTGATGAGGCGATAGCATATCTGGTGGAATACTCCCGGCTCTTACGGGAAGCGATGATTTCAGAAAACGCCTGCAGATGATGTTTCGCCTCATCCAGCCTGTCCTCATCGACGAGGAGACGGATGAGCCAGTACAGATCGTTCATCTCGTATTCCTTTTTACCCGTGCTCCTAGACAGGAGCAGCGCCTTATTTAGATCGAGGAGAGCCTTTTTCTTCTCCCCCAAATAATAGTAATCAACTCCCCTGTTCCGGAGGAAATCGGCCCTGCTGCCTTTGTCCTTGACCTGTTTGATGAGTGACACCGCTTTCCGACCCCAGTCGAGCGCTGTCTCGTAATCGCCTATTCTCTGATAAATCTCCCCGATGTTATTATAGCTGTAAGCCTGGATAATCCTGTTCCCGGTCTCCCTGGCGATCTGAAGTGCTTCTTCGCACATCTTCAGAGCTTCACTGAATTGCCCCCGCTGGAGAGTTATCATAGCGATATTGTTGACACACAGCGGCTGGAGAGTCTTGTTTCCGATCCGGGCCAGTACCTCGTTCGCTTTCTGATAGTGATCAAGAGCTTTCGTATACTGCTCCTTGTACCAGTAGATGACACCGAGGTTCGTGTATAACTTGGAAACTCTCAGGCTGTCATGGCTCTTTTTGTCCAGATTCAGGGCTTTGTTGTAGCAGGCAAGAGCTTTCTCGTATTCTCCGCTGAAGAGGTGGATATTGCCGAAGGCCGCGAGGCTCTCCGCCTTGAGCCCGGTATCCTTCTCCTCCGTTGCGTGCTGCATGGTCCGCAGAGAATACTCGTAGGCTTTCTCAAACTCTCTCTTGAATATGCTGATGTTACTCAGATGCTTCAGAGCATGGCCGATCTTTCCTCTGTTTCCTGTTCCGGTACTCAGTTCGAGTACCTTCTCAAAATCCCTCTGGGATCTCCGGTAATCCCCGACCTGCATATAGACGAGCCCCCTCTCCTCATAGATCTGGAGGAGCTTATCCCCGTCGGAATGATTGCGCATCGAGCGCGCCAGTTTTGCGGCTTTTTTATAGAATGAGATGGCTTCGTCATGTGCATAGAGTTCCCGTGCCTTCCTCGCTGCCTTCAAAGAATAACCGAGAGCTCTTTCTTGATCGCCACCCAGTTCGAAATGATGAGCCAGCTCACCGAACCTGTCTTCGATCCCCTCCAGGTCGTACTGTTCTATCGCATGCCCCGCTCTGCGGTGAAAATCGGAGAGATCGCTTTCGGGTATCATCGAGTTGAGGACTTTCCAGATGATATTCTGAACGAACGAATATCGGTCGCCGTTGAAATCCTGAACTTCCTCTATGATATGGAACCTGATCCCCTCATCGATGATATCGAGGAGATACCCTTCGTTGATGTGAAGGATATTCAGCAGCACATCGAACTCGAATTCCCTGCCGAGTATCGAGGCGACCTGAAATGCAGTTCTCGCCTCGGTGCTGAGTTTTTCGATCTTTTGGCTGATGGCTTCGTGGATCGTGGGAGGCAGGTCATCGAATTCCTGTGGAAACCGATCAGCTTTCCCTGCGAATTCCGCCATCCCCTTTATGAAGAATGGATTCCCCTCTGTTATCCTGTAGAATTCTTCGACCGCTTCCGCTCCGGGTTTTGATTCTCCCAGGAGATCCCTGATCATCATGAGTGAATCATTCTTAGACAGAGGGTTCAATACCAGATGCTGGAAGCGACCACCCTTCTCCATCGACAGGAGTTCTCTGAGCGCTGCGGTATCCCTGCCACCCTCGAGTGTGGTGTCCAGGGGTCTCGCAGTGAGGAACAGGACAATCCTGCCATGCTCCAGTGTTCTCACCAGAAACTGGAACAGCGCCAGTGATGCAAGATCAGCCCAGTGAATATCCTCGATAATCAGCAGGACACCTGTCGTCTCGGAGAGTTTCGTGAGAAACTGGGAAAAAGCCTCGAACAATAGGAATCGGTCCCTGCCCATCTCATTTTGAGTTGCTCTATCGATGGATTTGTGCTTCGCCCATATCGGTGAGAGTCTGGAGAGCTCTGTGATTGATGACTCAGGAAGTTTTACCGATGAAAAATAATCCTTCTCCCGGTCCTGAGCGATGAAATGGTTGAACAGATCTTTGAAGGGGAACAGCGGCTTGTCGCCGGCTTCCTCATCACACCTTCCACGGAGAACGAGTATTTTCAACTTCCGGGCTTCCTCTTCGATCCTCTCCACGGTAAAGGTCTTCCCGACCCCCATTTCACCCCGAAGCAGGAAAAACTGCGGGGCATCCCGGTTTATCATTTCTAGAGCTTTCGTGAGGACCTTCAGTTCCTGCTGCTTTCCAAAAACTGCAGGTCCCTTCACATCCTTCTTCCTGGTCTCGACCTGAGGTTCGACCTCGACGACCCTGAGCGGCTTTCCCTTTTTCTTGGCACCGTAGAGAGCCCGATCCGCTTTCTCGATCAGTGACAGAAGATCCATCGCATCATCTGGAAAAATGGCATACCCGAGACTGAGGGACACCCCCGAAATTTCTATACCCAGTTTCTCTCCCCACTGGAAATCCTTTACCGCGTTCATGATTCTGTTGGCGACATTCTTTGTTTCCTCATCACCTGATTCGGGCAGAATCACGACAAACTCATCCCCGGCCCACCTGCACACGATGTCCTCCTCTCGTACGGACTCCCTGAGAACCTTCCCGATATACACGAGAACCTGGTCACCCATGAGATGACCATGGACATCGTTAATCTCTTTGAACCGGTTTACATCGAGCATCATGAGGGAGAAGATCTTGCCGTGCTTCCTGCACCTTTTCTCTTCCTCATCCAGTCGTAGTCTGAAATACCGCCGGTTGAACAGCCCGGTGAGATCGTCCATAAGGACCAGCTGACGGAGCTTCTTGGGATCCCAGTTTTCCGGCGGATCCCTGTTTGAATTTTTTTCATTCTCGTTGAATGTGAATTCCATTACCAAACCACAGGGATAAAGGATAAAATCATTCGATATCCGCCTCAGCAGACCTCGGACACCTGTTCAATTGAAGTGTGCAAAATTCAGTCCAGATTCGGCTCGATTTTTAATTGACTCTATCCGCGGTTTCCGGTATCTTACCGTGGACAAACGTTCAACTTCAGAGGAGCGCGGTGTCATAATCGAAATCGACAGACGCACACCGTGTCCCCGAGTGTACCATTCAGGTGCCGGCAACTCAATCCGGAGGATTCCATGAAAAGCTTCCTTCTGTTATTTCTGGTGTTCTTACTCTGCTCCTGTTCCCAGGATGAACCAAGGGTAAACAGTGACGAACCCGTCATCAAAGGGCTCGCAGTGGGAGATCTTCATCACGTCCGGACTCAGCTTGCCAAGTTCTCCCCGACAGAGCTCACCCTGGACAGTACAGAACTCGATGATACACAGCAAAAAGTCCTGGATAAACTCATCAAAGCTGCTCGATTCATGGATGAGATTTTCATGGGACAGGTCTATGGGAAGAATTTCGAGATAAGGAAAAAACTGATACAGAGTAAAAACCCCCAGTCCGAACCATACCTGAAGTACTTCATGATAAACTTCGGTCCCTTCGACAGGCTGGAAGGTGAAGAGCCTTTCATAGGTTCAGAAGAAAAACCGCTGGGCGCAACATTCTACCCGGAGGACATGACTGTCGAGGAATTCGAAGAGTGGATCGAGAAGCACCCGGAAGACAGAGAGACATTCGAGAGCAGCTTCACCGTGATACGGCGACAGGGTGACGCGCTCACAGCCATACCGTATTCTGAAGTCTACGGGGATCTTCTCAAGCCAGCCGCCCGGGCGCTCACCCAGGCAGCCGAACTGACAACAAACGCGTCTCTCAAGCGATATCTCGAGAGCAGGGCACGGGCATTTCTCTCGAATGATTACTACGAAAGCGACATGGCATGGATGGACCTCGAGGGGAACCTCGTCGATCCGACGATCGGGCCTTACGAGGTGTATGAAGACAGACTACTCGGATACAAAGCAGCTTTCGAGGCATTCATAACGATAAAGGACCTGGAGGAAAGCGAAAAGTTCGCCGACTTCGGTACTTACCTGCCGAAACTCGAGATGAACCTGCCGATACCGGATGAATACAAGAACACGTCGAGGGGGCTCTCCTCTCCGACCAGTGTCGCCACCGAAGTCTTCACAGCGGGTGACACGAAATCGGGTGTCCAGACCATCGCTTTCAATCTCCCGAACGACGAAAGAGTCAGGGAAGCAA
The DNA here is from genome assembly GCA_964654825.1 of uncultured Gemmatimonadota bacterium. Taxonomy (GTDB): domain Bacteria; phylum Gemmatimonadota; class CAZMKB01; order CAZMKB01; family CAZMKB01; genus CAZZKG01. The sequence goes on along the minus strand of CAZZKG010000026.1, from coordinate 37,164 downwards.
AAGGGAGTAAGAAGGTGATGCTCAAAAACGTCATCCGTGCAAAATTTGACAACATCCTCAAACCGATTGCGGGTGTTGTTCTGGCCGGTGAGTCCCTCGGGTATGTCGACTTCGATTCATACTTCTATGAGATCTACATGCACGAAATGGCTCATGGCCTCGGCCCCGGCAATATCACCCTCGACGGACGTGAAACGACTGTCAATAAAGAACTCAGAGAACACTACTCGGTCATCGAAGAAGCGAAAGCAGATATCGTCGGCCTGCTGAACGTATTCTACTTCCAGGACAATGGGAAACTCGAGTTTAATCAGGATCAGACGCTCGCAACGTTTCTCGCAGGCATCTTCCGATCCATACGGTTCGGAGTGAATGAGGCACACGGCGGTGCAAACCTGATAGAGCTGAATTTCCTCCTCGAGGAGGGGTTCATAACCCTCGACGAGTCGACCTTACAGTACAGCATCAATTTCGAGACCGCAAAACAGGGTGTGAGAGAACTGGCGAGAGAACTCCTCATGCTCGAAGCTGAGGGAGACTACGACGGTACAACGAAATTCATCGAGCACTACGGGGTACTCGATGATAACACAGAGAAAGTACTAGAAAGCCTGACGAACATTCCCGTGGACATCGCTCCGGTATTCGTGCTGGAGTAGCAGAGGAGGGAAAACCGGTCAGACCCGTCCGGGAGCGGGGGAAGTTATTCTCTTTTCGTCAATCCTTATAGACAGGGAGGTACACGGTGAATGAGCTTCCCCTGCCTTCCTCACTTTCCACGCGGACCTCACCCTTGTGTGCTTCCACAATTTTTTTGACAATCGCAAGCCCGAGCCCGAGCCCGTCACCTGTCCCCGGCGTGCCCGCCTGGTAGAATCTTTCGAATATCTTATCCAGTACGTCTCGTGGTATGCCGATCCCCTCATCCCGAACCCTGATACCCAGCAACCCCCCGTCCTCTCTGTCGCGGACACGTTGAACTCTGACTGTTCCTCCCTCATGAGAGAATTTAATCGCGTTGTGCAGTAGGTTGACGATAAGCTGTGAAAGTCTCTTCTTGTCACCGGACACGAATGGAAGGTCTTCCCCCAGTTCATTCTCGAGTGACACATTCTTTTCTCTGGCCATGGGAGCGGTTTCGAGTATGCCCTCCTCGACTATCCCGGTCGCATCGAGACATTCCATCTCTATCTTCAGAGATCTCGATTCGAGTTTCACCAGTTCGAGAAGATCCTCGATCAGAAGTTCGAGCCTCTTCGCACTCAGATACAGCACTTCAATTATTTCCTTCTGCTCACCCGGGATGTTGCCGAAAGCGTTTCCGAGAAGTGCCTCAGAACTGGCGAGTATGGGTGTCAGAGGTGTCCGGAGCTCATGAGACAGATTTTCGAAGAATTCCGTCCTGGCATTGTTCGCTTCAGAGAGTTCTTTGAACGCTTTCTCCAGTCTGTCCGAATTGGCCCTGAGTGTTTCGATGTTCTCCAGAAGCTCCTTGTTCAGCTCCATGAACTTCTTCCGATCTATCTCCAGCCGTGTCATCTGCTCAACCATATTGGAGACGGTCAGCAGATTAGAGAGAAACAGCGCTGCGAGAGGTGAGAGGGAAACGGACTGCTCGACCTCTTCTTCGGAAAACGGGAGTTCTGCCCTGCGACCGAGGACGAGAGCTCCGGTAATCGTACCGCTGATAAAAAGCGGGATCGTCATGATCGACGAATCAGGCGGAGGGCTCAGATGCTCTCGGTCTTCACTCCTGTCACCATTTGTGCATTGCCCGAGCCCCGTCTTGACGACTTCTTCTACGAACGGTAAAGACCACTCTTCACGTTTTCTGAATTGATCGGGAATATTGTGCTCCGTCAGCGGACGAATGCTGCCGGATCTGCCATTGACGGTGTAGAGCACACTCCAGGAAGCAGTGTAGTACTGTTCGAATGCTCTGCAGAGAATTTCCGGTGACGGTTCTTCCCAACCGGTCGTTGAGATAAGCCGGAGAAACTCTCTCATCTGCTGAAAGTCGTCGTGAGGCGGACCCTCATCACCCTGATTTCCGAAAAACGAATCTAGCCTGTCCATCATCCGGACTCCCTTACTTTCCGGGACCGCCGTCCGGGAGCGCCGGCAGCGTAACCAGAAAAGTAGATCCTTTGCCGACCTGGCTTTCTATCTCAATCTCGCCATTGTGTGCTTCGACGATCCGTTTGACGATCGAGAGTCCCAGGCCCGCTCCCTTGAATTTCCGGGTAGCCGATCCATCCACCTGATAGAAGCGATCAAATATCTTTTTCAGCTTCGTCGGAGGTATCCCGACTCCGGTATCCTGGACTACAACCACAACCTTTTCCCCATCCGTCCCGGTGTTGTGCGCAGATACCAGGACCTCCCCTCCACCTGTGGTAAACTTCACGGCATTTCGAAGAAGATTTGTCAGGAGCTGTATGAGGTGTCTCTCATCACCGATGATCTTTGAAACACCATCGGATATTTCTTCTCGAACCCGGATCCCCTTCTCCTTCGCAATAGGAAATATTTCGCGCATGCACGCACTGACCAGGTGCTGTGCATCAACCGGTTCCATTACAAACTCGAGTTTCCCATCTTCCATTCGGGACAGGTAGAGGAGATCCATTATGAGATCATTCAGTCTCTTTGCACTCTGATTGATCGACTGTAGAACCTCTTCCTGTTTCGGTTCGATCTCGCCAAGCCTCCTCGAAAGGAGCATGTCGGAATTGATGAGAATAGGAGCGATCGGTGTTTTCAGTTCGTGTGTGATGTTCTGCAGGAATTCCGCTTTGAACCTGTCAACCTCCCTGAGCTCAGCATTTACTTTCTCGAGTTCCCTGTTGGACTCTTCGAGCTTTCTGGCGACTGCTTCGATATCCTCTTTCGAGGATTTGAGTTTTACGTTGAGCACTTCGAGTTCTTCACTTTTTTGTTTCGCTTCAGCGAACAGGCGCTGGTTTTCGATAACGACGGCAACCTGATTGGCGAATATCTCGAGAGTCTGAATCGTCTCCAGCGAAGGCCGAATACCGTCCTGAGGATCTTCTACGAGGAGGAAACCAACTACTCTGCCCAAACGTGATTCGATCGGTACGAAGAGAGAAGCTCTGCTCGAGTCACTCTGGTCATCATCGACGGTGTCGAGTGTAATATCATGTTCTGTAAACCTGGAAGCCTTGAGAACAGGTTCACTGGTATGAATGAGATACGATCTCCCCACCCTGTTTTTTTCATCCATCAGTTTGTTGAACGTGTCCCAGGACAGACTGCGGCCGATGAGGTTTCGAATGACCTCCTTACTCTCGCTTGCGAGAGCCTTTATCGACACTTTGTCAGTGCTTTTTTCCATCATACCGAGAGCGACCGAGCCGAAGCCGGTAGAAAACCTCACGGACCAGACGATCTCCCTGAGGAGGTCATCGAGAAACACCTGGAGACGGAACGAATTGCTCGTGACGAGGATCTGTTTGAGTCTCTGAGTTTTTCTCTCCATTTCCCTCGTTAGATTCCAGGTGTGAACGGCGAGTGCGATGTGTTCGGCAAACATGTTCATCATACCGAGATCTTTCGGGGTGAAAGCGCCCGGCCTGGTGTCGAGAAGACTCACCGCTCCGATTATTCTGTCAGATATCAGAAGCGGGATGATCACCGCGGAACAAAATCCTTTCCGTGCCAGCTCAGCTCCATTCCCTCTCCCTCCATCAAGCGCCATATCTGTGATCAGTAGGGGCTGCTTTGTCTGCGCTACCTTTCGATACAGACCTCCTTCTTCGAGCTGTATTCGCTCTCTCCCAAACTTCTCATCATCTCGCTCGTCGAAGGAGAAACCGACGAATTCATCCCCGGTCTCTGCCAGGTGGAGGATGGACATCCTGTTGTGAGGTATGACCAGATTAATCGATCTTTCGAGATCTAGTAACTGCTGCTGTTCATCAGAAGATTTATTGAAGACCGACATGATATCAGCCATGGATGTAATGAGCTCCTGATCCTCCGCTACTTTTTCCCGTAACCTCATCCTTTCCAGGTTGTCCATCATAACAACCAGAAGAGCAGACTCATGTTTCCACCGGGTGCGCTTCACGGATACTTCGACCGGTATGGAAACGTTATCGGATCTTTTCAACTCGAAGAAGAGAGAAGAACCGGCATCGCCCTCGAGCAGCTTATACAGAGCAGTGCTCAAGTCCAGGTCTGAAACTTCGGACAGGAGATCGTGGAGGGTCATCTTCGACAGCTCTTCTCTCGTATAACCGGTCAGCTGGTAGGCCCTCTTGTTGAATTCGAGAATCGTGAAGTCGCTCGTCCTGGTGAACAGACACGCTTCCCTTATCCCATGCAGCACCGATGACAATCGCACCTCGAGGTCTTCGAACTGGTTGATGTCCCGAACACCTTTCACTTCGAACCTTCTTTTGAACTTGATGAAACTTCTGAGGCTTATCGTCAGAAGTGCGAGGAGAAGGAAGATAATGAGAAGTAAAGTCAGATCCACACCCACCTCTTCTATTCAGGAAATATCAGCTGGCTTGCATGTATTCGAGATAGATCTGCTCGAGATCGCTTTCGAGGATACTGTTTCTTTCCATGACAATGAGGAGCTTGCCTTTTTTCATGATTCCGATCCGGCTGGCGACTGCTTTCGCTCTGAAGATATCATGTGTAGACATAAAAATCGTCTTCCCCGAGTCCCGGAGATCACCCAGCAGGTCCAGGAATTCACGGGCTGCTTTGGGATCGAGGCCGGATGTCGGCTCATCGAGAAGGATCACCGGCGCATCTTTTGATAAGGCAATAGAGATCCCGAGCTTCTGCAGCATTCCCTTCGAGAAACCGCTCACCTTCATCTCATGGGTCGATGTCTCGAGCCCGACTCGATCCAGTATTGCATAGAAGTCACACTTTTCCAGATCGGTTTTCCCTCCTAGCCTGCTGAAGAATTCGAGATTTTGCCGCGCGGTAAATGCGCCGTATAACCTCACATTTTCCGACACATAGGAAACGTTCTCTTTCGCTCTGAGGGGATCGGAAACCACATCCCAGCCGCAGATCTTTGCAGTCCCCTCCGTGGGTTCGATCAGATTCAAAAACAGGTTGATCGTGGTTGTCTTTCCAGCCCCGTTGGCTCCCAGGAGACAGAATACCTCCCCCTGCTCGATCCGGAGGTTGAGATGATCCAGAGCAAGCAACCCATCCTCATATCTCTTCGTAAGATCGACAGCTTCCAACATCTTTTTATTTCCTCGCAATTCTCAAGCCAAAAATCACCACGGCCGCCACGATGGCAAACAGAACCAGCAGGAGTGCCAAGGAGAAAAACACGCTCGTTACGGGCTTTACGTGGATTCTCACCCGTTTTTCCTCGGCTTTCACAAGCCGGTTGTTACTTGTCGCCTCCGTCTTGAGGCGGGTGACATAATCTCCGATCTCGATATCTTCAGGTGGTAAAAACACCGCCATTACCTTTGCTTCCCTGTCGGGTTCGAGCTCCGGGATCACCTCAGGATCCAGGGTCGAACTCCATGCGAAGGGTGTTTCAGCTTTCACGAGGATGTTGTCGAGCCTCCTGGTACCGGCATTCTTGATGGAGATCTTCATCCGTACCTCACCTCCCGGTACGATCTCATGGTACAGGTTCGCTGCGTTGATCTCGATTTCACCCACACCCCGGGGGATGAGCAGGAGTGACACTTTTCCCGCCTTGATGGACTGTATTACCTCCTCCTGCAGAGGTTCCTCACCAAGAAGTTCCAGCTCTCGCTGTGTTTCATCATCGAGAACCATCGCGTAGAAACTGATCGTGCTGTCGATCTTAACCGCTTCGTCCACCCGTTCACCCAGATAGAGCTTCAGGTTGAGACGCTGGACGGTGACTCCCTCGGTAAACTTGACCTGTGTCAGCCTGGCGTTAGTCTCCGGATCGGTAAACTCGTAATGAATCTGCGGAGGAAGGTTTACCACCGTCAGTCCGAATGTGTTTTCTTCGTCGGTGAACCTCTCGAGTTTCAGATCATAGGTAGCCGAACGGCCGAGATCCACTTCCTGTGAAAACTTCGAGGATGTAAGTGTGACAACTTTCGCGGAGATGTCCTTTTCGAGGAATACTTTTTTGTCCACTTTACGATCATAGTACGTCAGAGATACGACGGCTTCGTCTACATCTCTGAGGAGTCCAAAATCTAGAGTGACGGGCTGTCCGGACTTCATCACCGCGATCTTCTGCTCGTAAGGACGACTGATAATGGTATCGTCCACCTTGAGAGAGACGAATACGTTTTTCACTTCATTGAGATTGATGTGCTTCGTGATCGCGTCGTCCTCGAGCATTTCGATCTCTTCGAGCTTGAAGGCCCCTCCTACCGTGTTCTCCAGCGTGACCTTGACCCGTTTCTCACCTCTCTTATCCTGGTACTTCACAGCATTAACTATCATAATGTGCGGTTTTTCATAAGCCAGATCGAGATATCTCTGGCTGTATTCAACTTCCGAAGTCAGGTACTCGGTTTCAATCTCATTGTACTTTTCCCTGGAGATGAGCTCCTTACCCAGGAGATCCTTGGCTCTCTCGTAGCGAGTTCGTGCATCCATGAGTTTCACGTATGCCTTCTTCAACTCAAGTAGCCGGTAACGTTCATCCCGCAGGCGATCTTCACGTTCGTAATCATCGAGGTACTGCGGCTGGAAAGAGAGGAGGCCGGAGTAGGATGGGAGAAACAGTGAGATTAAAAGCAGGAAAACAGACGCTCTGAACTTCATCGGGAGTCCCTCCCCCACGGGTCACAGGATACTCCAGTTATGAATAGGGCCACAAGCAATAATGTCAAAAAAGGACGAAAAAGTCAACCGACATCGGCGGGCTAGTGTTCCGTCCCTGAAGTACGTTGATAATTTCAGCGAGCTATCGAAGTCCCTGGCCAGGCGAGACGACGCGAAGTATAAATAGGGACAGTCACCATTTATTGAACAAAATAAATGGTGACTGTCCCTATTTATACCAAGGATCAACGAGAGCCGTTGAAATTGGTGATGAACTTCAGGAACGGGACACTAACTTCCGGCAGGTGGGTGATCACCTGCCTGGAACTGCATTTCAACGGAAAGGTTCGATCAGTTGAGAAAAGATTCGAGCGCCCTGCTCCTCGAGATGTGACGGAGTCGGCTGATCGCTTTTTCCTTGATCTGCCTGACACGCTCTCTCGTAATCCCGAGGATCGAACCGATCTCCTCGAGAGTCATCGGTTCCTTTCCATCGAGGCCATAGTAGAGTTTTAATATTTTTGCTTCCCTGTCCTTGAGGGTAGCGAGTGATTCTTTTATTGTCTCAGTCAGGGCTGTCTCGTACGTTCCCTGGTCCGGACTCGGATGATAGTTATCGGCCAGATAATCCGACAGCTTATTATCTTCCCCGGGAGTAATAGGTGCCTCGAGTGAGGCATGCGGTTGTGAGATCTTCAGTGTTTTTCGGAGCTCTTCCGGATTGAGATCCATGCCCTCGGCAAGCTCTTCGATGCTGGGTTCACGCCCCAGCTCCTGAGTGAGTATATTGGCCTTCCGCCCGAGCTTGTAAAGCGCTCCGGCCTTATTCAACGGTACCCGTACGATCCGTGACTGTTCGGCGAGAGCCTGTAAGATAGCCTGACGTATCCACCAGACGGCATACGAGATGAATTTTATGCCCTTCGTCTCATCGAATTTCAGAGCTGCTCTCATCAGTCCGACATTCCCCTCGTTGATGAGATCTGCCAGCGATACACCCTGGTTCTGATACTTCTTCGCGACACTCACCACGAATCGAAGATTCGAGCGAGTCAGCTTGTTGAGAGAGGCTTGATCCCCCTTCCTGATCTTGCCGGCAAGCTTGATTTCCTCTTCTCTCTTGAGAAGCGGATAGTTGGAGATCTCCTTCAGATAGAGATCGAGTGAATCCTCTTCAAAGGATATATCCTTCTTCCTCAGGTCCATCGAGATCGTTCCTCCTTAGCTAGAAATGCCACAAGAATATACTATTATACGGTGGCCTTTCTGTAAGCCAGCTTACACTTTCACCTGATAATGTGCCCGATTCTCGTGAATCTCGGTAGAAACTTCTCTTTATCCCATGAAAAATAAATAAAGAGCGGTCTACCGATGATGAGGTTTCGATCAACAAAACCCCACACCCTGCTGTCCGAACTGTTATCCCTGTTGTCACCCATAACGAAATACTTCCCTTCCGGTACAACGATGGGACCGAAGTTGTCCCTGGTCAGGGGAAAACGCGGTTTCTTTAACGTGTTACTGGAATTGTGCGGGTTGCTCGGTATGACACGCTTGGTGTTGAACCGAGCATACGATTCATCTACGTGTCTTCCGTTCACATACAGGGCCTTATTAACCATTTTCACCGTGTCTCCGGGGAGAGCGATACACCTCTTGACAAAATCCAGCGTCTCATCAAGCGGATACTTGAAAACGACGATGTCCCCTCTTTTCGGTTCCCTGATGGAAGGCACCCTCTTCTCGGTGAACGGGAGGTGAGGTCCGTAAACAAGTTTGTTAACGAGCAGGAAATCCCCGACGAGCAGCGTGTTCTCCATCGAACCCGTGGGGATCTTGAACGCCTGTACGAAGAAGGCACGGATAAAAAGAAACAGGAGAAATGCGATGAGGATTGATTTGAACCATTCTCGCCCCTGAGTTCCCAGCCATCCCTTCAGACCTTCCCCGGAATTTTCCTTTTTCTGTTTCATTTTTCCTCTCGTCATTCAATCAGTTTTCGAAATACAAGAGCCCTTTTATACTTATAAAAACAAGCCGGGCATATGTTCCCCGATCAGGTGTCGATCTGTGCTCTTTGCAGCTTCTGGCTGTAATCGACATATACCGTTTTTATTTCGGTAAAGAACTCATAGGGACCCCATCCCCCCTCACGATGCCCATTTCCCGTTTCCTTCACGCCCCCGAAGGGCAGATGGCATTCCGCACCTATCGTAGGACCATTGACGTACGTTATCCCGGCCTCTATATCCTCGATCGCCGTGAATGCAGCGTTGACGTCCTGTGTGTAGATGGAAGATGAGAGACCATAATCCGTATCGTTAAGGTAATCAATCGCTTCAGCGAGATTTTTTACTTTGAGAACGGCCAGAACAGGGCCGAAAATCTCCTCCCGGGCAATCCTCATGTCCGGTTTTACACCTGTAAAAATAGTCGGTTCGTAATACCACCCTTTCTCGAGCCCCCCTGAGGATGCGACCTGCCCACCACAGAGTTTCACAGCCCCTTCTTCCAGGCCGATTTTTACATACCCGTCGACCACTTCAACCTGATTCTCATTGACGAGCGGGCCGATATCGGTCGAATCATCCAGGCCGTTACCAAGAGTCAGATTTTTCGTCCGCTGGACCACTTTTTCGATGAATCTGTCGTGGATACCCTCCTGACAGATAAGCCGACTCGTGGCGGTGCATCGCTGACCGGTGGTCCCGAACGCACCCCAGATCACGCCATCGAGGGCAAGATCGAGGTTTGCATCATCCATTACGATCTGAGCATTTTTACCGCCGAGTTCGAGAGATACCCTCGCAAGATGTGATGAGGCTTTCTCTGAGATTGCCTTACCGACGGCAGTCGAGCCGGTGAATGTGATCAGATTAACGTCCGGATTTTCGACGATGGGCACGCCCACGCAACGCCCCGTCCCGTGAACGAGATTGATGACTCCATCAGGAACCCCGGCTTCAGCGAGGATTTCGACGAGGGTGGTAGCGGTAAGAGGGGTATCACTGGCCGGCTTGAAAACCACCGTATTTCCACACGTGACAGCGGGGAATATTTTCCAGGTGGGAATTGCCATGGGAAAATTCCACGGTGTAATCACACCTGCCACACCGACCGGCATTCTACTCGTAGTAGCAAACTTCTTCGGGAGCTCTGACGGAACCGTTTCAGTGAACAGCCGCCTCCCTTCACCGAAAGCATAAAAAGCGGTATCGATCCCCTCCTGTACGTCACCCCGGGTTTCAATCAGGACCTTGCCCATTTCACGGGTCATATCCCTCGCGATGCTCTCCTTACGCTCCACTAGGATTTCGCCGACCCTCTTCATGCACTCAGCCCTCCGGGGGGCGGGGACTTTCCTCCAGCTTCTGAAGGCATCTCGAGCGGCATCTACTGCCCGAGCCACATCACTCTCGTCAGACCTGGGGAATGTTCCGATCAACTCGTCACGGTCGGCCGGATTCCTGTTCTCGAATGTTTCACCTGATCGAGCTTCGACCCAGCTGCCACCGATGTAATTCAAAAACGTTTCTGCCATCTGCTCCTGTCCATCCGATCGGGTAAAATGAGAAATAAATATACGCGAAAGTCTTGAGTTGTCAACTTCTAATTCTCAGAATACATGAAAAAAAAGAACAGCTGGAAGTAGATGTTATCCATCACGCTTGAGGCCGTATTTTTCGATTTTTTTATAGAGGTTGCTGCGCTGCATACCCAGTTTTCGAGCCGTCTCACTCACATTCCAGCCATTTTCTTCCAACTTCCCGGCGAGGAATTCCATTTCAGCACCATCTTTGAAATCCTGGAATGTGCTGTACTCCCTTTCATGGTCGGCGCTATCGCGGGATATCACCCGAATGTGTGAAAGGACGTCATCCAGAGAAATGACATGTTCGCTGGAGAGGATCGCGAGTCGCTCGATGGCATTCTTCAGCTCCCTCACATTGCCGGGCCAGGAGAGGCCTTCGAGGTGTTTCAGCGCATCTTCACTGACAGACTTTTTCAACAGCCTGTTCTCTATCGCGTAATCCTCGAGAAAGGTGTCGATGAGTTCGGGGATATCACTTTTTCTCTCACGGAGCGGCGGAAGAGATATATGTACAACCTCCAGCCGGTAGAAAAGATCCTCCCGGAAATTACCCTTCTGAATCTCCTCCACCAGATCCTTGTTGCTCGCCGAGAGGATACGGACATCAACTTCTATTTCCTTGAGACCACCGAGCCGCATCACCCTGCCCGTTTCGATCACCTTGAGTACTTTTGATTGTGCGGCAAGATCCATATCGCCGATCTCATCGAGGAACAGCGTTCCACCGTCCGCAAGCTCGAACTTGCCCTTTCGTGAGGTGAAAGCTCCGGTGAACGCGCCTTTCTCGTGTCCGAACAGCTCCGATTCGACTAGCTCCCTCGGTATGGCAGCGCAGTTCAACTCTACGAACGGCCCATCAGCTTTTTTACTCGTGCGGTGAATGTGCCGTGCAACGAGCTCCTTCCCGGTTCCATGCTCACCGCGGATGAGGATCCGGGCATTGCTGGGAGCCACTTTTTCGGCCATCTCTACCACATCCCGAATCGCTTTACTGCTCCCTATAATTCTGTATTTCCTGTCGACATCGGACCTCAAAATCCGGTTCTCCCTGACGAGTTTGACAGTGGAGAGGGCGTTCTCTATCGTGATGAGTAGCCGATTTTCATCGAGGGGTTTCTCGAGAAAATCGAACGCGCCGTATTTGAGAGCTTCCACAGCGGTGCTGATCGTCCCATGACCGGATATCATGATGACGGCGACTTCATCGCCGCACTTCTCTATAATCCGTTTGAGCACTTCGAGACCGTCCATACCCGGGAGCTTGATGTCGAGGAGCACCAGATCGGGATCCATCTTCGTCATCAGCGAGAGAGCAGCCTCACCGTGTTCCGCGAGGGAGACACGGTAACTCTCGTACTCCAGTATTTGCTCTATACTTCTCCTCACACCCGCTTCGTCATCGACGACGAGAATTTTTTCTTTAGACATTACTCCTCCGAAATTATTCCGAGCCTCAGCTCCAAGTGTTTTCCGGTGACTCGTTATTCAGTGACTATCACCGTTTAATTGGTGACTGTCACCATTTATTTACTATTTATTCGGTGATTCTCACCGGTGATCCGCTGGGTTCGATGATTCCAGCTCCAGTGGTATCCTTTTCAGTGTGTCGTAGAGAGGTCCCTCAGGCCTCAGAGTACTCCTGACGATGTGGATACCATCCACGAGAAACGTATACGGATGAAAAACGGCCTGCGAGAGTTCTGCCTCGAGTCGACGGATATTCCGGTTGCTTTTTACCCTGCCGATCGTTAGGTGAGGGGACCACGACTTCTTCTCAGCAGGAAAACCAATCGACCGGAACCCATCCTCGATCCTCCCATAGAGAACTGTAAGCCGGGATGAAGGCGTCAGGCCCACCCATATGACTTTCGGACGCCTGACACCGGGAAATGCGCCGACCCCTTCTGCTTTCAGCTGAAACGGTCTCACTCCCTTCGCAGCAAGCCTCGATACCTCATGAACCTGGTGGAGCCTCTCCTCTTCAACCTCTCCCAGAAATTTCAGTGTGAGATGTATATTCTGCCAGGTCACCCATTTGACCTGTGCATCCGCTTTTGAGAGAGTCCTCACCAGAACTCCAAGAGTTTCTCTCAAATCATCTGGTAGCATCAGGGCAAGAAAAAGTCTCATAATGTTTTTCTCCGCCGAGGGGGCGGATCTCAGTTACTGCCGAAACCGGTCACTGATTGGAGGCGAGATCATTCAGTGATACCCTTGAGCCTCTTCCACAACAACCTCATGGCGGTACTGAATGTGTACTCCTTGATATCCCTTCGAGTTCCCGAAAACCCGAATTTTCTGATACTTTTTAAACAGTGATCGGCTATACCGACATACACCGTACCAACCGGTTTCCCCTGCACACCACCTGTCGGTCCGGCTATCCCCGTCACGGCGACTCTGTAAGAAAAATCACCATAACGCGAAAGGCCCTTGAGCATCTTATCACAGGTCTGCCTGCTCACTGCGCCCCATCTTTCGATTGTGTGAACAGGGACCCCGAGAAGCTTCACTTTTGACTCGTTGGAATACACAACGAGCGATACCATGAAATATCCAGAACTGCCGGGTATATCCGTCAGACGATCCGAGATGAGCCCCCCGGTCAGCGACTCGGCAAGCGCCAGGCTCTGTCGCTGTCTAAGGAGCATGTGACTCACAGTATCCACTATTCTTGTATCACCGAAACCATAGGTGTATTCGGACAGAGAATCCGCAATCCTGCGGTAGACACGCTGATATTCGCGTTTCGAACAGCCGGCATCGAATACGAAAACATCGACACCGTCAATTGATTTCCTTACATCACAGGTAACGCGCCTGGCATTATCGAGACTCAGATTTATGAGTTCGAGGATCCTGCGGCTGCTGATACCTGTGGTTCTGATAGGATTCGTATCTGTTCCCATGAGAGTGGATCAGAGTCAAAGAACGTTGAGCGCCATGAGCAACCGGAGTATGAGATGAGAGTATATGCCGGCCAGCACGTCATCGATCACAATGCCCAGTCCACCTGAAATGTGTTGTGATCGCTTGATGGGCCAGGGCTTCAGGATATCAAAGAATCTGAACAACAGAAAAGCTGTAAGTACAACCCCCAGCTCTGTCCTGTCGATGAAGAGAAGTGTGATCATGAAACCACAGACTTCATCAATGACTATTTCCTGGGCGTCGTGTCCGAGTACCTTCTCGGCACAGCCGGAGCTTTTCACCGCGAACAGGAACAGGAAAATGACAATGGGAATTTCGAGGACTGATGGTCTCGAGAAGAAAACAAACATCACCACCGCGTGGATAAACGTTGCGGCGGTTGCCGATGCGACGGGAAAGTACCCGATGCCGAACACGCTGCTGATCACCACGTTCGATCCGGAAATAAACCCGTTCCTCGCGGGGCGTGATTCAGTCATTATATCCTGCCTCATGAAATCTCGACCTCATTATCAGACGGGGACAATCTCCGGACCTGATCCTCACATGCCTCATGCAGGTGTGATGGGACTCACATGGAGATCAGGTGTCGAAACTTTACAATATAGAGAACACCCGACACGGTGGTCAGGAACAGTACCAGCCACAGAGTATAGTAATTTAAATAATCGTGGAAGATGTCAAAATTCTGGAAGGAGAGCTCACCGTACTCTTCTGCGATACCCCAGTGGACATACCTCAGGAGGACCGATCCGATGAAGACATTCTGCGTAAATGTTTTCAGTTTTGCGAGCTTACTCGCCGGAAGGTAATTTCCATGACCGACGGCTACATATCTGAAGGCCATGATGGCAGCTTCTCGTCCGAGAACAATGATGACTACCCACAATTGTACATCGCGAAACACCTCACTCGTGCCCCTCAACAGATAGAAAGCGACAAAAGCCGCGGTGAGGAGGAATTTATCCGCGAGCGGATCAATAACCTTTCCGAGTTCGGTCACATCCCCGTGCTTCCTGGCCAGATATCCATCATACAGATCGGTTAGGGCGGCAGTGAGGAAAACCAGAAATGCAATCACCTTGATCAGGATATCCTCTGCCGTGGTGATCAATACAAAAAGAACCGGGCTGAGAAAGAACCGAAAAATAGTGATCTTGTTCGGAAGGGTCACGACATATCCCCTTCAACACTGTCCACAGTTTTACCGGCGAACGCGACTCCGGGCAGCAGGCTGTGTGCAATTGCCATAAACGTCCTGAGTATTCCTTCTCCGTTCAGGGCAGTAGCGTGATGGGACCATCTCCCGAACAAGTTCAGTCTTTCTTCCAGCTCCTGCCCCGGTAAGGCGTCGGGAAGATCAGTTTTATTATACTGAAAAAATATCGGAAAATCCTCCGGTGTGATGTTCATCGATGACAGAGAATCGATCACCATTCTCAGGTAAGCGAGGTTCTCTTCCATTTTTTCGGCCCTTGAATCAAATACGACAACGACACCGTGACAGTCAGAGAGAATCATCTTCCAGAGGTGGAAATAATCATCGTAGTGCGGAAGGGTCACGATCCGAAACGTATACTTTTCCAAACCCTTCTGCTCCAGTTCGAAATAGAGGAAATCGATGGGTGATTTCCCGATACTCGAGATGCTCATACTTACATAATCCGAGAGGTCCGCCCCCGAAATAGCGTTCTGAATGCCTACCAGGTTGGTAGTCTTCCCGCTGCCCCGTGGTCCCCCGTATGCCAATCGCAATTCCACCTGACGCTCTCCGGACTCGTGTTCGGATACCGGTTCTACTTGAGTTCCCTTCTGCCCTCCAGCGCACGAAGTATCGTCACATCGTCCGCATATTCGATATCTCCACCAACAGGCAATCCCCTGGCGATCCTCGTCACCCTGACATTGTGCGCAGTGAGTACGTTTTTGAGATAAATGGCAGTCGCCTCACCTTCGACGGTCGGATTTGTTGCGATGATCACCTCTTTTACTTCACCCTCCATCACGCGTTCCAGCAACCGATCGACTGTGAGGTCTTCGGGTCCGATACCATCGAGCGGTGAAAGGACACCCTGCAGAACGTGATAGAGCCCATGATAGTCGCCAATCCGCTCGATCGCCATCACATCACTTGCTTCTTCGACGACACAGATCACGGCTTTTTCGCGATGCTGACTGCTGCATATTTCACAAGGATCGATCTCGGATAGATTCGAACACCTGGAACACATCTTGATCCGCTCTCGTATTTCTCTGATCGTTGTGCCGAGTAGATCCGCTTCATCTCTCGGGACCTTGAGAAGATGATAGGTCAACCGCCGCGCTGTCTTTTTTCCGATCCCGGGCAGTTTCGAGAACTCTTCGACAAGTTTTTCGATCGCACCGGACATGCTGATCTCCTCATCATGAATTAGAAGATCCCCGGCAGGTTCAAACCACCTGTCACCTTTTTCATCTCTTCTGCAGCCAGGTCACCGGCCTGGTCGAGGGCATCATTTATCGCCGCGAGCAGCAGGTCCTGGAGGAGTTCGGTGTCAGCCGGGTTGACGACCTCGGGATTGATCTTTATTTCCATTATTGTCTGCTGGCAATTCGCAACAACCTCGACCATGCCGCCGCCGGCCGAGGCGTTGATTCTTTTCTCGGCCAATCCCTCCTGCACCTGGCGAATCGCGCCCTGCATCTTCTGAGCCTGTTTGAGCAATTGCCCGATGTTCTTCATTTATTTTCTCTCCTCATTTGAGACGATCAGGTCCCCTGCCTGGGGCTTGACGGGACTTCCTCCGCATCCAGGATTTTCTTGAAACTTTCAATCATTGGATCCGACTGCACTCCGGACGGACCGGTTTTTCCCGTCGGATGACTTTGCTTCATCTCGTATTGAATATCGAAGTGCACGTTCTTCCCACACACTTCCGAGAGACACTGGTTCATGAGAGAAACATGCTCGGGTAATCGAAGTTGATCCTTCACAAATGAATTCTTGCACTCCATCCCTATCGCAAAGGAGTCATCCGCCAGGGAGACCGGCCGGGCGGCGGAGAGGAGACCGAACAGGGTAACTTTTCTGCTGCGGATGACATCCAGAAATGAGTTCCATACCGATTCATCGTCTCCGGTAACAGGCTTTGAGCCAACCTGGTCATCGGGCTGATCCGGGGTCTGCTTCTCCGGGATACTCTCGTGAGAGACATGATCTTTGTTTGAACTTCCCCCGCTGCGTTTTCCAAACCAGGTGAATTTAAGGAGGATTGATTCGAGCAGGATTCTTTTGAGGTCTGAGTTTCTGAAGGATACTCTGCTCTCTGCGAGGCGATCGAACATGCCATGAAGCTCCCGGATATCGAACCTCGGCGCAAGTTTTAGATATTCATCAATCGAAGATCCCGACACATCACAGGTCCCGGCGAGTGAATCGTCGACTTTTAGTACGATGAGGTTGCGGAAGTGTTCGAGAAGTCCGTCATAGAATTCCCCGAGATCAATTCCACTGTTCCAGATCCGGTTTACGACGTCGACAACACGCTTTCCGTCTCCGTCCGCGATTGCCTTGAGAATTTCGAGGTATACATCCTCCTCGATCATCCCGGTTACGATAAAAACATCATTCTCTTCGAATGCTCCACCTGAGAAAGCTCTGATCTGATCGAACAGGCTGAGTGCATCACGCAGACTGCCGTCCGCTTTTCTGGCGATAGCATAAATTGTATCATCACCCAGTTCGACAGCCTCTTTTTTTGCAACACTCTTGAGATAACCGGCAATATCCGCTTTCGGTATACTCCTGAAGTCAAAACGCTGACACCTCGACACAATCGTAAGCGGTACCTTATGTGGCTCGGTCGTGGCAAATATGAATATCACTCTGTCGGGAGGTTCTTCGAGTGTTTTCAGGAGAGCATTAAAAGCCTCATTGGTGAGCATGTGTACTTCATCGATGATGTATACTTTCCTCCTCGCCCTGCTGGGTGCGATACCGACCTTCTGGCGAAGATCCCTTACATCACCGATCCTGCGGTTCGAGGCACCGTCTATCTCGATTACATCGAGCGCACGACCCTGCCTGATCTCTTCACACATGGAACACTTATCACAGGGCTCGGGCCCCTGTCTGGCTTCACAGTTCACCGCCTTAGCGAGTATACGCGCCATCGTTGTCTTACCGACACCTCTCGGGCCGGCAAACAAATAAGCATGGGACAACCGATCCTGCAGGATGGCATTTTTCAGGGTGGTAGATACATGCTCCTGCGAGAGCACCTCAGCAAAACATGCCGGTCTGTATTTTCGAGAACTTACCAGAGCCGGAGATGCGGGATGCGATTGTCCTTCCATCCTCAGATGATTCCCGTATTAACAATGGCTGCAATCATGTGATACGCCAGAGATTGTTGATCCAGGGAGATCTATTTTGAGAAACCTCCATACAAGCAAAGCAATACTAACACCTGTACGATATGTTGTCAAGATGATCCGGAGCCGGAAGCCGGAATGTGCAAGTGTTCCGGAACGGGACACTTTCATGCAGGTTTCATGAAAACACTCACCCGTGTACTCACATCCTGCACGCTGTCTATCTCGACTCTCCCTCCCCAACCTTCTACCAGTCTCCTCACGATCGTGAGGCCCAGACCCGTTCCATCCGTCCTGGTAGTGAAATCCGGTTCAAAAACCTTACCGAGCAGATCTGATGGGATACCTTCACCAGTGTCATTCACGGACAGAACAACCCAGCCGTCATTTTCCCCGAGCGAAACGGTGACCACGCCTCCTCCCTTTACTGCATCCCTGCTGTTCTCGAGGAGGTTTATCAATACTTTTCTGAAGTCCTCCTCGTTTGACACCGCGATAGTTATTTCACGGTCACAAACCAGCTCATACGTGATATGTTCCTCACCATCCTTGTAGAGCGCAAGGACTTCCCGTACCAATGGTCCGATATCGATCGGGGCAGCTCGTGTCCGGTCAGCCTTGGCAAGTGTTGAGAATTGAGAAGCCGTCTTCCCGAGTCGCTCGATCTCCCGGAGGATGAGATTGACGTTTTCTTCGAGTTTTTCTTCGAAATCCGGAGCACGATCCCGGTAAAGTCGTCTCACATGCTGTACAGCCAGTCGTATCGGCGTGAGCGGATTCTTGATCTCGTGAGCGATCTGTCTGGCCATGTCGGCCCAGGCCAGTACTCTCTGCGACCGTATTCCCTCAGTGACATCTTCGAAGATGACAACGGAGAGAGATTCTCCATCGGCAGTTTTGACGACGGTTTTTGTCCCTCTGATGAACACCCTGCCATCATCGACTGTAATCTCGAACTGTTTCTCTCCCCGTTGTTCTGGATCGGCGGCCCAGAGAACGAATATCCTCCAGGGGACAGGAATCAGAGGGGAATCCGTCAGGGACATCCCGGTAAGGCCGGACATGTCGATAGAGAGGAGAGCAGCCGCCATCTCATTGCTCAGTTTCAGATCCCCATCCCTGTCGAGTACGAGTACGCCGGCACCGACGTTTTTCAATATCGTCTCAATCTTCGATTTTTCTGATACGAGTAAAAGGTGTGAATCCTTCACCCGGCTTGCCATTTCATTGAAGGATTCGTAAAGCTCTTGAAACTCACTGAAGCTCCCACCTTCGAGTTGATAATCAAGATTTCCTGATGCTATCTGACGGGTACCTCTCCTGAGCTCACCGAGCGGTTTGGAAAGGAATGAAGCCACGAAAAGTCCCAGAAGTATGGATCCGCCGAGTATGGTCATTACGGCGACGAGAAGATTGTAATCGAGCTCGGCGACCTCCTCTTTGATCTCCTCCTGCCTCAGGAGCATCGGAGTGGCGAGCGTGAGCTCACGGAACCCGGTTCCTACCCGTAACCGTCGATACACCATGATATATGGGGTCGATCCTATTATGATCAGGTCGCTTGTTGTCGACCGGTGCTCGAGAAACAGCTCTCTGTATGCTTTGCTACCTGTCCAGGGCGCCATGATCCCTGACTGGATGAGATCGGGTCTGCTCGACGAAATGAGCATGTTGCCGGAATAAAGGAAAAGCTCGGCTCCCATGACCTCGGCAAGGTCCGCCATCCGTTCATCCCCGGGGAACGGGAGAGAAATCGTAACCGGAGCTTCGGTCCCTTCCTGATCAGATCTTCCTCCGTCTTCGAGCAGGAGGGGGATCGAATCCCGGAGGATTCTCTGGGCCTCCATCCTGGTATCCTTGTCCAGCCGTTCGATGAGCGCCTCCCGGCTCAGAACGCCCCATATGAGTGTGGGGATCAGTGAAAAAATAAAGAGTGCGATGGTCAACCGTACCCGGAATGTCCCGTAGAATCCACGGCCGAAAAACAGAAGGGGCTCGTCGACAGACGAAACGCAGAAGCTGAAGAATAAACCGATAGCGATCGCCACGACGACACAGTTTACGAGAACCGCGGCGACAGTCATCCCCAGCAGCATGCCGACATTCATCAGGGGGATGCCCAAAAGAAGCCATCGTTGTTCAGCCTGGATGTATGTCACCGATGCAAGATATGTTTTACCTTCGCCGGGGTCATCAGTGTGTTTCTGCCACACGCCTCGCCCCACCGCCTCTCTCAGTTCTGCCGGTATTTCGTCCTCTTCTTCGATCAGCGATACTGATATTCCTGAAGCTGGCCTGAACCGGCTTTCAGTCCTGAGGAATGGCGTCACGCCGGTCTTGATCCTCCTTTTAAGACCTGTCGGCAGTCTTGCGAGGAGTACTCCGGACATAGATTCGGTCGTCCCGAGCGGAACAGTCGCGATGTAGTACTGCTCATCACCAACAAATCCTGTATATATGAAGGACTCTCCCCTCCTCCCGGCTTCATCCGCGAGATAGGAGACGACTTCAGCGGGTAACTGGCCGGCCAGGAGCGAGAAGGTGCTCAGCCGGTTCCCATCCATGTCGTAGATGGAGAGGGACGACGGAGTGCCCACAGTGGAGAGTGGGCTGGCGGCCCAGAGTGCGAATGCAAGTTCCCGTGATGAGAACTCATCGAGGATCTTGTCCTGTTTCTCCTGAGTTTCCTCGATGAATTCTTCCAGGACATACGTGATCCAGGTGTCGATCGGTTTCCGGGCAACCTCTGCAAGCTCTTCAGCGCTCTCGATGAGGACCTCGTATCTTCTATCGAGTATGAAAGGATACATGATGAGAGTAGCACACATGGTACCCATAAGAAACGACCCGAGGGAGCGCGTGACATTCGCAGAATGGCTCTGCCCGGTGATGATGTTTGCCAGGAGAAAGGAAACCGAGACTGCCGCGATCGGCAATAAGATACTGTTGAATGCAGTCATTCCCTGTCCGGGACGGAAAACCGGAAGGAAATAAAGCCCGCCCAGTGCCACCATCGCCACCGCAAGCGGGATGGTTTTCTTGACCTTCCCGGCGGCTGTGATGAACAGACCGGTCGATACGAGGAGCACACCGAGAAGAAGCAGGCACAGTGAGCCTTCCCACAGGATAAAAGCGAGGGATTCGAAGGGGCGTCCATACACCAGTAACTCCGTAGAGGTATCTCTGAGGAGTCTCTGTAATACGAATGGAACAGACGCGGATAAAATCACAGCGGCTGACACAACAGTAATCCTGCTGATGCTGCTTATCAACCCACGGGTTCCAATAGAGATGGTCCGGACTCTGATCAGAAACCAGCATGCGAGTACGAGAATAAAAACAGTACTGATGAAGAAATCTCCCACAGATCTCGATGCCGCATCCAGGAGTCCCGATGCGAAAAGGTTCGGTGAGAACAGAGCACTGTCCCAGAAATCCCCGGGGATTCCGAGCGCGATCAAAGAACGCCTGAGGAGGGACAGGATAAGCCCGATTGCGACAGTACCGGCGAAGAGCCAGAGATATTGTGAGTTCCCCTGTCTCAACCGGGTCTGAATCAGCCCGTCTATTCTGCATATCCATCTCCGGGTCACCATCAACCATGGAATGAAAATGAGCAGACAAAGAATTATTCTAATTCGATCGACGGGAGAGGAGAGTTCCGCAACATCCTTCCCGGCAGGGGGCAGAAGCCATGCGACCCTTTTGCCGAAAGCCGTGACCGGTTTCGCTCCCTCCTTCTCGCCACCCGACTCTGCCGGAGCGAGCACCCCCCATCGCCCCAACCCGCCTGACAACCCGTCTAAAAATCCTTCCTGCATGGAGGCGACCTGTTCGAGATTACCCTGGACGGCAAGGAGATCACAGAGGAATAGTACACCGATGGGTTCTCCATCGGTACCGGTCAGGGGGTACGTCATGGTAAGAACTGTAAACACGGATCCTTTCACGATCCGGGCGTTTTCACCCGTGTCGAGTGTCTCCCTGATAAACCCGGCGTTAATTCCTCTGATTCTTCCACCCCAGGCAACCCACCTGAGGCCGGTATCGAAGAGAATCACCCCGACACCCTGCTCCCGTTCCAGTTTGCTCGCAATAATGTCGAACACGTGTATACCTAAGTCAGGATCCTCCAGATCGCTTCCTGATTCGAGGATTTGTCCTCCTACCGACACGAGAAGACTCTCATCGGCCGCGACACGATCTGAGATCCTCACCGATAAATCCACGAGCCGTTCATCCATACTCTCATGAAGATAGAGCTCGGGTTCCTCACTCATTTTTCGAGTGCGAGCCTGCAGGAACAGAAAGAGAGCCACAAAGCACAGAAGAAACACGGTGAAGATAGACCGCTGGAGGGCGAGTACGGGTAAGAGAATGAGGAACAGGAGAAGGAAGGAGAAGGGAATACTTCCACTGAATACGAGTGTTGCCAGCAAGATCGACAGAAGTTCGATTACGAGTATATTCCAATTATCCTTGATTTTTAGCATGCCGATTACTTAATTAATCGTGAAGAAGTTTTGTGTTATCCACATTCAGTGATATCCTTCGCAGGACATGTGTTCTATGCCAACCAGAGAAATTGGAGAATTCGTCCGGGGTCTGAAGCTTTTCAAATTTTTCTCGGACGAAGGGTTCTCTCAACTCATCAACTCATTCGCCTCCATCGAACTTCCGAGGTACTCGATCATCTTTCTTCAAGGTGACAGTGCAACAGGCTCCTACGTTGTTCACGAAGGACTTGTCAAGAGTACTAAACTGCTGCATTCAGGGGAAGAGTGCACACTCGAGCTTTTTTTCCCGGGAGAAACGTTTGGATTGAGAGCCATGTTCGGCCCTAACACGAGACCTTCGAATGCAGTGACACTCGAACCATCCGAACTGCTGTTCCTCCCCCAGAAAGAGATCGAGCTCCTCACCGAAGACCTCAACCATCTCAGGATCAATGCGTTTGCCATTCTGGACGAGAGATTGAGAAAGCTCGAGGACAGATTCAGCGATCTCGCGAACAGATCCCTCATCGAGAGGCTGGCATCACTACTCGTAAAACTTTCATCGAGGAAACCCCTGAGCGCCGGGCAGAAACCGGTCCTTCCGCTAAGCCAGTGGGAGATCGCCAACCTCATTGGTTCGACGCGAGAATCGGTGAGCACGACACTCAACCATTTCAAGAGAAAAGGATTCCTTTCCTTGAGGCGACGACAAATTCAGATCGAGACTATCGAAGCACTTCGGGAAATCGCCGATTTATATCACAACGGTTAATTTATTCCAGGATGATGTGCAATTCAAGTGACATACAGGACGAGGGAAAACTCAGTGCCGGTGAATCGGTCCTGTTTTTTTTCATCATTCTGCCTGTGGTCCTGGCCGGAGGTGCGTTACTTCAGAACTGGAAATTACGCGAAGGGACACTGGTAACGGAATGGTGTTTAATCCTCGCCCCGACGCTTCTCTTTCTCAAGATAAGGGGAAAACACGCGGCAGAGACTCTGAAGATCAACCTGCCGCAAAATAGACATCTCCTCGCTTCTCTTGTTCTGGCCCTTTCCGCGATCCCCCTCATCACCGAATTGAGCGTGATTCAGGATTCGGTGTTTCCCATACCGGAGGAGCTCATCGAAGCGATGAACAGGGCGTTCACTTTTCAGGAAGGGGAGAGCATTCTGGTTACTTTTCTGGCATTCAGTGTCACTCCTGCGATCTGCGAGGAAACACTCTTCCGGGGTGTCCTGCTCCAGGGATTCCTGAGCAGGCTCGGCAGGAATCGGGCAGTATTCTACTCCGGCCTGCTCTTCGGCCTCTTTCACCTCAACATATACCGATTTCTCCCGACGGCCTGCATCGGGATGATCATCGGGTATCTTGTCGTGATGAGTTCTTCTCTCCTCCCGGGTATCCTCTACCATGCCGTGAACAATGCGTTTGCTCTGTCGGCACTCAACATAACATCGTTGAGGAATTACCCGTGGCTCTACGAGGAAAGCCACATTCCGCTCCCGATTCTATTCATATCGGTCGCGGCCTTTTATTACGGAATAAAACTTCTGAAACCGGCCGAGGCGAACCCGGTGAAACTGCCAGAACAAGGGGGAGTACTATGAAGTTTATCGTGAACGTCTTCTTCAATCCCTCGGAGGCATACAGGAATATCGAGGAGAGAGCGATCATCCTGCTGCCCATGATCGTGCTCATTATCGTACTTGCCGCGGCCGCACTGATCCTGAGTGACATTTCGGCGCAGGACAATGCCACGATCGTTGGTCAGAATCCCCGATATTCGGAAATGCTGAGCGCGGAACAGTTCGAGAGTATAAAAAACCCTTCACCATCACGAGTCGCCATCGGTGTTGTCATGGCACCTGTTGTGACCCTGATCGGGTTTCTTCTGTACTCGCTCATTCTGTTAATTGTTGCCAATACGAGCGGATGCGATCTCAAATACAAGATCGTATTCTCCGCGGTACTTTTGGCAGGCCTTATCGATCCCGTGCTCGCAACGGTGTTCAAAACCCCGCTCATTTTAACAAAAGGCTCCACAATCGGTGTGTCAACGGGCCTCTCACTTCTCGCTCCGAATGCACCTGTTACGTCGCTCACGTACATGGTTCTCGATGCCTTCGACCTGTTTTCGATCTGGTCTCTCGTGGTTCTCATAATAGGGATCTCCGTGATTGCACGCGTTCCGAAAGGGAAAGCCGCATTTATCGTGATACTGGCGTGGTTTATCAAGAATGCCGCTCGTGTCGGGATTTCCATGCTGTCGATGAAATTGTCCGGGATGGCGTGATGTGACGAAACTTTTAAAGCTGTTGATACGTAGAATGAAATGACATTTTACACGGAACATTTTCCCTGAGAAACATGTCTCATCTATAAAGAATCATTTTCACCTGCACAAGTCCTGGAAGGAGGAAACCCGAGAATGGAGGGAAAACCCGTACTCATTCTTGTCCTGATATGTCTGTTTCACATTGCGGCTTTTAACACGGTGGAGGCTCAGCTGAGCCTGGATGTGCTCGGATACGGTCCTGACCAGCCGCTGACGATCGACAACTGCATCGAGATAGCTCTCACTGGCAATCCCGCTCATCAGAAGTTCAAGACTAATATCAGCCTTAGCAACTCGAATGTCCTGGCAGCTTACGGTAATTTTCTCCCTCAGCTGACGGGCGGATATTCACTGACGGATGACCAGTACTACAACGCGACGTATCAGTGGCCGGACGGCTCGATCGTAGCCCGCCCTGTCGAGCTACCGTTACCGGCGGATACGACTCTCTCATTCAACGATCTGAATGGAAACGGGCAGCTCGATCAGGGGGAGATCGTCGCTCTCATCACTCCGGAATCCTCTATGAGACTCGATCCATCGGAAGGCAGACGACGCTACTCATACGGCTACCTCCAACTCAGCCAGACACTCTTCGCGGGAGGACGCAACCTCTTTACGCTACGGAGCGAGAGAGACTCTCAGAAGGCTAGCGAATTCAGCCTCGACCGTGACCGTCAGCTTTTATCCTACAATATAAGTCAGGCCTACTTCAACGTGCTCGCGACTCAGCAGCTGCTCGAACTCTCGAAACGTGTCCTTGACCAGAGGAAAGAACAGTTCAAACTGGCGAAGGCACGCTATGATGTGGGGTCGGTGACGAAACTGGATGTGATGCAGGCCGAAATCGATCTCGGGAATCAGGAGAATGAAGTCCTACTGTCCGAGCAGGAGCTCACGATCGCTCGGATGGATCTCAACAAACTCATGGGTGTCTATCTGGACGAATCCTACACCGTGATGGATGATTCCGTCCTGTTCGCACCCGCCCTCGACACCAGAGAGCTCGTCTCCAGGGCACTCGCGAACCGGCCGGACCTTCGGCAGCTGGAGTCGGAACTCGCATCCTACGATAATGCGGTAATGGCGGAAAGAGGTTCGTATCTTCCCACAATCGCATTCCAGCTCAATTATACCACTGACGAGCTCGATAACACAAGATGGTCGTTCAGCCCGGTGAACCACGATACCCGTTTCGGGTTCAACATGACCTGGGATTTCTTCTCCGGTTTCTCGAGGGAAAATCGGATCAGGCAGGCACAGGTCTCGTCTCAGAATACGAGATATGATATCATGGACAAGAAACTGTCCGTCGAGAAGGAAGTGAGAGAAGCGATTCTCAATCTCGAACGAATCTACAGCCAGAGTCTCATTACCCGGAAAAACCGGGAGCTGGCCCGGGAGAACCTCACTCTCGAAAGGGAGAGGTACAGACTCGGTTCCGCTTCACTCCTCGACCTGAGGACCGCCCAGGTGACTTACATACAGGCGGAATCCGATCACATATCTAAAATGCTCGAATTCAGGACCACGCTTTCCCAGCTCGAATACGCCACCGGGCTCGATATCGAGGAGGGTGAGATCGGGGGGAAATTATGAAGAAAAAAATCATCATCGCGGTGAGTATTCTCGTTGTGCTCAGCATCGTGGTCGTCGTGAACATGAAAATGAAAAACCGCGGCCTGGTCAGCGTACAGACCCAGGAAGTGAAGCGCGACACGATCACACATCTCATCTCCGCCTCCGGAAACATTCAGCCGAAACATTCCGTCGATATCAGTGCCGACGTGGCGGGTAGAATCACGACACTCACCATCGACGAGGGAGCTGTAGTGGAAAAGGGCGACACACTACTCATCATCGATCCTGCCCCATATGAAGCTGAAGTCGCCCGGGAGAAGGCCCAGCTTGCGGTCTACCGGTCGGAGCTGACTCAGGCGGAGAGAAACCTCAACAGAGCTCTCCAGATCCACGATGGACAGAAAGCGAGCGGGGGAACGGCACTCATCTCCGAGGAAGAACTCGAGCAGGCAAAAACTGAGTTCGAGGTCGCGAGACAGCGGGTAGAAGGAGCCAGAGCGAGTACACGGAGAGCAGAGGAATACCTGAATAAGATTACGATAACCGCCCCGATGTCGGGTATCGTGACCAGCCTCGACATCGAGGAAGGCGAGATGGCTATCGTCGGAACGATGAACAACCCCGGTACCGTTCTGCTCACCATTTCCGATCTTTCCGAAATGGAAACAGAAATCAAAGTGGACGAGACCGACATCGTTTTTATTTCCCTCGGGCAGAAAGCTGATGTAATGATCGATGCGTATCCCGACTCGGTGTTCTCAGGTGTGGTCACCGAGATCGGAAACAGCCCGATCATTTCGAGCAGGGGTGCGGTTGGAGTTCAGGAAGCGGTCGACTTTCTTGTCAAAGTCTCCCTCGCCAATCCGCCTAGAGGGCTCAAACCCGGCCTCTCCGCTACTGCCGAGATTTCCACCGACACCAGAGAAAACGCAGTCATAGTCCCGATCCAGGCGATCACCATCCGAAATGTCCCCGACGAAAATGGGGACTCGGAGGAAGGCGGCGAACCGACTGAGGAGAAGAAAAAGCAGGAAGAGAAGAAAGGCGTTTTCTCGGTTTCAGACGGCGTTGTCAGCTTCAAACCGGTCACCACCGGGATCGTGGGAGGTATGGATATAGAGATCACCGAGGGTCTGGAAGAAGACGAAGAAATCGTAATCGGGAGCTTCAAGGTCCTGAGAACACTCGAAGACGGCACGAAAGTAAAAATAGAGAATCTGGAAAAGGGATCGAAATCAGAAGAGGAGTAACTGTGCTCATCGAAACGAAGGACCTCTGGAAGATCTACCAGATGGGAAAGGTACAGATCGAAGCCCTGAGGGGTGTCGATCTGAACGTCGAGAGGAGTGAGTACCTGGCGATCATGGGACCTTCCGGTTCCGGGAAATCCACACTTATGAACCTGTTGGGTTGCCTCGACACTCCGTCAAGGGGAGAGTACCGGCTGGCGGGTAAACTTGTAAGCGAAATGTCGGAGGATGAGCTTGCCATCATCAGAAACCGGGAGGTTGGATTCGTTTTTCAAACCTTCAATCTGCTCGCCCGGGCTTCCGCGCTCAAAAACGTCGAGCTCCCTCTGGTTTACAACGGCACACCGGCGAAGGAGCGGTTCGAAAAAGCCAGGGCGGCCCTCGATATGGTCGACCTCTGCGACCGCATGGACCACAAGCCGAACGAACTGTCAGGAGGCCAGCGACAGCGTGTCGCCATCGCGCGTGCGCTCGTCAACTCACCCTCGATCATCTTCGCAGACGAGCCGACCGGCAACCTGGACACCAGGACGAGTTACGAGATCATGGAGCTGTTCGGTAAACTGAACCAGGAAGGCATCACCCTGATAGTCGTCACGCACGAACCCGACATCGCCAATTACACAAACCGCACCATCCACGTCAGAGATGGAAAGATCGAGAAGGAAGTGAAGAGCACTGGATGAAGAAACAGCGCAAGCACTCGACGGTCAGCAGCATCTGGGAGAGCATCCCTCTAGCGCTGTCGTCACTGTGGTCGAACAAGCTCAGAGCTTTCCTCACCCTCCTCGGTATCGTCATCGGAGTATCAACGGTCATCGCTGTGGTTTCCATCATTGCCGGGATGAACAACTACGTCATCGGCACGTTCGCCGCCTGGGGGTCGGACAATTTCAGCATTCAGAAAATGGGCATAGTGACCAGCAGGGAGATGTTCCGGGAAAAGAATAAGAGGGCTGACATTACTATCGAACAGAAGGAGATGGTAGAAAGACTCTGCAAGAACTGCGTGAATGTCGGCGCTCAACTCGTCAAGAATGGAAGGATAAAGTATGAGAGGGAATCCGTCGATGACGCTTACGTCGTCGGCCTCACCAAGAATGTCCTCTGGCTGTCACGGTTGAATGTTGAATACGGCAGGGATTTTACCGACCTCGATGTCAATAACAGGCGAAGTGTTTGTATCCTGGGTGCCGACATCGTCGAAAACCTCTTCCCGAATCTGGATCCTCTCGGGAAAAAAGTCAGGTTGTCGGGAGAACTGTTCACCGTAGTAGGCGTGGTGGAAAAACGTGGATCATTTCTCGGTCAGAGCATGGACAATTTCGTTCTGATCCCCTTCTCTACATACACAAAACTCTATGGAAATAACCAGTCGGTCGAGATTATCATCCGAGCACACGGTAGAGAAACAATGTTCTCCACTCAGGATGAGGTGAGGACGATCCTGAGATCAGCGAGAGAAGTCCCCATAAACGAAGAAGACGACTTCGACATCATCACGTCGGATATGCTTATAGATCTGTACCGGTCGTTCACGAGTGCGGCTTTTATGGTCATGATCGGGATTTCATCCATCGCTCTCATCGTCGGCGGGATTGTGATCATGAACATCATGCTCGTCACGGTAGCCGAAAGGACGCGGGAGATCGGCATCAGGAAGGCGGTAGGTGCACGGAAACGGGACATCATGAACCAGTTCCTTGTCGAGTCGATAACCGTATCGGGGGCCGGAGGCTTGCTCGGTATTCTCCTCGGTATGACTATCGCCAAAGTGGTTGCCGCCGTTTCCCCTCTCCCGGCGGCAATCGAACTCTGGTCGGTCCTGGTGGGTATTCTTATTTCGTCGATAATCGGGATATTCTTCGGCATCTACCCGGCCATGCGTGCGGCCCGCCTGGACCCGATCGAAGCGCTGAGAGCGGACTAGTGCCCTGTCATGCAACAACTGACACATCTCACTTGTCCTTTTATCTGCCTACAGCGTTGCTCCTTCAGTCACATAGCCCTGCTATGCTCCCTCAGTCGAGCTTTGCAGGCAGACAAAATTACTTGGTGATCTTGCGACACTTCTTACATGACAGAACACTAGAGGGATAATGAAAAGAATCGAGATAAGAGAGAGTGTCATGATCGCCCTCGAGGCCGTGCTGACTCACAAGCTCAGATCACTGCTGACCATCCTCGGTATCGTGATCGGTATCGTGTCGGTCGTGGGGATGGTGTCGCTCGTGCAGGGCCTCAATGCTTCCATGGCCAGACAATTACAGTCACTCGGTTCGAACGTCATCTACGTCACGAGGTTCGCACCAGGGATGCAGTTCGGTCGCAGATCTCTCGAGGAGAGAACGAGACCTCCGATCACCTACGAAGATGCGAAACTGGTTAAGGAAAAGGTGACAACGGCGGGTGCGGTTTCAGCAGAGAACTACTTCAGCGGAGATACCAGAGTACGGTACAGGAACAATGAAGCAGTCAGCCCACCCATCGTCGGTGTGATGCCGGATTACCCGGAAGTGCGAGACGTCTCGGTCGCGAAAGGACGTTTCATAACCGAGGGTGATGACATGCATGGACTCAAGGTGTGTGTTCTCGGCGCAAAACCCGCCGAAGCACTCTTCCCCTTCGAAGAACCGATCGGAAAAAAGATAACCATAGAAGGAAGGACCTTCAGAGTGATCGGTGTACTCGAAGAGCAGGGTAAATTTCTCGGTAACGACCGGGATGACATCATCATGCTTCCCTATCGAACCTATGCTCATCTGCACCCCGAAGAGACCGAACTACTGCTCGTCGTCAAACCGAAATCGTCGAAACTCATCGGCGCCTGCATGGACGAGATAACGGTCTTCCTGAGGCTGCACAGGGGGGTACCACCGGAAGATCCCAACAACTTCAACCTTTCCACGCAGGACAGTATGAACGATATCTACCAGCAGGTGACGAGCGGCATATACATCGCAATGATCGTCATCTCATCGATCGGCCTCATAGTCGGGGGGGTCGGCGTCATGAACATCATGCTCGTTTCGGTGAAGGAGCGGACGCGGGAGATAGGTTTGCGAAAAGCCATCGGCGCGAGGCGGATCGACATCATGTGGCAGTTTCTCATTGAGGCCATGACCCTTACCGGGTTCGGCGGCATCGTGGGAGTACTCTTCGGCATCCTGGTGTCGACACTTGTCGATTCACTGTCTCCCCTGCCCTCCGAAGTCTCCTTCACCTGGATCATGATCGCGATGAGTGTGAGTGTCTCGGTAGGCCTCTTCTTCGGTATCTACCCCGCCTCGAAAGCGGCAGGCCTCGACCCCATCGAAGCCCTACGCTGGGAATAGAACGCGGGACAATGGTCCAGCAGGATATCCAGCTTTCAAGCAGACAATTAATGGAACGAGAGAGATGGCCTGATGCAATATCCCCGTTGATTGAGGTGACACAGCGTGATAAATTATAAGTGAACATCAACAATTCCATCGGCCGACAGAAAGGATCAGGTCGTTGCCCGGCGGTCAGAAAAATACGAAAGAGAAAGTCCTCGTTGCCATGAGCGGCGGCGTCGACAGTTCTGTTACCGCTCTCTTGCTTGCGGGAGAGGGCTACGAAGTGATAGGTGTCACCATGAAGCTCTTTTGCTTCACTCACTTCGAGAGCAAGAACTCGGAAACCGGCTGCTGCTCGCTTGACTCCACCAGAGCGGCACAGCAGGTAGCGGACAGAGTGGGGATCCCGCACACAGTGCTCGACATGGAAAACGAGTTCAGAGAAGAGGTCCTCCGCAACTTCTTCACCGAATACTCGAGGGGGCGAACCCCAAATCCCTGTATCCTCTGCAACAGCAGAATCAAATTTCATCACCTTCTCGAAAAAGGTAAAAACCTCGGAGCGCGGTACCTCGCGACAGGCCACTACGCCCGAATCAGGACAATCGAAAAGAACCACTCCCGTTCCTTCTCACTGGAGAAAGCCAGCGATCATAAGAAGGATCAGAGTTATTTCCTCTGGGGCATGAACCAGGATACTCTTTCGCATACGCTCTTCCCACTGGGTGGACTCACCAAATCGGAAGTCAGAGATCTCGCGAGGGATGCCGGCTTAGAAGTCGCCGAGAGACCGGAGAGTCAGGATTTCTGCTTTCTCTCACCCGATCAGTACAGCTTCACATCCGGTGACAGTGAAATCTCAGATGATCTCGGACTCGAAGAAAGCTCCACCGTACCCGGTCCGATAATCAATGCAAAGGGTGAGGTGATCGGGACTCACCCCGGTATCGCCTATTTCACAATCGGCCAGCGAAGAGGGCTGGGACTCGCACTGGGGAAACCTGCCTACGTGCTGAAGATCGATCCGGAAACGAACACACTTGTTGTCGGCTTCGAAGAAGATCTCTTCCGGAAGACATTCACGGTATCGCAGGTGAACTGGATTTCGGGTGAGGTCCCGGATATGCCGGAGCGTTTTTTGGTCAAGGTGAGATCACGTTCCGAGCCGGTTCGGGCAACGGTTACTCCTGTTGGACCTGAGACAGTGCTAGTGGAACTCAGTGAACCGGAAAAGGCTGTCACACCGGGGCAGTCCGCCGTGTGGTATGAAACACAGACCCTCATCGGCGGCGGTGTAATCGATTGATTTTTCTGCCGTCAGGATGTTTCCGAGTGATCAGCTGGCCCCGCCTCCTCTATCCTCCGCCTGACAGTCAGTTGACAAGCCATCTCGTACATACTATAATCGTTGAAGAATAGACTCCATACCTCTGTAACTTCAGAAAAGAGAAAAGAACACACAGGAACCAGGAGCGATTCACTCTCGATGTCCTCAAGTTTTCAGAAAATCACCAAGGAGAAATCATGAAAAAGGTGTGGGCCGGCCTTCTCACTTGCTGTCTTCTCGCCGGGATATCATCAGTTTCCCAGGCTTTCATCCCGATTACAGGTTTGTCCGATCGCAACGGCGGAGCTGAGGTTTCCCGGGGGGAGGGCTATCCGATTCCGGTGGATTCATGGCTGGAGTACATGGAGCGATACGGCGGCGGGTGGAAAATCGAATGGGACGATCAGCGGGGGTCCCCCCACGCTATATACGGATCCAGCATCGAAATTTATCCGGGTATTATCCCGAATGGCGAAGCAGTGTCATCACAACTCCTTTCACTCATCGATACGAACAGTGAACTTTTCGGAATTTCGTCTGATGATCTCCTTCCGATCGACACCCGGCTTCGGGGAAAACTCTGGTATGCCAACTTCCAGCAGATAATAAATTCTCTTCCAGTCTATGGAGGTTTTGTTCAATTCAAACTCCGGCGGGACGGAAAACTGGTTTCAATCACGAGCAGAGCACACCGCGGGATCGGTCCGGTGGCATCCCCTGTCCTACCGGCCCAACGGGCGCTGTCGCTGGCCATGGCAGAGACCTTTTTCGTCGAGGGTAGAGATCGGGCGATGGAACCTCAGCTCGTCGTGTATCCCCACGCGGAAGACGGAAGGATGACATACACTACTTCATGGATGATCGAGCTCCACACACTCGACCCTCCCGGACACTGGTTCACTGTCATCGACGCCGTGAACGGGAGAATCGTTGACACATGGAACCAGATCTACTACGACGAAGTCGCGACAGACTCGATTTCGGGGACCGTGACGGGCCTCATCAATCCGGAAACACCGACCGACCCTTCGGAGGAACAGAGCTTCAAAGATCTCCGTGTTCAGCTTCTGGCGGGAGGGTCGGATGTAACCGACGCATCGGGCGGATTCCTTCTTGAGACGGAAGGACCCGACTCCATCCTTGCCTGGCTGCAGGGCCCGTTTGTCAACGTCGACAAATCGGACGGAGCCGACGCAGCGTTACGCATCGAGGGAATCCCCGGCGTGCCGAACGACATTCTCTGGGATGACACCAACTCGGAGATACCCGAACGAAACGGTTTCTATCACACCATCGTCGTCCACGATTACGTGAAAGAACTCGATTCCACTTTCACCGATCTGGATTACGAGATGCCGTGCCGAGTGAACCTCGACCAGGTGTGTAACGCGTTCTGGGACGGGTTCGGGACGAACTTCTTCCAGGAGGGCGGCGGCTGCGCCAATACCGCTAATATCGCCGATGTTATCTATCACGAGTACGGCCACGGTGTCACCGACTTCCAGTACCGCCCGTTCCCTCAACCGTCAGGAGCGATGCACGAAGGGCTGTCCGACTATCTCGCGGCAACTATCACCAATCAATCGCTTATCGGCAGAGGTTTTTTCGGACCCGGGAGCTCAATCAGGAACGCCGACAACAACCGCGTCTATCCAGCCCCCGAGTGCGGGGGTGAGCCCCACTGCGTCGGAGAGGCGATCGCCGGAGCTGTCTGGGACATGCGACAGAATCTGGTCGCGACACTCGGTCAGGAAGCCGGAGTGGCGCTTGCGGACACCCTCTTCCACTATGCCCGATATGGATATTCCGAGGTTTTTCCCGATTATTTCATCGACGTCCTGACACTCGACGACGACGACGGCAACCTGTTCAACGGAGTTCCACATGCGGATGAGATCTGTGATGGTTTTCAGAACCACGGCCTCTCCTGCGTTCTGACACCCAACATACCAATCGTCTATGACGTCGGCAGCGGTACAGACCTCCAGGTCGCGTGGCAGGCTGTCCTGTCTCTGCTGGCTCCTGTTTCGGACTACCTCGTACTATACGGATCCGAATCGGGTGTCTACATGGATTCTTCGTGGTCAGGTGGAGACACGACCGTCGTGGTAACTGATCTGGAGGAAGGCCTGACCTACTTCTTCACCCTCGCCGCTCTGGACTCGACAGGCAGACGCAGCCTCCTGTCCGAGGAAGGGACCGGGACACCTTACTCGCTACCCCTCCCACCGGAGGGTGTCGCGGCAGAATCACACCGGGATGATATCTCACTGACCTGGATGAAGAATAAAGAGCTGGATGTCGACGCGTACGTCATCCTCCGCAGTGTTCACGTCGACAGCGGGTACACAGGGATCGACACGATTCCGGCCGCCGACACGACCTACACCGACACAACTCCCGATCCGCACATGATGTATTTCTACCGGATCGCCGCGAGAGATACCGAAGGTGGCACAGGCCAGCCTTCCGAGATTACCCGGGGGCGATTGATGAGCCTCGACAGCGGGATACTGATCGTCGACGGCACACACGACGGGCAGGACGGCCTTCCTTTCTCTTACTCGGACAGTACGGTAGACAACTTCTACGGTCGAATACTCGATCATCATCCCGTTACGGGTTATTACGATATCGCAGACAGCGTCGGGACCTCGCTCTTCATGCTGGACGAGTCGGTTCTTGCAATTTATTCCACTGTTGTCTGGCATCAGGACGACAGGATGAGCGATCTGATGATCCCTTACCTCGACGACATCGGGACCTATCTCTCAGAAGGCGGGAATCTCTTCCTCAGCGGCTGGAATCTCATCAAGCAGGTTAGTGATCACTCGCTGGGGACTTATGTCTTTCCACCGGGGACGGTACCTCACGACTATTTCAAAATGGATTCGACAGAAGTTCTTCAGTCCTCGATACGGGATTTCGCCGGAGCCGATGCCGGGGTGGCTGACTACCCGGACCTCCTGGTCGATAGCGACAAGGCACCCTGGCTGAATGGATACCTGTTCAACATGGATATTTTCTTCGAGCCGCTGGTGGATCAACCGGTCACAGAGCCGATATACACCTACCGATCCGCTGACGGCGACTCGGGTACATACAGCGGTGAGATCACAGGCTTTCGCTACCTCGGGGAAGATTACGGCTTTGTCCTGTTCGACTTCCCCCTTTTCTACATGGAAGAAGCTTCCGCCAGAGCAGCGATCGAACAGGCCATGGAGGACCTGGGTGAAATGGTCGGTATCGAAGATGAAGGCGAAACTGGTTCCCCGATGCCACACGTGTTCGCTCTCTATCAGAACTATCCCAACCCGTTCAATCCATCGACATCGATCATCATCGACATACCGGAGAGGGGGGACGGAAGTAATCCGACAGTCGCAACGAGGACCCGACTCACGATTCACAATATGCGCGGACAGCTCGTCAGGGTCCTTCTGGATGACATGAAAAAACCCGGTCGCTACACCATCCACTGGGACGGCCGCAACGAACGCGGGGAATCGGTGAGCTCGGGTCTCTATCTCTACCGGATGAAAGCCGGAGATTACGTTTTCACGAAAAAGATGGTGGTTCTCAAATAATATCAAATGACCCGATGAACAATCCATCGTAGCCGGTGGCGATATACTGGATCGAACCATGGACGGATAGGCCCCTTGCTTCGCCGGGAAGATCGTAATAGCTCTGGATGAACGGATTGGTCGGATCTGAAATATTCAATACCTGTAATCCCCACAGACCGTCCGCCATATAGACCAGGTCCCCCTCAACCTAGATGTCCATAGCAATACCTGGTTTATGGTAGAAGCCCACCTCCCGGCAATGTTGTGGATCGCTCACATCGAACACGACCAACCCACCTCCACCATCTGCGACATAGGCATACGTTCCCTTCACATTGACGTCATAGGCGAGACTGTCGGTATCGCAATGGGATGTTTCTATCGGGCTTTCAGGGAAATATATCGAAAACTCTCTCAAACCTTCGGACCAATCAGCGAGGTATGCATAAGTGCTGTCAGGGCTGATGGCTAAGCCACTTGCGAAACCGGCAGTATCATAATGCCCGACCTCCAAGGGATTACACGGATCTGAAATGTCTATCACCCTGAGTCCCCCCAGATTGTCGGCGAGTAGGAGATAAGACCACACTATGATAATATCTTCCGAGAAGCCCGGCGTATCGAAAGTCCCGCACACAATCGGATTCTCGGGATCATGGACGTCTATCACGGTCAAGCCCGTGTTGTAATCGGCCACACAGGCATATTCATCGAATGCGGTTACACCTCGGACATTGCCAGGTGTGGATGTGAAACCGATTTCCTCCGGATGGTCCGGATCCACGATGGAAATCACCCTCAGGCCTTCCGTGCCGTCGGCAACACAGATAAGTGTGTCAGGCACCAGGATTGTGACATCCCATGCCGCACCGGGAGTGTCGTAATGTCCAACGATTCTCACATTCAGGGAATCGGCTTGCTGGGATTCGGAAAAGTGCTTCACGACGTGAAGATAGTTTTTCATTCATAAGATTTCGGGTTTCTGCCCACCCTACCCTCTCTCGACTTTGACATCCACGGAAGTCAAAGCCGTCATGAAACTCCTGCGAGGTCAGATCCGGCTCATGGCGGTTCTCATGTATGGGGCCGGTCTGAGACTCAACGAATGCTTGAACCTGCGAGTTCAGGATATCGATTTCGGCCAAAACCAGATCGCAGCCCGCGAATGGAGATGGCAATTCATCTTCCCGCAGAAAAGAAGGTGGGTCAACCACCGAACCGGTGAACAAGGCCGGCACCACCTGGACGAATCCGTCATTCAGAAGACCATCAAGAAGGCGGTATCCGCTGCCGGAATCACGAAACGGGCGAGTTGCCATACCTTGAGACACTCATTTGCAACTCACCTTCTCGAAGACGGGTACGACATACGAACAGTTCAGGAGCTGCTGGGACACAAGGATGTGAGGACAACGATGATTTACACTCATGTCCTTAACCGAGGAGGGAAAGGCGTACGAACCCGATGGATTCGATTCAGCCTTGAGATTTTGATGTTATCTGGAAACCGCATAAGACTCCGGGAGTGACACGAGAGTCAGGAAAATCGTCGACATTCAAGTTTGTTCGTGGTATCATCAATTGAGTGTTATCAAGCAAGAGTGCGGCCTAAAAGCTGTTATCGGGAAACCGTATAAGCCGTAG
>CAZZKG010000025.1:0-48087 GCA_964654825.1 uncultured Gemmatimonadota bacterium | reverse complement strand
TCCCGCAATGCAGGCAGGAATCGTTTCGAGAAAGCTGTCATTCCGGGAAATACTTATCGCTCGGCTCGTTATCTTTTTGTGTGCTCTGGAGAGAGTCAATAATCACCGTCATGTACCTGACATTCGAAGGCTGGCGGCTTAGAAGAACAATACTTAACTGAGCAAGCACCAAGAGGTTGGCGAAAGCGTTGAAGTGGTGGTACTCATCATTCGGATGAATCATAGATAATATATTCGTAAAATTCCATTGTCATCGTAATAGAGTAAAGAGAATGGTGAACGTTCATCAACTACCGCACCGATTCAACAGGAGGTTACTATGCTTTCTCAAAGAAGGTCATCATGAAACAGGCGGAATATTCTCTCAGCTCATTCAGCAATTTGCTGCAGGAATTGAGGATGAGTGTTTTTATTCACTTTTTATCAAAAACGGAGAACAGTATGAAGTATTTAATTTTGAGTTCAGCGATCTTTTTGGTTTCCTTACTTCTCTGCGTAAACAGTTCATTCGGTGCCACTATTACCGTCGATTGCGCCAGCGGTGGCGATTATATGAAGATCATGGACGGGATCAATGCGGCGGTGGATGGGGACACTGTGCTGGTGGCTCCCTGTGTATATTCAGGGTCAGGGAACTTTAACATGGACCTGCAGGGCAAAGATCTTGTCATCATGTCATCTGATGGTCCGGAGGTGACTATTATTGATTTGCTGGATCAAAATACGGCTTTCTTTTTTGCCCACGGTGAGGATTCTTCTACTGTACTGGACGGATTTACCATCAAAAACGGTTTCTCAAGCGGTTCCGGAGGTGCGATCTTGATGTGGAGTAATTCCAGTCCCACCATTTCAAACTGCGTCATCAAAGACTGCGAAGCCGTCTTTAATGGCGGTGGGATCTCCCTGGATACAGGTGCATCCCCTACCATTACAAACTGTACTATTACCGGGAACACCGCCAACGAGGGCGGCGGTATCAATGTGGATTCCGCCTCACCGACAATCACAAACTGTACTATTACCGGGAACATGGCCGACATCGGCGTGGGTGGCGGGATTTATATCTCCTACGGTTCTCCCGGCATCAACAACTGCACCATCGAAGGAAACACGGCTGCAGATGATGGCGGCGGGATATATGTTGTTAACGGTTCTCCCGACATCAACCATTGCACTATCAGTGAGAACCTGGCAGATAACGGGGGCGGGATTTACATAAGCACCTTTGTCTTAGCCGGGGATGGTCCAAGAATATCGCAGTGTACCTTCTTTGATAACGAGGCCCTCTTGAAGGGGGGTGGAATATACCACGATGTCGAAGTTACATACGGGACCACCTTCATTTGGAGCTGCCGCTTCATAGAGAACAACGCTCGATGGATGGGAGGTGGAATTTATTGCAACCAATCAGATGTCAACATTTATAATTGCCTCTTTAACAGTAACCACGCTGACGATGGGGCCGGGTATGGTTATTGTGGCGGGATCTACCTCTATAATTCCGATGACGTCACGATCCACAACTGTACCCTCGTTAATAACGATTCCGGGTTAGGTTCTACTGGCGGGATCTACCTTTACCAATCGGATGCTGTCACGATCATCAACTGTATCATGTGGTGGAATGACTCGCCCGCTATCATCTATTATCTGGGGGATGAGCCGACCGTCACCTACTCAAACATCGAGGGCGGCTGGTCAGGCACGGGCAACATAGACACGGACCCGCAGTTTGCTGAGGAGATAGATTTTCATCTAGATGCGAGTTCCCTTTGTGTTGATGCCGGTGATCCTTCGATCCTCGACGGCAGCCAGCCTCCGGGATCGGGAGGAACGAGAAGCGACATGGGGGCCTATGGCGGGTCGAGTAACGGCTATTGGCTGGAGGGACCCTACGATCTCTTCCTCTATCCCACCGGGCCGACCACGGTTACCGTAGGTGACACCGTATTCTTCGATGCCCTGTTCTGGAACAGCACCGATAACTCAGCTCCAGGTGATTACTGGCTCTCAGTTGTACTTCCGAACTCGAATGAAATACTCCTTCCGAATTTCGTGCTGAATCATCCTAATCCCCTGCACGGTTCCACATCGGCTCACGGTACAGCAACTATCTCCAACGAACTTCGGACGTTTTTCCCAGGAACGTTTGAAGTGGTGGCAAGAATAGGGGTGTATCCTGATGTGATAGTTGACGAGGAGTCGTTCGCGGTGGAGATATCACCTTAATTTAAATAGGGACAGTCACCATTTAATAAATGGTGACTGTCCCTATTTATTATTTGGTGGAGGCCATCTCCCGGCTCAGCTTCTTCTTGAGATCACTCACGATACCGTAGGCGATGATTTCTTTTTCCTGGTCCCGGTAGATCAACTGGCGGTTCATGAGCTCGTCCAGGTCCACTTTCGCCGCATCCCGGTCGGGACCCGCGTGACAGGCGAACTCGGCCCTGACCCTGCCCTTTTCTCCGCGTTCCGCACATCTGCAGCCGCCGCACATCGCCGTCCCGTCGAGCATCAGCGGGTTGAGACTCACAATGGTGGGGATTTCCTCGCCGACGGTGAGTTTAGAACTCTCACGCATCATGATGGCCGGACCGATGATGACGGAACTGCTCACGTCCTTCTTCCCGATGAAATATTTTTTTATCACATCTGTGACGAACCCCTTCTCGCCGAAGCTGCCGTCATCGGTAGCGATGATCAGCTTGTCCTCGGGGAGGAGAGCCCGGAGCTTGTCCATCCAGAAGAGGTAATCCTTAGAGCGGGCACCGTAGATCAGGGTGACATCGTTTCCGATCTCGACGTGGGTGCGCATGATCGGGAAAATTGCGGCGAGGCCGACGCCTCCGGCGACCATGAGGACAGGGCCCGACTGCTTCTTGACTACGGATGGCTTCCCGAGCGGGCCGGGTATGCCGTTGAAAGCATCACCAACATTCATCTTCTCGAGTTCCGCGGTACCCTTCCCGACCACCTGGTAGACGAGCGTAATTGTCCCCTTCTCTTCATCCCAATCGGCGATGGTGAGTGGCAGGCGCTCTGACCCGAGATCCTTCATCACCATCACGAACTGTCCGGCAGCGCAGTACTTTGCCACGAATCTCGCCCTCACCTCCATCTCGTAGATGTCGGGGACGAGCGATCTGTGAGAGAGTATCTCGAAGTGATCGGAACATGCTTCGACGAGTTCCATCGATCTTTTGACACCCTCAGGATCCGGCTTTTTGTCCTTGAGGACTTTATCGATCGCGGCGGAGGCGTTTTTCCCGGCACCCATTGCCAGGATAACCGTCGCCGCTCCTGTGACGACGTCTCCACCGGCGTAGGTGTAGGGAAGCGAGGTCTCTCCAGTATCGATCGATTTGACGTCTACGGTCCCCCATTTTGTACCTTCGAGGCCATCCGTGGAGTGGAGAAGAATCGGGTTCGGCGATGTACCGAGGGATGTGACCACGG
Organism: uncultured Gemmatimonadota bacterium; assembly: GCA_964654825.1. Lineage (GTDB taxonomy): Bacteria > Gemmatimonadota > CAZMKB01 > CAZMKB01 > CAZMKB01 > CAZZKG01. The sequence continues at coordinate 44,628 of CAZZKG010000025.1, read as the reverse complement.
TCTGGGCGGGTATCTCGAATTCCGACCCTTCTATGGGAATTGGTCTCCTCCTGCCTGATTCATCGGGTTCACCGAGTTCCATCTGGATGCACTTTATCCTCGACACCCCGCCTTTTCCATCATCGATGATCTCGACGGGATTGACGAGAAGCATGAGTTTGACACCTTCTTCGAGGGCATTTTCCACCTCTTCGGCACGCGCGGGCATCTCCTCCCGTGAACGCCGGTACACGATGGTGACGTTTCCGTGATTGAGCCTCTTCGCCCACCGTGCGGCATCGATAGCTGTGAAGCCACCTCCGACGACGACAACATCGACCCCCACTCTGAGAGGCGTCTCGGCCTCGTCCTTGTAAGCGTTCATGAGATTCAGCCTGACGAGAAATTCGTTTGCAGAGTAGACGCCGTTGAGGTTTTCGCCCGGGATGTTCATCATCCTGGGAAGACCCGCGCCGGTCCCGAGAAATACGGCGCTGAAACCCTCGTTGAACAGATCCTCGATGGTTATGGAGCGGCCTATTGTGATATTGTGAATGATGTTCACGCCGAGCGCTTCTACGATGCCGATCTCACGTTCGAGGACATCGGTGGGCAGCCTGAACTCCGGTATCCCGTATGCTAGGACACCACCGGTGACATGGAGTGCCTCGAAAATCGTCACCCGGTAACCGAGTATCAACAGATCCGCGGCAACAGTTAACCCGGCCGGTCCGGCACCGATCACCGCGATGTGATGATCGGCATTTTCTGGTCTGCCGTATTTCTTTTTCATGGACCTGACATAGGACATCACCTCGTCATAGTGATTTTCCCACACGTAATCGGCGACGAACCGTTCGAGACGGCCGATGTCGACCGGTTTGTCCTTGATGGCTGTGCTGCAGCTCAGCTGGCACTGCACCTCCTGCGGACACACCCTGCCCGTAATCGCCGGGATGTTGTCCCGCTCCATGAGTTTCTTCCAGGCATCGAAGATTTTCCCTTCTCTGACGAGTCTGATGAATCCCGGGACATCGATGCGAACCGGGCACCCGCCGAGCGGCCCCTTCACCCATTCGATCTTTCCTGTAACACAGGGTGATTCACCGCACTCGATACATTCGGCAGCTTTGTGGATGGCCTTCTGCTTGCTGAACCCGATGTTCACTTCGTGCACGTCGGGGGCGTCTGGTGTTTCATCTGAGAACCAGTTGTGTTTCCACGAAGTGAAATCCTGCCCGACAGCCTCGAGAACAGTCCCCCTCGTCGAGCCATTCAGGAGTTCATCATACACACCATCCCCACTGCGGTAGATATTGAGAAGTTCCTGCTTTGAGAGGGAAGAAAAATCCCAGCTGGATAGCGCATCTGCAAATTTTTCGAGAGTGTTGTCATCTATTTCAGGTTTCGTCATTTTTTCATGCTCCCTCGTTTGAACCGGTGACCGCCCATCATTACCAGGCCGAGGAACAGGCTATCAACCATCCTCGATGCCGAAGAATTCTTTCATGTTTTCCCAGGAATGGTCAACTTTACCCTGCATAATCTTGAGGAGCTCCAGCTCCTCCTTCCGGAACAGGTGCTTGAACCTGCCCTGCTGGCTCGAGTAGTCCTCCACTCCATCTTTGTGGGCAGCCAGGTCGAAGTAGTCCTCGGGTAGTCGATTTATCGTGAAGTATCGTGCGTAATTGTCAACATCCGTCTCGACCTCGAAGGACAGGAATGTCCCGGTGTCGATTGCGCGTTTGCTGATTTCGAGTGTTTCCATCCCCTCATAGTCCCACCCCGGCGGACAGGGCGACAGAATCCTGAGGTAAGCCGCCCCGGGTATGAGCAGGGCTTTTCTCACCTTGGTCATGAGATCGATCGGATCATCGGGTGATGCCTGCGCAACGTAGGGAATGTTATGTGCGAGGGCGATCGCGACGATGTCCTTCGGGTTCGTCTGTTTGCCCTTGATCTCTTTCCCGACAGGTGCCGTGGTCGTATCGGCACCCCAGGGAGTGGAGCTACAGCGCTGTTTTCCGGTGTTCATGTAAGCTTCGTTGTCGTATGTGATGGTCAGGGTGTCCTGGTTCCTCTCCCACACCCCCGAGAGCGCCTGGAGACCGATGTCAAACGTACCGCCGTCACCGGCGAAACCGATGATCTTGTGAGGTACCTTGATCTTCCCCTGACGGAGCTTCACTCTCGCACCTGATTCGAGACCGGCGACCATCGCGCCGAGATTCTCGAACGCGGAATGAAAATACGAGTAATTCCAGATATGGTTCGGATACGCGGCCGTGGTGACCGTCATGCATCCTGTAGCGCCGCAGAAGAGCATCTTATAATAGAGGCCCTGTGCGAGGAGTTCTTCCTTGATTTCCCTTAGACCAAGCAGTTTTTCCTGATCGATTCCAACGGATTCGAGAGCCTCGGGCGGGACATCTGTCTCGGTGAACATGATCCTCAGGAGATCCCGGTTTTTCAACTCTTCCCAGGTGAAGAGGCCCCGCTCGACGGTCTCCCTCTTCAGGAGTTCCTCCCGCAGGGCGCCGCCTCTCGCCACCATGTTGAACACGATCGGTGCGGCACAACCCAGGCAGGTCGCCACCCCCGAAGCAAGTCCTGATTTCTGCGACTTCATCTCCGGGTCTGAGAGTGTAACGGGTGGGACCTCCTTCCCGAGCAGCACACTCTTCCGGTTGGCGGGTGCCAGGTTCGTGTTCTGATAGACCGCCATGTTGAGAAAGGACCCGACCTTCCTGAAATCTTCTCTTGGATTTATGTCAGCCATTTTGATCATCTTAAGTAACTCCCTCTTTCTGATTACACCCCGGGCACTTATTTGTTACTGTCACCCTTCCACTCGAAGAAGGCCCGCGCGGCGGCTTTCTTGTTCGACTCGATGACCTTCTGTGTGAACTTGAGGTGATCGATATGATCCAGCAGAGCCTCGATGTCGAGGAGACCATCGGTCGCACCGATGAGGGCCGCGAGCATCGCCATGCTGTTTCGCCTTGGATTGCCGAGCTCTTCACTCGCGATCCCGTAACCGTCGATGGTGAATATCCTGTAGTCTGATACCCCCAGTTCTTTCCTGATTTCTTCAGGGGTCTTCGTCGTGTTGACGAACAGGATGCCATCCTTCCTGAGTCCCTTCAGTGCTTCCACGTCGAGGAGGCCGGGGTTTACGAAGATATCAATATCCGAATCGGTTATCGGTGCTCTCACATGAATCGAAGTGTCTCCGATCCTCACGTAGGCTTGCGTCGGTGCACCACTTCGTTCCGCGCCGTAGACGGAGAAACCCTGGGCGAATCGGTCAGCCGACTCGATCGCGGTCGAGGAGAGGATCTTGCTGGCTGTCTTGATACCTTCACCGCCTCTCGCGAACATCCGGATCGAAGTGCTCTTTTTCTCGAGGGGCCGGTAAAACCGGTCATCCAGCTCCTTCGGATCTAGGACGGCATCGGGGCGATCATCACGCACGTCGAGATGATAGTGTTTGCGGTAATCGCCTTTTGGTGAACTCTCCGCGAGATTGTAGAGGACATTACAGGCGAGCCCGATCGTATCAGGCATCGGAATCCTCCCACCGAGACCGAAAGTGAAATCAGTGGTTATCGGTCTCTCATCGTCGGGAAGATCGTAGAGAGCATCTCTCACCTCGAGGTAGAGAGCCGCACCCTGGGAACCCAGTGTCGGCATCCTTTCCATCACCCCGACGGATTTCCTGCCCCTGAGAGCTTCACTCACTTTCACGTAAGGGAAAGGGCGGAACATCTTGACAATGAGAAGGCCGACCTTGATCCCCTGGTCCCTCAGGTTGTCGACCTTGTCGCGTATGGTGCCGGTCGCCGATCCGATGGCAACGATGGCAATCTCGGCATCGTCAAGCCGGTATTGCTCGACCGACTCTAGTTTCTTACCTATGATACCGGAGAACTCGGTTGTCAGGGCTTCGAACGCCGCCTCGGCGCCGCGCATCGCATCCATCTGGCCTTCTTTGATCTCGGAATAGTAGTCCGCTCCCGCGATCCCGGGATAGGAAATGACGACATCTTCATCTGTAACGAGGGGGTATTTTGGTTCCCATGTCCCGACGAAATTTTTGACTGTCTCAGTCGGTAGGACTTCGAGCCTCTCGGTGATGTGAGAGAGCTCGAAACCGTCGATGTTGACGATTAGAGGCAGGTACACCGCCTGGCTCCACCGGGGAGCGAGGAGGTGAAAATAGTATGCCTCCTGGCAATCGGTGGCGTACATCTGCATCCAGCCGGTATCCCGCTGTGACATGATGGTGCTGTGATCACAGAGGATGTTGAGGGGCCCGCCGACGGACCGGTTGACGGCGGCGATCACCCCCGGCAGCCTGCTGCCGGCCATGTAATGAAGAATTTCATGCATGAGCGCGAGGCCCGCGGAAGATGTGGCGGTGAACACGCTGTTGCCCGCCGCGGCGGCCGCGTGCAAAGCTGATACGGCGCTGTGTTCAGACTCGACGGCGATGAAATCAGTATGAATATCCCCGTCGGCGACGGCTTTCGCGATATCATGAGCAAGTTCAGTCGAGGGAGTGATAGGGAAAGCGGCGATCGTATCGTATTCTATCTGCCTGACCGCGTAAGCCACCGCCTGGTTACCTGTCATGGCCATCACCCTCTTCCCGTCCTTCCCGCTGTCTGGTTTTTCGGCGACAGCCACGGCAGCTCCGCTCATCAGTTTTTCAAGAGCTTCTGTTCCTTTTTCAGACATTTTCGAGTTCCCCTTCTATATCGTTGGATCTTTTACTCATCCGGTTCCAGTTCGACCTTTATTATCCCCTCAGGGCACACCTGGTTGCAGATGCCGCAGTCGACACAGCTGTTCGAATCGGGGATCACGACCTCTCCCACCCTCCACGAGCCGGTAAGGTTGTCCGATTCATCGCCTCTGTTTATGATAAGACCTCCCGGATTGGGAAGAGCCTGCCAGGTGAGATTGGCTTCTTTCGCCACTTCGATGCCGGCAGGTACATTCTCATCTACTGTCTTCTGAATGACTTTTTTCAGTTTGCCTTCCTCTTCCGCCATTCGGAGTGCGCGAGTCGGGCATTTCTCGGTACATATCCCACACCCTTTGCAGTACCTGAGATCGACAGTGATCTTCACCTTCCTCAGTTGTGCACGCGACTCGACTTTCCCTCCGGCAAATGTGAGTACCGAAGTATTATCCTCTATCTCGTATTTTTCCTTGTTTTCCTTTATCGATTGATTTCTGACTTCTTTTTCCGAATTCCCTTCCATATCGAACCTCCCGGGAAGTGTCCGTTCAAACCGCACCCGTGCGTCTCAGTTTCCCGATCACGATACCAGATTCTGCTCTTAAGCCTGGCGGGCGGGGTAAAGCTGCTCTCCTGATGGTGTGCCGTTTGTTCCTGATGTAAATATAATATGAAAACTCTCAATTTCAATGGCTATGGTAATCCCGGAATTGTACGTATCCAAACGAGTTAGAACTGAGTCACGGAAGTGTTTCGATCTGAGAGGATACTTGATTTCATCCGATCGGGGACGCTAAATTATGGTTTTACGATTGTTCTATCAGATCGAGATCGAAGCCATTTCTGTCCGGAGCAGGACAATGCCGTATAAGTACCTTGACCATCAGGCCGATATCGGTATCTCATCATGGGGTGGGAGCCTCGAGGAGGCACTGAGGGACGGAGCGCTCGCCCTCTTCGGTATCATTTCCGATCCCCGGAGCATAGGGAGCGAAAAAGAAGTCGTCATCGAGTGCCGGGCTCGCGAGGAATCTCTTCTGTTTGTCGAGATGCTCAACAAGCTCCTGACCGAGGCGGGACTGAAGGAGATGCTGTTCGCCGACATTTCGATCGAGCGACTGGAGCGGTCCGGTGAGGAGCTGCACCTCACCGCACGGGTCTGCGGGGAAACTCTCGACATCGAGAAGCACGAGCTCGGGGTCGAAGTAAAAGCAGCGACTTATTCCGGGCTCAGGTACCGGAACGAGAACGGAAAACATTACTTTCAGTGTCTTATGGATATTTAGCCGGTTTCGTTATAATTTTGAGCTGAATCCGGACACGGTCTGAATTACTCATGTTCACGATTCGAGAGATATAAAACGGTCTTTATGATGAAGGAAGAGATTGATATCCGCGAGGTAGCACCCCGTACCTGGGAGATCGCTCCCACGGGTGAGATGCTCGTCCCCGGCAGGATCTACGCTGACCGGGAAACGATAGACGGACTTATCGCTGATGTCGAGAACAAAAAGGAGTGGAACGCACTCCGGCAAATCCTCAATGTCGCCTGCCTGCCCGGTATCCAGAAAGCCTCTCTCGCCATGGCGGATGTTCACCCCGGCTACGGATTCTGCATAGGCGGTGTCGGTGCATTCGACCCTGACGAGGGTGTCATCTCTGTGGCCGGTGTGGGTTTTGATGTGAACTGCGGAGTGCGGACGCTGGCAACCGAACTCACGCGGGATGAATTGAGGGGGAAAGAGGAGGCTCTCGCCGTCTCACTTTTCAGGAATGTACCGGCAGGTCTCGGTTCGACAGGTGACATAAGACTCACCATAAAAGAGATCGACGATGTGCTGGTCAAAGGGGCTCGCTTCGCTGTCGAAAGAGGGTACGGGTTCGAGGAAGACCTCCCCTATATCGAAGAGAGAGGATGTCTGCCGGGCGCAGATCCATCCTGCGTCAGTTCCTCAGCCAAACAGAGACAGGTCAAGCAGATCGGAACCCTTGGTTCGGGCAACCACTACCTCGAGGTCCAGTACCTCGAAAAGATTTACGACTACGATGCTGCACGGAGTTTCGGGCTCAGCGAACAGCAGATTCTGGTATCCATTCACAGCGGCTCACGAGCCCTCGGCCACCAGATCGGGACCGACTATCTGAAGGTTCTCGAACAGGCATCGAGAAAATATTCGATACCCATCAGGGACAGGGAACTGGTATGCGCACCGATTACAAGTCCGGAGGGTACGAAGTACTTCGCGGCGACCAAGGCAGGAGCAAACTGCGCGTTCGCCAACCGTCAGGCAATCGCTCATCTCACACGCAAGGCATTCAACCAAGCGCTCGGGACGGACACCCGATCCATTCGGACTTTCTATGAAGTCGCTCACAACATCGCGAAAGAGGAGCGGCATGAGATCAACGGGAAAACGAAGTCACTTCTGGTGCACCGCAAAGGATCGACCTGTGCTTTCGGACCCGGGGAGAGCAGTGTACCGGATCGGTACCGGAAAGCCGGTCAGCCGGTACTCGTGGGCGGCACGATGGGGACCAGCTCCTACATCCTGAGAGGAACGGAAAAAGGGATGGCGGACACGTTCGGGAGCGCTATCCACGGTGCAGGAAGGCTTTTCTCCCGCCGCCAGGCCAGGAAACAGTGGAGAGGGGATCAGCTCATCAGGGAGCTCGGGGCCCGCGGGATCGTCGTCAAGGTCCACAGCAGGGCTGGGGCAGCAGAGGAAGCACCTGGTGCGTATAAAGATATCAACCGTGTCGTGGAAATCATGGACACGGCCGGGATAAACAAAAAAGTCGCGAAACTCAAGCCGCTGATCTGCATCAAGGGATAGAGCAGCATTTCAAAAAGAGAAGGGGAACAGGCACCATGGAAGACAAATTCGATGCCATCGTCATTGGAGCCGGGCCGTCGGGTATCGCTTCGGCAATCGTAATGGCGCGCAGGGGATTATCGGTGGTCGTGCTCGAGCGTGGAGATCAACCCGGCAGTAAAAACCTGTTCGGAGGGATCCTGTTTACGAATGTTCTCGGGGAGCTCATCCCCGATTTCCTCGAAAGCGCTCCCCTCGAGAGGCATATCGTACAGAGGCGTTTTTCGTTTCTCAATAAAGATTCGGAAGCCGCCCTCGAATTCAGGAGTGAGCGGTACAATAAACCTCCGTTCAATAACAGCTTCACGACCATCAGGTCCCGGTTCGATCGCTGGTTTGCCGAGCAGGCGGAAGCAGCGGGTGCAGAAGTTTTTCCCGGTGTCGTCGTGGATGATCTCGTCTGGAATGGGGGCGGTGTCACGGGGATCAAGGCACGGGGTGAAAAAGAGGGCGAGTGTGACGAGCTTTACGCCGATGTCGTTATCTGTGCCGAAGGCGCGAATTCGATGATCGCGGAGAAAGCGGGACTGCGGCAGGATACGAGCCTGATGGGCAATGGGAACCGGGCCGTCGCGGTGAAGGAGGTCATTTCGCTGCCCCGTGAGGTCATCGAGGACAGGTTTCACCTCGAAGGTGATGAGGGTACGGCGATCGAATACTTCGGGGAAGCAGTAGACGGCCTCATCGGATCCGGGTTCATCTACACCAACGGAGAATCCATATCGGTCGGAGTAGGCTGCACCATCGAGGGATATGTGAAACAAGGAATAGCGACGTACGATCAGCTCGATGCGTTCAAGGACCACCCTTCGGTACGAAACCTGGTGAGGGGCGGCGAAGTCGTCGAGTACATGACCCACATGATCCCGGAAGATTCCTACGACAAACTCCCCGCCCTCACTACGGATGGACTGATCCTGGTCGGAGATTCCGCTGGTTTCGTAAATACCTCGGTTTATCACGAGGTAACCAACATGGCGATGGCCTCCGGCAAAATCGCCGGAGAAGTTGTCTGCGATGCAAAGGAAAAGAATGATTTTTCCAACACTACACTGTCTTCTTATCGGACGAGGCTCGAGGATTCTTTCGTACTGCGTGACATGAAACATTACAGGAAGAGCATGAACTTCCTCCACGAACACCCCCAGTTCCTCAACCACTACCCGTATGCCGCAATCGAACTTCTCATCGACTACTTCAGTGTGGACGGTACGCCAAAAGAGGAAGTTCTGCGCAGGTCTTTCAGGGAGTTCAGGAGCAAAGTCAGCCTGGTGAAACTGGCGGTGGACATGTTCAAAGCGAAGGGGGCGCTGGTATGAGCGAAAAAAGTTGGGCCGACGCGCTGAAACCACACCTGAAACTCAGCCTGGATGACAGGCTGTTCCTGGTGACACGAAAGATCGACAAGAACTCTCACATCGAGGTAGACCAGGCGAAATTCAAAGCACACCCGAATCCCGAAATCCTGTGGCTGTGCCCGGCGAAAGTCTATGAGAAAAATGAAGAAACGGGAGAGTGCATCGTGCACTTCGAGAACTGTCTCGAATGTGGAACGTGCCAGGTTGTGAACAGGGACTTTGTCATCTGGATCAATCCCAATTCCGGTTATGGTGTGACATACCGTTTTGGTTGAGGTGAGTCGGTCACACGGAAGAGCGATCCTATGCGCGAAACCTCAGTCTCGAACCCACTCCCCCCATTTCGGAAATGCGAAGAGTACTTGTGATGTGGTGTACGGTAGCCCGCTGCCGTATAGCTTCCGTGATTAGTTCGTCTATGATGTCATTGACTTTCTCCATATCATTTTCACACAACGAGCACCTGCTTGTTCCGATGCTCATAAACCCGCAGTTCCTGCAGGTGAATCCCGTCTGAGTGAACCCGACGGAAACGAGCAGGGAGTATACCTCCCCCCTCATGAGAGAATCAATGGTATTATCGATACCGACTGTCCCCTTGCCCTGCGGCCACAGGTTATTCAGCACTCTGCTGACCAGCTTCTCTTCTGCTTGCCTTTCGAGCTGTTCCGCGAGAGCTCTGCTCTTCTCGAACACTTCGAAAATGGGTGCATCATGATCGATTGCGAATCTGCCGATGACCCGTTCTCTCAGGTAGGTGTGAAGGACTTTCTCCAGCTCACCGACAACATCGGGGGTTCCGCCGAGTATAAGCCTCTCGAACCGGTTCACTTTAAACAGATCGAGCAGTTTCAATGAAACGTTCTTGTAATGCCGGTGCACGTGTTCCTGGATATGCCTGCTGATCTTCTTCTCCTCGTATCCCCTGAACCCGCCTTCCTTCACCTGCCCAGGGACTTCGTCGGTGATTTCTATATAGGTTAGCATCTCCCCGAGATGGGCTTCGAAAATCCTCGCTTTGGACCGGTCGACCAGAACCACGATGCATCTCTTGAAATCGTCGAGTATAAGAGTCAGAGGCCTGATATAGAAGGATCGTTTCATGACAATACGGTCCTTGACGGGTGCCCTCAGATAATACGTCTCGAAGAAATCCTGCTCGCTGCAGGAAAATATCACCACTCCGCCCATTCCTCTCTTCTGCAGTTTGCGTTTGAGAAACCTTTCAATTTTACCCAGGTCCTTTTTCAGAAATTCTTTTTCATTATCTGCGATCTCAGGAGAGGTTATTCTGGCATGACCATCTTTGAGGAGCGTTTTGGCGGACATCAGGTATTTCTTCGGGTGATCAACTTCATCAAGCCCCAGGTAGAAACTAGTCGCGTACGCGGGTTTATCTTTCAAAGCGGCAAGTTTCATGACATCTTCGAGTTTTATCATCGCTTCGCCTCCCATTCACGAGAGCAGTAATTCAATCTTCCCCTGTTTCGAAATATCGCAACCAATCTTCGATTTCCTTTGAAGTTGGAGGTGATGGTTTTTCCTGATCAGTGTCTTTTTTTCTCATGAGCTTCAGAATTTCAGAATAAAACTCTTCGCAACTGAGAACGGCTGCTCCCCGGCCTTTTGCAGGCAGATACACGTCGGAGTAATCAGATGATACGATCGTAATGCGGTCCATCCGGGGTGCTCGAGACCTGCCTGAAATGTTTCTCAGATAGGCATCCGCATCATTCACGAATATCTCTTCATAGAGATAGTAAGAAGTAACCGTCCCCTCTCCGATCGGTTTTTCTCTCGAATCATAGACGACGGTGATCTTCACCTTCTTACGGGCGGCATAATCCTGGAGGATAGACTTTAGTCTCTCCCTTGCCGCATCCTGATCACTCCTGAAAAGGCGTGCAAGCGCGGAATTCCGTAAAATGAAGTTGTAGCCGTCGAGATATACTTTGTTCACGGGGCCGTGTGAGGGCAATTGATTTATCGGTCATCAATTCTATAATACCACAACAGTACGAAGCTGTCAATACGGAAAAGTTGATTATAAACGAGTGCCGGGTCAGAGGTGATCAGCTTTCGGTAACAGCGGCGAACACCCGCATGAGGTTACCTCCCAGGATTTTCACTACATCCCCGGGTGTATATCCTCTCTCTAGCAGCCTTTTCGTCAGCGCGGGAAGTTTTGATGAATTCTCCATGCCGACCGGAGTGACGTCTATCCCATCAAAATCCGAGCCGAGACCGATGTGGTCGATACCTGCTACGGATACTACATGATCGATGTGGTCGATCATCGTGTCAATGGTCACCTCGCGGCCGAGAGTGTTCCTCGAGATGATCTCCTTCCTCAGCTGCAGATATAGGCCCCAGTCGCTCTCCCTGTAAAGGGAACGTATCGAATCGATCTCAGCCTTGTACTGTTCTTCCGCACTGTTATAACCCCTCCGGTAGGCACTATCCAGAAACGGGGGATAGAAATTGAGACAGAGGACACCTCCGTTTTCTGCGAGCGCTCTCAGCTGTTCATCGGTGAGATTCCGGTGGTGGGGATTTATCGCGGCAGCGCATGAATGCGAGGCGATCACCGGATCTTGACTAACTTCGATGATATCCCAGAACGTGCTCTCGTGAACATGTGAGACGTCGACCATCATACCGAGATCGTTCATCTTCGCTATGACCTCACGTCCGAATGGTGTCAAACCTCTCCGATCTGGACCGACATCCGGTTCCTCCCTCGCAGCCACCGCCCAGTCGGTCGAATTCGTCCAGGTGATTGTCATGTATCTCACACCACGGTCGTAGAAATGCTGGAGAAGATCGAGTCTGTTCTCGATCGCGTGACCTCCTTCAATACCGAGAGCCAGGGCGATCTTCCCGGATTCCCGAATCCTCCGCGCATCACTTGCCGAGAATGCCGCACCCAGGTCTTCATCATATTTCTCGACCTGTTCGTAGAAGAGGTCGATGAGTTGATCGGTGAGGTATGCTGAACTGTCGGGATCGTTTTCACCGCTCGAAACGTAGCGGGGGGGTACCCAGGCGGCCAGAAACTGCAGGTCCACACCTCCCACTTTCAACTTCTCGATATCGACATGTGCGTTTGGCGAGGAAACACCGAGATCGCCACCGTGTCCGTAAATCCGGTAGAGGGCATCAGAGTGAGCATCGGCGACGAATGCCTGCTCGTGAATACGAGCCGGATCCGGGATACAGGAGAAGGACACAATCAGACAGAGGAGAAATGTGTTTTTCATGATCGACTCCTTATGAAACCGCGCTTTAGCGCATCCTGTATGATCTGCTTGTGGTCGAACGCGAGAAACGTCTGCTCGAGGTTTTCCGGGGAAGGCTCGAACCAGAGAACCTCACTGGCATCGTCGTCAGCGCGGGCCGATCCGACTTGATCTTTACCCACAGGTTCGGTGACGTAGACCGCTGTAACAGTGTGGCCCCTGGGATCGCGGTCCGGACGGGACCTGACACCTATAAGCGCGGAGAGTTTCACCACCAGGCCGGTTTCCTCCCGGGCTTCTCTCACGGCACACTCCTCGATCGTTTCCCTGCCGTAATCGATAAATCCGCCGGGAAGGGCCCAGGACCCCTGAAAGGGCGGATATTTCCTTTGTATCAGGAGAATTTCACCGGTCTGGCTGACGATGACAATATCGGCTGTCACACCTGGACTTCTGGGACGGGGCATCCGAATCCTCCACGATCAGGGTATTCCGGTTTCCTAGAGCATCCCGATATCCTCACTACTCTGCAACATTAAGCAGGAGCTGTCAAGGTGATTGTGATCGAGAAACGTGATGGCCAGGTGAGTTGTACGCGAACGTCGAGAGTAACTACTCCTTGACTCACAGTTTGGGGAAATCTATATTCAAATGGACCGGGGGTGATTCTCTGCTGTTTTTCCACACAACATTCAGACAATAATCTCACCACGAGGGACTGTTTCATCAATGTCATCTCTTTTCGGAAATCTCTTCACAAGAGGTCATGACGTCGAGATACTGAAGGCCCCTGACATCGACGCGAACTTCGAGTCGAACGTGAAGGGGATTCACATCATCGGAGATCTCTCCGGCATCCCCCTGTTGAAAAACGCCGTCAACATGGGGTACGATCTCATACAGAGAATCGGACCGCCACTCCGGAAGGAAAACGTGAGTGAGGGAGAGTACCACCTCGTTATCGTTGGAGCCGGTGGCGCCGGGCTGGCGGCAGCTCTGGCCGCGAAGGACATGGGGCTCTCCTACCTGGTAATCGAACAGAAGGTCCCCGGCAACACGATACACAGTTTCTTCAGGGGGAAAGAGATTTTTGCCGAACCGGAGACTCTCCCCAACAGGTCACGTCTCTGGGTGGAGCACTCGGTGAAGGAGGAGCTCCTGGAACAATGGAGAGAGACGATTGAAGGTGAGGATCTGAGTCTCGTCCACTGCGAGCAGGTGGCTGAGATCAAAAGGGATGGCCCATCATTTATCATAGAGACAGCCAAAGGGTCCTACCGGGCCCGGAGAGTCGCACTGGCCATGGGACGGTCCGGCACACCGAGGATGCTCGAGATCCCGGGTGAAGAATTATCCAAAGTCCAATATGTCCTCGCCGACCCGGATGCATATACCAATCAGAAGATCATGATCGCGGGTGGTGGTGACAGCTCGATCGAAGCGGCACTGGCACTGGCGCCGCACAACGAGGTTACTTTCATCGTCAGGGCACATGCCGTGACGAGGGCAATGAAGAAGAACATCGAACGTCTGAACGTGATGGTTGAATCCGGGAAGATCAAACTTCTCACCGGAGCGCGTGCCCTCGAAGTGAGAGAAAAGGAGATCGATGTCGAGGCAGGTGGAGAAAAACGAACATTTTCAAACGATTATTTCTTTATCATGATCGGTTCCATCCCACCGGATGCCTTTCTCAAAAAGTTAAAAATCCGTAACGTCGGTGACTGGAGTGTGAGCAGGTTCATTTCCCTCGTCGGTTTCTCGGCACTCGTCTTTTTTCTGTACGGATGGAAAAAACCTCTGTTCTGGCCGTTTACCGAGGTGGGCTGGCTCTACTCGTGGACAAAATGGCAACCATCCATGTGGTTCGGAATCCTGTATTCGATCGTCATCTCGGGTTTCGGAGTGAAGGCGATTCTGCGGTACCGGAAGGATCCGTACCAGGTAAGACGATATATCACACTGATCTCTTCACAAGTGCTCCTGTTCCTGGTGATCCCGGAAATCGTTTTTCAGATGATCCTGCATGTCCCTGACGGATGGAGGGCATACGGACTCTTCTATCCAGCGCCGCTCTATGTCTGGAATTTCTGGGCACCCATGGAAGCGAACATCTTCTGGTTCGTGTGGTCTGCACTGATCACTATCGCCGGTATCCCGATCATGGCCAGATACACAGCGAAGAAATACTGTGCGTACGTGTGTTCCTGCGGAGGCCTTGCCGAGACGCTCGGGGACGGTTTTCGTACACTGTCACCGCGCGGTAGGCGTGCCCGGGCGTGGGAGAACCTCCTCACCTATACCGTGACTGTCACCGTAGGACTGATCGTCATATTCGGTCTGATGGACAGGGATTCCACTGCGTGGAAGGTGCAGAAACTGCTTATCGATTTTACTCTCGCCGGGTTCGTGGGTATCGCATCCTACCCCTTCTGGGGTAACAGAATCTGGTGCAGGTTCCTGTGTCCACTCGCGAAACTTCTCTACATATTCGCGAAGGACAACTCGAACGTCAAGATATCCTCGGGACAGCACTGCATCCGCTGTACACTCTGCTCGAAATACTGTCAGATGGGAATACAGGTCATGGAATTCGCCAAACAGGGAGAGGAGTTTTCGAACAAGAACTCATGCTGTATCCAGTGCGGTATCTGCGTGACGGTTTGTCCGACACGAAATCTCCAGCACGGTGACTGGTCAGAAGAGCGCTGGCGAAAAGAGATCGAAGATGGACCGCCGATCCATGTGATCTGAGCCCCGATCCGTCAGGTGGAGCTGGTGTGGGGAGGTAGAGAAACGAATTAAAGATTTGGTTGCATTTTATGCTCCTTTCACAGTATATTTCGAGATGGCGTGGACACAGCACGCCGCACTATTGGGCCACGGATAGAGCAGATTCGCGGGCCATTCAACCGCTCATCCACGGCCGGGAAGCCGGTGAGGTGATTTCTATGAAACACAACACATTGATCCTGACAGTCGTTGCTGTTCTTTCAGCATCGTGTACGTTCTACACTCCGGCTGGGGCATCGGTCGAAGGATTCAACTCCGAACTCGGCACGTATGTAAAAGACGGTGTGGTGGATTATCAGAGCTGGTCCGGCGACCGCGCAGGTCTCGACGCGTTTATCACATCTCTGGCTGATGTTGATCTCGAATCACTCTCTGAAACGCAATCGAAGACACTGCTGATAAACGCATACAATGCCTTCATGGTATGGATGATTCTCGAGCATTATCCGATCAACGGTGTCCTCGATATTAAACCGAAGGTGTTCAAGCAGAAGAAGCTGAACCTCGGCGGCGAGATGGTCTCGCTCGACAACATCGAACATGATCACCTCCGCAAAATGGGCGATCCCCGGATTCATTTTGCAATCGTGTGCGGATCGAAGGGATGTCCCGACCTGGCGTCAGAGGCATACACTGTGGAGAAGCTCGACACTCAACTGGATAAGGCCGCGCAACGTTACCTGTCCCTGCCCAAAGGACTGGTGGTAGATGAAGAAACGTCTGTAGTCAAATTGAGCAAGATTCTCGACTGGTTCGGCGGTGATTTCGGGGAAACTGAGCGTGAGCGGCTCCAGGCTCTCGCTCAATTCGCACCGGAGAAACACAGAGACCTGCTTCGTGGAAAACACGGTCGCGTAAAAGTGAAATACATCGAGTACGACTGGTCGTTGAACGGGAAGTAGTTCCTGAACATGTCATATATCATAATACCGATTCTCGTGATCTACGGATTCGCCTCGATCCTTCTTCTTCTCTATGGTATCAACTGTTATGTGATGATCTACTACAGTTCTTCGAGACGGCGAAGCCCGACCCGTCATTTCGATTACCGCGGTCCTTGGCCCCGGGTTACGGTTCAGCTTCCCATATACAACGAGAGAAATGTCGCGGAACGTATCATAGATGCCGCCTGTGCTCTCGACTATCCAGCCGACAAACTCGAAATCCAGGTTCTCGATGATTCGAACGACGAGACGGTGCAGATCGTCGATCGTGTTCTGAAAACGTATCAGGGCTCAGGCATCGACATCAAGGTTGTGAGACGTCCCGACCGGGAGGGTTTCAAAGCCGGTGCACTTGCATACGGGACCTCATTCTCACAGGCCGAGTTTTTCGCGGTTTTCGACGCCGATTTCGTTCCGGCACAGGACTTTCTTAAAAAGACCATCCCGGCCTTCTTGAACGATGAAAAAATCGCCTTCGTCCAGACCAGATGGGGACACCTCAACAGGCGTGACAGCCTGTTGACACGTTGTCAGGCGCTGGGGATCGACGGGCACTTCCTGGTTGAACAACCGGCACGAGCTTCGGCCAATTTTTTCATGAATTTCAACGGGACAGCGGGTATCTGGCGCCGGAAAGCGATCGAGGATGTCGGGGGATGGTCGAGTACGACACTCACCGAAGACCTCGATCTCTCCTACCGTGTTCAGTTAGCAGGATGGAAACCCTGCTACATCGAGGATGTCGTGGCACCTGCTGAACTTCCGGACACGATCACTGCGGTGAAGAGCCAGCAGTTCCGATGGGCCAAGGGCTCTTTCCAGACGGCACTGATCATGCTTCCCCGTGTCTGGAGAGGGCGATACAGCCCTCTGAAAAAAGTCGAGGCTTTTCTGCATCTCACGAACTATGCGGTCCATCCCATGATGCTTATCCTCGCGCTGCTGGCACTTCCTGTGTTGAAATTCGATCTGCTGGATATCCCACCATGGGTATTCATGATCCTGGCGCTCCCTCTCGTAGCCGCCACCCTCGGTCCCTCCACAATGTACTGTGTTGCCACATTCCGCAATCCCGAAAGAAGGAAAGTGTCATTCCTCTGGTTGCCTCTACTGGTCGTCTACGGTACGGGGATCGCAGTTTCGAACACGATAGCCGTATTCGAAGCCATCATCGGCAAATCGAGTTCCTTCGTCAGAACACCGAAGAAGGGAAGTTCCAGCTTCTCCGGTTATCGTCTCAATCGCAACAGGCTGTGGGCCTTCGAGGTGATGCTGGGGATCTACTCCATTGGTTCGATCATGGTCGGCATCACTTCCGGTAACTACGGTATCCTGCCCTTCCTCGTGTTGTTCGCATCCGGATTCCTCACTGTCGGCATCCGGACCGCATTCGGTATGGCACACGACGCATGAAGCACTTCCTCTCCGTCTTTTCGGTGATCCTGTTCCTCATCGGATCGTACTTCCTCTCGAGGCCGAGTGATATCGGCTCGAATCACCTTCTCTTCTACACGGGATTCACCCTTGCATCAGCAGGATACCTGGGTCTCCTGACCGGGGGTTTACCCTTCAAACAGAGGGGCTGGCTGTTCTGTTTTATTCTACTCTCTCTGCTCCCCCGCTTATTCGCCCTGAACCTTTATCCATCGGATGACCTGGCGCGGTATATCTGGGAGGGACGTATCCTGATCGAAGGCCACAACCCGTATTCGATAACTCCCGATGATCCCCAACTCGAGCCATACCGGGATGCTGTCTTTCCGATGATCAACCACAGGGACATGCCTGCCATCTATCCCCCGCTCGCGCTATCGCTCTTCGCCCTGTTCACGAAGGTGACCCGGACGATGGGGGGATTCAGGATCATCATGCTCATGTTCGAGGCTGTCTCGATTGCCGCTATGTTCCGGTGGCTGAGAGGGCTGAAGCTGCCGAGGGACCGGATCCTCGTTTACGCCCTCAATCCTCTCGTAATTATCAGTATCGGAGGACACGGGCACTTCGACTCGATCCAGATCTTTTTCATCATCATCGGGCTCGATCTGTATATGAGAGGACGTGAAGGGATCGGAATGCTGGCCATCACACTGGCAGGGCTGACGAAATTCCTGGCGTTTTTTGCACTGCCGTTTCTCGTCACGAGAAAGACGGTAAAGTATGTGCCCCTGTGCCTGATTGTGATCCTGGCGAGTTACCTGCCGTTTTTCTTCCTCCGAGAACCCTTCTCTTTCGGCAACATGAACGTCTATCTCGGCAAGTTTGCGTACTATTCCCTGACGTATGCTCCACTGCGCTGGCTGGCCGGGACGGTGGGGGCACACCTGATCACCCTTCTTGTACTGTTTTTCGCCATGACGGGCCTCTGGCTCACGAGGACCCGCCCCGAAAAAGCCATCACCCCGTTCCTTGTTCTGGTAACGTTGATGAGTACGACCGTTCATTTCTGGTATCTTGCACCGGTCCTGGCGCTTTCCACGGCCTGGAGGTCGAGGGCGCTGATAGGACTCACGCTTTTTTTCATGCCCTATTTCGACGTATACCGGACCCTGATCACCGAAGGTGTCTGGATGAGTTCGTGGTGGCGACCGGTGGCGACCTACATACCGTTTCTGATTCTTCTCTGGATCGAGAAAAGCGGCAGGTGGCCGCACTTCGGTCGTCCACTTCCCTCGATCGGGGTGGTGATCCCCATATTGAATGACGCCGGCCCCCTTAAGAAACTCCTTCAGTCGATCAGGAGAATGGGAATCGATCGAAGTTCGGTGGTCATCGCCGACGGTGGGAGTATCGATGGCACCATCGCGGTGGCCGAGGAGGCGGGTTTTATCGTGAAAAAATGTTCGAGACCGGGCCGTGGCGGACAGATCCGTGAGGGGACGGAGTGTCTCGATACCGACCTGATTGTAATCGTTCACGCCGACAACGACGTTACGGATAATTTTTTTGAGAGAATTCAGCGAACCGCGGCGGCCTATCCGGGAGTGTCTGGTGGAGCGTGCCGGGTTGAATATCAATCGGATTCATTGAAACTGAAGATCCTCTCTCTGTTCAGTAACGGGAAAATGGGCATTTTCGGCCTGAGTTTCGGAGACCAGGGTCAGTGGTTCAGGCGCGGGTCGGTCGAGATCCCGAATATCCCGCTCATGGAAGATGTTGAGCTGGCACTCCGACTCAATGACTCGGGACCATCTGTATGGACCCCCTCGACACTGACGGTCTCCCCTCGACGGTATGAGAAAAGAGGCCTTAGAAGAAGTATTCTTTCTGTACTGAGGTTCACACCCGGCTATCTCTGGCAGCGCCGGTGGAGAGAGACGATACCCGGCACCGAGAAGCTGTATGAGAGATATTATCCCCATGAAGCGAACACCGGAACTAAGAAGGCTTTCTGAAGATCATCACCATGGTCTTGTCCTGGCGCGTCATGCACTTCTGGCCAGAGATGATTCCTCCGTTTTAAAAGTGTGGCAGGAAGTCGAGAAAAAATTTCAGACTGAGCTCAATCGACATTTTCTAATCGAAGAAAAATATCTCGCCCCTCCATTGGAATCTCTGGGAGAAACTGCAATAATTAAACGATTCCATGATGATCATCGAGAGCTGAGATCTCGTGTACGTAATAAGACAGATCGTTCCCTTGCAGCATTGAATGAATTCGGTGAGATACTTGAAGCCCACATTCGATTCGAAGAACGAGAACTCTTCGAAATAGCTCAATCACGACTTTCTTCTGAAAGTCTTAAAGCAGTGGAGAAAGCGTGTCAGACGTTTCCGAAAACAGAATAAACAACCAGTGTTCTGTCATGTAAGAAGTGGCGTAAAGATTACAGAGAAAACCCCATTACGATTATTAATATCTTAAACTTTCTGCTTGCAGGCACAATCTGGATTGTCTGTTTTCGTAAAAGTTCAGGACACCTTGCAGCCGGGACCGCATAACATTAGATTGCAGGTATATCTAAACAGGAGGAAAATACGATGATTGGATGGGGATCAGCGTTGAACGCCGCCCGCAGAATCACGTTTGTACAGGAGATGGTCCGGGAAAGACGCGAACGCAGACAGAGTATGAGATGGCGAAGTTATCGTTTATCACAGGAGTACAAGCGATTATCGAACAAAGAACGCTCAATTCTGGATTCTATCGGATCACAACTACTTTCAGACACGATCCCCAAATCGGACAGAGCATGTCCGGAGTGTGGTAATCCCTTCGTTCTGATCGATGTGTCAGGGGTTACAATTGACACCTGCCTCGAGTGCGGAAGTTTCTGGTTCGATGAAGGTGAACTGAAGGTTTTAACGAAAAAGACGCAGGATATCCCGGGAGAGGAACTACCGCAGGAAGAGTCAAAATATCAATGTCCTATCTGCCACACGATGATGAAACAGCATAGATTTCAAACCGGCTTCGAGCTTCTGGTCGACAAGTGTACGGACAATCATGGAGTGTATCTCGAGAAGGGAGAGTTGAAAGGGGCACTGGACATTCCTCCGGAATCTGAATCAACCACATAATACACGGTTCTATCCAGAACATTCGGCCGACACCATTCAAATGCGTTTACTGATCTTTCTCATCATTATTTCGTTAGGGATTTTTACCTGCTCGGATTTCGAACAACATCTGGAAATCGGTGATTTGCTTCCGCCGCACGCTGTGAAGATCGGGAAAAATATTCTGGTCACTCCCGGTCTGTTCCTGAGGGCTTTCGGAGTCCACGTCAATGACGAGATTTTTCTCGCCTGTCCGGATCAGAACGATTCAGTTGTCTTCATCCAACCGGCAAGCAACGATTTCAAGACTCCCGAGGGAGTCAAGGTCGGCGATATATATTTCTCCATTCTGAGGGTGGTCCCGGACAGCACCAGAATTGTCCAGGGGTGGGCCTATGTTCTGCCACTGCTTTCAGGATGGAATGCCGCCTTTTGTGAGGGTGAACACAAAACTGATGGTCTCCTCCAGGATGACTCTGAAGTCGTTTTTCTCTTCAAGAGTAAATATGTCAGATAGACATGTAATTTCGAAACCGGATTCACAAGGACTGCCACGGTGTGGAGTCGCTTCCCGCGGACCCCGCGCTGCGTACTGCCCGCGAGAACTATGAACAGGAATATCGAAATTAAAGCCAGAGTCCATGACATGACAGCCATGATCAGACGCGCTGAATCGATCGCCGACGAGGGGCCTTCCATCCTGGAACAGGAAGACACCTTTTTTTTCTGTCCGAAGGGCCGTCTCAAGCTGAGGAAGTTCTCCGATTCGGCAGGCGAGCTTATCTACTACGACCGTCCGGATACAACGGACCCGGAAGAATCCAGGTATTTCCTGTCCCCTACATTCTGTCCCGATTCACTAGGTGAAGCGCTTTCTCGAGCACTGGGTGTGAGGGGAAGCGTTCGCAAAAAACGTATTCTCTATCTCACCGGACAGACGAGAATCCATCTCGATGATGTAGAGGGTCTGGGCTGGTTTCTAGAGCTGGAGGTGGTACTGAATACAGATCAGGGTGCGAGGGACGGGGTCCGAATCGCAGAAACCCTGATGGACAGGCTGGCAATTAAAGAGTGTGATCTCGTCGAGACTGCATACATTGATCTTCTGGAGAGTGCGAGTGCTTGAGTAATCACAAGGAATCAACAATGATTCATTCATTATTTCACGGAGGAATTGCTAAATGGCCAGAACCACAAGTGAACTGGAGATAATTCCCGGTGTCGGACCCAGCATGGCCGGCGATCTTAAGGATCTCGGTATCCAAACAGTACAGGATTTACATGACAGAGATCCCGAGATGTTGTATCGTGACCTCTGTACTCTCCGACGCGCTCGAATCGATCCATGTGTTCTCTACGTGTTTCGCTGTGCAGTCTACTATGCAAACAACACGTCTCACGATCCCGAGCTGCTCAAATGGTGGAACTGGAAGGATTGAAGAAAACGACCGCGACAAAATATGATTTTATCTATCAGGTGGTGAAACACATTCCCAGGGGGTGTGTTGCCACGTATGGCCAGATTGCCCTTCTGGCAGGTATTCGGGGGCAGGCACGGCTTGTCGGATATGTCCTTGCTTCTCTCCCCGAAACAGAGGACGTTCCATGGCACCGTGTCATCAATTCCCGGGGCGCGATAAGCAAACGCCTCGAACCCCATGAAGAGAAACTACAGCGAATCCTCCTCGAATCAGAGGGTGTGATTTTTAACACTAATAACCGCGTCTCACTGTCCCGATTCCTCTGGCATCCGGGGTACAAATTCGTCTCGAGCAGCCGGGCCGAATGAACAAATAATGTGTTGATGGATAACCATTTTTAATCGAACGATGGGCTACTATTCAGAGAAATTGTCGGGTCATCGACTGCTCGAATGCTACGAGATCGCCCCCCCCCGCGTGCAGCAGTACCTGGACGCTGAAATACGTCATGTCCTGAAACATATCAAACCGGGTGACGCAGTACTGGAGCTCGGGTGCGGGTATGGCAGAGTGGCGATCGAATTATCGAAAGCAGCACATCGGGTCGTCGGAATCGACACCTCGGCTGAAAACATCGAGCTGGCAAGGGAATTTGCCTGTTCCGGAACAAATCTAGAATTTTTCGTAATGGATGCAGGGAATATTCGATTTCCTGACAGGGAGTTTGATATCGTTGCCTGTATCCAGAACGGGATCTGTGTCTTCGGGATCGATCGTCTTCGTCTGATACGGGGGATGATTCGGGTTACCCGACCGGGAGGGCGTGGGTTCCTGTCCAGTTACACGGAGGATTTCTGGGCTCACAGGCTCGACTGGTTCGAAATTCAGGCAGAGCGCGGCCTCCTCGGGGAGATCGACTACAAAGAGACTCGTGACGGAGTAATCGTCTGCAAGGACGGATTCCATGCCGGGGCGATGGGTCGTGAGGAGTTCCGGACGCTGTGTGAAGAAACCGGGGTCGTTCCACACATCGAGGAGGTTGACGGATCGAGTATCTTTTGTGAGTTTACCGTTGAATTTGAGGAAGGTTAGTGTATCTGTGTGGCAATCGGAGATTCAATGAGAATAGAGGACTCGGTTTATATTGTCCTGTGGGTAGGACATGTATTCATCGGATTACTGATAATTATTCTGTCAATCCCGCTGGCATTGCAAAGAATCAAAATGAACCGGTGGTACGGGGTCCGGCTCGCAAAATCCTACGAATCTGATGAACACTGGTACGCGATAAACAGGCTGTGGTCCCGGCGAGCCATGTTCTGGTCGGTGGCCTTTATCGTGCTGTCCGGTATTGCTGCCTATTATCTCTATGTTTTATCTGAAAACAGTGTTTCCCTGACATTGATATATGCCTGTTCTCCACTCATATTGGTAGTACTTCTTATTCTCGAAGCACTGCACTGTTCAAAGAAGTTACCCTGAATGAAATCACGAACCAGAGGAGGCAGAAGTGAGTTGTTATGTCATCGCACAGATCAACATCCACGACCGTGAAGTGTACAGGAGATATGAAGAAGGATTCGATGAAATATTCGGAAAATACAGGGGAGTGGTAGTTCTTGTCGATGAGGATCCCATTATTCTCGAAGGAGAGTGGCCGTTCAAACGAACCGTGATACTGCGCTTTCCCAGTGAGGACATTGCCAGGCAGTGGTATAATTCTGAAGAATACCGGAAACTTTCACAATATAGAAAACAGGCGGCGGAATCGAATGTCATCATGGTGAAGAGAGAGCGATGAACAACTCCCCTGCACCTTTACCTTTTCCAGAAAATATCATATCTAAATAGATGATACCAAATCCTTACTTCAAATCACCGGGAGGAGGTGGAAAAACATGGGGAATTATAGAAAATCCTTCCAGGATCGCTATGGGTAGATTGACATGCATTCGGATGAGAGTCATATTATATTACAAACAGGTCCGCAGAACAGAACTGGTGCTGGCTCAATTGTTCCGACAGGAGGCTGCAGATGAGCAAAACGACAAGGTGGGACAGGATCAGTAAGAGATGTCCCGAAACGAAGATCGACACCACTCTTCTCGTCGAATGGCGTAAGGTGAGCGGGAAAGAAAAACTGAATGGAATCATCTGCAACAACTCAAAACTGGGCGATTATTGTGGCTCTGACTGTAAGTGGGACTGCTGGGTGGAAATTTCTCGAAAACGCACATGATCTGTCCTTCATGTGTTCCCCATGGCATCTATTCTACTTGACCTCGATGGAACTATAAATAATTACACGCAGAGATGAAGCCCCCCAAAATCCTAGATATAAAAAGAAGATGTTTAAATATCTTGCCCACAGTCTCCGAAGTATTATCATTTATACAAGAACCATGATAGGAGTAACGGCGAAACAGGCACACCCAGTGGAGGAGCTACCATGGAGCACACGTTCGAGGATCTCAAGCAGAAAACGGTTGCCCAGCTTCGTGAAATTGCCGAAGGTATCGAGAGTGATGCGGTAGTTGGATTCAAATCCATGCACAAAGAGAAACTACTCGAAGCCGTGTGCAAGGCTCTCGGAATCGATACGCGAGTGCATCACAAAGTTGTCGGTGTCAATAAAAGTGAGATCAAGACACAGATCAGGACGCTGAAGGCAGAACGGGCAGCTGCAATAGAGGCTCATGACCACAAACAGTTAAAAGCGATCCGGCGCAAGATTCACACATACAAGAGAAAAATCAAAAAAGCCACTGTGTAGCTAGACACCATGTTGCATCCATAGCTATAAATCCTGTTCGGGTTCTGCACCCGATTGCGATGACTGGCCCGGGATCAAGGAAAACACCCGTTTTTCGAGGGAGGTTGATAAGGAATGCATTATCATGAATTTCTTCTGGTTGCCGGTGGGGTCCTCGTCGGAGTGGGTGCCTCTTTTACCGGACTGGGGGGCGGATTCATCGTAGTACCGCTGCTTCTGCTACTGGCCTTCCCGGCACAGAAAGCTGTGGGGACTTCCTTCCTCGCAATCCTCATTATTTCGATTTCTGCATTAGTTGCACACAACAAGCTGGCCAACGTCGCCTTTAAACCCGGGATCCTCCTGGGCGTCGGAGGCATTATCGGTGCACAGATCGGAGCGAGGCTCATCGAACACATTTCCACGGCGAACTTCAAGAAACTGTTCGCCCTCATCCTCATCGGTCTCGCTTCCTATCTGTTTTTGAGTAAATAAATCCAAAACGAAAGTAACTGTTTCAGGCACTTCCGGTGTTATTCTGTTGAGCGACCGGGAAAACAAATAGAAATCAAAATTCTCTATCAAGGACATGGCCCCATTGTGGTGCCCCGCTGCCTGCACTACCTGTCACAGGTATCCTCATACTCCTGGCAATCCTTCCTGATAAAGTCCACCCCCGGGGCCCGCCGGTTTCCTACTGGAACGATTACCCGGTATGTGTTAGATTTGAAAGGCACCGTGACTCACCGCTTCAAGGAATCCAACAATGCAGACAATCTCATTGCCAATAGCAGTGATCATGTTCCTGAGTGTTCTATCCGGATTAGCGTGTATGAATGAAGAGATTACCGATCTCGCCCAACTGGTACCCCAGAGAGTAAACGGCTGGGAGATATCAATCGATGATCAACGATATGACCGGGAGACTCTCTATGATTACATCGATGGCGGAGCAGAACTTTACCTGTCTTACGGGTTCAAACAGCTCCTCACGAGAACATATGCCAGGGCCGGACAGCCCGAGATTATAGTGGATCTCTTCGACATGAATTCCTCGTATGACGCTTTCGGTGTATTCTCCCACTCGAGAGAGACCCTGGACGACACCTACGGACAGGGATCACAGTATACGGTAGGGCTGCTGCTTTTCTGGAAGGACAGGTATTTCGTCTCCATCCTAGCTAGTCCCGAGACGGAGGAATCAAAAATAGCAGTGGCGGTCCTCGCCCGGAGCATCGACAACTCCATCACCGGCGAGGGTCAGATACCACCGATTATTGCACTTCTTCCTCGAGAGTCACTGGCAAAAGAGAGTATACGCTATTTCCATCACTACATCTGGCTCAATTCTCACTACTTCATTGCCACTGAGAACATTCTCCACATCGACGAAACGACAGAGGCAGTCCTGGCGAAATATGAAGATTCTGGGAAACGTCAATTCCTTCTTCTCATCCGATACGAAGATGAGAACGATGCCCTGACAGGGCATGATGACTTCGTCAGTAACTTTCTTCCGGAACTTTCAAAAAGAGGTGTCGCCCAGATCGAGGACTCGATGTGGACCGGGTGCCGCTTGCAGGGGAACCTCGTCTCTATCGTTTTGAATGCTCAGACCGAAGATTATGTTCTACAACTTCTGGACTCAGTGAGTACCAGGATAGAGTCACGAGAATAGACGGAGGAAACTATGAAACGGGACATCCTCACCAGAAGAGACTTTCTGAAGACCGGTGCCTCAGCCGCCCTGGCGGGGGCTCTTTTCCTTCCCTCTGCCGAAAGCCTGTTTGCCGACCAGGATAAGAAAACCCGTGTTGTACTGATCCGCAACAAAGATGTCCTGGGAAAATACAACACTCCCCATCCGCAGATTATCCAGGACATGCTCGATGAGGCAGTCACGACACTCCTCGGTGAAAAAGAACCTGAGCAGGCATGGAAACGTATTGTCAAACCCGATGACATCGTCGGCGTCAAAACGAACATGTGGAGATTTTTAGCCACACCGCGAGCACTGGAACAAGCCATAAAACGAAGGATCAGCAGTGCCGGTGTACCTGTAAAAAATATCGGGGTCCGCGACCGGGGGCTTTTGAATGATCCGATTTTCACAAACGCCACCGCTCTCATCAACATCAGGCCGATGCGCACACACCACTGGGCCGGTGTTGGAAGCCTCATCAAGAACTATATCATGTTCGTCGAGGAACCCAGGGATTATCACCCTGATTCCTGTGCGAACCTGGCTTCTATCTGGAAACTCCCGCTGGTTCAGAATAAAACCCGCCTCAACATACTGGTCATGTTGACTCCCCTGTTCCACGGTATCGGCCCCCACCATTATTCGCCTCAATACACGTGGGCTTACAACGGCATACTGGCAGGTCTCGATCCGGTTGCCGTAGACGCTACCGGGGTTCGCATCCTACTGGCAAAGCGAAAAGAGTACTTCAAAGAGGATAGGCCGCTCGATCCTCCTCCCAAACACATATTCCTGGCAGATACCCGCCATAATCTCGGCACAGCGGATCCCGAAAAAATAGAACTCATAAAGCTCGGCTGGGAGGAAGGTGCGTTCATCTGAAATCCGAGGGCAGCAGGATCCTCGACAGTATTACTGTTTCCCTGGACCTGCACCGGGGGCAAGTGATGAAATACGTTGACAAAATATTCCATTACGTATAAAATCATTCGTGAAGAGGAAATGTCCACTTGTCACGTACAAACCCGATTTCCAACTACGCAGAGTTACTGTTCCTCACGTCATGCCGGTTCAATCCGCCGGGATTCGACCGATATCAGTGATCAGGTAAAGATTCGTCCGTCCTCGGAACAGGCGCGCCGATGAAAACCTCGGGGTAACCTCCCGCTACCCCGAATGCGAACGACTTCGAACATGGGGAAGATGCAGATTGCTTATCATGAACAGGGTTTTTCCTGATGGCTGACAAGAAACAACCGTCCCGACCGGCAATCCTCATAGTCCAGGCATTGTTCGAGCTTGCGCTCACGTTGAGTATCGCCGCACTCTGGTTACAGGGCGGGCTCGAACTCTCCATCCGCGCCATGGAAGGCGATGAACCTCTTGTGACTGTTCCCCTGGAAGCGGGGGAACGGTTCACTCTTAATTACATTCGCACAGTCGGTGGAAACCCTGTGCGGGAAGATTATTACGCTGATGAGTTCGGGAACATATATATAGACGAGGAAAAATCCCCGATACAGGAAGCCGGTATGGGACGCCGGAAAGGACACGGCATTCCCCGACGAGTGAAGCCTTACCAGTTCGCGGATAATACAAACGAACGTATCGGAGATCTCATCATTCGAGCCGGCGAGGAGAGTACAAACCACATCATACTGTGGAGAGATACCACTCTGGATTTATCTAAGCTCGCTCCCGGGAAGGGTTTATTGATATCCGCTGTTCCTATCAGCAAACTGGAACGACTCTGGCACAATCTATAGAATCATGAATGCTCTCACTGGAAAACAGAACCTGAAAAAAGGACAGGAGCATGGGTAAACTCCACTCGGAACTGAACGAGACAATGCAGGAGTTCATAAAACAACAAAAAATCTTTTTTGTCGGTACCGCGGCCCGGGATGGGAGAGTGAACATCTCTCCAAAAGGGATGGATACACTTCGCATCCTCGATTCAAACAGTGTGTTGTGGCTCAACCTTACAGGGAGCACAAACGAGACGGCGGCGCATCTCCTTGATTCTGACCGGATGACGATCATGTTCTGTTCATTCGATGGCGAACCGATGATCCTGCGGCTTTACGGGTTTGCAAGCGTCATTCACCCGAGGGACGAATCCTGGAACGGCCTGATCAGACAGTTCTCTGCCTTCCCGGGGGCCCGACAGATATTCGAGATGGATATCGATCTTGTTCAGACATCCTGCGGGATGGGTGTCCCGTACTTTGACTATATCAGCGAGCGGGATCAGCTTGTAGAATGGGCACGGAAGAAGGGTGATGAAGGATTGAAGAAATACTGGTATGAAAATAATCGGACGAGTATCGATGGGAAACCCACTGAAATTTTCTCTTCCTGATACAGGAGAACACTGCGGAACCTCGACGATGATGCGAAAGACGCTGTTTAATTCTACTGTCCTTTTTGTCGCCATGATCTGTGGGTTCGGATACACCGGAGCCGATGATCAGGGAGTAATCATCAAAGAAGCTTCGGGTATAGCACGAGACGGTGACAGGTTGATCATCGTTGGAGATGACGCGGACGGGAAATACTTCGAACTCGACCTTGCCGGGCGGCGGGGGCCGATTATTCCTATCGATCCGGGGAGTTTGCGCGAAATCACGCTACCCGGAGCCGAACTGGCGATGGATCTGGAGGCAATCGACATCCTCGCAGACGGACGCATCGCCATGCTTTCGGAACAGCTCAGATGTCTGATCGCAAGAGAGAACAGGCAAAGTCCCACCTACTCGGTAATCGCCGAGTATGACAGGTCACTCACCGAGTTCGGTAACCGTGGTTTGGAAGGTCTCGCTGTCTTGAGGAATCCGGATGGCAGCTCGAAAATCGCCGTCCTGTGGGAAGGGGGCTACCCCATCTACGAGTTCGTCCCCGCAGACATTCGTGAGAGTGTGGGCAGAAAACCCATGAAACCGGTTATCGTGGTACATGAGGTTGGAAAGTACGAAACAGCGGATCTCATCCAGAAACCGTTGAAACAGATCACCCTGCACGTACCGCGGCCTCCCGGCGAAGAACCCTCTGCCCAGCGGTTCCGCGGGACCGATCTCGTCTGGTACACATGGAATAACGAAGAAGCCGGCGGGGCGGTCGAAGGATTCATCGTGCTCCTGTCATCACTCAACTCCCCTTCTGAAGGATCAGGTGTTCCCCAGGAGTACAAATTCAAATTCCTGCAGCGATTCGACCTCCAGGGCCAACCGGTCGGTGAACCTCTCGATCTCATATCGATCTGCCGGGAGTACTTCGAACATCCGGTGGATGACATATGCGGAGGCATGGAGAAGAAATCGGCGGCCCACATGAGGGATGTCATTTCAGCTGTCAGGATGAGCCATGGTGAGAATATCAACTGGGAAGGGTTGGGGTGGTTCGAGGAAGGGAAGAGCCTGATAGCAATTTATGATACCTGGCCTCTCGATCCGCCATTTGCCATGGTGTTCGACATTCCTGAAAGCTGGAAATGAGCTTTTGCTTCTCTGTCTTCCACATTAAAACTGAACCATGCGAGCCCGGTTCATCTACTCCAGTGACCCGGTATACACGAGCTTCACGGCATCAGCCATGACATAGCCATCAGCGTTGTTATTGATCGTAACGCCCTGTGCAAAACTGCTGTCGAACTCAAAACTCCCGAGGCAGATCCATTCATTCCCCAGAGTTGATTGATCAACTTCGATCCAGTCAGATATGCCGTTTCTATGACAGACCGCATAACGGGTATTCGCGGACATATATTCGAGAAATTCATGTTCGAACTTCCAGACGTAGACGTCATAAACCCCCGGCTCGATGACGGAGTCGACCTTCCAGGCTGCCATCCAGTTTCCAGAACCTCCATCCGTAAACCGCGCTTCACTGCTGAAAGCATACGGGTGATCGGCGAGATCCCAGTCGCCTGTTAGAATGTGAAACTGAGGATCCGAATCATCGATGATATAGACTTCAGATCCGTCCCAGGGGCTCATCAGCGGAAAATTATCGAGAGCCCCGTCCTGGAAACCGTACGGCACATCGCCTATCCCATCGGGAGCCGGAATATTCTGATCCGGCCCGGAATAATCGTCTGATCCGGTGTAATCATCCCAGTAGTTGCCGCCGGAAGGGTATCCATTGTCCCAGTTGTTGGTACACCTGTCTTTTGCATTTACGATGTTGTCTGACAGGTTGTTGTGATAGAAGATGTTGTCATCTGATTCCAGGTAGAGGTATATCCCCCAGTGATTATTTGAAACATTATTGTTGATGATCGTATTGTCCGCTGCCTGACACAGATTGATACCATAGCAGTTGTCAGTGACGGTGTTATACGCGATGAGATTATCATTAGGATAATTCCAGAAGGCTATTCCATCGTTATAACACGGATGCTGTGCGATGTAGTTGTAGATCACGATATTGTCCGACGAATAATCCTTGATGGCGATGCCGGCGTAATGATTGTCGATGATGATGTTATCGGAAATGACGTTGCCGGTCGAGTTCTTCACATAGATTCCGAAATTGTCATTGTGTGACACGGTGTTTCCCAGAATCGTATTCCCGGATGAATAGTCCAGATAGATGGCTATCTCGGTTTCGATGACTCTGTTTCCTGTGATTGTGTGAGAATCGGACGTGGTGTAGATTCCCTTCCTGTTACTGTTCTGTATCGTAAAACCGCTCAAATAAATATTATCCGCCGTGAGTGTCACAATGTCCTCGTAATCACCGCTTCCGTCGATGAACGTGAGCCCCTGTCTATCTCCAACGAGTCGAATCGATTTGTCAACGAGGATTTTTTCTTCATAGGTGCCCCGGCGCACGAAAACCGTCATCCCGTCAGACGCGTGATCAATTGCTTCCTGGATCATCGAGTAATCATCGGGGACGATGATCGTATTCAGATTTTCGTTTTCCGCGGCATGAGGCGTCGGGTTTTTCTGTTTGTAGAAGATATCTACATCCGTCCCCGCGTCCCGGTAATCGGTGTTGTCGTACCATACGGCATGAACCGTCCCATTTGCCTCAGCAGCAAGTACCGGGTCACCTGAGCTCATATCAGTTTCGATCGTCACTACCTCGGTCGGCGTCCACTCGCCGCTTTCCGGTTTCTTCTTATAAAAAATATCGCTTCGATCATTGCCATAATCATACGTGTGATCCTCCCAGGCGATATGTACCGTCCCCTGAGCATCGACCGCCAGTGAAGCATCCCAGGCAGCTGCGTAGCTTTCGGTGGAAACGTATTCGACTTCGCTCCAGACCCCTTCGCCTGTCCTCTTCCGGCAAAAAATCGCGTAATCGTCAGTGGCGGGCCATTCGTGCGTGTATTCTGTCCAGTCGACATGTATCACTCCATCGGGACCGACAGCGACAGATGGATGATACGAGCCGTGCGAGCTCTCGTCTGTCACCACTTCCTTCATGGTCCAGCCGGATACGCGCGGCCAGTTTGATGACTTCGGATCGGACGCGGTATCCGGAACCGGTTCCCCTATCCCGACAACTCCTCCGGCATCGACATTTTCAGGACGTATTCTGTCACCCCCCATTACCAGCACATCGCCGGTTAGAAGCAACAGGGAGAGGAAACCAATCACGGTAATCATTCGCAGGATATTGTCCCTCACATCATAGGGCTTCACGGTTTTATTCCCTCACGGGCCGCGGATGAGCATCAGTCGATCCCGCGAATCTGCTCGCGGGGCTGATCGCACGATCCAACTGTTTGTTGACCGGTGTTGAAACTCCTAGCATTGGGCGAATGCTCTATCCGCGAACTGATGGCGCGGCACAGTGCGCACGCGCTATCTACTTTATAAATGAACAATCGCGGTTTCAGAACCGGGAATGCCACAGTCTAAAAACTCCAGCTGTTCCCATTTCTTCCTACAAACTGATTATATCCCATCCGAAATAATATGTCAACCCGGCCTCGCTTTCATTGTTGAATGTGCGTACGTCGGCCTCATTTCAGTAATTCGTGACAGTGGAGTTCGGGGCATTCCACTCCTTCCGGTAAGGTAATTGCTGAAGAAGGAAACACGAAAACAGCTTGACACCAAAGTGGTTACACGATATCAATACAAAACGTGGTGTCGAAGGGTTCACATCCAAAAGCTGAAGGCGCTGGGCTCCGTGCAATCGGGCCACAGATGGAGCATCCGCTCTCTTAAATGAAGTAGAGGAATCTGATCAGCCCTTCAAGGGAGAGATCTCGAATGAGCAGTAATAAATATCGTGTATGCCCCGTTGAAAGATCAGGCAGTCTCGATAATAGAATTCGAAGATGGTTGCAAAATCCTCAGAAGATATTAAAGCCCTATGTTAAGGAAGGAATGACAGTTCTGGATGTGGGATGTGGTCCGGGCTTTTTCTCTATCGACCTGGCTCACATAGTAGGCAAATCCGGTCGAGTCATTGCTATTGATCTGCAGGAAGGAATGCTTCAAAAACTGAGGGACAAAATACAAGGAACCGAACTTGAGGAACGTATCACACTGTATAAGAGTGGAAAAAACAGAATTGGATTATCAGAGAAGGTCGATTTTGTTCTGGCCTTCTACGTAGTTCACGAGATCCCCGATGAAGAAGAATTTTTCAGGGAATTAGAATCCATTTTGCAGCCAGGCGGTCACATTCTTGTCGTTGAGCCACCATTTCACGTGTCAAAATCGGCCTTCGTAGAAACTATCGGAAAGGCCAGAAACGCTGGATTGAAACCCGAAAAGGGGCCGAAAGTGTTCTTGAGCAAGACGGTAGTTTTGAATAAGGCCTGACAGGAGGCTCCGCATGATCATTTTTCACCGTCGCTCCATTGACGCTCATGAGTTTCGGCATTAACCACACGGAGAGAGCATCATGTGCAAAAGGGAAATTTCCGACGAGGAAGCGATTAGGCGCGTCGTTTTGCAGATCAATGAACTCTGGTTGAGTAAACGATACGATGAGATCGGAGAGCTGCTCTCGGAGCACGTGGTGATTGCCCCGCCCGGGTTCGAAGGGCGCATTCACGGCCGGGAAGCGTACGTCCAGTCGTATCGCGATTACGACCAGGCGGCCACGACACACGATTTTTCACCTGAAGAGCCGGAGATCGACATAGTGGGCGACGTGGCAATCACCGTGTGTCCATTCTTCATAGTATACGAACTGACGGGTAAGATATACCGTGAAAAGGGATATGATGTGCTCGTGTTTTCGCGGATAGCTGGTGAATGGAGTGTGGTCTGGCGCACGATGCATACCGAATCTACCGAAAAAAACGCCGGCTGACCCTGCCGTCATCCAGATCGATGGCTCTCATCAATGCATCCGTGCTAGCCCTCCAACGGCATCCTTTTAATCCACTCCCTCAGTACGGAAGAAGTCATCACGATCAAGGAACAGATCACTCTTCCGGAAGTGGGATACTCACTGCCACGGTGGTCCCACGTCCATTTCTGCCTGAAATGTGTATGTCACCCCCGAGTGAAATGCAACGCTCCCGCATGCTGATCAGTCCGAATGACCTGGGGGAGGAGATCTCTCCATCACGGATCCCCGTTCCGTCATCCTTGATCATGAACACCAGTTTTTCCGCTTGTTGATGCATGAATATATCAACCATTGTTGCATGTGAGTGACGGGCGACATTCGTCAGAGCTTCCTGAAAGATGCGAAAGATGGCTGTGGAGAGTTTTTCATCCAGATTGAACTCGTCCGGCTCCAGGGTGACGTTGCAGGTGATCCCCGTCCTGTTCTGAAATTCCTCGGTCTGCCATTCCACCGCGGCAAAAAGACCGAGATCATCCAGTATTCCGGGCCTGAGCTCTGTCGAGATTCGTTTGATGGTCTGGATGGTTGTGTCGGTGAGATCCTTCATCGATCTGACCTTGTCAGCGAGGGAATCCTGTTCCGTCGAGAGTTTGCCTTCCAGCCAGGACAGGTCCATTTTGAGGGCCGTCAATACCTGGCCAAGCTCATCATGAATCTCTCTGGCGATGGAAGTCCTCTCGTCTTCCCGGACAGACTGAAGGTGAGCGGCAAGCTCCCTCAACTGCTCCCGGGATTTCTGCAGTTCTCTCTCAGTCCGTTTTCGCTCGGTGATGTTGTACCAATTGCTCAACAGGAGAGTCTTGTTGTGATATCGTATGACCGTACTGTATACGATGACATCAAGTATTTCGTCGGTTTTTGTCCGATGCTTCGTTTCAAATTCATCGCTCCCTTCTCTATTGATCTTATCCATATGCGCCAGTACATCAGCCGGAGTCTCAACCGCATCGATATCCGAAAGGTTGAGAGTTTGAAACTCTTCGAACGTGTAGCCCAGTGTCTCATATGCTTTCCTGTTGCATTTTACAATGTCACCGGTCCCGGGATCGATGAGAACAAGCGAATTCAGCGACTGCTCGAACGCCGCCCTGAACCTCTCTTCGCTCTCCTGCAGTGCCTCCAATCCACGTTGTAACTCCGTGATGTCCTCTCCGGAGCTGAGAGTCCCGGAAATCGTACCGTCGTCATCTCTGATGATCGTATTATGCCACCGGATAATTCTCTCCTCTCCACCCTTTGTCAGGACAGGATTCTCGAAGTACTCGACCGGGTCGATCTCACCTCTTATCAACTCATTGAATACGACCCTGACCGGGTCTTGGTTGTGAGCCGGCAGAAAATTGTCGAACCAGTTCTTCCCGACAATTTCGTCCTCAGGGTATCCAAGGACCTCACATCCTTTTTTGTTGATGAGTATGACACTCTGGTCGGCGTGGATTACAACCATCATGGCACCGACAATGTCCAGGTAGTTCTGCGCTCGATCCCGTGCCTCAACCAGCTTTCTCTCGACCTCTTTCCGGTCGCTGATATCCCTGACGACCGCGAGGATGCGATCCTTCCCTGCAAGTACGACGCGCTTGATACTGATTTCCACCCAGAACACCGTACCATCGCATTTCTTCACATGCCACTCGACGAGCTGGGGCTCACCTGCTCTCACTTTCTCGACCAGCGTCAGAGCGTTCTCAAGCGTGTAGGGAGGCTTACCGGAGAATAGGTCTTCGAGGCTGAGGCGTCGAGCTTCTTCGAGCGAATAGCCGAACAGATCACACATCTTCACATTCACATCGAGAATCTCGTTCGTTTCCACATCGTGGATAAAAATAGCGTCATTGGCCAGATCGAATATCCTGCGATAGCTGTCTTCACCTCCAGTCGGTAATGCCGGAATATGATCTGATCCGGCCCCACCGTTACAGGATTCAGCCTGGTGGGGATCTTTCTGATCGCTCATGGTGCATTTCTCTGAAAATGGTTGTATAAGAATTTCCGGCAGGCTTGCGAGGCCGCCTAGATAAACGTCCTTAAAATTTCTCTTTGAATAGAACTCAGCTCCGAGTGGGCGCTGTCGATCTCTGCCATCTTCTGCTGCAACTTTTTCATCAGGCTGTTTCTTTCGAGTCCGTTACGCAGAATGATCAGCATGTCATCATTATCCCAGGGTTTTTCAATATACTGGAACAATCCCACATCGTTGATCGCCTTGATCGCGTTTTCCTTGTCGGCATAACCGGTGAGGATGATACGGGGGACTTCCGGTTTGATTTCCTTCACCTGTTTAAGAAATGTGAGGCCATCGATGTCAGGCATGAGATAATCGGATATCACAAGATCGACATCATTGCCCTCGATGAATTTCAGAGCCTCGTCTGGGGATAGAAATGTATGGACATTGTAATCGGTCTCGAGAGTGAGAAAGGAACTGAGACTCGTAAGTACCATTTCCTCATCATCGACGATTACAAGTGTAAGGCTACCCGGGTTTTCGTTCATGAAACCTCCTGAAATTAATACTCTCAGTCATTTCTATCATACTCCTCTCCTCGATAATACCACGTATTAACTCAACCGAGTCAGTTTTCACATTCAAGGGAGCCGAACTTCGTTCATTTCCCGACCCGGGTCATCAGATTTCTCAACCGCTGGACCATCGTTTTCATTATACTCTGTGTGATCTGAACATGGTCAGCAAGCAGATCGATAAAATCTTCCTTTTCGATCCTGAGCAGGTTGGAGGATTCCATCGTAGTAGCGGTGACCACTCTCGGCTCATCATCGAACAGGGCCCAGGTCCCGAAAACATCCTTGTTCAGAGCGGTGAGAATCTCCTTCCCGTCTCTCACGAGACGAACACGGCCCTCGATCACCATGTACATGGCATCGGGTATATCACCCTCCCTGAATATAATATGATCTTTTCCGAACTCAATCTCGTCGGTGATGACGGCGATGTGAGCAAGGTCTTTAGTCAACGTGTGCTCGAAGATATCCACATCCTGAAGGAAGATCACTTTCTCTACAGTAGTGAGCATCAGCCCTGTCCTCGATGGTAGGATTTTCCCCGATCCGTATACCTGGTGCTTGGTTCCTGCTTCTCCCCTATTTTAACTCGATCTCGCTATCTGCTCAAGACAATATTTCGCGGTCTCCATGACGAGTGAATCCGATTCCTTCACCAGTTCTTCGACCGAATTGGTGAATCGCTGCCATTTCATCTTTGCGATGAGATAGAGGACACAACTCACAAGCCAGTTGTCATCATTGTTTAGGAGAAGATGTATAGTATCCTCCTCGTCCGGTATATCGATTCCGAACAACTCTTTTCCTTTCGTCAGTAGCTGATCGTCCGGCAGGGATTCTACGATTGGTATAATCATCCTCGCCAGTTCAGATTTCAGAACATTGTCGAGGAATTCGATAGAATCCGCTCTGAGTATTGTTTTATTGCTTGTCACACCGAGATAAGCATGGTACATGTCATCCGGCTGGTAGCTCAGGCCTAACAACCTGAATATCCTCTCGAGTTTATCATCGAGCTTCTCTTCGAGCGCCAGGGTGAGGAGACTCTTCGCTCTCTCAGCGTTGATCGAGTCGCTTCCATGAGTTGCCCCGTTGAGCCGGAACCATGAGGAGTTCCGATGCCTGAACAATATCGCTGAATTACTGTAGTATTGCCCCGTCTCAAACGATATCCGGTTTTCGATGAAAGCCTTATTCATTTTGAGAGCGGGAAATTGCACCTTGAGTTTATTGAGAGCTCTAATCACTTCGTTTCGTATCGAAAGATCCCGATGATCCAGATTCTCCAGAAGAAATTCGGCGGACTTCCTGGATCGTATCAGAGCCAGGACCCTCGGGATACGGCGCCTTATCCTGACATCCACATGGGGATTCTCGAAACAGCCCACCAGTTCACCGATCACCTCCTCACCGAAGTCTGCCAGAGACTGACGGGCAAATCTGCGGATGGATTTCTGCTGGAGAAACTGAATTAAAACCGGGATGAACTCTTTTGCTTTCGCCTGCCCCACGCTTATTACGGCAGCCTGCACTACTTCAGGGACTCTGTCGGACAACAGGACACCCAGACTAGAATGAAGAGCGGGGTTGTCCGAAATGCCGACAAATCGGGCCGCGCTTATTTTGAGGTAAATCTTTTCATCTTCATCGTCCAGGAGCTCGACATCTTTCATCGCATTAGCAAGAATGCTCATCAGGTCAAGAGATCCCCTGATCTGCCTGTTATCATTCCAGGCCCGTGCCGCACAAACAATCGCCGAACCGCGAACCTTATAATCCGGATGCTCCTGATAGCTGCTCAGGATATCAATCTTGTCCTCAGATCGCTCACACAGGTACCTGATAGCATTCATTCTCACCGACTGATCCTCACAAGTCATCAGTTCGTGTGCATCTTGAGAAAGATCAAGATTTTCATAATCGAGGGCGATTTCCAGGACACAGGCCTTAACCTCGTCGGACGGATGTCTTATGAGCTTTTTCAGATACGGTATGAGGTTGTTGTTTTTCACCCCCTGAAGCAGCTTTAACACATAGAGAATCTGACGGTCGTTTTCCCCATCGAGGACCTTGAAGAAGCTGTTCAGTAAAGACGCATCCTCCAGGTTGAGTGATTGTTCATCGAGATCGATGGACCTCTTCTCGATCGCCTGTCTGAATGAATTCACATATTCTGCTTTCACACGTACGATAAAATAAATCCATACGGCGACAAGAAAGAAAATGATCAGGCTGAGGTGAGCTATCGTAAAACCCAGGACAAAAGTTAGTAATATCAGAAGAAGTCCGGCAATACCCGTCGAGAGATTGTTAACGAAGATATCTATAAAAGCTTTTACTCTCGTCTTGACTTCGGTGGGTATCGGGAGGGATAACAGTTCGATACCTGCTTTGTTAATCGAGTGCTTGAAACTGCCGTCACCGGCTTTGACGAGGATTGCAGATCCGAGACCGGGACTCATTAGTATGGAGAGTGCACCACTCAGAATACCGACAGGGAGAAAAAAGAGTGAAGTCGACACACCGAAATATTTTATAACCCTTCCCGTCAGTAGTACCTGGATTCCGAGCGACACGATGTTGATTGTCGACAACCAGAATCCGAAGAACGCGGTCAGACTGTCCGTGTCGATTATCAGCCGTGAGGCCACCGCACTGAACTGATAATCGACGAGATTGGCGACAACAACTCCAACACCTACGATACCCGCAATCAAACTGAGATGACGAGACCGAACGATTATGGTAAACGGGTTGTCTGTAGATTCGGAATAACGGAACTTCCGTCTCTCCCGACTGCGCTCGGGATTCCGACTGCGTCCGGCGTTATTCCAGATCATCCAGAGGATGAGGACGCAGATCAGAAGAAACCCGATACAGAAGAACAGGAGATTTTCGGTTCTCAATCGAGGCGCGAGATAATTCGTGAGATAACCACCGAATATACCACCGGCGATGGCTCCCGCCCCGATGATCCCGAATAGACGTCTGGCCTCCCTTGCATCGAAGATAAAGTTTGCCATGAGCCAGAACTGGGTACTCATCAATTCCGCGAAAATCGCCACCCAGATATAGAACACATATAAAAGCCAGCTTCCCCGGTAGCCGGACCGTATGAACAGCCAGAAGACGAACAGACAACAGACCGAAATAAGGATAGTGGTCAGTATCAGGTAGTAGAGGCGGATCGTCCCGGAGAATCTGGAGTAGAGCAGGGCGACGATACCGGCAAACAGGGCGACTAACATGAATACATACGGGAGGCTTTCTACGCCGAACCGAACGAGAAATAGTGAGTTGCGAACCGGTTTCACGATCATCAGAGACGCGATGACCAGGAATATGTACACAAACATAAGTGATACGTTAACACCTTCCCCTGTGCGGACATCGAAAAGCTTTTGTGATAGTCCTCTCACGTATCTCCATTCTCCACTGCTGCAACTATCTTATCATAACGCTTGAGCGGCAGCAGGGACTGCTATGTATTGTTGAGGATATTGTCGAGGTTCGTGGGGAGAAAAATGGTGAAGGTCGTCCCTTTCCCGACCTCACTCTCGACTCTTATCTCACCCCTGTGATCCTGGATAATCTGATAACAAATCGAAAGCCCGAGTCCTGTCCCTATGCCGACACCTTTTGTTGTAAAACCGGGATCGAACACTCTACCGAGGTTCTCCGCCGTGATGCCCTCCCCGGTATCAGTGATGGTGATAAGTATTTTCGTATCATCGGATGAAGTGGTTATGGTTATCTCGCCCTTCCCCTTTATCGCCTGTCTGGCATTGATGAAGAGATTCAGGA
This sequence comes from uncultured Gemmatimonadota bacterium, assembly GCA_964654825.1. GTDB lineage: Bacteria > Gemmatimonadota > CAZMKB01 > CAZMKB01 > CAZMKB01 > CAZZKG01. The sequence goes on along the minus strand of CAZZKG010000025.1, from coordinate 4,670 downwards.
ACACCTGGTTGAGTTGTCCCGGGAAACATGAGATCGCCGGGATATCACCGTAATTCCTGTGCACCGTGATATCGTGTTTTAATTCATGATGGATGAGAGTCAGGGTATCTTCGATACCTTCATGAATATCTACAATTTTCAGTTCCGCCTCATCGAGCCGGGCAAAACTCCGCAACCTCCTCACGATATTGATGACCCTCTCGGTACCCGGTCTGATCACTTTGTTGGCATCGTCGATAATCTTCAAAGAAGCCATGAGCTGGGAAATCTCCTCATGATCACCACTGAACTTCGTCTCGATTATCGCTTTCAACTTCTCGAGGGTTCGGAAGAGTGTGTCATGCATGCTGCTGACGGCACCGATTGGGGTGTTTATCTCGTGAGCTATTCCGGCGACCAGCGTACCGAGTGAAGCCATCTTCTCCGACTGTGCGAGTTGCGACTGTGTTTCTCTCAGATGTCGGTTCGCTTCTTCGAGATCATTCAGGATCTTTTTCATTTCTGTGATGTCGTGAGCTACGCCGATCACCTCGATAATGTCACCTTTCTCATCATTTATGACTGAGGCGTGCGAAATGAACCAGTGAACACTTCCGTCCCTGTGCACCATTCGGAAACCGGTTTCTTCGGCTTCCTTGTTCGTCATGAGGCCACCCTCGAACCACTCCCTCGCTTTACTACGGTCATCCGGATGAAAAAGGGTATAAACGGGCTTACCGATGAAATCCGAGACCTCGTACCCCAACACATCCGTAAACTTCGGCGAAATATATGAAAACTCGCCTGTCGGTGTTGCTGAATAGATGACATCCTCCGCGTTCTCGACCAGGCTCCTGAATCTCACCTCGCTCACACGCAGAGCTTCTTCTGCTTCTTTCTTTTCGCTGATATCGTAAAGACCACCAAGGATGACCTGCTCACCTCCTATCTGAGTAATCACCAAGGAAAAAAGCATCCATATCACTGAGCCGTCGATGCGTTTTATCCTGACTTCGAAATTTTTCAGGTAACCGTCATGTTTCAGTGACTCAATGACTTTTTTTCTGTCTTCCAGGTCATAATAAAAATCAGGAGTTTTCCGTCCGATCAACTCCCGAGCGGTAGTACCCAGGAGATCAGCGAGTTCTTCATTCGCATAGAGGATAGTACCATCCTGTATCCGGCTGATTATAGTAGGGATCGGAGAGGCTTTCACGATGGTGTGAATCTGCTCCTCTGCGTGCTTCAGGGTGGTGATGTCATTAAGGAGCCACAGGCGGCCGACTATGTTACCGGCCCTGTCGAAAACGTTCATTGACATAGGTGAGAGGATGATTGGGAAACTCCCTTTCACCCTGACCCCGCGATTGTATAGTTCGGTCAGATCTATCTGACCCGCGCAATCACCGGCACAGTCAGGTGTCTTCTTCAGACGCTCGATGTGTTTTAAAAATTTCCCAGGCTCTTCGAACGAGCCCTGGACCCTGCGTAGAAAATCGTCCACACTCGATTGAATTACTTCGTCGACGGGAATACCGAAATAGCGGGTAACATTTCCATTTGCCGCCTTCACGAAACCCTCATCATCCACCAGGAATATGACACTGGGAGAAGCATCAATGATAACCTGGAGTTCATCCTTGTGTTTGGAAATTTCCTTCAGCAGCCGCTGCATCTTAACATTCTTGATTTCCAGGTCACGGGAGTATTCTTCAAGCTGCTTCTCCAGATACATACTCTCGGTGATGTCACGGGCTGTACCGTCGAACCGGACGACACGACCCTTCTCGAAGACCAGTTTCCTGCTTACTTCGAAGTGCTTCACATCGCCTGATCTTGTGATCATGCGCATTTTCAGGAGTTTGACTCTGGGCTTGCCGGTTTTCACCGATTCCGAAAACATCTCCTTTATCCTTGGAATGTCATCGGGGTGAATGATCTCGAATACGGATGTACCGATGCGTTCTAACGGTTTATACCCGAGAACCGGCTCGGCGGCCGGACTGATACTGACGAACTCACCCCGGATGTTGAGAGAATAGATGATATCCGGTATGTTCTCCGCAACCATTCTCAGCATGGCCTGAGATTCGGCAAATTTTTTCTGCAGCTGGCTCTGTTCGATTGCCTGGGTGATGGTAACGACTATTTCATCGATTTCGAGTGGCTTGAGTATGAAATGATGCGCTCCTTTCTTTATCGCTTTAACCGCATGAGAAACGGCCCCGTGCGCCGTAAGGATGACAACCGGAATCTCCGGATCTTTTCTTTTGACCCTGTCCAGCACCTGGAGCCCGTCTATCCCGGGCATATTGAGATCACAGAGAACAGCATCAAAGCGTCTGTTTTCGAATAGAGTAAGGCCGGTTCTCCCAGATTTGGCCGGCGTGACGGAAAATCCCCTTGCCCGGAGATCCCGGGAAAGCTGTTTCCGTTGATTTTCATCATCTTCGATGCACAATATCTTAATTTTTTCCATGATATCCCTATCCATTCAGATATAAGAGTTTCCCTGGTCTGACATTACATAATTCCTCCATCGAAATCAAGGTGAAGAGCGTGGACTTCTCCATGTTCCTCAATCAGTTACCCTATGACATCCCGGATCAATGGCATAAATCTATACAAAAGGGAGGATTTCATATGAACTACCCATCGAGAATCCGATCACGATCGACCGTCTACTTTCAGGTCCCAAATCTGTTGACCTCACCGTAGGAGTTCTCTAAATTTCTACCCTGCTTGATGCATACAGAAATCCGTTCAGGGCAAACGACCTGACAGTACCTGTCAATTTAGACATAAACCAAGAGGTGGACTATGGAACTCGAGGGAGCACTCGTTGAGCTGGTGAGGAGAACTTCCACGAGCCTCCCGTCTGACGTGGAGGAGGTAATCGAAGCAGGGTCGAGAAGGGAGAAAAAAGGATCGAGCGCGAAAAACGTTCTTGATACCATCCTCGAAAATGTCGCCCTGGCCCGGGAGATGAGCACTCCCCTCTGCCAGGACACCGGGACCCCCATCTTCTACGTGCAGACTCCGGCAGGCATGGATCAGAGAAAAATAGAGCGGGCAGTCAAGCGTGCCATCAGGAAAGCTACAAAACGGGCTTTCTTAAGACCAAACGCGGTCTGTCCTCTCACCGGCGGCAACTCTGGTGACAACACCGGAAACGGTTTTCCGGGAATGTACTTCCACCAGTGGAGCCGCGACTCGATTCGCTTCGATCTCCTCCTCAAAGGAGGCGGAAGCGAAAATGTCGGGATACAGTACAAGCTACCTGACAGCGGTCTCGGCGCCGGGCGTGACCTGGATGGTGTCAGAAAAACCGTACTCGACGCAGTGTACCAGGCAGGCGGCAAGGGCTGCTCTCCGGGCGTGCTCGGTGTCGTCATCGGGGGTGACCGGGGCTCGGCATATTCCCTGAGCAAAAAACTGTTCCTTAAAAAAATCGGTGAGAGGAGCTCCGAACCTGCACTCGCGAAACTGGAAGAGGAGCTTCTGTCTAAAGCGAACACCCTCGACATCGGACCGATGGGGCTCGGCGGGAAAACCACAGTGCTCGATGTAAAAGTTGCTTCCCTTCACAGGGTTCCGGCTTGCTATTTCGTCACAGTATCATATGGGTGCTGGGCCGTGAGGCGAAGAGGGATGACATACAGTGACGGCAAAGCGCGATTTTTCTAGTGGAGGAATAGAATGAAAACCATTACACTCCCAACCAACGAAAAGGTGGTAAGAAATTTGTCTCTCGGTGATATCGTTTCGATCAGTGGAATCCTTTTCACCGGCAGGGACGCAGCACACAAGTATCTTGTCGAAGAGAGGCCTGCTTTCCTCAGAGAGAAACTCAAAGGTACGATGATCTATCACTGCGGGCCCGTCATGAGAAAGACCGGAGACTCATGGGAAGTAGTCGCCGCCGGACCGACAACAAGTATCCGGGAAGAGCCCTACGAGACGACGGTGATCAAGGAATTCGATGTCCGGGGTATCATCGGCAAGGGCGGGATGGGACAAAAAACCCTCGATGCCCTCTCCTCATTCGGATCGGTGTACCTGGCGGCAGTCGGCGGTGCCGCAGCAATTATCGCTCGAGCGGTGAAAAAAGTGCGGGGAGTATATTTTCTGGATGAGTTCGGTATACCCGAGGCTGTGTGGGAATTCGAGGTTGAGAACTTCCAGGCTACAGTTGCTATGGATTCAAAGGGCGGAAGTCTCTACGACGAGGTCACCGAGCGTTCGAAAGTGAATTACGAAATGATTTTCTCGAAATAGGGGCGAGAGCGGGTTAGGGGATCTTTCTCAGTCCTCTCCGGTTCGGTTTCCGGTCCGTGTGGATTCGCGATCGTCGATCACGCAGTGCTTCGCTTCTTGAGCACACGGTCTGCCCCGTATGTAATCCTCAAGAGCTCTTACCTGATGCTTCAGATCTCTGTGGAGAAACATCTGTTTGCCGTATTCATTCATAATGACAATCGCGTCGCTTGATGTTAGATTTTGATACTTCATCTGGTAGTAAGCTGCGAGCCGTCCTGTCCTGTGACAACCACACGTGCACCGGAAAGCGATAACCTTCCCCGCAAGTCGAGCTCTATCGACCCAACGGTCGAACCACTCGAGGAATGAAACAGTGAGCGGCTCATGGGAGTCCTGTTTCGTATCGTACACTACCTCGAGGTTCGGTGCAA